>CAZMPO010000012.1:0-64978 GCA_964568425.1 uncultured Lachnospiraceae bacterium | reverse complement strand
ATGGATATTCTTTTTTGAAAACTTAATGTTGCAACTTCATTTTACAATCTGCAAATTTTAACTTTTTAATCGAATTTTTTATCGTCTAATGTTCCCAAAAAGTGACCGTCCCGTATGCTTTTGGCACACGAGACGGTCTGTGGTCTTTGTAAAATTTACGCAAGCTCCTTTTTGCCGGTGTAGAGCTCGTAATATCTGCCCTTCATGTCGAGCAGTTCATCGTGTGTTCCGCGCTCGATTATCTCGCCCGCCTCGAGCACCATGATGGCGTTCGAGTTCCTGACTGTCGAGAGTCGGTGAGCAATGATGAATGTCGTGCGGTTCTTCATCAGTCGATCCATGCCGCGTTCAATGTGACGCTCGGTACGGGTGTCGACAGAGGATGTTGCCTCGTCAAGCACGAGTATCGGTGCTTTTGACAGAGCGGCACGCGCGATGTTGAGAAGCTGTCGCTGTCCCTGCGAAAGGTTTGCACCGTCGCCCTCAAGCATGGTGTTGTAGCCGTCCGAGAGCCTCATGATGAACGAATGAGCCGACGCGGTCTTTGCCGCCGCGATGACCTCATCGTCGGTTGCATCAAGACGACCGTATCTGATGTTCTCCATGACAGTTCCCGTAAAGAGGTGCGTGTCCTGAAGCACCATCGCGATGTTCGAGCGCAGATAATCGCGCTTGTAGTCGGTGACATTTCTGCCGTCGATCGTGATCGTACCTTCGTTAATGTCATAGAAGCGGTTGATCAGATTGGTGATGGTCGTCTTTCCTGCACCGGTTGATCCGACAAATGCGATCTTCTGTCCGGGATGGGCGTAGAGCGAAATGTTCTTAAGGATGACCTTGTCGGGATTGTAGCCAAATGTCACATTCTCGAATTTTACATCGCCGTGTAGAGTGCTCGGAGCGGCGGCGTTCTGAACATCGGGTGTCTCGGGGGTGCTGTCCATTACATCAAACACGCGCTCCGCACCCGCAAGGGCAGAGAAGACGTTGGTCATCTGTTGCGATATCGAATTAATGGGCATCGCGAACTGCTTTGAGTAGCTTGCGAATACGGTCAGCGCACCGGGCGAGAATGAGCTTGTGCACATCATTATTCCGCCGACGCCGATGGTCACGGCATAGCTTATCTGCGATGTGTTGCCCATGATGGGACCCATGATGCCGCCGTAGAACTGCGCCTTGAACTGTTTGTCGCGCAGATCGTCGTTGAGCATGTCAAATTCCTCAACACATGTGTTCTCGTGATTGAAGACCTTGATGACCTTCTGCCCCGAGACCGATTCCTCAATGTAGCCGTTGACCGCACCGAGGGCTGTTTGCTGTCCGCTGTAATATTTTGAAGAAGCTTTTGCGATCGCCGCACCGCCGAAGGTGAAGATCGGGATAAAGACGATCGTGATCAGTGTCAGAAGCTTGTTGGTCGTTACCATGAAGATAAATGTTCCGATCAGCGTGACACAGCCCGATATAAGTGAGGTCAGCGAGTTGTTGAGCATGACATCAATGTTGTCAACATCGTTTGTGAAACGCGACATTATCTCGCCGGTCGGATGCGTGTCAAAGAAGCGTATCGGCAGAGATTGCATCTTGTTGAAAAGATCGTTTCTGATCTTTTCAAGCGCACTTTGCGAGATCTTCATCATAAGTCTCGCTTGCAGATAGGAGGTCAATATGCCGAGCGCATATACAATGAGCAGGATGATCAGCGCAGTAATTACATAGACCATTACCGCGCCGATTTTTTCGCCCAGAAAAGGCGATACGCTTGCGGCGATCTTCGTGATGACCTTGTCTGCGACCCTTTCAAGCGAGCTGATCTCTAATTTCGCGTCGGGTTTTACCGCGAGCGTGATCTTGTTGATGATAGGTGCGAGCATGTATGAGCCGATCAGCGATGTGATGGTCGACACGAGCATGCAAAACAGGACGACTATAAACAGATATTTGTAGTTTCCGACATAAGACAGCAGTCTTCCTATCGTTTTAGACGCATTTTTCGGCTTTCCGCCACCGCCTGCGCCTCCGCGTCGCCCTCTCGGACCGCCCGGTCCTCTCCCCGGACCGCCCATTCGAGGTCCGACCGTCCGAGAGCTTGAATACTGCTTTTGAAGTTCATTAAGATTTCTTGCCATGTGTTCTGTATCTTAAGCTAAAGGCTTTCCTTTCGTTGGATTTTTACACTGCCGCTTTTCCGGTCTGCGATTCGTAGATCTCGCGGTATTCCTCATTCGATGCTAGCAGCTCATCATGAGTGCCGACACCCGTGATCTTGCCGTCGCTCATTACGATTATCATGTCGGCATCGGCGACCGATGTGATCCTCTGCGCAATGACGATCTTTGTGGATGATGCAAGCTCGTTTTTGAACGCCGATCTGATCTGTGCCTCGGTTGCGGTATCGACCGCCGATGTGGAGTCGTCGAGAATTAAGATCTTCGGCTTTTTGAGCAGTGCTCTCGCGATGCAGAGACGCTGTTTCTGTCCGCCCGAGACGTTAACGCCGCCCTGACCGAGCTCGGTCTGATAGCCGTGCGTGAAATCGCGAACAAATTTGTCTGCCTGCGCCGATCTTGCCGCAGATGTCAGCTCCTCGGCACTTGCGTGCTCGTCGCCCCAACGGAGGTTTTCCTCTATCGTGCCCGAGAAGAGCACGTTCTTTTGGAGCACCATGCCGACGCCTTCGCGCAGGTTGCGGAGCGAATAATCCCTGACATTTACGCCGTCAACGAGGACCTCGCCGCTGTCTGTATCATAAAGACGCGGTATCATCGAAACGAGCGTCGTTTTGCCGCATCCGGTCGAGCCTATAATGCCGACAGTCGCGCCCGATCTGATCTTTATGCTGATATTGTCGAGAACAGGCTCTTCACTGCTTTTGTAGTAACGGAAGCTGACGCCTCTGAACTCAATATCGCCCGAGTTTACCATTTTTTCGGGATATTTTGCGTTTTCGTCATCGATGTCGAGCTTTTCGTCGAGTACCTCGCAGATACGCTTGCCCGATGCTATTGCACGCGAGGACATCATGAACATGAAGGTGACCATCATGAGCGATGAAAGGATCTGCGATACATAAGTGATAAATGCCGAAAGGTCGCCGATATCCATGCCGAAATCGAGAACGATCTGTCCGCCGAAGAATATAACGGCAAGAATGGTCAGATTCATAAACAGAGTCATGACCGGTGACATGAATATCATAACACGCATTGCCGACATGCCCGAATCCTTGAGATCCTTGTTGGCGGCGGCAAATTTGTCTTTTTCAAAATCCTCGCGTACAAATGACTTAACGACGCGCATGTTCGTTATGTTTTCCTGTACGGTCGAGTTGAGTGCGTCGATCTTTGTCTGCATGCGCGAGAATCTCGGAAATCCGACTCTGATGATGCTGATGACCGAGATAAGCATGAGCGGTATCGTGACCGCAAATACGACCGACAAGGAGGGCTTCAGCGAGATCGCCATTATGAGTCCGCCGATAAGCATGCCCGGCGAGCGCAGGAGCATTCGCAGTGCCATGTTGACTATGTTCTGTACCTGCGTTACATCGTTTGTCAGCCTCGTGACAAGCGAGCTTGACGAAAAATTGTCAATGTTCGCAAACGAGAATTTCTGAACCTTTGCGTAAACATCGGCGCGAAGGTCGGCGGCAAAATTGACCGACGCCTTTCCTCCGAAATATGCACCTCCGACACCGCCTGCCATCATGAGCAGTGCCGTGAGGATCATAAGCCCCGCAACTCCTATACTGCCGCCGATCGTCAGCGTGCCGGCTTTTGCTTGGTTGATTATTGTCGCAAGATATTTCGGCATGAGCACCTCTCCGATGACCTCGACGATCATGCAAAGCGGTCCGATAATAAAGAACGGCAGATAGGGTTTAATATACTTGTACCATCTTTTCAATTTGTTTCCTTCCTTTCCGACCTCTCGGTCTGAGCGCGCTCCTTGCCCTCATCGGCAAGCGCGTCTATTACTTTTATTAACAGTCGCCGAAGCTCGGCTTGTTCGCTCTCGTCAAGCGCGGCAAGAGCTTGCCTCTCAAGCGCCCCCGCGTACTCCTGGTTTTCAACATCAAGCGCGTATCCCTTATCGGTGAGCTTGACTCTCATTCGCCTGGCGTCGCTCGCGTCGCTCTCTCGCGAGATAAGCCCGTCGCGTTCGAGCTTTTCGAGCGTTGCCGATACGGTGGGCGGCGACAGATGCGTCATTTTCGCAAGCTCGTTTTGCGCAACTCCCTCGCTGTTTTGCCGTTTCAAAAAAGCAAGCCTCATCAGCAGATCTCGATATCCGTAGGGAAATCCCAATTCATCCGAATGCCGTCGCATGCATCGCCCGAACAACCGCGAACAGTCGTTTATCAGCATCATCGGTGTTTGCCTGAAATCGTCACGCTTCTTTTCGTTACTCAAAATATGCGCCTCCTCTCATCCTTTATTCGAATATTCAAAAAATAGTTAGTTTCCAAACTAATCGATATTATACTCATAATCACCGCGCCTGTCAAGCACTTTGACATGATTTTTTTGTGAACTTTTTTCGATGTAATTCGCAGGGATCAACGAATAGATCGCCTCGTGTCGGGGATAATAGCATAGCGAAGTGCATTTTTGCAGGTCGCAAATATCAAATATCAAAAATTCAAATGATCATCGGCTTTGACCGTTTGATCGGGAAGGGTGTCCTATGAACGATAAAAATCTCGGTTGCAATTGCCGCGAAAAGGCAAACACTGCCATTGAATGTACCGTATCCGAATGCAAGAATCATTGCGGAGGGCAGAACTACTGCTCGCTTAAGTCGATCCGCGTGGTAACGCACGAGCAAAATCCCACCGAGGTCGCATGCACCGATTGCAGCTCTTTTGTACCGAAGGGCTGATAATTCTCAATAACAAACGGGAGTCTCGAAATAAGGCTCCCGTTTGTTATTCCTTCACTTTTTTTGAAAACAGTATTGACAAATCGCACAGGATATGGTATAACTTCTACAGAGATCTCATTCTAAAAGGAGAACATATCCATGGATATAACAAACATATCGGACAAGACCAAGCTGTCGTTTCTGTACGACGGCAGACCGTATGAGGATGCGATATTGTCGGCAGAGACCGATAAAAAAGAGGATCGCATTGAAACAAAGATCACTCTGCGCGGCGGACTTTGCGTAACACGCATACTGAGCTATATCAAAAAATATGACGCGTGGGAGGTCGTTGATCACTTCGAAAACACCTCCGATACACCGACCGGTGTCGTCACCGAGCTTTGGGACTGCGACCTCGAGCTTGATGCGCCGAAATGCGAGCGTCGCGTCGGCGGCGCGTACATACCCGAGAGCGGCGGTATGCTTATTTACAATCCCGTGGGCTCGGTATGGGACAATTACGAGTTTTCGGCAAGGGAGGAGCGAATATTTGCGGACGAGACTCGATCCTACGAGTGCCGTGGCGGCAGATCGTCCGATCTTAATGCTCCTTTTTTCAGAATAGATCTCGGAGACGGACACGGGCTCTTTTACGCGGTCGGCTGGAGCGGACAATGGCATGCCGACATAACTCGCACCGAAAACACGGTCAAGATCAGATCAAAGGTTGCGGATACCGATTTTTATCTTCTCCCGGGCGAGAGCTTCAGAACCTCGTCGGCGGTGGTCATGCTCTTCGAGGGCGACGCCGCGCACGCCCACAATAAGTGGCGCAGACTTGTCAAGGAGCATTTCTCGCTGATCGGCAGAGAGGGCAGGGGAGACTACGGCCCTTTTTGCGCGGGTATATGGGGCGGCATGACGACCGATGAGGCACTTTTGCGTGTCAAGGCGATAAAGAATGCCAAGCTGCCGTTCGAGTATGTTTGGATGGATGCCGGCTGGTACGGCGAGACGACCCTCCCGACCCCCGATGAGTTTGAAGGGGATTGGTGGTCGCACACCGGCGATTGGACGCCCGCTCCCGCCGTTCATCCCGATGGTCTTGTTGAGCTTTCAAAAGAGATACACGATGCGGGAATGAAATTTCTGCTGTGGTTTGAACCCGAGCGAGTCATCTCGGGTACGCCGATCATCCTCGAGCATCCCGAGTACTTCATACATATCGGCGGCAAGGACAATCCCGCAAATCTGCTCGACCTCGGAAATCCCGACGCATGGCAGTATATATTCACGACGCTTTGTACGCTGATCGATAAGATCGGCATAGATTGCCTGCGTCAGGACTTTAATTTCGAGCCGCTCGAATATTGGCGCTCTGCCGATGGCGAGCACCGCCGCGGTATCACCGAGATCAAGCATATATGCGGTCTTTACAAGCTGTGGGACGCGCTTCTTGAGGTCTATCCCTCGCTTATCATTGATAACTGTGCGTCGGGCGGACGGCGTATCGATATCGAGACGCTTCGCCGCAGTATGCCTCTTTGGAGAAGCGATATGCAGTGCCCCGCGAATTACTCGATAATCGGCGTTCAGTCGCATCACTTAAGCTTTAACATGTGGATGCCCTTCTCGGGGAGCGGAAGCGGTCGTCCTTATGACGGATATCGCATAAGATCGGCTTACGATTCCTCAATGACGACCAACTACACCTTCTCGGCGCGCGATAGCTTCGGAGACGATCCCGAAAAGCTCGAACTGCTCAGAAAGCATGCCGATGAGTATCTCGAACTTCGACCCTATTTCTCCGCCGACATGTTTCCGATGACCATCGTCTCGGATAAGACTGATGTGTGGTCCGCCGTGCAGTTCAATCGCCCCGAACAGGGCGACGGTATTCTGCAGGTGTTCAGAAGGGAAGACTCTCCCTATACAACATGCTCGTTTGCCCTTTGTGACCTCTTGCCCGATGCTGAGTACACTCTTTGGGATGTGGACGGTGTTGACCCGGATCGTACCCTTCTCGGGTCGGAGCTTATGAGCGGTGTCGATATCCGCATCGATAAAAAACGCTCGGCAAAGATCTACAGATATCGTGTAAATTCGTAATATAGCCAAGGATCTCCTTCGGATGACCGCCTTTTTGCGATCCGAAGGAGAATTTTTGAAATATTTTAAGTTTTTTTCAAAAAAGACTTGACAAAAGCGAAACAATGTGCTATAATTGCAATGTTGACAAAAACGCTGCTATGGCTCAGTTGGTAGAGCGCATCCTTGGTAAGGATGAGGTCATCAGTTCGACTCTGATTAGCAGCTCCAAAAGCACGCCGAGTGGCGTGCTTTTTGCTTTCCGTAAGCATCGATATGATATAGAATAATAACAAAACGAGGATGCCTCTTTTTGAGGCATCCTCGTATTATAATTATGATCAATCTTCGAATGTTACGTATTCGGTGATCTTTTCAAGCATCTTTTCGGTCTTGAACTGAAGCTCGAAATAATCCTTGCCGTAGTAGCTCTCAAGAGAGTTTACGTCGTAAATTCCGTACTGATAGTAGTTGTAGAAGTTGCTCGACAGCTCGCTTGACAGCTTTTCGTTATACTCCTTCTTGGAAAGGGAGATGTCGAAGTAGTTGCAGAGGTATTCGATAGTGAGTCTCTGCTTAACCGAGTCCTTAGCACTTACTGCCGCGCTGTTGTAAATGGTCTGATAATCGCTCTCGGAGATCTTTTCTTCAAGCTCCTTCTGAGTGAAATCTCCGGGATCCTTGTTGCCGAGCTTGGAATATACGAGCTGGTAAACGTAATTCTTGTATGCCGACTCAAGCTCGCTCTTGGGGTACTCGTTGACAACGACCTTTTCGCTGATCACTTCAAACGCCTTGCTCTGCTTGAGTGCCTTCATTGCGTATTCCTCGTATTCGGCAACAGTCTTGTACTGACCGCTTGTGTATTTCTTGATGAACTTGTCATTCCATTCAGGCTGATGATCGATCTTGGTTACGGTAAGTTTCATTTCGATCTCTTTGCCCCTGTAGTCCTTGTATGCATCACCGGCATCGTCGGGAACAGTGACCTTTACGATGTAGCTGTCGTTAAGAGCTACCTTCTTGAGGTTATCGATGTAGCTGTCGATCTCAATGAAATCAAAGATCTTTTTGCCCTTGCTCGACTCAAGATCGGTAAAATCGTAGGTAAATGTGCCGCTCTTGAAGATGTCCTCGAACTTCTTTGTCTCGGTGGGAGTCTCGGCCTCGTCCTTGGAGTCGTTGTCACCCTCGACCTGAGCATCGGTATCGTCCTTCTTGTCGTCCTCTTTGTCCTCGGTCTCGTTCAGATTTGTGAACTCGTAGCCTACGGTGATCTGAGAATCGTCTTCGACATGCGCACGCGAGATGCTGACGATAGTTACGGTGAACTCGGCAACGACCTTCTGAAGCTCGGTGGTCTGATAATCGGCAGGGAAGGTGACCTTGATGCCCTTTACAGTGTCGCCTGCTTTTGCGCCGATAAGCTGTTCCTCAAAGCCCTCCGTATTCTTGGACGCGTCGGATGAATCGACATATTCCTTGATGAAAGAGCCGGAGCCGATAACAAGCTCGTAGCCATGTGCCTTGTCATCCTCGTCTTCGATCTCCTCGTTTGCCTTCTTTTCGGTCTCCTCGGTATATTTCATGCCCTCGAGCGTGCTTGCAGAGAGATTAAGACTTTCGTCAAAGGGTTTGCCATCATAGTAGATGTTTACTTTGTCACCGTCTTTTACGGTCTCGTCTTTGCTTTCAAGCAGAGTGTAGTTGGTCTCGCGGTTGTCCTCTCGGATCTCTTCGACGTTTTCGTCATATTCCTTCTTAATGTCCGCATTCTTGACTACAACCTCGCCCTTTCCGGGGATGGTGATGTATTTTTCGGGATTTTTGTAGGCACTGCATCCGACGAGCGACGAAGCAGTGAGCATGATCGCGGCAGCAAGAGCCACCGCCCTTATGGATTTTTTCATTTTAGGACTGTCTCCTTTTATTTGTACTTTAGTTGATCATTTCGTCCGCGGAAAGGACCGCTCTTTATTTTATACCACAAAACAGGCAAAAATGGAAGGGGTTATACAAAAAGTTAACTCTTTGTACACAAAATTTTGCAGGATATTCGCATTTTTCGTCAGGCATCCTCGGTGTTTTCGTCCTCATACGGGTCGATCATTATCTCTTTGATCTTTGGCCATGCCGCGTATGCCGCCATGAACGAACAGAGCGATATGGTAAAGATCAGCGGCAGGACGATGCCGATCGGCATATACAGTACCGCTATCATGAAATTAATGACGATCACGATCGCGATACCGATGAATGCGCAGATGTTGCGTTTGAAGCCGACTACAGCAAAGATCAGCGCGTTCTTCAAAAGTTTCTTGATCGAGAGATCGAAGGTTACCATCATTATATAGATATAGTAGCGCATTACCGAGTAGATGACGGCGACAAAGATGCCGAGGCAGAAGAATATGCTGAACATGCTCGAAAGTTCCGAATAATTGAAGTTGACATAGAAGAAATATATGTCGTAGGCTATCAGGAACATAAATCCGAGATCAAGCGCGCCGAAAACAAATTCCTGCTTTTTGTTACGCTTTATCGCGTACCAGAAATCGCTCCACAAAAAGATGGGCTCGCCCTTGACGATGTTGCGCAGGATATAGCTCGTCCCGACATTGACCGGACCGAAAGTCAGCGCAAGCAGAATAATTCCGACGATGAACAGAACATAGACTGTCGGTGTCCATATCGAAACATCGGCTGCCGCTCCGTAAAGCCCGTAGAGCGATGATGTGGCGGGAGAGCCTGCCGAGAGCTGCAGCGCACCGTAGATCGGCGCAAAGAGCGGATCGGCGGGGGCGGTCATTTTCAGATGCAGATTTTCGCTGAACACGAGCAGTATCAGGAAGATCGGAAAATTGCCGAGCACCGTCATCAGGTTCAGATACAATATGTTCGACGCGTGGTCAAACGCCATCCTGAAAAAGAAAGGGAGATCCCTCTTGTGATTCGGATCATATACGAGATCCTGCCGCCTTTTTTCGCTTCTTTCATAAAAGAAGTTGAAGAGATTGAATTTTTTTCGCTTTTTCGGAGACTCCTCTTCAAAGTCTCTCTCGCGATCGTCCTTTTTCAATGCCAGCCCTCTTTCCTTTTTCGGTCATATGCCGAGTATTGCGAGTATTGTAAGATAAAAAACGATGACTGCCGCCTGTGTGATGCCAAGGAGAAAAAACACGCATACAGCACGCTCGACTCCCCGCTTTTCCGTGGTGACCCTTGCCGTCGATGTCAAAGCCGTCATGACGAGCACGCTCACCGCGGTGTGCATAAAATAGAGCAGATCGGCTTGCATCCTGAGCAGATATGTCGATGAATATCCCGCAAGCACACCCCTTATAAACAAAGCCGTCGCACATATTGCAGTCTTGTGCCCGATATGTCCGCTTGCTAGAATAATAATGAAGAAAATCGCTTGCCAAAGCAGGATGTGACAGAGCGTATCGATGTCAGCACTCTCTCTTGCAAGCTTTATGCCGGCTCTCCCGATGACAATACAGAGCAGGATACCGAACACATATCCGATCACCCCTGCCGTCGACACGACAACATGACCTGCTTTTATCGTTTTCTTTCGTTTGTTTCTCACCGATCTTCACCAAGGCAATTGTATGCTTTGGGCTTTGACGGTATGCCTTTGGATATTCTACTACATATCTGAAAAAAAATCAATATTTTTGACGAAAAATTATGTAAAAAAACTTGAAATTATTCGAAAAAAATTGTATAATAGACCATGCGCCGACATGTATGCGCCGAAAGGATGAGCTTCCGAATGAACAGCAGTGATATTTCGCGTATTTTCCGCACCCCACCAACGCTCGAGACCAAAAGACTTGTTCTGCGCATGATCGGACGCGGTGACGCATGCGACATGCACGACTATTCGTCACGTGAGGACGTGACGAGATATCTTCTTTGGTCACCCCACCCGAGCCTTGCATATACGCGCGGATACATTCGCGTCGTTTGCAAGCATTATCGTGCGGGAGATTATCACGATTGGGCGATAGTTTCAAAGGAAGACTCACACATGATAGGAACGATCGGATTTACGAGGATCGATACGCAAAACCGCGTCGGCGAGATAGGCTATGTCATAAATCCCAAATATGCGGGACACGGATTTGCGACCGAGGCAGGACGGCTCGTTTTGAAATTCGGTTTCGAAAAGCTCGGGCTGAACAGGATAGAGGCAAGATACATGGTCGAAAATACCGCCAGCCGCCGCGTGATGGAGAAGATCGGCATGACATATGAGGGAACCGCAAGGTCGCTCATGTTCGTAAAAGGCAAATATCGCGATATCTCGATCTGCGCGATAACGAGAGATGATTATCTTTCTCCGCAAAAATTGTAAAGTATAATTGAATTTTTCAAAAAACTATTGAAATCGGCGAGTTTATCATTTATAATGTATGGGATAACAAATTTTAACAAAACGAAAGAGGATGACTAAATGTCTTACATGAACTATTTTTACGTCCTTGCCGACGAAGCAAACGCAGGCGGTGGCGGCTGGACAATGATCATTATGATGGTCGCACTCATTGCGGCAATGTATTTCTTCATGATCCGTCCCCAGCGCAAGCAGGAGAAGGAAACCAACGAGATGCGCAACAACCTCCAGGTCGGTGACGAGATCACGACCATCGGCGGTATCATCGGCAAGATCGTAAGCATAAAAGACGAGACCTGCATGATCGAGACCGGCAGAGACCGCACGAGAATACGTATTCTCAAATCGGCGATCAGATGCGTCGATGTCCCTGCGGCTGTCGCAAACGGCGTTGTCGCGACCGAAGCGCCCAAGACCGAGGAGAAGAGCGAAAACACCGAAAAGACCGCCGATGATGCCGAAAAGCCCGCAAAAAAGGGATTTTTCAAGAGCAAAGAGAAGAAAGACAAATAATATAGATCATTTACGCCGACGGGAAGAACCGTCGGCGTAAAATGTTATTTGGTATTTTCTTTGCCGTGAGGTATCGGCAGATTCCATTTGAAGCGTATGGCGAGTATCCGTATGCCGATTATCAGCAGGATGCCGATCACCGCCGCAGGCGTTTGCGGCATGCATCCGCAGAGCAGAATATATACAACCGTGCCGATCAGCGCGGGCAGAACATATATGTGTTTGCGAAAGACGAGCGGAACGCGGCTTGTGAAGATATCGCGAAGCACGCCGCCGCCGCATCCGCTGACGACGCCGCACGCGATGACAAGCAGAAAATTATCGGCATATCCGACATTTATCGCCGTTGTCGCACCCGACACGCAGAAGATCGACAGACCGATGGCGTCAAGAATATAGAAAAGCAGGTCGTTTTTGATCTTTCCGATCAAGGGAGACGTCCTTCTGAAATAGGCGAAAAGATAGACCACCATCGCGATGCCGACCGACAGGAGGGCGGAAAATCTCGTCTGCCCCGGGCAAAATACCGCAGGCGGCGTTATTCCGAGTAGAAGGTCGCGTATTATTCCGCCTCCGTAAGCGGTGATGAATGAAACGACAAATGCACCGACGGGATCTATCTCACGTTCAACCGAGACGACGATACCCGAGAGAGCGAACGCGATCGCACCGAAGCATTCGAGAATAAATATTACCGTGTTGACCAAAGTGAGGCTCCTTTTGTTGTTTTCAGCCTTGACAGTATATCACTTTGCGATCGATTTGTCAAGCCTTTTTGTTTCTTTAATGCAAAAAACATATAAAAATCAAACAAAACATCCGATTTTCGGCATTCTTCACAAATAGTTGCCTACCACAAGATGTTGTGTCTGCAAAAAACGCGCGGCACAATATCTTGTGATTTTTTTTGAAAAATTTCGAAAATGCTATTGACAAAATCAAATATATGTGGTAGAATATGTCCGTCGGCATTTTGCCGATGCATTCATCGACGAAAGGCGGATCGAATATATGACTCTTGCGGGCATCCAAAAGCTTACCCTGCTTGATTATCCGGGCAAGGTCGCGTGCATAGTATTTACCCCCGGATGCAATTTCCGCTGTCCGTTCTGCCATAACGCATCGCTTGTCACTCACACGAGCGACAGTATCTCGCTTCTTGATGAGGGTGTGCTCTTTGATCTCTTGAAAAAGCGGTCGGGCGTGCTTGAGGGCGTCGTCATAACGGGCGGAGAACCGCTCCTTCATGCCGACCTGCCTGAGCTCATGCGTGAGATAAAGAGGCTCGGATATATGATCAAGCTTGACACGAACGGCACCGATCCGGAGCGTTTGTCAGGGCTTATCGACGAGCACCTTTGCGATTATGTCGCGATGGATGTGAAAAATCCGCTAAAGGATTACGCGGCGGCAACAGGTCTTTTGAGTGTCGATACCGTCGCACTGCGCCGATCTGTCGATCTTCTCATCTCGGGCACTGTCGATTACGAATTTCGCACAACGGCGGTGAAGGGAATACACACAAGAGACAGTATCGAGGAGATCGCCCGTGAGATAGCGGGAGCAAAGGCATATTTTCTTCAAATGTTCAAGGATTCGGGAGATCTTGTTGCCCCTCAAGGTCTTTCGGCATTCTCGGCGGAAGAAATGGAAGATCTTTGCGATGCGGCAAAAAAACATCTCCCGAACGTCGGGATCAGAGGAATTTAACCCATTATAAAAAACAAAAAGGAGAAACGAACACATGTATCAGATCATCAAAAGAGACGGCAAGCGCGTCGATTTTGACATTTCCAAAATTACAAACGCAATGAAAAAGGCGTTTGAGGCAACGTCGACCGATTACACCGATAATATCATCGATTTTCTCGCACTCAAGGTCACCGCAGACTTCCTTCCCAAGATCAAGGACGGATTTGTAGCGGTCGAGGATATCCAGGACAGCGTCGAGAAGGTGCTTATCCAGGGCGGCTACGACGGAGTTGCCAAGGCGTACATCCTTTACCGTAAACAGCGCGAAAAGCTCCGTAATATGAAAAATCCCTACCTTGACTATAAGGAGACCGTCGATAAATATCTCAGCGCACTCGACTGGCGCGTAAAGGAGAACTCGACCGTCACCTATTCGGTGGGTGGACTTATCCTTTCCAACTCGGGTGCGATCACCGCAAACTATTGGCTCTCCGAAATTTACGACGAGGAGATCGGCGCGGCGCATCGTAACTGCGATATCCACCTGCATGACCTTTCCATGCTGACAGGCTACTGTGCCGGATGGAGTCTTAAACAGCTCATAAAAGAGGGTCTTGGCGGCGTACCCGGCAAGATCACATCCTCCCCTGCATCTCATCTGTCGACCCTCTGCAATCAGATGGTCAACTTCCTCGGCATCATGCAGAACGAATGGGCGGGCGCGCAGGCGTTCTCCTCGTTCGACACCTATCTTGCGCCCTTTGTAAAGGTGGACAACCTTTCTTACAAAGAGGTCAAGCAGTGCATTCAGTCCTTCGTTTACGGCGTAAATACCCCCTCGCGTTGGGGCACGCAAGCACCATTCTCGAACATCACGCTCGACTGGACAGTTCCCGCCGATCTTAAGGATCTGCCCGCAATCGTCGGCGGCAAGGAGATGGATTTCACCTACGGTGACTGCGTTGACGAGATGAGAGTCGTTAACAAGGCGTTCATCGATATCATGATCGAGGGCGACGCGAACGGACGCGGATTCCAGTACCCAATCCCCACATACTCGATCACGAGAGATTTCGATTGGTCGCCCACAGAGAACAACAAGCTCCTCTTTGAGATGACCGCAAAATACGGCACGCCCTATTTTTCAAACTATATCAACAGCGATATGGAACCGAGCGATGTTCGCTCGATGTGTTGCCGTCTGCGCCTTGACCTGCGTGAGCTTCGCAAAAAATCGGGCGGCTTCTTCGGATCGGGCGAGAGCACGGGCTCGGTTGGCGTCGTAACCATCAATATGCCGAGGATCGCCTATCTTGCAACCGATGAGAAAGACTTTTTCAAGCGTCTTGATCATATGATGGATGTTGCCGCTCGTTCGCTCAAGATCAAGAGAACGGTCATCACAAGACTTCTTGATAACGGACTTTATCCTTATACCAAACGTTATCTCGGAACATTTGCAAACCACTTCTCGACGATCGGTCTTGTCGGTATGAACGAGGCGGGACTCAACGCAAAATGGATAAGAGCCGATATGACCGACCCTGCCTGCCAAGAGTTCACAAAGCGCGTTCTCAACCATATGAGAGAGCGTCTGTCCGACTACCAAGAGCAGTACGGTGATCTTTATAACCTCGAGGCAACCCCTGCGGAGTCTACCTCTTATCGCCTTGCAAAGCATGACGTCGAGCAGTTCCCCGACATCATCACCGCGGCTGAGGACGGCGGCACACCATACTACACAAACAGCAGCCACCTGCCGGTCGGCTATACCGATGATATCTTCAGCGCGCTCGATATTCAGGACGAGCTTCAGACTCTCTATACATCGGGTACTGTATTCCACGCATTCCTCGGCGAAAAGCTTGCCGATTGGGAAAGCGCGGCAACACTTGTCCGCAAGATCGCCGAGAATTACAGACTTCCTTACTATACCATTTCGCCGACCTACTCGATCTGCAAAGATCACGGCTATATCTCGGGCGAGCATTTCGAATGCCCCGAGTGCGGAAGGGCGACCGAGGTCTACAGCCGTATAACAGGCTACTACCGCCCGGTCCAGAACTGGAACGCCGGCAAGACGCAGGAATATAAGGAGCGTCGCGAGTATAATATCGAGACCTCTGTCCTCACCCACAGCGGTCCTCGCGAGGAGTGTGCATGCGCCCCGGTCGAGGAAAAGAAGGAAGGACTTTCGGACGGCAATTATCTCTTCACGACCGCTACCTGCCCCAACTGCAAGATAGCATGCGCACTGCTCGATAAGGCAGGCGTTGCATATACAAAGCTTCTTGCATCCGATAATGTTGAGCTTACAAATTCGCTCGGCATCAAGCAGGCACCGACCCTTGTTGTCGTAAAAGACGGAAATGTCGAAAAGCTGACGGGCGTCGGACCCATCAAGAAATTTATCGAAGGCTGATTCCCTTCATACCACCGAAAAAAGCGGCTTGTGCCGCTTTTTTCGGCAAAAGAAAGATTTTTTATAAAAAAACAAGGCAATAATATGTAAAAAAGACGGGATTCTTGAGATGATATATGATATTATTACGGTCGGCGGGGGACCTGCGGGACTTACCGCCGCAATATATGCACGCCGCGCGGGAAAAAGCGTGCTCGTTATAGAAAAAGCGGCTTTCGGCGGACAGATAACCTTCTCGCCGAGAGTCGAAAACATCCCCGGATTTGAGAGCGTTACGGGAAATGAGTTTGCCGACGCGCTTGTCGGTCAGGCACTCGGGCAGGGCGTCGAGATCGAGGTGGGCGAGGTCACCCGTATAATAGACGGCACGCCGAAGACCGTCATGACCGACAGCGGCGAATTTTACGCGCGCGCCGTTATCATCGCGACAGGCGCAAAGCATCGCCGACTCGGACTTTGTGGCGAGGAAGAACTTGTCGGGCAGGGAATATCCTTCTGCGCAGTCTGCGACGGTGCGTTTTTCGCAGGCAAACATGTTGCCGTGATCGGTGGCGGCAATTCCGCGCTTCAAGAGGCTCTACAGCTCTCGCAGATCGCCTCAAAGGTGACGCTTGTTCAAAACCTCGATTTTCTCACGGGCGAAAAGATGCTTTCCGATGCGCTCATGCAAAAGGATAATGTCGAGATCCTGCTCTCAAAGACTGTCTCTCGTGTCATAGGCGACGGAGAGCTCGAGGGCATAGAGATCCGCGACGAAAAGAGCGGCACGACCGAGCGTATCGATGTTGACGGAATGTTCGTGGCGATCGGACTCGTGCCCCAAAATGAACCGTTCGCCGACATTATCAGGCTCGACTCTCGCGGATACGCCGATTACGGCGAGGAATGTGCCGCCGAGCGTGACGGCATATTCGTCGCAGGCGATTGCAGGCGTAAAAATGTCAGACAGGTGACCACCGCGGTATCCGACGGAGCGATCGCGGCTCTTGCGGCATCTGCCTATGTCGAGAGCCTCTCATGAGTGCCGCGGTATCAAAGGGGCGCGGCAAAAAGCTTGAGCTTGATATGACGAGCGGCAGTATTGTCGGAAACTTGATCAAATTCGCCGCACCCCTGCTCGTCGGAAATCTCTTTCAACAGCTCTATAATATGGTCGATACGTGGGTCATCGGTCAGACAGGCATCCAAGGCGATTACGCCGCCGTCGGAAGCATCGGACCGATAATCAATATATTGATCGGCTTTTTCTCGGGACTCGCAAGCGGTGCGGGCGTCGTTATCTCGCGTCATTTCGGCGCAAAAGATAACGACGGCGTTAAAAAGGCTGTCCATACCTCAATGGTAATGACACTCATAATGGCTGTCGTATTCACCTTTCTCGGCATAATCCTTGCGCCCGTTATGCTTGAGCTTATGCTTGACTCCGACCGCGAGGGCTATGAAGAAATGTTCCGCGCCGGCAGGACCTATCTTACGATATATTTTTCGGGTGTCATCGGATTGATGATCTATAATATGGGTGCGGGAATTTTGCGCGCCGTCGGCGATTCAAGACGCCCGCTCTATTTTCTTGTTGTGTCTGCCGTCACAAATACCCTGCTTGACCTCCTTTTCGTGTTCAAATTCGGCATGGGCGTCGCAGGCGTTGCGCTGGCAACGATCATCGCTCAGCTGATGTCGGCTCTGCTCACCCTTCTTGTGCTTTTCAGAACGACCTCTTGTGTCAAGATCGAGCTCAGATCATTAAAGATCGACCTCAAAATGCTTCGCAGAATAGTGAATATCGGTATTCCGTCGGCAGTGCAGATGGCTCTTACCTCATTCGCTAATGTTTTTGTGCAGTCGTATATCGCAGGTACGAACGGCAATATGACCGTGAATACAGGCGGATGGACGACCTATTCAAAGGTCGATCAGTTCATCTTCCTGCCCGTTCAGTCGCTTGCACTCGCGACAACGACCTTCGTCGGGCAAAATCTCGGCGTCGGAGATACCCAAAGAGCCAAAAAGGGCGCGCGCCTTGCATATTTTATGTCAAGCGGCTGCTCGATCGCCATAATCATTCCGCTTATGATATTTGCCGCGCCGATCGCGTCGGTATTCAATAAAGACCCCGAGGTCGTCGCCACCGCAACAAGACTTCTTCGCGTGATCACACCGTTCTATATCTTCTGTTCGGTCAATCAGATCTTCTCCGCCGCCCTTCGCGGTGCTGGAAACAGTCGTGTGCCGATGATAATAATGCTTTCGTCGTTTATCGGCGTGCGCCAGATATATCTCTTTGTTATGTCGAATTTTGTCTCGAATGAGCTCATCCCGGTCGGTATCGGCTACCCCGTCGGTTGGTTCGTTTGCGCATGCATCACCGCCGTTTATTATCTGCACTTTGACTTTTCAAAGGTCAGATCGGTCCGACAAGAGGCAAGCGAATGATCGCCTTTGCAGGTTTTTGATCTTTTTGCAATTTTTTTCAAAAAACTATTGACATGTCAAGATATTTGTGGTAAAATCAAGGGAATAGTATTACCAATGGTTGTGGTCTGAAAACAAAGGATGAAAAACCATGAAAAAGATATACGAAACACCTGTTGCTGAGATCGAGATCGCCGATATCGAAGCGATCCTTGCCAGTCAGTCCGAAGAGTCGGGCAAAGATCCTGACCAAGGCGAATGGGATCCGCAGTATTGATCTCGGAAGATATAAAATCCACCCTGCCTTAGAGAGATCTGAGGCAGGGTGGCTTTTGGTGATACAAGATACAATACAATTGCATGGTTGCAATCGAATAAGATCGGCTCTCTCAAAGATGATCGAGAGAGCCGATCGTTTTATTCCTTATTTCTTAAGCGATATCGCGCAAAGGGACTTGTTTACTATGTTTTCAGCCGTGAGACCGTAGTATTCGAGCAGTGGCGGAACCTTGCCCGATCTGCCGAATGTGTCCTCGACGCCGACACGAACAACAGGCGTGGGACGGCACTCCGAAAGCACCTCGCAGACAGCCGAGCCGAGTCCGCCGATGATGTTGTGCTCCTCTGCCGTGACGACAGCCCCTGTTTTCGATGCCGACGCGATAACAAGCTCGCGATCGAGCGGCTTTATCGTGTGTATGTCGATGACCTCGCAGGAGACCCCCTTTGTCGAAAGGATCTCTGCAGCCGAGAGCGCGGCATCGACCATTATGCCGGTCGCAAATATCGTGACATCATGTCCCTCTCTGAGAAGAACGCCTTTGCCTATCTCGAATTTGTATGTCGAGCGGTCAAAGATCACCGGTACGGCATATCTGCCGAAACGCATGTATACGGGACCGTTCCATTCTGCGGCGGCGGCAACGGCGGCTCTTGCCTCGGTGTCATCGGCAGGGTTGATGATCGTCATGCCGGGGATGGTGCGCATGACACCTATATCCTCAAGGCACTGGTGAGTCGCACCGTCCTCGCCGACCGTAATGCCTGCGTGAGTTGCGCCGATCTTGACATTGAGATGCGGATAGCCTACTGCGTTGCGAACCTGATCGAACGCACGCCCTGCCGCAAACATCGCAAAGGAGGAGCAGAACGGGATCTTTCCCGCTGCTGCAAGACCTGCGGATACGGCGACCATGTTCGCCTCGGCAATTCCGCAGTCAAAAAACCTGTCGGGGAAGCGTTTCTTGAAATAGACCGTTTTGGTCGATTCGCAAAGATCGGCGTCAAGGACGACAACATTCGGATTTTTCTCGCCAAGCTCGACCAGCGCACAGCCGTAAGATTCTCTTGTCGCTATTTTCTCAGCCATTTTCGCAACCTCCCAGATCCTTCATTGCAATTTCAAATTGCTCGGCAGAGGGCGCATTGCCATGCCATTTTGCGTTGTTTTCCATAAACGAAACGCCCTTGCCCTTGACCGTCTTGCAGATTATCACCGAGGGCTTGTCCTTCTCGGCTCTTGCGTTTTCAAGTGCCGCCGCGATCTGCTCGATGTCGTGACCGTCGATCGTCTGAACGTACCATCCGAACGCCTCGAATTTTTTGTCAAATGGCGTGGGGTTCATTACATCGGTGATGTTTCCGCCGATCTGAAGACCGTTGAAATCGATCATGGCAACGAGATTTGACAGCTTGTAGTGAGATGCAAACATCGCCGCCTCCCAAACCTCACCCTCTTGGCATTCGCCGTCGCCGAGGATCGTGTAAACTCTGTAGCGATCGCGTCCGGCAAGAGCCATTCCGCAAGCGGCGGAAATGCCCATTCCGAGCGAGCCTGTCGACATGTCAACACCCGGGATGTTCTTCATGTCGGGGTGACCCTGAAGCCTGCTGTCAATCGAGCGAAAGCTTGTCAGCTCCTCAATGGGGAAAAATCCGCGCAGAGCGAGTGCCGAATAATATGCGGGAGCACAGTGCCCCTTTGACAGAACAAATCTGTCCCTGTCAGCACCCTTAGGATCGGCAGGGTCGATGTTCATCTCCTCAAAGTAAAGATAGGCGAGCATGTCGGCTATCGAGAGCGATCCGCCCGGATGTCCGCTGTTTGCCGAGTAAACTGCCTTGACCGCGTTTATGCGAATGTCATTTGCGATATTACGCAGACGGGAGAGTGTCTCCACGTTCATCTGATTCATTTCATTTTCCTTCCTCACATATCGCATGCCGCGATGTGTGCCAAAATGTGTTCGATTTTACATCACTCTAATTATATATCTTTTTTCTCAGATTGTCAACCGCTTTGCGAAGATTTTCTTTCGTCATTTCCGCCAAATCGATCGTCTTTTTGGTCTGCATCTGTTGAAAGCTCGCCTTTTCGCGCCTTTCGCAGCCTCAAAAAGAAGTCAGAGAGCAGAGACGAGCACTCGTCCTCCATCACACCACCCACCTGCTCGAAGGTGTGATTGAGCCCGAAATCACAGATCTGCAACCTTGACCCGAGCGCACCTGCCTTCGGGTCGGATGCACCGTATACGACACGCCTGATGCGCGCATTGACTATCGCCCCGGCACACATCGGACAGGGTTCGAGCGTGACATAGAGCGTCGCTTTGTGTAAACGCCAGCCGTGAAGCTCACGGCACGCCGCATTTATCGCCGCGATCTCGGCGTGCCCGAGCGCGTTCTTTTGCCCCTCGCGACAGTTTCGCCCGACGCCGACTATCCGCCCGTCGTCCCAGACAACGACCGCACCGATCGGGACCTCGCCGCCCTCTGCCGCAAGCTTTGCCTGCTCAATGGCGACCGACATGTAGAACTCGTCGGTCATAAGCATGTCCGATAACCTCACCTTCGCTCAACTCTGAGCTATTGTACCATATTTCTTCCTCTTTTTCAATAGTTTTCCGAAAATTTTGCTCTATTATTTGCGTATATTTACATATCCGACGTCGAAAACTTATTCGGGACGGCAAAATCGACCCAAGTATCTTTCGGAGGTCGCAAAATGACCTGTTACGCTCTCCTGTTTCTGATCGGCGGCGCGGGATATGGTATGATCGAGCTTTTGTGGCGCGGATATACCCACCCGACAATGATCGCACTCGGCGGACTCTGCCTTGCGGCAATATTTTTTATCGATAAACACATCTCGCGACCCTTGCTCGTTAAGGCACTGATCGCATCGGCGTTTGTAACTCTGTCCGAGCTTGTCGTCGGACTTGCGGTCAATCGCCTGCTCGATATGCAGGTCTGGGACTATTCGGATCTTCCGCTCAATCTTTGGGGGCAGATCTGTCCGCTCTACTGTATCTATTGGTTCTTCCTCTCGATCGCCTCGATTTTTCTTTGCCGATTGATAGAACGATCGATTTTTTCAAAATACCCCTTGATTTTCGGCTGAAAATACTGTATAATGTACAAAAGCCGTAAATGGGGAGGTGGATCCCTTGGATAAAGAAGATCGCCCGAAAAAGTTAAAAATAAAGATCATTATAGCGTCGGCGACCGCCCTGATATTTGTCGCCGCCGCAGTGCTGACATTCTTCCATCTCTCAAAAGAGCGCGCAAACTATCGTGTCTTCTTTTCGGATGTCGGGCAGGGCGACGGTGCGTATCTTGTTGCTCCAAACGGCGATGCGGTCGTGTTTGATTGCGGACTGAACTCGGGCGGCACCGATCTTGTCGCACAAATGAAGAAAAACGGTGTTAAACGAGTTGAAATGATCGTCATTTCGCACGCACACGACGATCATTTCGGCGGTGTGTTTGAGCTCCTCGACGCCTTCGATGTCGATAGTATCGTCATCCCGGATTATGATATCGGAGGATTTGTCGGACAAAAGCTGACGACTCTCGCAAAAGAACATGATGTTGAGATCGTCCGCGCACAACGCGGAGATCACTTCGCGACGGCGGGCTGTAGGCTCGATGTGCTCTCTCCGCAGGGTGCGACCGAGTGTGACGGATCAAACAACGATAGCCTCGTTGTCATGCTCGACGTGCTCGGTACAAGACTCCTCTTTACGGGCGATGCCGAGGCACAGGTTGAAGAAGAACTCGTCAGCCTGTACGGTAGTAGCCTTGCCGCCGATGTCCTGAAGGTCGCACACCATGGCTCGATGACCTCAACGACCGAGGACTTTTTGTCGGCAGTTTCCCCAAAAGTTGCCGTGATCTCGGCGGGCGAGTCAAATCCGTACGGACTCCCGTCCCGCGGCACCCTCACACGCCTCGAAAATGTCGGCGCACATGTCTGCAGAACCGACATCGACGGCACGATCTGTATCACCGTCACGGATGACGGAAATTTCTCGGTATCCGCAAAGAAATGACTTTTCGTCAAAAGGTATCAAAAGATCCTCCCCGATTTTTTGGGAGGATCTTTTGATGTTATTGGGGCTCTAAGATGACGGAAGAGCAGTTTTCGTATGTTATTTTACAAAACCTTGTTTCATCAGCAAATTCACAGCCGGGAACAGGGGACGATATCCCCTTTTGATATGAGTAGATATCGCCGTCGACCTGCTCAAAGCAGTACTGATATAAGCCGTCCGAGGTAACGAACAGGAAGATCATCCTGCCGTCCTCCGATGAATAACTGCCGCCGATGTCGACAGTGCCTATCAGCGTACAGCAGTCAGAGTTTGAGTCATACTTGATGTATGTCGATATCTCATCATCGGGCTTCGAGGGTGTTATTGTCTCGGTTTCGCTTCCGCTTCCGTCATTTTCAATATTCCCATCCGAAAGAGCCGTGAACACAAGCCCGTCTTGCCAATGGGATATATATTCGCCACCTCGCGACAGTTCGGCAGAGTAGGCAAAACCGCCACCAACTTTGTGAAATACGAGTATCTGATCTTTTGTGTCGAGATTTATCGTCAGAACGCCGTCCTGAACCGTAAATCTCCCGTATCTGCAGGACGACATCATTTCCGCCAAAGTGAGGAATGCCCCGCCTGTTACGTAGTCCAGCATGAAGAAGGGTTTTGTTCCCTCGTTTGCCACGCAGTAGATCCTTTGCTGTGGCATCAGCTCGCTAAGCTCGCTTGTGGGATAGATGCTCTGTAGATCCTTATGATCCTTATCAGACCTTGCAATGACGAAACTTAAGTCTAACGCACTGTCTGCTTCAAAAGCGCTGTCTGTTTGGGTGTACAAGATCTTTTTGCCCGAGTCATTTTCCGTGCCCGAGAGATGAATGTTTTCGATTGCTGTCCTAAGCGAGCTTTTGTACTTGTCATCGACTACTGTCGAATTATCAAGGACGAGTGCCTGATAACCGCTTGAGCCGGTCGTCTCAATGCCGATAAAACCGGGATCAAGCATGTAAATGCGATAATAAATGATCGCGTAGATCTCCTCGAGTATTCTCTTGTATCGGTTCACCGCTTGACCGTAGTCGCCAAACTCCAAAAAATCTCCGTGATAGGGTCTTATAATGCAGGAAGAACTGCTTTGAATTGCCGAAAAAGTAAGCGTCAGCGGAAGAATGTGATCGACATTTGCATTGTAAAGGCAGATCTCGTCATACGAGAAATATTTTGCGATCGAATCACTCACCAGGGAAATGACCTCATCGTATGTCAGTCCGTCTCGACCGCCACCGTCGCGGAGAGCCTTTAACTCGTTGTACTGCTCCTTCGAGAAGATCGTGAGCGAGCTTCCGCTTTGGTGATCGTAAACATCGAATTTGTTCCCCAAAATCGGCGGAATGTAATCGTCAACGGGGACATTTCCGCTGACCTCTTCTTTGGGTACATCGGCATTTACATTGTCATTTGTGTTATTTGTCGGCATTTGTCCGCTCAGATCATACGGCTTTTCACCACCGTTTTTGCTTGTAATGGCGTACATGCTTCCGGAAAGGATGATCGATGACAAAAGAAGCATCGATACCACTACCGTGAAAAATTTGAAATGTTGTCTCATTTTGTTTTTCCTCACTTTCGGTGCGACAGGTTTGCCGCGATTTGCCTTATTTTACAGAGAGCTTTTTATCGACTTGTCATCGACTTGTTTCGGACTTGTAAAATCCACAAATATTTTCGTGCCAACCCCGACCTCTGACTCAAATCGCATCACCGCACCGTGCGTCTTTACGATCCTGTCGCAAAGCGAAAGTCCAAGCCCCGCGCCGCCCTCGGCGCGTGAGCGAGATCTGTCGGTACGATAAAAGGGTTCGGTTATATGTGTAATTTGTTCTGCACTCATTCCTTTGCCGTTGTCTTCGATGATCGCCACACCCCCACAACAGGACAGCTTCACCTCTCCGCCGCTCTCGCATGCCTTGATCGCATTTTCGACAAGATTGTAAAAGAGCATCGAAAGCAGTGTTTCGTTGCCTTCTGTCATGACTGATGCGGCATCGCATGTGATCGTCACCCCTGCGTCACACGCACGCACAGACAGCTTTTCGGAAACATCGCGCAGAATATTGCCGAGATCGACATTTTCCTTTTCGATGACGTTTTCTCGTATGAAGGCACCGTCAAGGAGTATCTCGGAAATCTTTTGCAGACGCTCGGACTCGGACATTATGTATTTTGCCGCAACCGCGCGCCTCTCACTTGTCGTGTTTGCTTTTTCGAGAAATTCCGCATAACCGTGAATGCTCGTCAGCGGCGTGCGCAGCTCGTGCGCCATGTTGTCAACAAGCATCTGCTTGCGCGCCGCCTCTTTTTCGAGTGTTGCCATCTGCTCGTTAATCTTTTCAAGCATTGCGTTGAAGCTTTTTGCAAGAAGGGTGAATTCATCCGATCCGCTCTCATTCGCCCTGACCGAAAAATCTCCCGATTCGATCATTTCAGTGGTCTTCCGAAGCCTCTCGAGCGGATCGGACAACCTTTTCAGAATAAAGTACAGACATATCGCCAGAAGAAGCGAGACGCCGATTGCCGTCAGCGTGTAGGTCAGCATCAGTGAACGAAACTCGACATCGAGCGGCTCGACGTTTTTGGCAAATGTCATAACATATTTGCCGTCGCATATCTCGGATGCGATCACGATGTGACGCTTGTCGTCTATGTCTTTGTGCGAGATGGTGTTGGTGCTTGCCGATATCTCACAAGCTATGTTCGTATATACGACCTTGTCACCCTGTTCGAATTTGAGCGATATACCCTTTTTATTGTAATAATTTCCGTATGACTGCATCAAAAGGGAAGGGCTTGCAAACGAGCTTCCGCTTGTGAGAGTGTCGAGGTCGCGCTCGAATGACATCGCGACATAGTTTTGCTCCGCCGTGGCAGTCGACTCTGCCGCATCGACATGATTTTGATATGTGTAAACGGTGAGCGAGAGAATGCCGATGTTAAGACAGACAAGAAACAGCGCGAGCGTGAACAGATAGGTCTTTTGCCAAAATCGCATTTTCATCTTAGTTTTCGTTTTAGTTTTCATATCTCAAACCTGTATCCCGTTTTGTATACCGTCTGTATCCTGTCGGAGAGATCGAGCTTTTGACGAAGCCTTTGAATGTGAACATCGACCGTGCGCGTCTCTCCCTCGAAATCATATCCCCAAACGAGTTCGAGCAGCTTCTCCCTTGACAGTGCCAGATTGCGATTTGTGACGAGCACCTCAAGCAGATCAAATTCGCGCGGTCGGAGTATGACCTCATCTTCGCCCTTGTAAACTCGACGGTTGCTGAACTCGATCTTTATATCGTCAAACTCAAATATGTCGGGGTCGGATTTTGTCCTGCGCAGGACCGCCTTGACACGCTCGACAAGCTCGATGATGTCAAACGGCTTTGTAATGTAGTCGTCCGCTCCGAGACGCAGACCCTTGATCTTGTCACCTGCCGACGCTCTCGCCGTGACGAAAATGACAGGCTGTCCGCGAAGGTATTCCATTATCTCAAAGCCAGAGTATTTCGGAAGCATAACATCGAGTATCACAAGATCGTATTCGCCCTTTGACGCCTCGCAGAGCCCGGTCTCGCCGTCGAACATCTGTCGGCATTCGTGCCCGACAAGCTCCAAATTGAATTTTATAAGATCGTTTATCGCCACCTCGTCCTCGACGATAAGTATCTTTGCCATGCCGTCACCTTCTTTTTGATCGCTCTTTCTTTTTAACACATTTTAACACGGCAATGTTACCAACTTGTAACCAAAATCGATGTCTTTGGCTTTTTAGGCAAAAAAATATCGCTCATCTATTGAAAAGCTCCGATCGTTGTGGTATAATGTGGTATAAATTCAAGAAAAACGGAGATAGGACAGATGGTAAGAGAACTCGTTCATGACCCCATTTTCCTTGCGGTAAGATCGGAGATCGCGACAAAAGACGATCTGCAGACGGCATTCGATCTGCTTGATACGCTCAAGTTTCACAGCGAGAGCTGTGTCGGCATGGCGGCAAATATGATCGGCGTCAAAAAACGCATTATCGCATTTGCGGACGCGTCGTCCTTTGCTGTGATGCTGAACCCCGAGATCGTCAAAAAGGAGGGTGTGTATAACACCGAGGAAGGCTGTCTGTCACTGCTCGGCGGTCCGCGTGCGTGCAGACGGTACAGATCGATCAAGGTCAGGTATCAGACGACCGATATGCAGACACGCATCAAGAGCTATGACGGTTGGACAGCGCAGATAATTCAGCACGAGATCGATCATTGCGACGGCGTGCTGATATGAAAAAGAGGTGACATTCATGTGGAAAAAACTTTATGAGGCGGCAATTAAGGTGCAAAACGGCAGAACTGTCTCCCCGTTTATCGAGGCGGGAGGCGTTGCCGCCGCGATACTTACAAAAAAGGGTAATATCTATGTCGGCGTTTGCATCGACAGCGCATCGTCACTCGGAATGTGCGCCGAGCGGAACGCGATCGCAAATATGATCACAAACGGCGAAAGTCAGATCGATAAGGTGGTTGCCGTCACCCCAAGCGGCAAGGTCGGCTCACCCTGCGGAGCTTGTCGTGAGCTTATGATGCAGCTTGACAAGGACAGCGGCGATATAGAGATACTGCTCGATCTCGAAACGCTGAAAACGATAAAGCTTCGCGAGCTTGTCCCCGATTGGTGGGGAGAGGAGAGATTTGCGAGGCAGGGAGGCAATGGCTCATGAAAAGGGTCATTGTGATCGGCTGTCCCGGGAGCGGAAAGAGCTGTCTTTCGCGCAGACTCCACGATAAAACGGGCATTCCGCTCCACCATCTTGACCTGATGAATTGGAACGCGGACGGAACACCTGTCGAAAGGGAGCTGTTTCTTGAACGCTTGATCGATGTGCTCTGCACGGACAGCTGGATCATCGACGGCAATTACGCCTCGACGATGGAGCGTCGGATGAAGGCGTGTGACACGATAATTTTTCTCGATCTTCCGACAGATGTCTGCCTTGACGGCATTCGCGCGCGCCGCGGCAAGCCTCGCGATGACATTTTATGGGTCGAAACAAAGGAGGATGAGTCCTTTGTCGAATTTGTGAAAAGTTATAACGATGTCCAAAGACCAAAGGTGATCGATCTTCTTGAAAAGTATGACGATAAAAGGACGGTAATTTTCAAAAGCAGGGAAGAGATCGACGACTTTTTGGAAAACTTCGTTGTGTGAGTGCTCGACATGTTGTCAATCGATCATCGGTATATCGATATATGCATAACCTATATGAGAAATCGGCAATTTACAAATGGCGAAAAATGTGGTATGATAAGGGTGTGCTCGAAGAGAGCAACATGACATAAGTTCAAAAGCAGAAATTTTTAATATTATTTCGGAGGAAAAAATTATGGCACGTTTCACACTTCCCCGCGACCTTTATCACGGAAAGGGCGCACTTGAGGCACTTAAAACACTTGAAGGAAAGAGAGCTATCGTCTGCGTCGGCGGCGGCTCGATGAAGCGTTTCGGCTTCCTTGACAAGGCTGTATCTTATCTTAAGGAAGCAGGCATGGAGGTCGAGCTTTTCGAGGGTATCGAATCCGACCCCTCTGTTGAGACCGTTATGCGCGGTGCGGACGCCATGCTGAAATTTCAGCCGGATTGGATCATTGCCATGGGCGGCGGATCGCCTATCGATGCCGCAAAGGCAATGTGGATAAAGTACGAGTATCCCGATGTTACATTTGAGGACATGTGCAAGGTCTTCGGACTTCCGAAGCTCCGCACAAAGGCTCATTTTTGCGCTATCTCCTCTACGTCCGGCACCGCGACCGAGGTCACCGCATTCTCGATCATTACCGACTATCAGAAGGGTATCAAGTACCCGATCGCCGATTTCGAGATCACTCCCGATGTTGCGATCGTTGACCCCGAGCTTGCCGAGACCATGCCGAAAAAACTCGTTGCTCACACGGGCATGGACGCAATGACTCACTCGATCGAGGCTTATGTTTCGACCGCTCACTGCGACTACACCGATCCGCTCGCACTTCATTCCATAAAGATGATCCAGCGCGATCTCATCGGCTCTTACAACGGCGATATGGAAAAGCGCGACAGCATGCATAACGCTCAGTGCCTTGCGGGTATGGCGTTCTCGAACGCTCTGCTCGGCATCGTTCACTCGATGGCGCACAAGACGGGTGCCGCATTTGCCGATTTCGGTGCGCACATCATCCACGGTGCGGCAAATGCAATGTACCTTCCCAAGGTCATCGCCTTCAACGCAAAGGATCCCGAGGCGGCAGCGCGCTATGCCGAGATCGCAGACTTCATGAACCTCGGCGGAAACACCGAGAGCGAGAAGATCGCGGCTCTTATCGCAGAGCTTCGCCGCATGAATGACGAGCTGAACATCCCTCACTGCATCAAAAATTACGGTGCGGACAGCTATCCCACCGAAAACGGCTTTGTACCCGAGGATGCATTCCGTGCGCGTCTGCACGATATCGCGGTCAACGCACTCGGAGATGCTTGCACAGGCTCGAATCCCCGCCAGCCTAGCGTTGAGGAGATGGAAAAGCTTCTTCTCTGCTGCTACTACGATACCGAGGTCGATTTCTGATAACCGAACGGATAATGGGGCTAAGTCGACGCTGAGGCATCGGCTTAGCCCCGCTTTTTACCTTGAGTGCGAAAATGATCGAAAACTTTTGAAAAAATCAAAAAAATCGATCGATATCTATTCACAAAAATCTCTTTTTGTGCTATAATAGAGCCGTATCTGTTAGAAGTCTATTGAAAGGACGGATTTATTTATGTATAAGATCGCAAAAAAACGGGTGCTCAATCCGACCGTTACCGAAATGGAAATCGTCGCTCCGCTTGTCGCAAATAAAGCAAAGCCGGGGCAGTTTATAATTCTCCGCGTCGATGATGAGGGCGAGAGAATACCGCTCACGGTCGCGGGATGCAACAAAGAGTCGGGCACCGTTAAGATCATTTTTCAGATCGTCGGAGCGACGACCGCAAAGCTCGGACATAAGAACGAGGGCGAGTATATCGAGGATTTTGTCGGACCGCTCGGCAAACCGACCGAGACAGAGGGCATCAAAAAGGTCTGCGTTATCGGCGGCGGCGTCGGATGCGCCATCGCCCTTCCCATCGCCGAGGAGCTTCACAAACTCGGTGCGGATGTCACGGGCATCATTGGATTCAGATCCCGTGATATCGTCATTCTCGAGGACGAATTTACCGCATGCACCGATCGCCTTACCATCATGACCGATGACGGCTCTTACGGCAGATGCGGCAATGTTACCCTGCCGCTTCGCGAGCTGCTTGAGGCGGGCGAGAGATATGATATGATAATCACCATCGGTCCGCTGATCATGATGAAATTTGTCGTTGAGACCGCAAGACCCTACGCCGTCCCGGTCACCGTTTCGATGAACCCGATAATGATAGACGGCACGGGAATGTGCGGCGGTTGCAGACTGACGCTTGTTCACGAGGGCAAAAAGATCATGAAATTTGCCTGCGTCGACGGTCCCGATTTTGACGGATACGAGGTCGATTTTGACGAGGCGATGTCGCGCGGCAGAATGTATGCCGATTTTGAGCGACACGCATACGAGGAGACATGCAACCTTTTTGCAAAGGCAAAGGAGGAGAGCTGACATGGCAATAGAACAGAAAAAGCACGAAATGCCGACGCAGGCTCCGAGCGTGCGCGCAAATAATTTCGATGAGGTCGCACTCGGATATACCGCCCGGGTTGCGATCGATGAGGCAAAGAGATGCCTTAACTGCAAAAACAAGCCCTGTATCGGCGGATGTCCGGTAAATATCGATATTCCCGGATTTATCGGCTATGTTAAAGAAGGCGATTTTGAGGGCGCGTATCGCGTTATAGCAGAGTCGTCCTCGCTCCCCGCAGTCTGCGGCAGAGTATGTCCGCAGGAGTCGCAGTGCGAGAGCAAATGCACCCTCGGAATCAAATTTGAGCCTGTCGGCATCGGCAGACTCGAACGCTTCGTCGCCGATCATCATAATGCAAATGACACTGCAGAGACTATAGCTCCGCCCTCAAACGGTCATAGGGTGGCTGTTGTCGGCTCGGGTCCCTCGGGACTTACCTGCGCGGGCGATCTTGCCAAGAAGGGCTACAAGGTCACGGTCTATGAGGCTCTCCATACGGCAGGCGGAGTTTTGGTCTACGGTATTCCCGAGTTCAGACTTCCCAAGTCGATAGTCCAAAAAGAGGTCGACGGACTGAAGGCACTCGGTGTCGATTTTGAGACCAATGTCGTTATAGGTAAGACACTTACCGTTGACGAGCTTTTTGAGGACGGCTTTGAGGCTGTATTCATTGGCTCGGGCGCGGGACTTCCCAAATTTATGGGCATCGACGGCGAGGAGCTCAAGGGCGTGTATTCGGCAAACGAATTTCTCACCCGAAGCAATCTCATGAAGGCATACAGAAACGACAGCGCGACCCCGATAATGAAGGGCGGCAGAGTAGTCGTTGTCGGCGGAGGCAATGTCGCCATGGATGCTGCACGCACGGCACTTCGCCTGGGAGCGAAGGTCACGATCGTATATCGCCGCTCTATGGAAGAACTGCCCGCACGTCGCGAGGAGGTCGAGCATGCAATGGAGGAGGGGATCGAGTTCAGACTTCTGACCAATCCCACAAAGATCATCGGATACGAAAATCCCGATGACCGCAGAGACCCGAAGAATGGTTTTGTCAAGGCGATCGAGTGCATAAAAATGGAACTCGGCGCGCCCGATGAGCGCGGCAGACGCCGCCCGATCGAGGTGAAGGACAGTGAGTTCACCATAGAGGCAGACGCTGTTATAATGGCACTCGGAACATCGCCGAATCCGCTTATCAAGAGCACGACAAAGGGACTTGAGACCGAGCGTTGGGGCGGCATAGTCGCCGACCCCGAGACCGGACTTACCTCAAGAGAGGGCGTGTACGCAGGCGGCGATGCCGTCACCGGCGCGGCTACCGTCATACTCGCAATGGGCGCGGGAAAGAAAGCCGCCAAGGCGATCGATGAGTGCATTTCTTCAAAAAATCAATAAAAAACGGCAAATTAACCACATAAGCGTTGCGGATTTATTCGCAACGCTTATGGTGCGGATATAACAGAAAATACATATCGATATATAAAACAGGTAATAACAGGTCCGACTCGATCTGTGGTATAATATACTTGACCCAAACTCCAAAATAATAAGACAGGATGGTTAAAAACATGAACAAGATTTCAATTATCGGAACAGGCAGTGTCGGATCGACGATAGCTTACTCGCTTGCACTTCTCGGATATGCTTCCGAGATCGTAATGATCGACATCAACCACGAAAAGGCACTCGGCGAGGCGCTTGATATCAGACAGGGTACACCCTTCTGCGCACCCTGCTCGATCTATGCGGGCGATTATCCCGATGCGGCAGGCTCAAGCATAGTCATCCTTACCTCGGGCGTTGCAAGAAAGCCCGGTCAGTCAAGACTTGAGCTTGCTCAGATCAACGTCAATATCACGAAAACGATCATCCCCGAGATAACAAAATATGCTCCCGATGCCGTATATGTTATCGTTTCGAACCCGGTCGATGTGCTTACATATACCTTCTGCAAACTCTCGGGTCTTCCCGAAAATCAGATCATCGGATCGGGAACCATCCTTGATACCGCAAGACTTCGCGCAAGACTTTCCGAGTATTGCCGCATAAGCCAGAACAATGTTCACGCATACGTTTTCGGTGAGCACGGCGACTCCTCCTTCATTCCGTGGTCGGTTGCCAACATTTCAAACGTTCCGATCGAGGAATGTCACAGAGTTTTCGGCAACAAAGACGCACTCGAATCTCCCGAGCTTGATCTTGTCGAGATCGAGGACTACGTCAGAAAGTCGGGCGGAAGAGTTATCGCACGCAAGGGTGCGACCTTCTATGCCGTTTCAATGTCTGTATGTCATGTTTGCAATGCTATCCTCAGCGGCATCGATACGACAATGACGGTCTCGACCATGATGCACGGCGAGTACGGCATAAGCGATGTCTGTCTCAGCACGCTGAACGTCGTCGGACGCGACGGACTCGGCGGACATGTCAATATTAATCTCACAGATGAGGAAGTCGCAAAGCTTCGCTTCAGTGCGGATACACTTAAGGGCGTTATAAACAATATCATTATTTGATCATTTGATCTTCTTTTTGAAAGGAATAAAATGGAATACCGTATAGAACACGATTCAATGGGCGAGATGAGGGTCCCCGCAGACAAACTTTGGGGCGCACAAACGCAGAGATCGCTCGAAAATTTCAGAATTGGCGTCGGCATTGAAACAATGCCACGCGAGGTCACACACGCTTTCGGAATACTTAAAAAGGCGGCGGCAATGGCAAATGCCGAGCTTCGCCCCGATAAAATGACATCGGAAAAGCTTGCGGCTATCGAAAAAGCATGCGACGAGGTCGCCTCGGGCGAGCTTGACGAGCATTTTCCGCTCGTAGTCTGGCAGACGGGCTCGGGTACGCAGTCGAATATGAACGCAAACGAGGTCATTGCCAATCGCGCAAACGAGATCGCCGGCAAAAAGCTCTGTCATCCCAACGATGACATCAATATGAGCCAGTCCTCAAACGACACATTCCCGACCGCAATGCATATTTGCGCCGTCCTTGCAATAGAGGATAAGTTGATCCCCGCAATAGAGGAGCTTATTTCGACCTTCTACCGCCTTGAAAAGGAAAACGAGGGTATCGTCAAATCGGGAAGGACGCACCTCCAGGACGCAACACCCATCTCCTTCTCGCAGGAGATCTCGGGATGGAGATCGAGCCTTGAGCGTGATGTCGAGCTGTTAAAGCTTGCCGTCTCTCCTCTTTGTGAGCTTGCTCTCGGCGGAACTGCCGTCGGAACGGGACTCAATACCCCGAAGGGATTTGCAGAGCTTGTTGCAAACAAGGCGGCAATGCTCACGGGCAAGCCTTTTGTAACCGGATTCAATAAGTTCCACAGCCTCACGTCAAAGGACGAATTGGTCTTTGCTCACGGTGCGATCAAGGCGACCGCTTGCGATATGATGAAGATCGCAAACGATGTTCGTTGGCTGGCATCCGGTCCTCGCGACGGTCTCGGAGAGATACATATCCCCGAAAATGAGCCGGGCTCGTCGATCATGCCCGGAAAGGTCAATCCCACACAGTGCGAGGCTGTCACCATGGTGGCAGTGCAGGTGATGGGCAACGATGCGGCAGTTTCGTTTGCGGCATCTCAGGGCAACTTTGAGCTTAACGTCTTTATGCCGGTCGCGATCTACAATTTCCTTCAGTCCGCTCGCCTGCTTGCCGAGTCGATCCTTTCGTTCAACAAGAACTGTGCGTCGGGCATTACCGCGAATAAGGAAAAAATGTATCACAATCTGCACAATTCGCTCATGCTCGTAACCGCGCTTAATCCCTATATCGGCTATGAAAATGCGGCAAAGACTGCGAAAAAGGCTTATAAAGACAATATTTCGCTTAAAGAAGCCTGCGTCGAGCTCGGATTCCTCACAGCCGAGCGTTTTGACGAGGTCTTTCATCCCGAGCAGATGATCTGATCGGTTTATCAAACAGAAAGGTTGATCATAAACATGAAGGTCAGTTATTTCCCCGGCTGTACGCTTAGAACAAAGGCTCTCGAACTTGACAGATACGCAAGAGCCTCGGCGGAGGCTCTCGGGGTCGAACTTTGCGAGGTCGATGATTGGCAGTGTTGCGGTGGAGTGTTCATCTCCGCAAAAGACGAGATCGCGTCCAAATTGTCAAGCGTTCGCGCGCTTGTCTGCGCAAGAGATCGCGGTCAGATGCTCGTCTCGGTGTGTTCCGCTTGTCATAACGTGTTAAAACAGACCGAGCACGCATGCCTTACCGATCCCGATTTCACTTTGAGAGTGAATAATTATATGGCTCAGGATAAAGATCCGAGCGCACCCTATTACGGTGGTGTCAAGGTCGTACATTATCTCGAACTTCTTCGTGATGTTGTCGGCTTTGATAAGATCAAAGCGGCGGTAAAAAATCCGCTCACCGGTAAGAAGATCGCCGCATATTACGGCTGTATGCTTCTCCGTCCGGGAAATGTCATGGAATTTGACGACGTTGAAAATCCGAAGATCATGGAGGATCTTATCCGCGCACTCGGCGCAGAGCCGATAGTTTATCCGATGCGAAATGAATGCTGCGGCGGATATCTTGTGCTCGAGGATAAGGATGCGGCAATGCGCCGCGCATCCTCGGTCGAGGAGAGCGCGGCGGGACATGGTGCCGATATGATAGTCACCGCCTGTCCGCTTTGCAAATATAATCTTGAAAAGAGCGGCGGCGACCTGCCGACCGTCTATTTTACCGAGCTTCTCGCAGAGGCACTCGGAGTAAAGGAGAAATCTGATGCAAACAGCTAAATCAGAGCGTGTCAAGGAGCAGATAACCCGTATGAGCGGAACCGATGTCAAAAAATGCATGCGGTGCGGCAAATGTTCGGGAACCTGCCCGTCATACGACGAAATGGAATACCATCCCCATCAGTTCGTATATATGGTTGAAAACGGAGATGTCGAAACACTTATGAAGTCTCCCTCGGCATATAAATGTCTTTCCTGCTTTGCCTGTGTTGACAGATGCCCGAGAGGCGTCGAGCCGGCAAAGATCATTGAGGCACTTCGCCTTCTGCTGATCAGAGAGAAGGGGGCAAATCACATGAGCGCGGATGATATTCCCGCACTCGTCGATGATGACCTTCCTCAACAGGCGATAGTCAGTGCACTTCGCAAGTATTCAAAGTGATAAAAGTGATATAAGAGAAAGGACGAGATCAATATGCAAAGAATCGGAGTATTTGTCTGCCATTGCGGAACGAATATCGCCGGCACGGTCGATGTCGCAAAGGTCGCCGAGATCCTCGGTAAAGAACCCGGCGTCGTCTTCTCTGCCGACTATCAGTATATGTGCTCGCAGGCAGGACAAAATATGATAATTGATGCCGTGCATGAGCATAAGCTCACGGGTATCGTTGTCTGTTCGTGCTCGCCGCGTATGCATGAGGTGACATTCAGAAAGACAGCGGCGGCGGCAGGCATCAACCCCTATATGGTTGAGATCGCAAATATCCGCGAGCAGTGCTCGTGGGTACATAAAGATAAAATGACGGGCACCGAAAAGGCGGTCATTCTCGGCAGAGCGGCGATCGCAAAGGTCAGCCTCAATGCCCCCCTTACCCCGGGCGAAAGCCCTGTTACAAAGAGAGCACTCGTTATCGGCGGCGGTATCGCGGGCATTCAGACCGCACTCGATATCGCCGACGCGGGATTTCCGGTCGATATAGTTGAGACCAAGCCGACCATCGGCGGAAAGATGGCTCAGCTTGATAAGACCTTCCCGACGCTCGACTGCGCGGCATGTATCCTCACGCCTAAAATGGTTGATGCCGCTCAAAACGAAAATATCCGCATACTTGCTTATTCGGAGGTTACCGCAGTCAAGGGATTTGTCGGTAACTTCGATGTGACGATCAAAAAGAAGGCAAGATATGTTAAGGAGGATGTTTGCACAGGATGCGGACTCTGCACCGAAAAATGTCCTCAGAAAAATGTCCCAAATGAGTTTAACCTCGGTATGGATAACCGCCGCGCTATATACATTCCCTTTGCGCAGGCTGTTCCGAAGGTCGCGACCATCGATCCGAAATATTGCACCATGCTCAAAACAGGCAAGTGCGGTGTCTGCTCGAAGGTCTGCACCGCAAAGGCTATCGATTATACCGCAAAGGACGAGTTTATCGAGGAAAAATACGGCGCGATCGTTGTCGCAACCGGATTTAACCCCATCTCGATGGAGAAATTCGACGAGTTTGCTTATTCTCAGTCAAAGGACGTCATAACCTCGCTCGAACTCGAGAGACTGATGAATGCCGCAGGACCTACGGGCGGAACTCTGCTTCGTCCCTCCGACAATACGCATCCGCACACTATCGTGTTCGTTCAGTGTGTCGGCTCGCGTTGTGCCGCATGCACCGATAAGGGCAAGGAATATTGCTCCAAGATCTGCTGTATGTATACCGCAAAGCACGCAATGCTCATCCGCGACAAGTATCCCGATACCGAGGTTTATGTCTTCTATATCGATGTCCGTACCCCCGGTAAGAACTTTGACGAGTTCTATCGCCGCGCCGTTGAGGAATACGGCGTGCATTATATCAAGGGCATGGTCGGTAAGGTGTCTCCCGAGGGCGGTAAGCTGAAGGTTCAGGGTTCGGACCTTATTTACGGAAAACAGCTTCATATCGATGCCGATCTCGTCGTTCTAGCGGCGGCGATCGAGCCCGACAAGTCCGCGCGTCCGCTTGCCACAATGCTTACCGCAAGCATGGACACCAACGATTTCTTCACTGAGGCACATCCGAAGCTTCGCCCGGTCGAAAGTCCCACTGCAGGTGTGTTCCTGTCGGGCGCATGCCAAGGACCTAAGGATATCCCCGAAACGGTCGCACAGGCGGGAGCTGCCGCATCCAAGGTGATCGGTCTGCTCTGCAAGAACAAGCTCACCGGCAATCCCTGCGTTGCACATTCGGATGAAATGATGTGTAACGGATGCTCGACATGCGAAAAGGTCTGCCCGTACGGCGCAATAACATATGTTAATAAAGAATTCAGAATGCCCGACAGAACGACAAGAGTCCGCCGCGTTGCAGTTGTAAACGAGGCTGTATGTCAGGGATGCGGCGCATGTACAGTCGCGTGCATGTCGGGAGCGATGGATCTTCGCGGATTTACCGTAAAACAAATTATGGCGGAGGTTGATGCAGTATGCAAGTAAATGAACAATACAGACCGCTTATCGTGGCATTTTGCTGTAATTGGTGCTCGTATGCGGGTGCCGATCTTGCGGGCAATAACAGACTCAGTTATCCCGCCGATGTCAAGATCATCCGTGTGCCCTGCTCATGCAGAGTTAACCCCACCTTCGTTCTGCGCGCCTTTGCAAGAGGAGCGGACGGAGTTATCATCTGCGGATGTCATCCGGGTGACTGCCATTACACGACAGGCAACTACTATACCCGCCGCCGTATGAAGCTTCTTTTCTCGATGCTCGATTATCTCGGTATCGAAAGAGAGCGTACTCGCGTTGAGTGGGTCAGCGCGGCAGAGGGCGCAAAATTTGCCGCAACGATGAACGATTTTGCCGAAAAAGTCGCCGCACTCGGCGAGAATAAGAGATTGGAGGATCTGCGATGCAAGAAATAACAAGGGAAAGCCTTGTCGCGGCTGCGGCAGAGCTTCTGGATAACGGTACCGTCGGACGCGTACTCGGCTGGAAGGTCGGAGAGTTCGGCTACGATACCACCCCTGCCGTGTTTGAGAGCAGGGAAGAACTGGAGCGCGATCTCGTTTTCAACTCCTTCTGCGGTGCAAACCTTTCCAAATATCTCATTTCGCAGATGCATAAGACTGCCGATAATATAGCAGTCTTCTTAAAGCCCTGCGATACATACAGCTTTAATCAGCTCCTCACCGAGCATCGCTTCGACCGCGAACGCGTTTACGCTATTGCCGTTCCCTGCGACGGTATGCTTGACGGGAACGATCTCAGAGCGGCAGTGCCCGAGATCGGCGGTGTTTCAGTCGACGGCGGCAAGGTGATCGTTTCGACTCTCTACGACGGCGATAAGGCGTTTGATAAGTTAGGGCTTCTGTCCGACAGATGCAAAAATTGTAAATCGAAAAAGCATGTAGCCTATGATCTCCTCCTCGGAGAAGACGGCGAGGTGCTTGACAGCCATCGCTTTGATGAGGTCGCAAAGCTCGAAAAGATGAGTGCCGATGAGCGTTTTGCCTTTTGGCAGAGCGAGCTCTCGAAATGTATTCGCTGTAACGCGTGCCGTAATGCATGTCCCGCATGTACCTGCGAAAAGTGCGTGTTTGATAACCCGTCATCGGGCGTTGAGAATAAAGCGGCGGCAAACTCTTTTGAGGAAAAGATGTTCCATATCATCCGCGCGTTCCATGTCGCGGGAAGATGCACCGACTGCGGTGAGTGCTCGAGGGTGTGTCCTCAGCATATTCCGCTTCACCTGCTCAATCGTAAGTTCATAAAGGATATGAACGAGTTTTACGGCGATTATCAGGCAGGTGCGGAGGTCGGCTCAAGAGCACCGATCGTCGACTTCTCGGAGGACGACCCCGAGCCGACCATAACAGACGCCGAAAATTAAAGGGAGGAAAATCAGTATGACAATGCGTAAAATATCCGCCGATAAACTGAATGACCTCTTTTCGGCAATAAATGAAAACTATGAGCTTTTTATGCCCATCGATAACGGCAGAGCCTCCTCTTTAGAAAAATGGGAGGACGGCAAGATGCTCTCGACCACGCTTAATACATCAAGATCCGCAAAAGATCTTTTCTTCCCTCAGTCCGAAGAGCTGATGGAGTTTAGGGTAGAGGGCAAGAATATCGAGCTGATCGATACCAGAGTCGAGCGCGCTGATTTCGTCGTTTTCGGCGTCCGCGCGTGCGATGTGCGCAGTTTTGATGTTCTTGATAATGTATTTCTGTCCGAGCCCGTTGACAGCTATTATAAAAATCGCCGCGAGCACGGTGTTATTATGTCGCTTGCTTGCTCGCGTCCGCGCGAGACCTGCTTCTGCGGCGCATTCGGAATCGATGCGTCCGAGCCCTGCGGCGATGTTGCTTGCTGGATGACCGACAGCTCGCTTTTAATGAGAGCAAATACCGAAAAGGGCGAGAAACTGCTTGCAGCTGTCGGATCGATCACCGAGGACGCTCGTGAGGAAGAAATTGCCCCCGAAAAGGCACAGATCAAGGAAAGACTTGAAAAGCTTCCGCTTGCCGATCTGTCGACCGAGAGCTTCGGCGCAGGCAAGACCGCAGAGCTTTTCTCCGCACCCGAGTGGGCGGAGCTGTCCGAGAGCTGTCTCGGATGCGGAAGCTGTACATATGTTTGCCCGACATGTCAGTGCTATGACATAAAGGATTTTAATACCGGTCACGGTGTCAAGAGACTTCGCTGTTGGGATTCCTGCATGTACTCGGAATTTACCAAAATGTCCGCAGGTCAGCCACGACTTACACAGCTCGAGCGTTTCCGTCAACGCTTTATGCATAAGCTTGTGTACTATCCCGAGAATAATGACGGAATGTTCTCGTGCGTCGGATGCGGCAGATGCCTTGCAAAATGTCCGATAGGAATGAATATCGTAAAGGTCATGAAAAAACTCGGAGGTGACAACAATGTTTGAGAAAAACGATCCGCTTATGCCTCATATCGGCACTGTTACCGATATTCGCATAGATACCCCCGATGTTAAGACCTTCAGAGTCGTAACACCCGACGGCAAAAAGCCCTTTGAGCATATGCCCGGTCAGTGCGCGATGCTCTCGATGCCCGGTGTCGGTGAGGCGATGTTTTCGATAACATCATCCCCGACAAATACCGAGTTTATGGAATTTTCGATCAAAAAATGCGGATGCGTCACCGATTGGCTCCACGCGATGGAGATCGGTCAGCAGATCACCATCCGCGGCCCGTACGGCAGACCCTTCCCGGTAGATACCGAGTTTGCCGGCAAGGACATGCTCTTTATCGCGGGCGGTATCGGACTTGCGCCCCTTCGCTCGGTCATCAATTACTGCCGCCACTATCGCGACAGATACGGTAAGATCGATATCGTCTACGGCTCACGCTCAATGCAGGATCTTGTTGATTACAAGGAGATCATCGATGAATGGGCAACAGATGCCGGTGTGAATGTCCATTTGACTATCGACCGCGAACAGCCCGAATGGGACGGACATGTCGGATTTGTTCCAAATTATGTCAAGGAGCTTGCCTTCTCGACCGATAAGGTCGCCATCCTTTGCGGACCTCCGATCATGATCAAATTTACTCTTGCCGGACTTATCGAGCTCGGCTTTGATAAAACACAGATCTATACAACGCTCGAGCTTCGTATGAAGTGCGGTATCGGCAAATGCGGAAGATGCAATGTCGGGTCAAAATATGTCTGCAAAGACGGTCCCGTCTTCCGCTTCGATGAGCTTGACGAGCTTCCCGACGAATATTGATAGGAGGATTTTGTAAAATGGAAAATATGGTTGATGTTTATCTGTTCGGTAAACGCTACAGCGTCCCCGACGATCTTACTATCATGCGTGCGATGGAGTATGCCGGCTATCAGCTCGTTCGTGGATGCGGATGCCGTAACGGCTTCTGCGGTGCTTGTGCTACGATCTACCGTATAAAGGGCGACAGAACGCTTCATACCTGCCTTGCATGTCAGACCAAGGTCGAAAATGATATGTATGTCGCAACTCTCCCCTTTTTCCCGCTTGTAAAGCAGATATACGATATCGAAAAAATAAAGCCTACACAGCAGATCATGATGCAGCTTTATCCCGAGATCTACGCCTGCGTCGGATGCAACGCCTGCACAAAGAGTTGTACTCAGAAGCTGAACGTAATGCAGTATATCGCATACGCACAGCGCGGTGAGTTCGATAAGTGCGCCGAGGAGTCCTTCGACTGCGTAATGTGCGGAGTTTGCTCCTCGCGTTGCCCTGCCGGTATCTCTCATCCGCAGGTCGCAATGCTCGCTCGCAGAATAAACGGCAAGTATCTCGCACCCGCGTCCGAGCATCTCGAAAATCGCGTAAAAGAGATAAGCGACGGCACCTTTACCGAGCTTATCGAGGCTCTTATGGATAAGCCGATCTCTGAGCTTAAAGAACTTTACAATACCAGAGAAATAGAGAAATAAGGAGGATATGACCGTGTATTCAAAAGAATTTGAAAAGTCACTTGAGGCTGTCGCGGCGGCAAGAGAGGCAAATGTTGCTTACGAGCCCGCGCGAATGACTGCCGACGAAAAGGATGCACTGCTCGCGGCGTATCATCCCGATTACAGAAAAAGTCAGTTTACCGAACTGAAATTCGGCCCGAATAAAGGCGAGAGCGTTCCTCATGAGCTTTGCGATATGCTGTCCGCACACAGTAGGATCAAGGCATCCGATGTCGATCTTGAAAAGATCGATTACGATGTCGATGTCCTGATCATCGGCGGCGGCGGCGCGGGCGCGTCTGCCGCTATTGAGGCAGACAACGCGGGCGCAAAGGTAATGATCGTTACCAAGCTCCGTATCGGCGACGCAAATACGATGATGGCGGAGGGCGGCATTCAGGCTGCCGATAAGCCGAACGATTCGCCCGCCATTCACTTTGTCGATGCTTTCGGCGGCGGACATTTTGCCGCAAAGCGCGACCTTTTGGCAAAGCTCGTATGCGATGCTCCCGAGGCGATCAAGTGGCTCGGAGATCTCGGCGTTGAGTTTGATAAAGCACCCGACGGCACTATGGTCACAACTCACGGTGGCGGAACATCCCGTAAGCGTATGCATGCCGCTAAGGACTACTCGGGCGCGGAGATCATGCGTACACTGCGTGATGAGGTGCTGAACCGCGGCATCCCGGTCGTTGATTTTACCTCGGCAGTCGAGCTTATCCTTGACGAAAACGGCAGAGCGGCAGGTGCGGTCCTCATGAATATGGAGACCCACGATCTGCTCGTCGCGAGAGCAAAGACTGTCATAATCGCAACAGGCGGCGCGGGAAGAATGCACTATCAGGGCTTCCCGACCTCCAACCACTACGGTGCGACCGCAGACGGACTCGTGCTCGCTTACAGAGTCGGCGCAAAGCTTCTTTATGCCGATACGCTCCAGTACCATCCAACGGGTGCGGCATATCCTCAGCAGATCTTCGGCGCGCTTGTTACCGAGAAGGTCAGATCTCTCGGCGCAAAGCTCGTCAACAGAGACGGCAAGGTATTCATGCATCCGCTTGAGACGCGTGACGTCGCGGCTGCGGGTATCATAAGAGAGTGCTCCGATCACGGCGAGGGCGTCGAAACAGGAAGCGGCAAGGCTGTTTGGCTCGATACGCCCATGATCGAGATGATCGGTGGCGAGGGAACCATCGAAAAGCGTATTCCCGCAATGATGCGTATGTTTGCAAACTACGGCATCGATATCAGAAAAGAGCCGATCCTTGTTTATCCGACCCTTCACTACCAGAACGGCGGTATAGACATAAACGTTGACGGCATGACCCCGAATGTTGAAAATCTTTACGTCGCGGGTGAGGCTGTCGGCGGTATCCACGGCAGAAACAGACTGATGGGCAACTCTCTGCTCGATATCATCGTTTTCGGCAGAAGTGCCGGCAAAAATGCGGGCACGCATTCGAAGGATGTCACAATCTGTAAGCTGACCCTCGATCATATCGCAAGATTTGACTCGGAGCGTGAGGCTGCGGGCGTTGTCACCGATCGCGTCTCTCCGATGCTCCTCCCCGATTATACACGCAAAACGTCGGAAAATTAACTTTTTCCGCTGAAAAGTGAAAGGAATAATATCATGACACTCGACATGCTTCTTGATCTGTTTGAAGCACTTACAATTTTCTGCTTCGGCCTTTCGTGGCCGATCTCCATCGCAAAATCGCTTAAATCGCGTACTGCGAAGGGTAAATCTCTCTTCTTTGAGGTGTTCCTTCTTATCGGTTACGCTTTCGGCATTGCACGCAAGGCGATCCAGCTTATCGCTCTTGACCAAAGCGGATTTCTCTTCTACCTCAGTTTCTTCTTCTATGTGCTGAACTTCATCGAGATCTCCATCGATGCGGGACTTTATTTCAGAAACAAGAAACTCGATGAAGAAAGAGACGCCGCAAGCAAATGAGATCTCCCGAGGTCTCGAAGGCGACAATCGGTCGCCTTCCGAGTTATCTTAACTATCTGAAAAGCATCGAAGATACCACCGAGAATGTTTCGGCAACCGTTATTGCCAAAGAGCTCGGCATGGGCGAGGTCAGGGTCCGCAAGGACCTTGCCTCGGTCAGCGGCGCAGGCAGACCGAAGATCGGCTATAATGTCAGAGAGCTTATCGAGACGATCGAAAGCTATCTGCACGGCGATTCACATATGACCGCGGTTATAGTCGGCGCGGGCAAGCTCGGCAGGGCTCTGCTCGATTACGGCGGCTTCTCGGAATACGGGATCGATGTGTCGGCGGCATTTGATATTTCGGTGACAAAACCGCAGATCAGCGCGTCGGGCAAACAGATACTTCCGATGACCGCACTTGACGGTTACTGCGGCGAGCATAATGTAAAGATAGGCATAATAACCGTCCCGTCGGACGCCGCACAGACGGTATGCGACAGGCTCATTTCTTGCCGCGTCAAGGGCGTGTGGTGCTTTGCGCCCACCTGCCTTGAGATTCCCGACGGAATTTCCGTCGTGTACGAGAATATGGCACTTTCGCTTGCCTATCTCGGAAAAAAGATCTGACCAAAATCGTCGGATCGACTTGATCAAGCTTTTTTATTGAATTATTACTAAAAATCAAAGGAAAGGAATCGATCCGCGATACACTCGCGGATCGCCAAACAACAATGAAAGTCACAATTTGTATCGGATCCTCCTGCCATATAAAAGGCTCGCGTCGCGTTGTCGAAAGACTTCAGGAGCTTGTTTCGGAAAACGATCTTGCGGATAAGGTCGAGCTTGCCGGCACATTCTGCATGGGCAAATGTCAGCAGGGAGTCTGCGTGACCGTCGATGACGAGTTTTACTCGGTCACTCCGACAAGCGTTGATGAATTTTTCAAGGAAAACATACTTCAAAAGGTGTAAAGCCTGTCAAATAATAAGGAAAACTTTTAATGGATTGCCTCACACTAAAAAAATCAAACTGCAAAAACTGTTATAAATGTATTCGCCATTGCCCGGTAAAATCGATAAGATTTTCGGGAAATCAGGCATACATTATCGGCAATGAGTGCATTCTTTGCGGCAGATGCTTCGTTGTATGTCCGCAAGATGCGAAACAGATAGTGGACGAGACCGAGAAGGCAAAGGTTCTTCTGCATGGAACAGACCCCGTGTTTGTCAGCCTTGCCCCCTCCTTTGTCGCAAATTACGAGGGTGTCGGTATCGGCGCTATGCGAAACGCCATCAAAAAGCTTGGCTTTTTCGATGTTGAGGAGACCGCCGTCGGTGCGACCATCGTCAAAAAAGAGTATGAGCGAATGCTGAATGAGGGCGGTCGCGATATCATAATCACATCCTGCTGTCATTCGATCAATCTGCTTGTGCAAAAGCATTTTCCGACCGCTCTGCCGTATCTTGCCGATGTCCTGTCCCCCATGCAGGCACATTGCCGCGACATAAAGCGCAGATTTCCGAATGCCAAGACCGTTTTCGTCGGTCCTTGCGTTGCCAAAAAGGATGAGGGATCGTATTATGAGGGCTATGTGGACGCGGTGCTTACGTTTGATGAGCTGTCCGCATGGCTGAAGGCTGAGAACATTACCATCGAAACGACGCCCGACAGCGACGATTACAGCAGAGCACGCCTCTTCCCGACGACCGGCGGTATTTTGAAGACCCTCACCGATAAGAATCCCGAGTATACATACATGGCGATCGACGGAACCGAGAATTGCATCGAGGCTCTTTGCGATATCGCGGCAGGAAAGGTACATAAATGCTTTATCGAGATGTCTGCCTGCACGGGAAGCTGTGTCGGCGGACCGATCATGGAAAAACATCACCACGCGCCGATCAGGGACTTTATTGCCGTTGAGCGATTCGCCGGCAAAAACGATTTTGTTACCGAACATACCGAACCGCTCCTTCTTCGTAAGACCTTTGTCCCGATAGACCGAAAGCTCGGTATGCCTTCCGAGGAGCAGATAACCGAAACATTGCGCCAAATGGGCAAGACCAAGCCGTCCGATGAGTTAAACTGCGGCTCTTGCGGCTATGACAGCTGTCGCGCAAAGGCTATCGCCATTCTGCAAGGCAAGGCCGAGGTCTCGATGTGTCTGCCATATCTTAAGGATAAGGCGGAGAGCTTCTCGGATACGATCGTTCGCAACACTCCGAACGGGCTTATCGTGCTCAACGAAAAGCTTGAGGTCCAGCAGATAAACAGCGCGGCACTTAAGATCTTAAATCTCCGTCGCGCGTCGGATGTTATGGGCGACAGCATCGTCCGCGTCCTCGATCCCACCGATTTTGTCGATGTACTCGATTGCGGAAGACCCGTGCGAGATAAACGCTTCTATCTTGCCGAGTACGGCAAGTACGTCGAGGAGACAGTCGTGTACGACAGAGAGTACCGATTGCTCGTCTGCATCCTGCGTGATGTTACCGATGAGGAGACACAGCGCGAGAAGAAGGAGAATATCAGCAGACAGACCGTCGAGATCGCCGATCGCGTCGTCGATAAGCAGATGCGCATCGTCCAGGAGATCGCGTCACTTCTCGGTGAGACTGCGGCAGAGACCAAGATCGCGCTTACAAAGCTTAAGGAGTCGATAAGCGATGAATAATCTTTGTGCCGATATCGGCTGGAAAAGCATAAATCACGAGGGTGAACAGCTCTGTGGCGACCATGTTGACATTATTGAGCAGGGCGATGATTCTACGATAATCGTGCTTGCCGACGGGCTCGGAAGCGGCGTTAAGGCGAGCATTCTTTCGACACTGACATCAAAGATCATATCAACGATGGTCGCGGCGGGACTTCCGCTTGAGGAGTGCGTCTCGACCATCGCACAGACATTGCCGATATGCAAGGTCCGCGGTGTTGCTTATTCGACCTTTACCATCATTCATTTGATCGAGAATTCGACCGCCGAGATCATTCAGTATGACAACCCGAATGTCATCCTGATCAGAAACTGCGAGCCTGTCGATTATCCGAAGACCGAGCTGTCGATCGACGGAAAGATCATACTTAAATCTACCGTGAGACTGCGCGAGGGCGATGTGTTCGTCGCAATGAGCGACGGCTGTCCGCATGCGGGCATCGGAATCGCTTACAATTTCGGTTGGCGCATTGAAGATATCGCCGATTTTATGAAGGTGCTCGTGCATGTCGGATATACCGCAAAGACGCTTTCCACCATGCTGATCGACGAATGCGATAAGCAGTATGCGCATCATCCGGGCGATGACGCGACCGCGTGCGTCGTGCGGATACGCCGACGCGAGCCTGTCAACATTCTCTTTGGTCCGCCTCGTAATCCCGATGATTGCGATCGCATGATGTCGCTTTTCTTCTCAAAAGAGGGAAAGCATATCGTCTGCGGCGGCACGACCTCGACGATCGCCGCGAAATATCTCGGCAAGCCCCTTCACGCAAGCCTTAAATTCGAGCAGAGCGATGTTCCCCCGACAGCCGAGATCGAAGGTGTCGACCTTGTGACCGAGGGTGTGATCACGATCAACAAGGTCATTGAATACGCAAACGATTCGCTTGGTGCAAACGAACTCTACGAAAAGTGGGGCTACAGCCATGACGGCGCGTCCATGATCTGCCGTATGCTCTTTGAGGATGCGACCGATATAAACTTCTTTGTCGGCAGAGCGGTCAACCCCGCACATCAAAACCCCAATCTTCCAATCAACTTTAATATAAAAATGAATCTTGTTGAACAGCTCTCCAAGTGCCTGAAAAAGATGGGCAAACGCATAAAGGTCAGCTATTTCTGAGATCTCACAGTCCCCCGAAAAGGAAATACAAAATAAATGAGAAAATTCGATACAAAAGTACAGCATCTTAAATATAAGGTCCTGCGCGAGGTCGCAAGACTTGCGTGGGAGGATAAGCTTCTTGAAAATCTGCTCGATATTCCCGAGACGATCGTCCCCGGCAAAGTCCCGACCATGAGATGCTGCATTTATAAGGAAAGAGCGATCATCGGCGAGCGCGTAAAGCTTGCAATGGGCGGCGACAAGAACGATCCGAACATAATTGAGGTCATCGAAACGGCATGCGATGAATGCCCGATGGGCGGTTATGAGGTCACAAACGCCTGCCGCGGATGCCTTGCGCACAGATGCGAGGATGTCTGCCGATTCGGCGCGATCTCGTTCGACGAAAACCATGTCGCTCATATTGATAAGAGCAAGTGTAAAGAGTGCGGCGCGTGCTCAAAGGTATGCCCCTATACGGCGATAATCAGCCGTAAGCGTCCTTGCGAGAACGCCTGCAAGATCAAGGCAATAAAGATGAGCGAGGATCGCTCTGCGGCGATCGACAATTCAAAATGCATTGCCTGCGGCGCGTGCGTATATCAGTGCCCGTTCGGCGCAATAAGCGATAAGTCGTTTATTCTCGATGCGATCAATATACTTAAAAACAGCGAGAATAACACCAAATATAAGGTATTCGCGGTCGTCGCACCAGCTGTTTCGAGCCAGTTCTCTTACGCAAGGCTCGGTCAGGTCATAACAGGACTGAAAGAGCTCGGCTTCCATACTGTCGTTGAGGCGGCACTCGGTGCGGATATGGTGTCGCTTGCCGAATCTCGTGAGCTTGTCGAAAAGGGATTTCTCACAAGCTCCTGCTGCCCTGCGTTCGTAAAATATATCGAGACCTCCTTCCCGAAACTTGCACCGTATATCTCGCATAACCTCTCGCCCATGGCGACGATCGCGAAATATATCAAAGAGCATGAGGGACCGTCGAAGGTCATATTCATCGGACCGTGTACCGCCAAAAAGGGCGAGGTACAAAAGGAGTCGGTCAAGCCCTATGTCGATGTTGCCGTGACATTCGAGGAGCTTCAGGCACTCTTTGACAGTAAGGATATCGACATCACGACTCTTGAGGAGGGCGTGCTCGATAATGCCTCCTATTTCGGCAGAATTTTTGCTCGCTCGGGCGGTCTGTCGGATGCGGTCGCTCAGGCACTTAAGGAACAGAATATCGATTTTGATCTTAATGCTTGCTCCTGCGACGGGATCGAGGCTTGCAAGCTTGCACTTCTCAAAAAGTCAAACGGAAGACTCGATGCCAACTTTATCGAGGGAATGGCATGCGTCGGCGGTTGTATCGGCGGCGCGGGATGCCTGACCCACGGAGAGAAGAATAAGTCAAACGTTGACGCTTACGGCAGGGAAGCACTCGAGAAGACGATCACCGACGCTACATCCGTGCTTGGCGGAAGATAACATAAAATTTTGCAAAAATCACCGACAGATCCGCGTCTGTCGGTAATTTTTTTGCATTTTTCTCGTTTTTTGCCGAAATTCTATTGACATTTTGATCAAAAAGTGATAAAATAACCGCGTATATAATTATAAATCCAAGAAAAAGGAATGACTTAAATGCGTGTTAGTAAAATGCTCGGTGAGCGTCTTAAGGAAGCACCGAAGGATTGTGTTATAGAAAGCCACGCTCTGATGATCAGAGGCGGCTATATGAAATATGTAAGTAACGGAAGCTACTCTCTTTTTATGCCGACAAGACGCATAACAAGAAAGATCGAGAATATCATCCGTGAGGAAATGGACAAGATCGATGGTCAGGAAGTCCTTTTCCCGGTCGTAATGCCTGCATCCCTGTGGGAACAGTCGGGCAGATATACATCGATAGGCTCCGAGATGGCTCGCTTCAACGATCGCTCGGGCAATCCCATGGTGCTCGGCATGACTCACGAGGAGGCGGCTGTTCAGCTCGCGCGCGATACGGCGAAATCCTATACCGATTTTCCGTTCATGATATATCAGCTCCAAACCAAATTCCGCGATGAGCCTCGTGCTCGCGGCGGTCTTATCCGTGTGCGCGAATTTACGATGAAGGACGCCTATTCCTTCCACACGAGCCAGGAGGATCTCGAAGAATATTACAAGCGTTGCTATGACGCCTATGTCCGCATCTATAAACGCACGGGCGCGAAGAATGTCGTTGCCGTAAAGTCCGACTCGGGTATGATGGGCGGTGCTGTTTCCCACGAGTTTATGCTGCTCTCCGAGATAGGCGAGGATACGCTTGCCATCTGCACCGATTGCGATTATAAGGCAAATGTCGAGGCGGCGGAATGCATCGTCGACAGCCGCTCGGACGAAGAGCCCTCCGAGCTTGCCTCGATCGATACCCCGAATGTCAAAACGATCGACGCACTCTGCTCGATGCTTCACATGAAGGCAAAGAAGCTCTGCAAAGCGGTCGTTTATCAGGAAAATGACACAGATAAGTATGTTGTTGCGTTTATCAGAGGCGATCTTGAGGTCAATGAGACCAAGCTGAGGAATTATCTCGGCAAGAATATACATCCCGCAACCGAAATAACCGAGGATTCGAAGATCACGGCAGGTTTTATCGGTCCTGTCGGCTTTGAAGGCAAAGCGACCGTCGTATTCGACAGATCTCTCGAACACGCGGTAAATCTCGTATGTGGGGCAAACAAGCCCGATACTCACATGACGGGCTTCACTCCCTCGCGCGACCTTGCGGAAAATACGGTGTATGTCGATGTCGCAAAGGCGACAAACGGCGGCGTGTGCCCGATCTGCGGCAGACATTCGATCAAGCTCTTTAAGGGTATCGAGGTCGGTAACATATTCCAGCTCGGGACTAAATACACAAAATCAATGGGAATGACCTATCTTGACGCCGAGGGGCAGAGACAGTACCCGATAATGGGTTGCTACGGAATCGGTGTCGGCAGACTTTGCGCATCCATTTGTCAGGAAAGCCATGATCAGTACGGTCCGATATGGCCGATGCCGATCGCACCTTGGCAGGTCGAGATATGCAATCTCCGCCCGGATGATGAAACGGTAAACAGCACTGCGGAAGGGCTTTACGAGAGCCTCGAAAAGGCCGGTGTTGAGGTGCTCTACGACGATCGAAACATTCGTCCCGGCTCGATGTTCGCCGATGCCGATCTGTTCGGCATACCGATCCGAATCGTTGTCAGCCCCAAGACCTGCGAGAGAGGCGTCGTTGAGCTTGCCACTCGCGACAAGAGCATCAAAAAGGATGTTCCGATCGATAATGTGATCGATGAGATAAGATCGCTTATCGACCAACTCATGGCAGTATATAACTGATTTTTCGACCGATACGGGGCAGAACGCCCTGTGTCGGTCTGATTTTTTGTCCGATTTGCCGAAAAATAAGCCGATTTTTCGTCAAGTTGCACAAAAACGAGGGGTCGAATTTGTGCAATATGTTGAAATTCTTTTTTCTTCAAAAAAAGTGTTGCGAAAATCGAAAAAATAGTGTATAATAGTGTATATTTAGAGATAGACATTCGGAGCATTCGATGCTGCTTATCCGTAAATCAATTTTTAGCCATTGAAAGGGGCGATTATTATGAAACAGTATAACGCAAAAAACATCAGGAACGTGGCACTTGTCGGACACGCGGGTGCGGGAAAAACGTCACTCGCAGAGGCGGCGTTTTATCTGACGGGCAAGTCCGACAGATTCGGCAAGGTCGCCGACGGAACGACCGTATCCGATTTTGATCCCGAGGAGATCAAAAGAAAAGCATCCATATCGATGTCGCTTATCCCTACAGAGTGGAAGGACGTCAAGATAAACCTGCTCGACAGCCCGGGACTTTTCGATTTCACCGGCGGAGTCAGCGAGGCAATACGCGCGGCAGGATCGGCAGTTATTGTCGTTTCGGGAAAGAGCGGCGTTTCGGTCGGTACCGAAAAGGGGTTTGCCGCGGCAACCAAAAAGGGAATTGCAAAGCTTTTCTTTGTCAACAAGCTTGACAGCGAACATGCCGATTTCTATAAGGTCTTCGAGGATCTGAAATCTACCTTCGGACCGATGGTCTGCCCACTGGTCGTTCCCTATGTTGTTGACCACAAGGTAAAATCCTACATAAACCTTCTCGAGTTCCGCGCATATGAGTACAAGAACGGCAAGGCGACCGAGGTTCCCATGCCCGATATGGGTCACAGACTCGACGGACTCCGCGCCGCCATAAACGAGGCTGTCGCGGAGACCTCAGAGGATCTCATGGAAAAATATTTCGCCGGCGAGGAGTTCACCCCAGACGAGCTTATCATGGGCATCGCAAACGGCGTTCGTCGCGGCGAGATCGCACCTGTATTCTGCGGCGCGACACAGCTTCTTGAGGGCGTCGATCAGCTTCTCAACGGACTTATTTGGCTTGCTCCCTGGGCTGAAACGGTCGCAGGCGAGACCGGACATGATATGGCAGGCGAGCCTGTCAAGCTGACCGTCAACGAGGAGGCACAGCCTGTCGTTACGGTCTTCAAGACCGTCGTTGACCCGTTCGTCGGCAAACTGCAGTATTTCAAGGTCATAAGCGGCAAGGTTACCCCCGATTCCGCTCTGCTGAATGTTCGCACGGGAACCGTCGAGAAATTTAATAAGATCATGTACGTTTGCGGCAAAAAGCAGGAAAATGCTCAGTGCATCGTCGCAGGTGACATAGGTGCTGTCGCAAAGCTCGCGTCGACCTGTACGGGCGATACACTTTGCTCCCCCTCAAGACCCATCTCTCTGCCGGGCGTCAATTTCGACCGTCCTTGTCTCTCGATGGCAGTTTTCCCTGCAAACAAGGGCGAGGAAGAGAAGATATTCGCAGGACTTGCAAGACTTGCCGAGGAAGATCCCACGATATCCTTTGAGACCAACCGCGAGACTCGCGAGACCATCCTTTCGGGACTTGGCGAACAGCATCTTGATGTTATCGTATCGAAGCTTAAATCAAAGTTCGGCGTTGATGTAACGCTTGCCGTTCCGAAGGTCGCTTACAGAGAGACCATTCGCAAGAAGGTTCAAGTTCAGGGACGCCATAAGAAGCAGTCGGGCGGCAGAGGTCAGTTTGGTGATATCTGGGTCGAGTTCGAACCTTGCGACAGCGAAGAGATGATCTTTGACGAGCGTGTCGTCGGCGGTGCCGTTCCGAAGAACTATTTCCCCGCGGTCGAAAAGGGACTTCGCGAGTCGGCTCAGAAGGGCGTGCTTGCAGGTTTCCCCATGGTCGGACTTAAGGCAACCCTCTATGATGGCTCTTACCATCCCGTCGATTCGTCCGAGATGGCGTTCAAGCTTGCCGCGAATATCGCTTATAAGAACGGTATTCCGCAGGCATCTCCCGTTCTTCTTGAACCGATCGGAAGACTTTGCGCATACGTTCCGTCCTATAACACGGGCGATATCATGGGCGATATCACAAAGCGTCGCGGCAGAGTAAACGGTATGAACCCCGCAGAGGATAACCTTACCTGTATCGAGGCTGAGGTTCCGATTGCAGAGACAGGAGATTTTGCTACAATGCTCCGCTCGACAACGCAGGGCAGAGGCTATTACACCATCGAGTTTGCTCGCTATGAGGAAGCACCCATGTCGGTTGCACAAAAGGTTATGGAGACCTACAAGACCGACGACGAGTAAACCATTCCAATATTTTTAATAAGCAAAGCTCCGAGGTCTCTTTGCCTCGGAGCTTTTGCAAAAAGGGAGAGGCTGAATATGAATACCCCCAAAAACGAATATCCGCGCCCGTCGATGGTGCGCGACAGTTTTATTAATCTGAACGGCAAATGGCAGTTTGAGATCGATCATGCCAATACGGGCATGGAGAGAAAGTTCTGGCAGCGTGAGTCGCTCTGTGACGAGATACTTGTCCCATACGCGCCCGAATCAAAGCTTTCGGGTATCGGCAATATCGATTTTATGCTTGCGGTATGGTATAGGCGCGAGTTTGATCTGCCGAGGATCGAAAAAGATAAGCGAATACTTTTCCACATCGATGCCTGCGACTATCGCACGGTAGTTTTTATCAACGGCAAGCGCGTCGGCGAGCATGTCGGAGGATATACGCCCTTTTATTTTGATATCACAGATGTCGCAATAACCGACGGCAAAAACAACGTTGTCGTTTATGCATATGATAACACCCGTGATCCGTTGCAACCTACCGGAAAGCAGGATGAGGTGTATGATAATGCTTATAAGTGCTGGCGTTATACAAGAACGACAGGCATATGGCAGACCGTTTGGATCGAGATCGTTGACGAGCTTTATATCGAAAAGATAAAAATGACACCCGATGTTGACAACAGACAGCTTCGCTTAAGAGTCGAGGCAAACAGATGTGCCCAAGATGAGATCTTGTCGGTTGGAATAAGCTATAAGGGCGAGCATGTATCGTCGGCTGAAATAGTCTTTGACGGCAAATATGTCGAAATAGATCTGCCCGTGTCCGGTGATCACCTTTGGTATCCCGGCTCTCCCGAGCTTTATGATATCACCCTGTCGCTCGGGGATGATATCGTCGAGAGCTATTTTGCAATGCGAAAGGTCGCGATAAACGGATACGCTGTCGAGATCAACGACAAGCCGATCTTCCAAAGACTCGTGCTCGATCAGGGCTACTACGGAGAAGGGCTTTACACCGCTCCGTCGGGCGATTTTTACAGACGCGAGATAGAGTTTGCGATGGAGGCAGGCTTTAACGGAGCACGAATGCACGAAAAGATCTTCGAACCCTACTACCTCTATTGGGCTGACCATCTCGGCTATATGCTCTGGGGCGAATATCCGAACTACGATTGGAATGATTCCGACCCTGCCGCACTCTATCATATGCTTCCCGAATGGCTGGAGGCGGTCGAGCGTGACTATAATCATCCGTCGGTGGTAGGATGGACGCCGGGCAACGAGGTCACCGCATGGCGAATAGATCGCAACTATATTCTCATTTATGATGTGACTCGCGCGATCGATCCGATGCGACCGATAATCGATACATCCGGCTGGACTCACGCAAAGACCGATATCTATGACAGCCACGACTACAGCGAGGGCGAGGAGTTTGCAAAGCATCACGCAAACGACGCCGAACCCTATATCAGCATAGGATGGGGCAGATCGACGCCCGCACCGTATGAGGGACAGCCTTATTTTGTCTCCGAGTTCGGTGCACGAGCCGTCAATATCGAAACGCACACGCCGACCGATGAAGAGCTTGAGCGTTTCTATAAGAGCTTCAAGGAACAGGTCGATGTTCTGATGGATAATAAACGCATGTGCGCATTCTGCTACTGTCAGTGGTGTGACTCGGCTGAGCACGAGTGCAATGGCTTTATCACGCAGGACAGACGCAAAAAGTACGATTTTGCCCGTACACGCGAGATAATGAGCCGAAAAGCGGCAATTGAGATAACGAAAGAATAACAAAAAGGGAGATAGTCATGAAAGATAATAAAAATATCATTCCGCGCCCCGAATATCCTCGTCCGAGACTGACGAGAGAGTGCGGATGGATGAACCTCAACGGAAAATGGCAGTTTGAGATAGATTATTCAAACAGCGGTATAGAAAGAAATTTCAAGGATCGGGTCGATTTTAAAGACGAGATAATCGTGCCGTTCGTCCCCGAATGTGAGCTTTCGGGTGTCGGTGTCACCGATTACATGAAGGCTCTTTGGTATAGGCGTACCTTTGCACTTGAGCAAAAGGATCTTTTCGGCAGAGTGCTTCTTCATTTTGGCGCGGTTGATTACAGATGTGAGGCTTTTGTCAACGGAAAGTCGGTCGGACGCCACGTCGGCGGATATACGCCCTTTTCGTTTGATGTGACCGATGTCGTAAACGAGGGCGAGAACTCGATCGTTTTGTACGTTTATGACGATACTCGCGACAGGCTTCAGCCGAGCGGCAAACAGTGCATGAAGTTTGATAACTATGCCGCGTATTACACTCGCTGTACCGGTATTTGGCAGACAGTTTGGCTCGAATTTGTGCCCGATGTCTATGTTGAAAAGCTCAAGCTCACCCCCGATGTCGATCACGAGCGACTTCTCGTAACGCTGTCGCTTAATAAACGCTTTGACGGAAATATCATCGCGTCGGCAAGCTATAAGGGCACGCCAACCGCATCGGTCGATGTCATCTGCGGCGGCAAATATGTCGAATTTTCGCTCGATATCGAGGACGCGCATCTTTGGTTCCCCGACTCACCCGAGCTTTATGATCTCGAAATAACCGTCGGCGAGGATCATGTTAAGACCTACTTCGGCATGCGTAAGGTTGCGATCAAGGGCTATGCGATCGAGATAAACGATCGCCCGATATATCAGAGACTTGTCCTCGATCAGGGCTACTACCCGACGGGAATTTATACCGCACCCACCGACGAAGATATCAAACACGATATAGAGCTTGCAAAAGCGGTCGGATTTAACGGCGCAAGAATGCATATGAAGGTGTTCGAGCCTGCCTACAGCTATTATGCAGACCATCTCGGCTATCTCATTTGGGGCGAGTATCCGAACTGGGGGCTTGATATCAGTGACCCTGCGGCACTTCTGTCAATGCTTCCCGAGTGGCTTGAGGCAGTCGAGCGTGACTATAACAGCCCTGCGCTTGTCGGTTGGTGCCCGTTTAATGAGACGCAAAGCAACCGCCTCACGCGCATATACGATATCGTCTTCGATGTCACTCGCGCGATCGACCCGATGCGCCCGATAATCGATACATCCGGCTGGACACACGGCGGTAAGACCGATATATTCGATGTCCATGATTACGATCAGGACCCCGTGACATTTGCCGAGAGGTACAAATTCCTCATAACAGGCGAGGGCGAACGCTATGTTTGCCGTAACAGCCCCGATACTTATCACGACGAACCCTACTTTGTTTCAGAGTTTGGCGGTACTCATTGGGATATCGACGCCGACGGCTCGGCAGGCTGGGGCTACGGAAACGCACCCGGCAGCATAGATGAGGTCTATTACCGCATAGAGGGCTTTGTGAACGCACTGCTTGACAACCCCAAAATGTGCGGATTCTGCTATACTCAGCTGACAGACGTCATGCAGGAGAAAAACGGCATTTATTCATACGATCGCCGCGAAAAATTCGACCGCGAACGCCTTTATAAGCTTATGACGCGAAAGGCAGCCATCGAAGAATAATGACAACAATAAAACCACTTTCATCTCAAAAAAGCGAGATGAAAGTGGTTTTTATCATCTTACAGTCAAAGTATCGCCGCTCACGTCGACCGTTACGGTCGTGTCGGGGGAGGGATCCTTCCCGATAATATAGCGTGCGATAAGTGTCTCGACCTTTGATTGAATGTATCGCTTGAGCGGACGCGCACCGAATATCGGATCGTACCCCTCGTCGATTATCTTGTCCTTTGCGGCATCGGTGACAAAAAGCTTTAACTGCTTGTCGGCAAGGCGGTGCTTGAGATCGTCAAGCATAAGATCGACAATTGCTCGAATGTCATCCTTGCCAAGCGGCTTAAAGCAGGTGATCTCGTCAAGCCTGTTGAGAAACTCGGGGCGGAAATACTGCTTCAGCAGGGCATTTACCGAGTCCTTTGCCGCCGCCGTGATCTGCCCTCCGTTTTCGATAGACGAAAGCAGAATGTCCGAGCCGAGATTGGATGTCAGAATTATGATCGTGTTCTTGAAATCGACCGTTCTGCCCTTTGAGTCGGTGATACGCCCGTCGTCAAGCACCTGTAGGAGAACATTGAAAACATCCGGATGTGCCTTTTCTATCTCGTCGAACAAAATGACCGAGTACGGACGACGGCGCACTGCCTCGGTAAGCTGTCCGCCCTCATCATATCCGACATAGCCGGGAGGCGCTCCGATAAGGCGCGCGACCGAATGCTTTTCCATGTATTCGGACATGTCGATCCTTATCATCGCATGCTCATCGTCAAAGAGTATTTCGGCAAGCGTTTTCGCAAGCTCGGTCTTGCCGACACCGGTCGGACCGAGGAACAAAAATGAACCAAGCGGACGGTTGGGATTTTGTATTCCCGCACGCGATCTGATTATGGCATCGCAAACGGCATCGACCGCATCATCCTGCCCGATAACACGACGGTGGACCGTTTCGGGCAGACGGAGGAGCTTCTTCTTTTCACCCTCCATCAGCTTCGAGACAGGAATTTTTGTCCAACGGGCTACTATCTCGGCGATCTCCTCGTCCGTGACACTGCTGTGAAGATATTGCCTGCCGCCACCCTGCTTTTCGGCGATCTCTGCCTCCTCAAGCTCCTTTTGCAGACGGGGAAGAGTGGAATACCGAAGCTCTGCCGCCTTTGACAGATCGTAACCCCTCGCCGATTGAGCGTTCTCTATCTGCTCGTTTACAGCTTCGATCTCCTCGCGAAGCTTTTGCACTTTTCCGATCGATGACTTTTCGCTCTCCCATTTTGCCTTCATCGCCGAAAAGTCCTCACGAAGTTCGGCAAGCTCGCGTTGCAGATCGGACAGCCTTTCGGCGGATAGCTTGTCGGTCTCCTTTTTAAGTGCCGCCTCCTCGATCTCAAGCTGCATAATGCGTCTTCGCTTCTCGTCAAGCTCGCTTGGCATCGAGTTCATCTCGGACTTTATCATCGCGCATGCCTCGTCAACAAGATCGATCGCTTTGTCAGGGAGAAATCTGTCCGAAATATATCTGTTTGACAGCGTTGCGGCGGCAATAAGCGCATTGTCGTGTATTTTTACGCCGTGATAGACCTCGTATCGTTCTTTCAGCCCGCGAAGGATGGATATCGTGTCCTCGACATTCGGCTCGGGAACGAGCACGGGCTGAAAACGCCTCTCGAGTGCCGCATCCTTCTCGATGTACTTTCGATATTCGTTCAGCGTCGTTGCTCCGATGCAGTGAAGCTCGCCGCGAGCGAGCATCGGCTTTAACAGATTGCCTGCGTCCATCGAACCCTCTGTCGCGCCCGCACCGACGATCGTGTGAAGCTCGTCGATAAAAAGTATGATCTTTCCGTTCGAGCTCTTGACCTCGCCGAGCACTGCCTTGAGCCTCTCCTCGAATTCGCCTCTGAATTTCGCACCTGCAACGAGTGCTCCCATGTCAAGCGAGAAAAGGGTAGTGTCCTTTAGATTTGCGGGCACATCGCCCTTGACGATCCTCTGCGCAAGCCCCTCGGCAATAGCAGTCTTGCCGACGCCGGGTTCGCCGATCAAACAGGGATTGTTCTTTGTCTTTCGGCTCAGTATGCGAACAACGCTTGCGATCTCTTCGTCCCTGCCGATGACGGGATCGAGCTTTTGCGCCCTTGCTCTCTCGCAAAGATCACTGCCGTACTTTTTCAAAACATCGTATGTTGCCTCGGGATTGTCGCTGTCAGCCGATCTGTTGCCGCGTACATCCTTTAGCACTTTGAGAAATTCGCCGCGTCGCACGCCGTTTTCATCGAGCATGCGTCTGATCTTTGCGCCGCCTTTTTCGAAAAATGCAAGCATCAGGTGCTCGGTCGAGACATAGCTGTCGCGCATTTTGTCAGCCTCGCCCTCGGCAGCAGTCAGCAGCTCGGACAGCTCTTTTGATATATACAGCTCTCCGCCCGAGACCTTCGGCAGACCCTTTATCATGTCGATCGTACTCTCGCGAATGACACTTGGCGACGCCGACATTTTCTTTAACAGCTCACAGATCAGTCCGCTCTCGTCCGAAAGCAGGGAAGCGAGCAGGTGCTCTGTCCCAACCTGTGCGTTTGCATATTCCTCTGCGAGCGATTGCGCACCGCGGAGTGCCTCTTGTGATTTTTGTGTGTATCTTTGTATGTTCATAGATCATTTTCCTTTCCTTGTATTTTTTGCGATGCTTGAATGTCCCTATACCGTAAGTCCGCCCGATAGGTAGTAATCGGAGCATATTGCGGCAACCTGCCGCGTGACGGCAGGCGATCGCTCACATCCCGAGCCAAAATATGCGTCCGCCGCCGCGCTTAAATGCTTTGCGTAACTTCCGATGCTTTCCCCGATCTCAAGCGGCGTAGCGGATCGGACAGACGGATGCAGATCTCGCGTTATCCGTCCGCTGTCGTAATAATACTCGACAGAGGGTGAATAATTTCTTTCGATCTCCTGCCAAAGCTTCATAAAATCAATGAGAAGCATTATAAGCGCCTCGCTTCGGCTTCTCATGGATATCCTGAGCTTGCCGACCGTCTCACCCTCTCGCGATCTTTGAAGCTCGAGCGTGAATTTAAGCGACGGATTGTACTTGTAGGCGAGCGCGGTCTTCATCGCAAGCGCATTTGCACCTGATGAGACCTTGACAAAATCGGTGCCGTCCAGTACACGCTCGATCTCCTCAAGCGTCTCCCTTATGAGCATCTCGGGGGTCTTGTATGATACTGCCGAGGCGAGTATTTCGTTGATAAGCCCCGAGCGCGACATGCCCCTTGTGTACGCCAGCTTGTCTATCGCCGCAACCACATCCTCCGAAAGTATCAGTGAGTAAACATTTTTCTTCATCTCTTGCCCCTTTATCCCTTTTTTTCTTTGCCATTATTATATCACAAAAATCAAAGCGTGTCAAGAGATTTATATAAATTCCTTTGCACAAAATGTAAAAAACCTCGCAAAGTTTTGCATGACTAAAAAAATTCTGTCAAATAGCGGCAAACTCTGAAAAAACTATTGCAAATATCCGATAAATGTGGTAAAATATAAAAAAATTACACAGCAAAAGGACAAATAAAAAATGATAAAGCTCACAGACCATAAGGTCGCTTACAATAACGGAATCTTCACCGCTCTGCCCGACAATGCCGATATGACCGCGCGTGATCGCACGATCGCATGGCGCATCCTCTCCGCGCACAACACTGCCGCAAGCAATGACGATCTTAAGATCAAATTTGATATGATGGCATCCCACGACATCACCTACGTTGGGATCATACAGACCGCACGCGCATCAGGACTTACAAGCTTCCCGATCCCCTATGTTCTCACAAACTGCCATAATTCGCTTTGCGCAGTCGGCGGAACGATAAACGAGGACGATCATGTCTTCGGACTTTCGGCTGCAAAAAAATACGGCGGGATCTTCGTCCCCGCACACCAGTCGGTCATTCACTCGTATATGCGCGAGTGCGCGGCAGGATGCGGTAAAATGATACTCGGATCGGATTCTCACACCAGATACGGTGCACTCGGCACATTGGCTGTCGGAGAGGGCGGACCCGAGCTTGTAAAACAGCTGCTCGGACGCACCTACGACATCGCGCGCCCCGAGGTCGTCGCCGTGCATTTGACGGGTAGACCGCGCGCGGGAGTCGGACCTCACGATGTCGCGATCGCACTTGTCGGTGCGACATTCGCGAGCGGATTTGTAAAAAATCGCGTCCTCGAATTTGTCGGCGACGGAGTTTCGGCTCTTTCAATGGATTTTCGCTCAGGCATTGATGTTATGACCACCGAAACGACCTGCCTCTCCTCGATCTGGGAAACAGACGAAAAAACCAAGGCGTATCTCGAACTTCACGGCAGAGGGGATGAGTATAAAAAGCTTGCCCCCGAGGACGGTGCTGTCTACGATCGACTTATCGAGATCGATCTTTCGACCGTCGAGCCGATGATCGCTCTCCCGTTCCATCCGTCGAACGCCTATACCATCCGCGAATTTCTCGCAAACGCCGACGATCTGCTTGCAAATTGCGAAAAGACTGCACACGAGGCACTTGGTCTGCCAGAGGGTGCGCTCGATCTTCGCTCAAAATATAAAAACGGCTCGCTGTTTGTCGATCAGGGCGTGATCGCCGGATGCGCGGGCGGATCGTATGAAAATCTTTCTGCGGCGGCTGACATTCTGTCCTCTGCCTCGATAGGCGACGGCAGTTTCGGACTCTCTGTCTACCCCGCATCCCAACCGACGCTTGTCGAGCTTATAAAGAGCGGCAGAGCGGCGACGCTCGTCGGCGCGGGTGCGATACTTCGCACAGCATTCTGCGGACCCTGCTTCGGCGCGGGCGATGTCCCTGCAAACGGCGGACTGTCGATCAGACATTCGACCAGGAATTTCCCGAATAGGGAAGGCTCAAAGCCGTCCGAGCGTCAGATCGCGGCGGTCGCACTTATGGATTCACGCTCGATCGCGGCAACCGCGGCAAACGGCGGCAGACTCACCCCTGCCGATGAGCTTGACGTGAAATATACCGACCCCGACTATCACTACGATGATAGTGCCTACAGAAACAGAGTTTACAACGGCTTCGGCAGACCCGATCCCGAGCATGACCTTGTGTTTGGTCCGAATATCGCCGATTGGCCCGAATTTCCCGAGCTTCCCGATAAACTGCTCGTTACGCTTGCCTCGGTCATAACCGACCCCGTGACCACCACAGATGAGCTGATCCCCTCGGGCGAGACCTCGTCCTATCGTTCCAACCCCGAAAAGCTCTCCTCCTTTGCGCTTTCCCGTAAAGATCCGGGGTATGTCGATCGCGCGAAGACCGTCCGCGAGCTTGAGAAGAAACGCAGACTCGACCAAACAAAGGACGACGGTATCGCCCTTGCCACAGCCGTGTGCGCCGTAAAACCCGGCGACGGATCGGCAAGAGAACAGGCGGCATCCTGCCAGAGAGTGCTCGGAGGCATCGCCAATATCGCAAACGAATATGCAACCAAGCGTTACAGATCAAATCTCATAAATTGGGGCATGCTTCCGCTCGTCACCGATCGCCCCATAGACAGCTTCAACGTCGGCGATCAGATCCTTTTTGAGGGACTTCGCGAGGCTCTCGCATCGGGTGCCGATGTTATCAAGGGCGTCCTTGTCTCGGACGGCGAGAAAGAGGAGATATCCTTCTCGCTAGGCGAGCTGACAAAGGATGAGCGCGATATTATTCTCGCCGGATGTCTTATCAATTATTACAGGAAAAATTCGTGAAGTTAACAAAAAGGGCTTGACAGATCTCGAATGTTTGTGTATAATATAGTCAAATACATTCGAAAGGAAGACTTTTGTATGAAAAAATACATAGCCCTTCTTCTTTGCTTTGCGGCACTCTCAATGTCCGCTTGTCAAACGACAGTTACGCCGAGCGACGGTGTTACAACAACACCGCCACAGACAGCGGCGGCTAAAGAAACGCTTTGCGATCTGTCCGAATACAGGATCGTTCTGATAGGCGAGCGGATCGACCGCATTGTCACATCCCTTGCGGCAGATCTTGCGTCGGATATCAAGAGCGCAACCGAAAAAGAGATCGAGATCGTCAAAAACGGCTCGGAGGGCGCGGATGATGCTAAAGAAATAGTTGTCGGTGAGTCGACGGTCGGTACCGATGCACTCAACGCGGCAGGATATACCGACGGTATCGCCATTATCAAAAAGGAAAATAAGATCTATATCTGCGGAACAAATAACGACGCACTTGTCGTTGGATTTAGGAGGTTTATCAACAATATGGTCGCATATGAAAACGGCGGAGCGTTCTGCACTGCAAATGATAGTACACTTGTCGATATGACCGGCAATGAATTTTTGCGTGTCGGAGACAGAGTGTTCAGAACCGACCTCAAATCGGTCGTCTATGAACCCACCAAAACAAAACCGAATGTTACACTAACCTATCCGAAGATCGTCGTGCTCGAGCATAGCGGCGAAAATAACGGACAAATGCTCGTGACCGAGGAATCGCTCGATCAAGAATGCTACCTTGTACATAGAAGCACGGACGGCGGCAAAACATGGAAGATAACCTCTCGTATCCGCGCCGATGCAAAGGGAATGGTCGCCAATTGGCAACCGTTTATATACGAGCTCCCCTGCGATGTCGGCGATATGCCTGCGGGAACTCTCCTCTTTGCGGGATGTGTCCGCGACGGAGCAACAAGCAAGCTTACACAAATGGTTGTTTGGAAAAGCACAGATGTCGGCAAAAGCTGGGAAAAGATCGCGACCGTGGCTGAAGGCGGCGGAATAGACGCAGGTCTTTGGGAACCCGTGCTTTATGCCGAAAACGGAAAACTGCATTGCTTCTATTCTGATGAGACCGATAAGAAAAATCATAGCCAGATGCTCGTTCTGAAGATCAGCGAGGACGGCACAAATTGGGGCGAGCGTATCGAGGTCGTCGCTTGTAAACAGCAAAGCCTCCGTCCGGGAATGCTCACTCTGACAAAAATGGGCAACGGCGAGTATTTCATCGCTTATGAGATCGTCGGTATGGACGGTAACCCCATCTACTCCAAGACCACAAAAGATCTCTCCGATTGGAGCGGTAGCGGCGATCGCGGCACTCCCGTCGCAACATCAACAGGCCTCTCGTTCGGCTCGTCTCCCGCATGTGCGTGGACTCCTGCCGGCGGCGAAAACGGTACATTGATCGTCACCGCAAAGCATCCTGTCGGAGGAAGCTCGAATACAGGTACCGATTGGCTTGTCAGCTTCGATTACGGCAAAACTTGGAAAAACATGGATAATCCGCTCCCGTATACGCTCACCGATGCACATAGATACGCCTACTCCCCGGGACTGTTCGTCACCTCCGACGGTAGCGTGTACTATGTCAACGATATCAATTGCACCCTCCCCGGGCTTGAAAATAAAGCAAGCGTCACCCTCGCGCGTATCATAATCGAATAATTATAACAAAATATCAAAAAGATCCTCAGGCTCCCCGCTTGAGGATCTTTTTTGGGCAAAAAGAAAGGAATATCATAGAATGCGAAACATGACGACCTCGGCAGTCGAAAAATATTGCGAGTTTCTCGTAAACGAAGAAAAGGCGGCATCAACCGTCAATAAATATCGCCGCGACCTGCTCGAATTTGAAAAATACCTATCCGCGCGCACTCTGACAAGAGCCGAGGTGATCGCATATAAATCGCACCTCTCGATGACCCTTGCCCCCGCAAGCGTGAATGCGGCACTGTCGGCACTAAACGGCTTTTTTGCGTTCATGAAGTGGTATGATCTCAAAGTGAAAAGACTTAGACTTCAAAATACAAGCTTCGTGAGCGCCGATCGAATGCTCACTAAAGGCGAGTATGAAAAGCTAATTTGCACGGCAAAGGAGATCCAAAACGAACGCCTTTGCCTGCTGATGCAGACCATCTGCTCGACAGGGATCCGCGTGTCCGAGTTGCCCTTTGTCACCGTAGAGGCAGTCGCACGCGGGAGGGCAGATGTCAGATGTAAAGGAAAACGACGACCGATCTTTTTGCCAAAACAACTGTGTGTCATGCTCAAAAAGTACATAAAAGAGCAACAAATAAAGAGCGGTCCCGTTTTCGTGAGCAAAAACGGTAATCCGCTCGATAGATCAAATATTTGGTCGGAGATGAAAAAGCTCTGTAAAAAGGCGGGCGTGTCCGAGAATAAAGTTTTCCCACACAATCTCCGTCACCTTTTCGCAAGGACATTCTACGAAAAGCATAAAGATGTCATCCGCCTCGCCGATATCCTCGGTCACAGCAGCGTCAATACGACAAGGATCTACACCGCCGACTCAGGCGATATCTGCCGAAAAAAGATTCAATCCCTCGGCTTGCTCCGATGTTAGAAATAACCACATAATTGGCATTATGTGGTA
>CAZMPO010000011.1:0-66337 GCA_964568425.1 uncultured Lachnospiraceae bacterium | reverse complement strand
GTCGCCAATATTCGTTACGCTGTCGGGGATGGTGATGCTCACAAGGCTCGTGCAACCACGGAACGAATAATTGCTAATATTCGTCACGCTGTCAGGAATAGTGATGCTCTTAAGGCTTGTGCAACCGTTGAACGCATATTCACCGATACTGGTCACGCTGTCAGGGATGGTGATGCTCACAAGGCTCGTGCAATTCCAGAACGCACTGTCGCCAATATTCGTTACGCTGTCGGGGATGGTGATGCTCACAAGGCTCGTGCAATTCCAGAACGCACTGTCGTCAATATTCGTTACGCTGTCGGGGATGGTGATGCTCGTAAGGCTTGTGCAGCCATAGAACGCTTGCCAGCCAATGCTCGTCACGCTGTCACCAATGGTGATACTCACAAGGCTCGTGCAACCATGGAACGCATCTTCGCCAATGCTCGTCACGCTGTCGGGAATGGTGATGTTCGCAAGGTTCGTGCAACCATAGAACGAATAATTGCTAATATTCGTCACGCTGTCAGGAATAGTGATGCTTGCAAGGCTCGTGCAACTATAGAATGTAGACCATCCAATGTTTGTCACGCCATCGGGAATGGTGATGCTCACAAGGCTCGTGCAACCATAGAACGTGCTTCTGCCAATGCTTGTCACGCCGTCGGGAATAGTGATGCTCGTAAGGCTCGTGCAACCATAGAACGCCTCTTCGCCAATGCTCGTCACGCTGTCGGGAATAGTGATGCTCATAAGGCTCGTGCAACCTGAGAACGCATCCCAACCAATGCTCGTCACGCTGTCGGGAATGGTGACGCTTGTAAGGCTCGTGCAACCATAGAACGCCTCTTCGCCAATGCTCATTACGCCGTTACTGATGGTGATGTTCTCAAGGCTCGTGCAACCATAGAACGCGCTTCCCTCAATGCTTGTCACACTGTCGGGAATGTAGATGCTCGCAAGGCTCGTGCAACCATAGAACGCCTCTTCGCCAATGCTCGTCACGCTGTCGGGAATAGTGATGCTCATAAGGCTCGTGCAACCTGAGAACGCATCCCAACCAATGCTCGTCACGCTGTCGGGAATGGTGACGCTTGTAAGGCTCGTGCAACCATAGAACGCCTCTTCGCCAATGCTCATTACGCCGTTACTGATGGTGATGTTCTCAAGGCTCGTGCAACCATAGAACGCGCTTCCCTCAATGCTTGTCACACTGTCGGGAATGTAGATGCTCGCAAGGCTCGTGCAACCATAGAACGCGCTTCCCTCAATGCTTGTCACACTGTCGGGAATGGTGATGCTCACAAGGCTCGTGCAATCATAGAACGCACCGCCATTAATGCTCGTCACGCTGTCGGGAATGGTGACGCTTGTAAGGCTCGTGCAACCGGAGAACGCACCGTCAATGCTCGTCACGCTGTTACCAATGGTGACGCTCGTAAGGCTCGCGCAGCCATAGAACGCACTACTGCCAATGCTCGTCACGCTGTCGGGGATGGTGATGCTCGTAAGGCTCGTGCAATTATAGAATGCCAAATCACCAATACCAGTCACGCTGTCGGGAATGGTGATGCTCGCAAGGCTCGTGCAACCGGAGAATGTACTACCACCAATGCTCGTCACGCTGTCGGGAATGGTGATGCTCATAAGGCTCGTGCAACCTGAGAACGCATCCCAACCAATGCTCGTCACTCCATTTTGAATTACAACATTTTTTATTCCGTAGTAATAGTAAAAAGCACTATCGTCCATCTCCCCTGTACCCGAAATCGTCAGCAGACCTTCTTCGTCGAGCGTCCATGTGAGGTTCGCACCGCATGTACCGCTTGATGCGGTTGCGTTATAGAGTGGAGGAGTGATGGTGATCTCCTCAATCGGCTCATCGACGGGCTCATCGACCGGCACTTCCGTCGGTTTATCCACCGGCTCTTGTATCGGCTCCTCAACCGGCTCGATCGTGGGTTCTTCTACCTCTTTATTCTCCTCGATTCTGGGACTGATGAAGTTTACTCGATCGATGGCGGGGGAGATGAGGTTTTTATTCTCGTTTTCGCCGCCGTTTATGAGGGATTGTAGTCTCTCTCCCTCGATCGTGATCGTTCGATCGTTCTCCTCTGCCACCGCGCCGATGCCCATTATCGGGATCGACATCGTCATTGCCGCCGCGCACGCAAGTGCAATTAGGCGGGTGGATCTGTTTGTTAGTCTTTTGATCATAACAATGTTTCCTTTCATTAAAATAGTATTTGCGGAACTAACTAACAGAATTATACCACAATTTCAGACTTTGTCAATAGAAATTTCGAAAATAATTTGCAAAAACTGCAAAATATCGAAAAAAATACGCCAAGTTAATCTTTTCCGAGTGAAAACTCGCATCCGCAGTAGTTTTGGCGATAGAGCTCGTATTCGCGCGACAGCTCGATCGAGCGTTTGTAGCCCTCGCGTTTTTTGAAATCGGAGGGAAGCCATTTGACATTATATTTGTCGGCAAGCCCCTCCCCGAGGTTGTTTATCAGCTCGGCATTCTTGTGTGGGCTGACCGTGAGCGTTGTCCCGAAATAATCATATCCGCCAAGAGATGCAAGCCTTGCCGTCTCCTCGAGCCGCAGTATGAAGCATTTTGTACATCGACCTCCGCCCTCGGGCTCATTTTCAAGCCCCTTTACCGCATTGAGAAAACTCATGTGATCATAGTCGCCCTCGATCAGCCTTGCATAATTTGTTCTGTCGAGCCACTCGGACTGCGCATCGAGGCGTTTTATGTATTCGCTCTCGGGGTAGATGTTCGGATTGAAGAAAAAGAGATAGATATCGAAATATTTCGCAAGATACTCGGTCACATAGCTGCTGCAAGGACCGCAACAGCTGTGAAGTAACAGGGAGGGCTTATATGTCAGCGAGTCTGTCAGCTCGTCAAGCTTTGTTTGGTAGTTGATCTTCATTTTGTTATCACCGCTTTCGCCATTGACGAAAGATTCCTTTCCTTGAAGATCATTGTAGCACAAAATGAAGAAAATTTCAATATTTTAACGGCAAATTCAAAATAAAGTTTGCAACATCTTGACATTTGCGAGTTTTTATTGTATAATATGATGAATAAGCTTAAAATGGAGAACTGATATGACAAGGCGAGAAGAAAGGGAAGCGCTTTTTGCACTTCTGTTTGAAATGTCCTTTTCGGAGATCACCGCTGCCGAGGACATTCTCGAAATTGAAAAGACTCAAAGAGATTACGATGCCGCATATATCCTGAACGGATATCACGGTGTGATCGAACACATAGAAGAGATCGATCTTTTGATCGAGAGTAATGCAAAGGGATGGAAGCTGTCGCGTCTGTCAAGGGTCACGCTTGCGATCCTTCGTCTGGCAGTATACGAGATGATCCATACCGATCTGGTTTTCGCTGTCGCGATCAACGAGGCGGTCGAGCTTGCAAAAAAATACGATCACGAGAAGGCGCCGTCCTTTATCAACGGTATTTTGAACAAGATCGCGACCGATAAGGGTCTTAAGACCCAAAATAAAAAAGACGAAAAATGAGCGGACTGTTTCTCGGCATTGATACGAGCAATTACACGACCTCGCTCTCGCTTTTCGACGGAGACAGGATCATCGCAAACGAAAAGCTCCCTGTCAAGGTCAAAGAAGGCGAGAGGGGAATCAGACAGTCGGACGCGGTGTTCTGCCATACCAAAAATCTGCCGATACTCTTTGAGCGTATCGGCAGGCGCGAGCTGTCGGCGATCGGTGTTTCGACCCGTCCACGCGATGTTGAGGGATCGTACATGCCCTGCTTTTTGACCGGATACGCGGCGGCAAAAGCACTGTCGTCTGTCTGCGGGATACCGCTTTACGAGCTTTCGCACCAACAGGGGCATGTCATGGCGGCACTCTATTCGGCGGGCAGGACCGATCTTTGGAACGAAAGATTTATCGCATTTCATGTATCCGGCGGCACAACAGAACTGCTTCTTGTCGAAAACGGAACCATTGGCAAAATAGGCGGAACGATCGATCTTAACGCAGGTCAGGCGATCGATCGGATAGGCGTCAGACTCGGCATCCCCTTTCCGTGCGGCAGAGAGCTTGAGAAAATCGCCGCGCCGCTTGCCGATGTAAACTGCATCTCGCATGTAAGAGGTCTTGAGTGCAATTTGTCCGGACTTGAAAGCAAGGCGACAAAGCTTATAGACGACGGCGAGGACAGATCGATCGTTGCCGCGTTCACGATAAAAAGTGTTTTGCGAACGATCGAGAGGCTGACCGAAAACGCGCGCGAGACATTTGGCGATCTGCCCGTTGTATATGCGGGCGGAGTGATGAGCAATAAGCTTATACAAAACGGTCTTGCGAAATGCGGCAATGTATATTTTTCGGAGGCAGAATATTCCTGCGATAACGCGGCAGGCATAGCTGTCCTTGCCGCACGCGCACACGATCACAATGATCACAATGCTTGAAAGGAGACCCCAATGGCAACCGAACGCTTGACACTTACTGTCACACAGCTTAACGAGTATATTAAAGCGATCATTGATAACGATAAGACCATATCGAATGTGTACGTTAAGGGCGAGATATCCAACTTTACGCATCACAAAACAGGGCATCTCTATTTCACGCTGAAGGACGCGACATCAAACCTGAAGGCGGTTATGTTTGCCAGAGAGGCATCAAAACTTGCATTTGAACCCGAAAACGGGATGAAGGTGACCGCCCACGGCAGAATATCCGCATTTGTCAGAGACGGCAGCTATCAGATATATGTTACTTCAATGGAACCCGACGGCGTCGGAGCATTGACGATAGCTTTCGAGCAGCTGAAAAGAAAGCTTGCCGCCGAGGGACTTTTTGATACGGCGAAAAAGAAACCGATCCCGAAGATACCCACGAGAGTCGGAATAATAACCTCGCCGACGGGTGCGGCGGTCAGAGATATCATAAACATAGCGGGCAGGCGTTTTCCTTACGCTAAGCTTGTTATCTATCCCGCACTTGTTCAAGGAAGCGATGCGCCGCCCCAGCTCGTTTCGGGAATAGAATTTTTTAACAGGGTCGGGTCGGTCGATCTCATCATAATCGGCAGAGGCGGCGGCTCGATCGAGGATCTGTGGGCATTCAATGACGAGACGCTTGCAAGGGCGATATACGCATCTGCAATTCCCGTGATATCCGCGGTCGGACATGAGATAGATTTTACCATATCCGATTTCGTTGCGGATCTGCGTGCACCGACACCGTCGGCTGCAGCCGAGCTTGCTCTCCCCGATACGGGCGAGCTGATCAGAAAGGTCAACAATATAACGACACACATGCAGACCCTGCTCTCGAAGCAGATCGGTCTGAAAAAACAGCTTTTCGAGCATCTTAGGCAGTCGAAGGTCATAAGCGACCCGATGTCTATGCTCGATCAAAGGAAAATGGCACTTGTTGCCGACACACAGAGCCTCTCGGCGGCAATGAAGGTCGTTTGTGCGAAAAATCGGACGGATCTTGCCGAAAAGGCGGCAAAGCTTGACGCGCTGAGTCCGCTTGCCGTGTTTTCACGCGGCTACTCGGTCGCTCTCGATAAAGATGGCAGGGTAGTGAGATCGATCGGCGATGTTGAGATCGGTGAAAACTTGGCGGTTCGAACGACCGACGGAAGAATAATCGGAAAAGTTATCGGAAAGGAGCCTTTCGAATATGGGAACGGCTGATCAGAATATTGATGTAATGAACAACACGGATAAAGAGATATCCTTTGAGGCGGCACTTGCTCGACTTGAACAGATAGTCCGCGCACTCGAGAGCGGCGAGATATCGCTTGACAGATCCATAACCCTTTACGAGGAGGGCGTCAGACTTGTCGGCATATGCAACAGTACGCTCTCAAATGCCGAGCGTCGCATCAAAATTCTCGTTGACGGCGGAGACGGTCTTCACGAGGAAGATTTTGTCAAGAAGACCGAAACATCTGAGGTGTGAGGATGGCGGTCATGTCGATCATTGAAGAAAAAATGCAAACAATGGCGGCTCTTGTCGAAAATAAACTCTCGGCACTGCTTGCTAACTCCGATAATGATATAAAAAAACTCTACGACGCAATGTCGTACAGCCTGCTCGGGGGCGGAAAACGGGTCAGACCATTTCTCGTGCTTGCTGTGTCCGACATGCTGTTTGGAGATCGCGACGAGGCACTGACCTATGCCGCCGCACTCGAAATGATACATACATATTCGCTCATACACGACGATCTGCCTTGCATGGATAACGATGATCTAAGACGCGGAAGACCGACCTGCCATAAGGTGTACGGCGATGCCCGCGCGGTCCTTGCAGGAGATGCACTTCTCACATTTGCTTTCGAGACCGTGTCGACCGATACGTCGATATCGGCGGAGCACAGGATCAAAGCCGTTGAATTCTTATCTCGTGCCGCAGGACCTTCGGGGATGATCGCGGGTCAGGAGATGGATGTCTCGCTTGAGGGCGAGAAGATCGAGTATGAGACGATGATCAAGATCCATAATCTCAAGACGGTCGAGCTTATAAAGTGCGCATGCAGACTCGGCGCGCTTGCTGCCGATGCCGTCGATGATCAGACCATTGCCGATCTTGATACCTATGCGGAAGGCGTCGGCAGGGTATTTCAGCTCGTTGATGATATAATGGACGCCTGCTCTACCGCAGAGGAGATCGGCAAGTCGGCAGGATCGGATGAAAAAAATCATAAGACCACCTATTTGTCCTTTATGCCGGTCGATCTGGCACGTCAGCTTGCCGATGTTATGACAGAGAAGGCGGTCGATGCCATTTCACACTATCAAAAGCGCGATCTTCTCTGCGATTTTGCCGACTATTTGAAGAACAGAAAATTCTGAACGGTATTTGTGTATGAGAATCGATAAATATCTTGCCGAGCACTCGCTTGCCGAAAGCAGACAAAAGGCAAAAGAGCTGATCTCGGGCGGATTTGTGACGCTTAACGGAAAGATCGTTTCAAAGGACAGCACGGATGTCGGCGAAAATGACAAGGTCGAGGTGACAGGCAGACCGTATCCGTATGTCAGTCGCGGCGGATTGAAGCTTGAGGCGGCAAAATCGGCATTTTCGCTTGATTTTGCGAACAAGATCGCCTGCGATCTCGGAGCGTCGACCGGCGGATTTACCGATCTGATGCTTCGATCGGGAGCTCGGCGCGTGTACGCCGTCGACTGCGGCAGTGGACAGCTCCACCCCGATATAGCATCCGATGCGCGCGTTGTCAATATGGAAGGAATAAACGCAAGAGAACTTTGTGCAAATGATCTCGGTACATTCTGCGACATTGTCGTCAGCGATCTTTCGTTTATCTCTCAGACGCTCGTCTTTGAGTCGGTCACAAAGATACTTTCCGATAAAGGCGAGTTTGTCAGCCTTATAAAGCCTCAATTCGAGGCAGGCAGAGAAAATATCGGTAAGGGCGGAATCGTCAAGGATTTGCATGTACACATATCTGTCATAAAACATGTCATCGATGTCGCACGCATGCATCACCTTTACTGCGCGGGACTTATCAGATCTCCGATACGCGGTGGAGACGGAAATACGGAGTATCTTGCGTATTTTCACTATTCGAGGGACGGCAGTGACAATTTACCGCTTGATATATCCGAAATCAGCGATCTTGTTTTGAAAGGGAAAACTTGAATGAAGAACAAACGCCAGGAAGTGATACTTGATATTATTTCAAGAAACGACGTCGAGACACAAGAGGCTCTCCTTGACCGTCTGAAGGAAAGGGGCTATGATGTTACACAGGCAACCGTCTCTCGCGATATACGTGAGCTTGAGCTTATAAAGGTTGCGTCGAAAAACGGCGGATATAAGTACGCCGCCGCCTCAAGCGGTGATCGGCGTCCTAACGCCAAATATATGAATATAATGCGTGAGACCGTTGTTTCGGTCGATCACGCGAACAATCTTGTAGTTGTCAAGACCTACTCGGGCATGGCACAGGCGGCAGCAGCAGCTATAGATGCGATATTCGGCGAGGAGATCCTCGGAACGATAGCGGGCGATGATACCATTTTTGCCGTCGCGCATACAACATCTGCGGCGTCGTCGATCGCAAGGAGACTTGCCGAGCCCTTCCGAACCGGTAATTGAAGACCCAAACGATATATAACGTATATAATAATAGATATATATAAACGGAGAGGAGGACGGTAAATGCTGATCTCGCTTCATATAGAAAATATAGCCGTGATACGCTCGGTAGATCTTGATCTTGAGCACGGATTTTCAGTCATGACAGGCGAAACTGGTGCCGGTAAATCGATAATCATCGATTCGATCGGACTTGTTCTCGGAGATAAGTTTTCAAAGGAACTTATAAGAACAGGTCAAAATCGTGCATCCGTAAGCGCACTTTTCGGTGATCTGCCCGAAAATGTCTTGGCGGCACTTGATGCTCTCGGACTGTCGGCGGATGAGGACGGGTGCGTTTTCATTCAAAGATCGGTGAATGCCGACGGAAGATCGGCGACCAAGTTTAACGGCAGGGCGATACCGCTCTCGCTTCAAAGAGAGGTCGGCGGTCTGCTTATAAATATTCATGGTCAGCACGACAGCCGCGCACTCCTCGATCCCGGTGCCCATATTTCGTATCTCGACAAGTTTGCGCATAATGACAGCCTTCTTTGCGAGTACAGAAAGTACTATGACGCGATGCTTGATGCTCGCCGTCGCGCAGACGCGATAAAAAAGGACGAGCGCGAAAAACAGCAACGTATCGATATGCTGAAATTTCAGATAAACGATATCGAGTCCGCAAAGCTTAAAGCTGATGAGGAAGAAAAGCTTCGGGCAGAGAAGAATGTTCTTGTCAATGCAAAGCAGATATCAAAGCAGATAAACACACTTTATCGTGCCCTTTACAAAAACGAGAAGGGAATGTCGGCATACAGGCTCATCGAGATAGCAAGAAAATCGCTTGACGATATTGCCGACCTCGTTCCGAATGCGATGGCTTTCTCGGATAAGCTTTACGATATGCAATATGAGCTTTCATCGATAGCCGATGCGGCATATTCGGTACTTCCGAGAGACTGTGACGATCCCGAGGCGGCACTGTCGAAGATAGAAGACAGACTTGATACCATCCACAAGCTGGAGCGCAAATACGGCGCATCTGTGCCCGAGGTGCTCGATTTCCTCGATAAGGCAAAAAAAGAACTTGGCGAGATAATGGTATCCGATGAAAAAATCAAGGAATACGGTCAGATCTTCGAGAAAAACAGACAAGCGGCGCTTGAGGTCGCCGACAAACTCTCAAAAAAGCGAATCGAGGCGGCAGAGACGCTCTCGTGCGGTGTTTGCTCGATACTCGAATATCTTGACATGGAAAAGGTCATATTCAGAGTCGGTGTCAAGAGACGTCGCGAGGAGGACGGTCTGCTTTGCCAAACAGGAACGGATGATGTCGAATTTCTTATATCGACAAATCCGGGCGAGCCACTCAAGCCGCTTGCAAAGATCGCGTCGGGCGGCGAAATGTCGCGTATAATGCTCGCGATAAAGTGTGTGCTGACAAACGCCGAGGGCATACCGACCGTCATCTTTGACGAGATCGATACCGGAGTTTCGGGCAAGACCTCGCAAAAGATAGGCATAAAGCTTCACGATCTTTCAGAATATATGCAGGTCATCTCGATCACCCATTCGGCACAGGTGTCCGCCAATGCCGATCACCATTTGAAGATCGAAAAACACGAGATCGACGGCATGTCCGAAACGACTGTCAGAGAACTCGATATTTCCGAGCGTGCCGACGAGCTTGCAAGGATCATGGGCGGCGTAACACCGTCCGAGAAAATATACGAGAGTGCCGTCGAGATGCTTAAAAACGCGGGACATGATGTGTGAACCGTACCATAGATAAATGAAAATAATTATTTAAGAAGGGACTATACTAAAATGAAAATTTACGAAGAGCTTGTCGCCAGAGGGCTTATCGCTCAGGTCACAAATGAAGAAGAGATCAAAAACATGATCAATGAGGGAAGGGCGACATTTTATATCGGATTTGACTGTACGGCGGATAGCCTGACTGCCGGACATTTTATGGCACTTACGCTCATGAAGCGTCTGCAGATGGCAGGCAATAAGCCGATCGCACTTATCGGCGGCGGTACGACAATGATCGGTGACCCCTCGGGCAGGACCGATATGCGCAAGATGCTGACAAAAGAGGATATCGATCATAACGCCGAATGCTTCAAGCGTCAGATGGAAAAATTCATCGAGTTTGGCGAGGGTAAGGCAAAAATGGTCAACAACGCCGATTGGCTCCTTGATCTTAATTATATCGACCTTCTCCGCGAGGTCGGCGCTTGCTTCTCTGTCAATAATATGCTTCGCGCCGAGTGCTATAAGCAGAGAATGGAGAAAGGACTCTCCTTCCTTGAATTTAACTATATGATCATGCAGTCCTACGACTTCTACCATCTGTTCAAGGAATACGGCTGTAATATGGAGTTCGGCGGCGACGATCAGTGGTCGAATATGCTCGGCGGAACAGAGCTTATCCGTCGTAAACTCGGAAAAGACGCACACGCGATGACCATCACTTTGCTCACCGATTCGCAGGGTCATAAGATGGGCAAGACCGCGGGAAATGCCGTATGGCTTGATCCGAACAAGACATCCCCTTACGATTTCTATCAGTATTGGAGAAATGTCGCCGATCCCGACGTAATGAAGTGCATAAGAATGCTCACCTTCCTCCCGATCGAGGAGATAGACGCAATGAGCTCCTGGGAGGGCGAACAGTTAAATCGCGCCAAGGAGATACTTGCATACGAGCTTACAAAGCTTGTTCACGGTGAGGATGAGGCGCAAAAGGCACAGAATGCCGCAAAGAGCGTTTTCGCGGGCGGCGGATCGTCGGCTGATATGCCCTCGACCGCTCTGACCGATGCCGACCTGACCGATGGTAAGATCGGACTTCTCGATATGATGGTCAAGGGCTCGCTTGCCGCTTCAAAAGGCGAGGCAAGAAGACTTGTTCAGCAGGGCGGCGTTACACTTTGCGACGAGAAAGTGACCGATGTCAATCTCACGCTCGATAAGGCATTCTTTGAGGGCAAAGATGTGATAGTCAGGAAAGGCAAAAAGGTCTACCATAAATTTATACTTAATTGACGGGAGGGAAAGTCTTGAATCTTCCCGAGGAATTTAGACACTTTCTTTCCGATGCTGTCAGCCGCGGCGAGATACTTGCAAAATACAATGAAGATCTCGCCGAGCTGTCGGGCTTCAAGATCGGCGGTCCTGCGGATGTCGTTATCAGACCGCTTTCTTTGCACGCCCTCGAAACGGTCGTCGGGGCTGCGCGTTCCTTCGGCGTCAGATATGATCTGTTCGGAAATTGCTCCAACCTCTTGTTCAGCGACAGGGGATATCGCGGCGCAGTGATATTGACAAGACACTTGTCCGGCGTGTCGGTGGACGGTAATATCATATGTGCCGAATGCGGCGCATCACTCATGTCGGTCGCTCTTGCGGCTGAAAAGGCGGCTCTTTCGGGATTTGAATTTGCATACGGCATTCCCGGGACTGTCGGTGGTGCCGTCTGCATGAACGCGGGTGCTTACGGCGGCGAGATATCCGACGTTCTTTTGTCGACCGATTGCATGTCGGAAGACGGAACTCTGAAGACGCTTTCAAAGGATGAATGCCTGCTCGGATACAGACACTCGATCTATTCGAATCGAAAAAATCACGTATTGTCCGCAAAATTCATCCTTTCTCCCTCGGATCGAGCCGAAATTCGAGCAAAAATGGACGATCTCATGCAGAAAAGACGCGAAAAACAGCCGCTTGAATATCCGAGCGCAGGATCTGTGTTCAAGCGCTATCCCGGATATTATACCGCAAAGCTCATTGAAGATGCTGGATTTAAGGGACTTACGGTCGGCGGCGCACAGGTCTCGACAAAACATGCGGGATTTATTATCAATCGCGGCGGTGCGACCTCTGCCGATGTTTGTGAGCTGATCGCACAGATAAAAAAGGGCATATATGACAGAGAGGGTATCGAGATCGAGACCGAGGTCATAATAGTGCCGGAAAAATGACCCCCTCTCATATTTCTATATTGAACGTTGACCGAGTTTGTAAAAATGGATGTTGTAATAATAACCGGCATGTCAGGTGCCGGAAAAAAGACCACCGCACACCTTCTTGAGGATATGGGATATTATTGCGTCGACAATATGCCCGTCTCGCTCATCACGAATTTCTTTGATATATACGAGAAAAATCCCGAAAAGAATACGCTCGTTTCCTTTACACTCGATATCAGAGCGGGCGAGGATATCGGTCGGCTTGCCGATGTGGTCGATCAGATAAAAAACGGCACGGGTCATTCCTGCAGACTGCTTTTTCTCGATGCGTCCGATGATGTGCTTATTAAACGCTATAAGGAAACAAGACATATCCACCCGCTTCTCAGATCGATGAATGCCACATTGGAAGAGGTGCTTACCGTCGAGCGAGAGATCGTCTCGGGTATAAAAAGCTATGCCGATTTTGTGATAGATACATCAAATCTTCGCCCGACCGAGCTTAAAGAACAGCTTGGCGAGATGCTTCGTATCCCGCGTAACGATGAAATGACCGTGTCCTGCGTTTCGTTTGGGTATAAATACGGCGTTCCTCAAGATCTCGACCTGATGTTTGATGTCAGATGCTTCCCGAATCCGTTCTATATTCCCGAGCTGAAAAACCATACGGGACTTGAAAAGTGCGTTTATGATTACGTTTTTTCCTTCGAAGAAACCAATGCTTTTCTTGATAAGCTTTTCGATATGGTCGATTTTCTTCTTCCTTTGTATAAAAAGGAAGGAAAGGCGCATCTTACGATCGGTATCGGATGCACGGGCGGACGACACAGATCGGTCGCTATAGCACAGGCTCTTTTTGAGCATATTTCGGGTCAAAATGATGTTTATCCGATGACCATTCACAGAGATATTAAAAAATGATCTGACGATATAAAAGGAGGATGTACGGATGTCTTTTTCGTCGGAAACGAAAAACGCCCTTGCCGCGCTCCCCGTTAAGGCAAATTGCTGTAAAAGGGCAATGCTCTTTGGACTTTTTTACCCACAGTCCGATTTTGCAAACAATAAACTGAAATTTTCCACCGATAACGAAAAGACAGCATCGCTCTGTACATATCTTGTTCGGTCTTATTTTGGTCTCGATTGCTATTTTGATGATGTCGATAAGCTCTCAAGATCGGGATATCCCGCAATTGGCTATAAATTTGGTCTGTCAGCACAGTCCGATGTCGAAAAAATGGCATCCGAGCTTTTTGCACTTGAAAAGGATCGAGACCTGCTCAGCTCCTGCGAGAATTGCCTGAAAGTTTTTCTTCGCGCCCTTTTTCTGAGCGTCGGAACGGTGACCGATCCCAAAAGAGGCTATCACCTTGAGTTTGCCGTTTCGGATGAGGACAAGCTCACGGCGATTTGCGGATATCTCGAGGAGATAGGTATGCCGGCGAAGGTGACAAAAAGGCGAGGCGTGCCGTCGGTCTATGTAAAAGAGAGCGAGTCGATCGAGGACTTCTTCACCCTCATCGGGTCGCCGCAGACTTCGCTTACAATAATGGAAGTGAAGATCATGCGCGAAATACGCAATAACGAAAACAGACGCAATAACTGCGATACCGCCAATATCTATAAATCGACGGGTGCGTCGCTTCTTCAGATAAAGGCGATAAAAGCAATAAAAGAAAAAAATATGTTCGGAAAGCTTCCGAAAGAGCTCGCCGTAACGGCAGAGCTTCGCGAGGAGAATCCCGAGATATCAATGAGCGAGCTTGCCGCTTTGCACGATCCGCCGATTACAAAATCGGGCGTCAGCCATAGGCTGTCAAAGATCATTTCGTTTTATGAGCTGAACATAGAAGAAAAAACATCCGCCGAGGACGGAAACCACTAAATTGCCGCATGGTCAGAAAGGAAGGCTAAAGCTATGTCCGATTTCGTACATCTTCATTTGCACAGCGAATACAGCCTTCTTGATGGTGCGTGCCGAATAAAAGATATCCCCAAAGCGGTAAAGGCGCTCGGACAGAATGCCGTCGCGATCACCGATCACGGCGTGATGTACGGGGCAGTCGAGTTTTATAAGGCATGCGTGGCAGAGGGCGTCAAGCCGATCATCGGTTGCGAGGTCTATCTCGCCGAGGGCGATGCCGCAAGCCACGTGAAGACCGCACCCTATTTCAACACGCACCTTGTTCTCCTTTGCGAAAACGAGATAGGCTATAAGAATCTGTCTTATATCGTCTCAAGAGCGTTCACCGACGGCTTTTATGTTAAACCGAGGATCGATCTTAAGCTCCTCGCCGAGCATTCGGACGGACTTATCTGTCTTTCCGCCTGCCTTGCGGGAAAGATCTCTCGCGCGATACTTCTTGACGATAAAAACGAGCTTCGCGAGTTCATACTCAAAATGACCTCGATATTCGATAAGGATCATTTTTATCTTGAACTTCAAGATCACGGAATCGAGGATCAAAAGAGGGTCGATCACGCACTTGTCGAGCTTTCAAAGGAATACGGCATACCGCTTGTCGCAACAAACGATGTTCACTATATCTCAAAGTCGGATGCATATACCCAGTCGGTGCTTATGTGCATTCAAACAGGCAAAACGCTTGAAGAAGGGAAGCCGTTCGGATTCGAGACCGATGAGTTCTATCTGAAATCCGCCGACGAGATGGAGGCACTTTTCGGCATGTACGAAAACGCCCTTTCCAATACCGTTAAAATTGCCGAAATGTGTAATTTCTCTTTTTCCTTCGGCAAAACCGTTCTCCCCGATTATGTTCCAGAGGATGGTTCGTCCCCAAAGGCGTATCTGCAAAAGCTCGCTAAAGAAGGGCTTGAGAAAAAGATCGCCGACGGATCGATCGTTTTTGACGGGGAGCATGACTATGATGTCTATAAATCCCGAATGATCTATGAGCTGCTTATCATCGCAAAGATGGGATATGAGCAGTATTATCTCATAGTTTGGGATTTTATAAATTACGCTAAAGAACATTCGATCCCGGTAGGACCCGGGCGCGGATCGGGTGCCGGATCGCTTGTTGCCTATCTTATCGGTATAACCGAGATAGATTCGATAAAATACGATCTTCTGTTCGAACGCTTTCTCAACCCCGAACGTGTTTCCATGCCCGATTTTGATACCGATTTTTGTTACGACAGGCGAGATGAAGTGATCGCCTATGTCCGAGAGAAATACGGAGATGATCATGTCGCACAGATAATCACCTTCGGAACGATGGCACCGCGCGCCGCAGTTCGTGATGTCGGACGAGTCCTCGGTATGTCCTTTGCCGATGTTGACAGCGTGGCAAAGCTGATTCCGCAGGACAATAAAATAACGCTCTCTCGCGCCCTCGATGAGGTCAGCGCGCTCCGCGAGAGCTATAACACTGATGAACAAGTAAGAAAACTTATAGATCTCTCAAAAAAGATCGAGGGTATGCCGCGCCATGCTTCAACTCACGCGGCGGGCGTCGTTATAACCAAAGACCCGTTATGCAGTTATCTGCCCCTTTCGGTAAACGGCGCGGTCACAGTTACACAGTACGATATGGACACCGTGGCTGAACTCGGGCTTTTGAAATTTGATTTCCTCGCACTTCGTTATCTGACCATAATTTCGGATGCCGAGCGCGAGATTCGCCGCCGTGTGCCCGATTTCGATATTCGAAATGTCCCGATAACCGATGCCGATACCTACTCGATGATCTCGGCAGGCAGAACGAGCGGTATTTTTCAGCTTGAATCTGCGGGGATGCGGCGCATGCTTTCGAACATGCGACCGTCATGCCTCGAGGATCTTATGATAGCGATAGCACTCTATCGCCCCGGACCGATGGATTCGATCCCCAAATTCCTTGAAAATCGAGCTGATCATTCAAAGATCGACTATATAATCCCCGATCTTGCCGAGATACTCGATCCGACCTGCGGATGTATAATATATCAAGAGCAGGTTATGCGGATCTGCCGAAAGATCGCCACGTTTTCTTACGGCAGAGCGGATACGGTGAGAAAGGCAATGTCCAAAAAGAAGACCGATCTGCTCGAGAAGGAAAGATCAGCCTTTGTCGAGGGCGCAAAGAAAAATTTCTATGATGCCGATGCCGCAAACTCGCTTTTTGATGAAATGGTGAGCTTTGGTAAATACGCGTTCAATAAAAGCCACGCGGCGGCATATTCGGTCGTCACCTATCGCACCGCGTACTTGAAAACTCATTACCCGGCAGAATTTTTTGCCGCACTTATGACCTCGGTCATGGGCGATACTGCCAAGACAGCGGCATATGTTTCCGAATGCCAGTCGATGTCAATAAAGGTACTGCCACCCGATATCAATGAAAGCTATGGCAGATTTTCGGTTACCGAGGACGGCAATATAAGATATGGTCTCCTCGGAATAAAAACGGTCGGAGACGGATTTGTTGCCAAGATCATCGCTGAAAGATCAAAAGGCAAATTTGTATCGTATGCCGATTTTTGCCGAAGAATGGTTGAGATCGAGCTGACAAAGATGCAAGCATATGCCCTTGTCTGCGTCGGTGCGTTCGACAGACTCGGCGTTGACAGAGGGAAGCTCGTTGCCTCCTATGACGCCGTCCTTACCGAGGCGGCGGCTGACTCTAAACGAGCGCTTGACGGTCAGCTTGATATGTTCTCCGATCCGACCGACAGACAGAAGACTTTCGAGTATGATTATCCCGAGCGTCCCGATCTGACCTCGTCCGAAAAGCTGATGCTCGAAAAATCAAATATCGGCGTCTATCTTTCGGGCAGTCTGCTCGATGATTATAAGCTCGCACTCGCCGCCCTAAAGCCCGCACCCATCTCGCTTATCTGTGCATCTTTTGATGAAACATCCGAGGACTTCGGTACTTTTTCGGAAAAACAGGTCTTGACCGTTTGCGGAATAATTACAAAGATAGTCAAAAAGACGACCAAAAACGGTGACCCGATGGCGTTTATGACAATCGAAGACCGAATGGGCGAGATAGAGACTGTGGTTTTCCCTGGTATTTGCCAAAAGGTCGCCGATCTGCTGATACGCGATAATGCTGTCGCGGTCGTCGGCGAGATATCGGTCAAAGATGACGATCCGCCGAAGCTTATCGCAAGGGAGATCATGCCGCTCAAAAAGGATAGGGATCAAAAAAATCCCACGGTGACCGAAAGAAAGATCGATAACCCCGAGATTTCGATTCCGCAGTCAACGAAAAAGGTCTATTTGAGGGTCGATAAGATCGGGTCTCCGATGTATGAAAAAGCGGTAAATATGCTCGAAATATTCTGCGACGGAAGAGTCGTCGCCGTCTTTTACGACAGAGAAAAGGGAAGTTATCATGAGTATACGACACATACCGTCTTTGTCGACGCGTATGTGGCAAATCAGCTTGCCGATATCTGCGGAGGGGTCGAGAATATTGCAATTCGGTAAAATGGCGGTTAAATTTGCCATTTTTTGCAGAAAACAAATATAATATTCACACAAATTTCAAAGAAATCGGTTATAATATGCAAAGTAGCGACAGCCGCTTTTCGGCGTGTCGCACGAATGCAGGTGAGGTATTGAAATGCCGAAAAAAGAAAATAACGATAACAATATAGAAAACCAAGTCGAGGATGCCGTCCGTTCATCATTCGGCGTTCTTCGCTCTGCCTTTTCTGCCGTTTTGAGCGTTTTTCTCTCGATCTTGCTCGTCGGCGCGATCGCAGGATGCATAGTAGTCGGCGCGTTCGCGATATATCTCGCAAACAATGTTGACAGCAATGTCGATGATATCGTGCTTATCGCCGAGCAGGGAAGCGGAAACGCAACTAAAGTTTTTTATTATGACAGCAACGGAAAGCTTGTAGAGGACGAAAGCCAGCGTCTCTCCGCTGAGGGAAACTCTTATTGGGTCTCATACGAGGACGTCCCCGAGAATCTCGTGAACGCTTTCGTTGCCATCGAGGATAAGCGCTTTTGGGACCATAACGGCTTTGATCTTATTACAACGACCAAGGCGATCGCAAAATTCCTTCTTCCGATCGGCGAGGGCGGCGGCGGATCGACAATAACGCAACAGCTCGTCAAGAATGTCACAAAAAACGATGACTATACCATACAGCGTAAGGTCAACGAGATCTTTAAGGCGATGGAGCTTGAAAAGCAGGTCGGCGATAAAACAAAGATCATTGAAAGCTATATGAATATCATATACCTTTCCCAGGGCGCAAACGGCGTGCAGGAGGCGGCACACGTTTATTTTAACAAGGATGTCAGTGAACTCTCCCTTGTCGAATGCGCGGCGATCGCGGGTATAACACAGTATCCCTCAAAGTGGGACCCGATCAAAAATCCCGACAATAACAAGACCAGACGCAATGTCATCCTCTCCGAAATGTATTCGCAAGGTCTTATCACCAAGGCGGAATACGATGAGGCGTATAATGCCACGCTCGTTATCGATCAGTCAAAATCGGAGGTCACAGTCGCGGGAACGAACACATGGTATACCGATGAGGTGATAAACGAGGCGTCCGCTCTGCTTGCCGAAAAATACAATGTTTCCACCGATATCGCGACAAAAATGCTCTATTCGGGCGGCTATTCGATAGTTACCGCACAGGATAAGGGTGTTCAAGCTGTCCTTGATAAATATTATCAGGACATGACCTCGACCTCGATCTTCCCGGTCTCGAATGTCATTAATGTCGAATCGTCGATGATCGTTATGGATCCGCATAACGGAAACATTTTGGGACTGGTCGGCGGACGCGGCGAAAAGACACAAAACAGAATCTTCAACCTTGCGACCGATGCAGTCCGACAGCCCGGATCGGCATTTAAGCCGGTTGCCGTGTATGCGCCTGCAATGGAGTCGGGGGTCATAAACTACGGCTCGGTGTTTGATGATATTCCGTTCAATTTCGGAACAGAAACCATCAATGCCTCGGGGAAGGTGACCTATTCGCATCCGACAGGTTGGCCCAGAAACTCCAATAACGCTTATCGCGGACTGACGACAGTCGAATATGCGATAGCAATGTCGAAAAATACGATCGCCGTGCATGTCCTTGACGCACTCGGCATCAATAATTCATTCAACTTTTTAACAAATAAGCTCCATATAACCACGCTTGTCAACAGCGATAAAAACTACGCATCCTTGGGACTCGGCGGTCTTACCTATGGTGTTACGCTAAAGGAGCTTACCGCCGCTTACTCGATCTTCTCAAACAGCGGCGTGTATACCTCGTCAAGGACGGTTATACAGATACTCGATAAATCGGGCGATGTCGTTGTCGATAACGAGCCCGAAAAAGAGATCGTCCTCAGTGAGGGTAATGCCGAGGTCATGACCAAGCTCCTCGGTCAGGTCATTCACCATTCGGGCGCGACAGCATCGGGAAGCCTTAGAGAGATCGGCGGACTTGTCGATGTTGCGGGCAAGACGGGTACGACCAACAAAAACTACGATAAATGGTTCGTTGGCTACACCCCGTACTACCTTGCAGGCGTTTGGACCGGATATGTCGAGCCGCAGGATGTGGGCAGTAAGGTCAGTAATCAGCACTGTAAAATGTGGAACAGGGTCATGGTCGAACTTCATAAGCCGATACTCGAAAGGGTGTCAAAGGGTGAGGAAACGCTCAAGACCTTCGACCGCGATCTCCTGATCGAGGCGACCTATTGCATGGATTCGGGCAAGCTTGTGACCGAGGCGTGCGAGTCGGATCCGCGCGGCAAGAGATATGAAAAAGGTTATTTCACCAAAGAAACTCTCCCGACCGAGGAATGCGATTGCCATGTCCTTGTCAAGTATTGCAAGGGACACGGAATCGCCGGACCGAATTGCCCCGACTCATCTTGCGAGATGGTGGGACTTCTTGAGCATACAAGAACCTTCCCCGTAAATATCTATGTGACCGACGGTCAGTACACCTATGCCGATCTCGGCTCGACGCCGCCATATACCGGAAGCGGCAATTATCCCTTCTATTGGAATTTGTACAACGCCGTGGATAAATATTCGGGTAAGACCTACAGTACGAGCGGACAGTACAACAGATATTGCACCTATCATAACTCGCAGTGAAACGCCAAAACTAAATATTGAATATTACAAGAGATCACCTCATAGAATTTTGTGAGGTGATTTCTTTTATGAAGATCAGACAAGAGCTTTCGCGCGAGATACGCTGTATAAGATGGAATGTAGTGTCTGTCTGCGCTGTCGGAATGCTGATACTCGGCATGCTGACAGGCGCACTCGGTTCGGGAGCGGTCGTTTACAGATGCCTTTACCTTCCTTCGTTTGCACTCCCTGCCGCCGCATTTATCCTTATTTGGTCTCTTTGGTATGCCCTTCTCGGCGGTGTGCTCGGGATAATTTTCGGGGCGTACGGGTGCTGCAGGTCGCCCGAGATCAAATCGGGATTATTCTGGATGTCTCTGCTCATCCTTTCAAATCTTCTCTGGTACCCCGTCTTCTTCGGACTCGGATCCTTTGTGTTCGCCTTTCTCGTTTTGGTTCTCCATGTCCTTATTACATTTGTCGCTCTCGGAACACTCGCAAGACTCGGATGCCTGCCGTCGATCGTGACAGCCGTGTATTTTATCTGGCTCGTGTACTGCCTCTTCGTCAATTTTTGTATTATCTTGTTAAATTGAGCAAAAAGACTTGATTTTTTTCTCGATCTATGGTAAAATAAAAGAGTACGATCATGGATGTGGCGGTGAATGTATTGACTGTTATTGGACTTACGGGCAACAGCGGTAGCGGAAAGGGATATGTCTGCGACCTTTTTGCCGAAAAAGGTATCAAGTCGATCGATACCGATCGCATAGTTCATGAGTTGTATAAAGATACGAATGAATGCACCCTGAGGCTTCGTGAGATCTTCGGTGAGGGCGTCTTCAAATCAAACGGAGAAGTTGATCGCCAAAAGCTCGGACAGATCGTTTTTGCTGACCGCGACGCACTCGATAGACTCAATAAGACGGTCCACTTTTATGTGGAACGCGCCGTTTGCGATATCGTTGACAGTTTCAGATTTTCGGGAGAGCAGATCGCGGTCATCGATGCTCCGATGCTTTTCGAATCGGGACTTGATAAAAAGTGCGACATTACCGTCGCGGTGATCGCATCCCAAGAAACCTTGATAGAGCGTATCATGTCGCGGGATAAGATAACACGAGAGCGCGCAATCGCAAGACTTTCAAATCAGCACGATGCCGAATTTTTCAGGAAAAACTGCGATTTTGTGCTCATTAACGATAAAGATTCGGATATCCGTTTATCGGTCGATCGACTCATTTCCGAGATAACTGCCGAAAATGAATAGCTCCAAAAACATGCATGCCCAAAGGAGATCGGCACTTTCGATTCTCACGACTGTCGGAATGATCATCGCCCTTGCCCTTGTTGTGTCGATCATCTTTCATATAGAGAAAAAGATCGAGGAGAAAAGCTATCCGATAAAGTATTACGAAGAGGTCGACAAACTCTCGCGCGAGTACGGTGTTCCAAAAAACATAATTTTTGCCGTGATCCTGACCGAAAGCAGTTTTGACCCCGATGCACTCTCAAAGACAGGTGCGCGCGGACTCATGCAGATAATGCCCGACACATTCGCCGATCTTCAAAGGCGTCTCGGCGATGAGTATGACGACGATATGCTCTATGACCCCGAGATCAATATGCGGTACGGCACTTATTATCTCTCTTATCTCTACGATGTTTTCGGCGATTGGGAGATAACGTTTGCCGCCTATAACGGCGGGATGGGCAATGTTCGAAAATGGCTCTCCGACAGCCGATATTCGAAGGACGGAAAGCTTGTTAATATCCCGTTTGCCGAGACAAAGGCGTATGTCTCAAAGGTGTCGGCGGCGGCAGAAAAATATAAAGAAATTATAAATGCAACGGAGGAAGAAAAATAATGTTTGCATCCGAAGAAGAGATCAAAGAATTGAAAGAAAAGCTTCTTTTTAAGAAAAAGAATGTTTATGAGGCTCTCGATGAAGAGTCCGAGACGGCAATGGAGACCTTTGCCGATGAGTACAAGGTCTTTCTCGATGCCGCAAAGACCGAAAGGGAAGCGGTAACTGAGGCGATATCCATTGCCGAGAGCGCTGGATTTGTCTCCTACAATTTCGGAGATAAGCTGTCGGTTGGCGGAAAGTATTATTATAATAATCGCGGTAAGGCGATCTACCTTTTCGTTATCGGCACGGAATCCCCCGAGATGGGCGTCAGGATCTCCGCCGCGCATATCGATTCCCCGAGACTCGACCTTAAACAGCATCCTCTCTATGAGGAGGGTAATATGGGCTTCCTCAAGACCCACTATTACGGCGGCATCAAAAAATATCAGTGGACCGCTACTCCCTTGGCTCTGCACGGAAGAGTTGTGCGTGCGGACGGCGAATATGTCGATATCGTGATCGGCGAGAATGATTCCGATCCCGTGTTCTACATAAACGACCTTCTCCCTCACCTTGCCAAGGATCAGATGTCGAGATCGCTTGCCGACGGTATTCCGGGCGAAAAGCTCAATATCCTGATCGGCTCAAAGCCCTTCTCGGCAAGCGGTGATATCAAGCTTGGACTTATGAAGATACTTGCCGATAAGTACGGTATCACCGAGGCCGACTTTATCTCCGCTGAGCTGACTCTCGTGCCTGCCTTCAAGGCACGCGATATCGGTCTTGACAGATCGCTTGTCGGCGGTTACGGACATGATGACAGAGTTTGCTCCTACCCCGCACTTCGCGCAGTAGTTGAGGCAGACGCTCCCACACACACGCTTATGGCGATCCTTGCCGATAAAGAAGAGGTCGGCAGTGGCGGATCGACGGGCATGCAGTCGGATGTCTTTACCGCAATCCTTGAGGAGATCGCACAGGCGACAGGCGCAAACTTCCATGCGCTTATGGCAAACTCAAAGTGCCTCTCTGCCGATGTCAACGCGGCATTCGACCCAAATTTCGGCGATGTATACGAGACCAAAAACAGCAGCTTTATCAACGAAGGTGTTGTCATGACCAAGTACACGGGCGCGCGCGGAAAGAGCGGCACGTCCGATGCAACAGCCGAGTTTGTCGGACTTGTCAGAAAGATCTTTGACGATGAGGGTATCGTCTGGCAGACAGGCGAGCTCGGTAAGGTCGATCAGGGCGGCGGAGGAACGGTCGCTATCTATATTGCCAATAAGAATATCGATGTTGTCGATCTCGGTGTCCCGGTCATCTCGATGCACTCTCCTTATGAGGTCATCTCCAAAGCGGATCTTTATATGACATATAAGGCATTCAAGGCCTTCAATAAATAATGATACCTTTTCCCTTTCGGCGGAAATTTGCCGCCGAAAGGGGAAAATGAGAAAAACGGTTGACAAAACCGAGTTTTTGATGTATAATAGCATGTGCCGAAAATATGCGGATATGGTGAAATTGGTAAACACGCCGGTCTTAGGAGCCGGTGCTTACGCTTGTGGGTTCGAGTCCCACTATCCGCACCACCCCGCCGCCGAGCGCGGCGTTTGAGCAGTCTTTTGGTTAGCCCTGACTAACCAAAAGACTGCTCATCTTCATTGTAGCTGTAGCGGTGCTGATATAGAAAAGGAAGCAGATGACCTCGTGCGACTTCGTTTACAAGAACAAAACCGCGTTTTTATCGGCAAAACTCGCGACGATTTGTAATTTGCCGAAAAAAATTTCGAAAAAATGTCAAAAATCCGTATTTCCTATTGATTTTTTTCTTTTTGTGTGGTATAATAAACAATATTTTACCGACCGATAAGCAAGGTCGTCGAAAGGATTGATATCGATATGAAAATCACTAAAAACGCAAAGGGCAGGGCACTGCCGATAAAGCTCCTGTCGATCTTACTCGCACTTTTGACCGTGACTGCTTTTTCTTCATGCAGTGACAGCAAGAAATATACCGTCGGCATTTGTCAGCTTACAAAGCATGACGCACTCGACGCGGCGACCAAAGGCTTTAGAGAAGCACTTATTGCCGAGCTTGGCGAGGAAAATGTCGAATTTGTCGAGCAGAACGCACAGGGCGAGCCTAATGTGTGCACAACGATCGTAAACGATTTTGTCAACAAAAGGGTCGATCTGATACTCGCAAACGCAACATCACCGCTCCAGGCGGCGGCAAATGCAACGCTCACCATACCGATCCTCGGTACATCGATCACCGAGTACGGCACGGCTCTCGGCATCAAAGATTTCAACGGAACGGTCGGCGGCAATATTTCGGGCACATCCGATCTTGCGCCTCTCGATCAGCAGGCAAACATGATCACCGATCTTTTCCCGGAGGCGAAATCGGTAGCACTTCTTTATTGCTCGGCAGAGCCCAACTCGGATTATCAGATCAAGGTCATTAAGGCAGAGCTTGAAAAGAAGGGACTCACGACCGTTGATTGCCCCTTCTCCGATTCCAATGATGTTATACAGGTCGCCGGTAAGGCGGCAGCTGAGGATGTTATCTATATCCCCACCGACAATACAGCCGCATCATGCGCCGAAGCGATAAACGGTGCGATAGGCAATACTCCCGTAATTGCGGGCGAGTCGGGAATCTGCAATGGCTGCGGCGTCGCTACACTGTCGATCAGCTACTACGATCTCGGTTACGCAACAGGTAAGATGGCGGCGAAGATCCTGAAGGGCGAGGCAAAGATCGCCGATATGCCGATCGAATACGCCGAAAATTTCGCCAAGCTCTATAATCCCGAAAAGTGCAAACAGCTCGGTATAGACACAGCCGAACTCGAGGCTAAGGGCTACACGCCGATCAAATGATCATAAGCGAAAGGAATCGTAACCGATGGATATATTAGTCTGGCTGAATACACTGCCCGGTGCCGCGGCTCAGGGAATGATCTGGGGCATGATGGCGATAGGCGTGTTCATTACATATAAGATCCTCGATATAGCCGATCTGACTGTCGACGGATCGATCTGTACCGGAGCGGCTGTTTCTGCCGTTTTGATAACAAATAATGTAAACCCCTGGCTTGCAATGCTTGCCGCAGTCGTCGCAGGAATGCTTGCAGGACTTCTGACAGGGCTTTTTCACACAATTCTGGGTATACCCGCAATTCTTTCGGGAATACTTACACAGCTGATCCTTTGGTCTGTCAATCTCAAGATCATGGGCAAAGCAAATATCGGTCTCAGCGTCCGCAATTTTGATCTCATAATCGCGCAAATCGACATAGTAAAGACGATCGTTATCCTTCTTGTGCTCGTTGTCGCGCTTATCATGCTCCTTTATTGGTTTTTCGGTACCGAAAAGGGCGCGTCCCTCCGTGCGACGGGCAATAACATCAATATGAGCCGCGCGCAAGGTATAAACACGGGTGCGGCAAAGGTGCTCGGACTTGTGATCTCTAACGGCATCGTAGCTCTCTCGGGCGGATTTCTTGCACAATATCAGGGAAATGCCGATATTAACATGGGCAGAGGCGCGATCGTCATAGGTCTTGCCGCTGTCATAATCGGTGAGGCATTTTTCTCAAAATTGTCGACCGGCTTTATCGTAAGACTTCTCGGAGTCGTTCTCGGCGGAGTTATTTATTATTTTGTCTATCAGACAGTCATCTTCCTCGGGCTCGACGCCGATCTGCTCAAAATGCTCTCCGCACTCATCGTCGCACTCTTCCTCGGTGCTCCTTATGTAAAAAAGAACTATTTCAGATCAAGATCCCAAAAGAAGGGGGCAGGGAAAAATGCTTGAGGTAAAGAAACTTACAAAGATATTCAATCCCGGCACAGTCAATGAAAAGGTTGCCCTCTGCGAGCTTGATCTGACGCTGAGCGACGGCGATTTCGTAACTGTCATCGGCGGAAACGGCGCAGGAAAATCGACCCTTCTCAACATGATAGCCGGCGTCTTCCCGACAGATGGCGGCTCGATACTTATCGATGGTGTCGATGTTACCGATCTGCCCGAATATAAGCGCGCAAAATATATCGGACGAGTTTTCCAAGATCCCATGATGGGGACAGCCGCTGATATGTGGGTCGAGGAGAATCTGTCGATCGCCGAGCGCCGCGGCAAGCGTCGCGGACTTTCGTGGGCGATCCACAACAGCGATAGGACTCGCTACAAGGATCGTCTTGCCGAGCTCGGACTTGGACTTGAGGATAGGCTCTCGACCAAGATGGGGCTTCTTTCGGGCGGTCAGCGACAAGCGGTAACGCTGCTTATGGCAACGATGCAGAGACCCAAGCTTCTCCTGCTTGACGAGCATACCGCCGCTCTTGACCCCAAGACCGCCGCAAAAGTCCTCGAGATCACCGACAGGCTCGTCACCGAAGAGTCGCTGACCGCGCTTATGGTCACACACAACATGCGTGACGCCATAGCGTACGGCAATCGGCTCATTATGATGAATCACGGCAATATTATCCTTGATATTTCGGGTGAGGACAAAAAGAAACTGACCGTTGCAGATCTGCTCGCAAAATTCGAGGAGATGAGCGGTGAAAAGTTCGCAAACGACAGAACTTTGCTCTCCTGAAATAATTTCTGCAAAAACATTCCAAGATCGGCGGAGACATCCATTCTCTGCCGATCTTGCTGTTTAATATGTGAATTATATGCAAAACATATATTTTTCTGTCACAAAACGCTCTTTTCACTCGTTATTTTATAATGGGAGGCGAAATGCCTGTCAACACGCTCGCGCGTCGGAAAGGAAGTCAAAATGCAGCTTGGTTCATTGCCCGAAGAGGTGCGCCGAAACGCATTGCTTGAGGGTATATTCAATAAATACTACCGACAAATGGAATATGTTGCCTTTTCTGTCCTTCAAAACAGACAGGACGCCGAGGATGCCGTCCAGAACGCCTTCATTGCTCTCTCGGGTCATGTCGACACGCTCTGCGAAATGGAAGACTTCAGACTATATTATTACGTCACCGAAACGGCAAAGCATAAGGCGATCGATCTTCTGCGCTCGCGTAAGCCCACATTTTCGTATGACGAAATGTTTATAGATATAGATGATGGGGTCGATGTTGCCGAGTCACTGATAAATAAGGACAGCGTTGATAAGCTGCTAAAATGCATAAAAGAGCTCCCCGATAAATACAGAGATGTTCTCGCACTGCACTATGTAAACGATCTGTCAAATGCCGAAATTGCCGAGATAGTCGGTCGTTCATCGACAACTGTCAGAAAACAGCTCCAGCGCGGTCGCGAGATACTGTATAAACGCTGGAAGGAAAACAGTGAATATCACGAAAACGAGTGAGGTAATTACAGTCATGTCCGAGAAAAATAAAAACAAGACTGAAAGGTTCGATAAGGATCTTCGCGATGCATTCGATCTGTATGCGAAAGAACGACTTGATGCAATATCTGCAGCTTCGCAAAATGATCGATTTGTTCGAGTAAGAGAGAAAAAGCATTATCGCCGCAGAGCCGATCGCGTCCTGTCGGTGATAATGCTTGCCGCCTGCCTGTTTGCCCTTGGAATTGCCGTTTTTATGTTCGCAAGATCGGCTGAGATGCCGAGTGATCCGAGCGCATCGACTTCGACTAACGGGCTTTTTGACATTACCGTCTCCGTTCGACCCAAAGAAACAGATGTCTCGACCTCGACCGCGCCGATAACGCCCGTATCGACAACAATAGAGTCGACAACGACAGAACCACCGATCACTACCGGCGAGTTTATCTATAATCATTTCTTTTCATCGTCAAGCGGATCGGGCGTCAATTCGGGTGGATCGGGCGAATTTGCTGATCCCGAGTGCGTGAAACTTTTGTCCACATTCGATCTTCGCCTTGACAGGGTGTCAAGATCGATGATCGCCTACTCAAACGGCGAGGGCTACTACGGTAATGTATACCTTTACCTGTCCGCCGATGAGGCGCAGATCCCTGCGGCAGTGTCCTATAGCTTTGATAAAGCCGACAACTACCCCGACGCGCTTGCCGTCGAAGGTATATGCGAAGACGGAAGGCATGAGCTTCTGCATTACTATATCTGTCCGGATGACAAAGAGCTGCTCGAGCTCTCGTTCTATATCGGACTTGCGGATGACGGCTCTTTGACCTCTCGTGAATATGACAGGATCTGTGTGAAATTCGTTTTTTCCGATCTTGAAAGCGACGGCGACGGCACTATGCCCAAGTTCACTCTCTTCAGGGCAGGGGATGATGAAGGGGAGATCGGGTACACAAACTATCTCGTCAGAAACGGGACTGTCTGCGATATTTCGTCTAACATGGAAAGAGTTTCTGTTCCGTCTTCATTCGGCGGATGTGCGACAAATGCTCTGCTTGCAAATTCGGTAAACGGCGAGAATCTTCCCAACCTGTGCGAGATAACGATCCCCGAGGGGGTGTCGCTTATCGCCGCACCGACATTTTCATCTCTTGATAAGCTCACCACCGTCAATCTGCCATCGACACTCAGATCGGGATTTGCGACCTCGTCCGAGCTTTGGAATTCGAGTATGGAGACATACAGAAAAGAAATTTTTGATGGCGTCGATCTGAACGCCGATGGTCAGATCGGTCGCCCATTCTGTACCCTCTTTGTTGATTGCCCTGCCATTGAATATGTAAATATCGCGAGCGGAAATGACGATTTTTATTCGATCGACGGAAAGGTCTATACAAAAGACGACGTACTCGTCTTTGACCCGAAAGATCCCGAATTTTCGATCGTTTACGGCGAAACGATCATAAAACCCTATCTATTTGGGAATATTAAATGATCTTTACCAAAAAATGTCAAGCGGTTTCGAATTTTTTATCCGATACCGCTTGATTTTTTTGCATTTATGGTGTATAATAATAAGAAAACAAGTAAGCAGGGATTTGAATTTTATGAACTATTATATTTCCGATACGCATTTTTATGACAGAAAGTGCATCGGATACGACGGCAGACCTTTTATCGACGTCGATGCCATGAACGATTTTATGATCAAAAAGTGGAATGGCGCGGTCGGAGATGATGACACCGTTTATCTTGTCGGCGATTTTTCATTCGGTATGGGCGGAGATCTCATTTCAATATCACAACGTCTTAAAGGGCATAAGATCTTGATCCGCGGCAACCATGATAACGGCACCGATCTCGCCTATGCGTTCGAGGCTGTCTACGACTATCTCGAACTTATGACCGAGGACGGACTTGTCGTCATGTCGCATTACCCCATATCCTCCTTTCGCGATATGCAAAAGCCGGGGACGGTGCACATTTACGGACATGTACATAATTCATACGAGGCAAAGCTCAGCGCGGATGTTTATTCAAGGCTGTCAAAGATCAAGGGCTATAATATCGAGGCATATAACGTCGGCGCAATGCAACCCTATATGGGATATACTCCGCATACGATTCCCGAGCTCAGACAGCTCACAAAGCAGTTCCCGCTCGATTTCTCACACTGATTTCAAAAGGATGGTGTAATTTATGTCAAATGAAAAAATCGAACGATTACAGCAGGGTAGTGACGGCGATGTTAAAAGGCTCTTTGACGTTCGAAAGGAGCTCGGCAATGTCTATGGCTCAGAGGAGCAGGTCTACTCAAATTACGCTGATTTTACACCGGGTACGCCATTCTATATTTTTGAGGCAGGTATAACCTACTCGAACAGCGATTATCTCATCGTCCGCCAAAGAAGTTGCCCCGCAAATCAGTATATGTATGTCTTTGAGTACGTTCAGGAAGGCGCGGGAAGGATAGAGACCGAAAATCGAATATACAACATAAAAGCGGGAGATACATATATTATCAGGCGAGATTATGAGTGCGTATACTATTCGGATCAGAACAATCCGCTCAAAAAGCTGTGGATCAACTGCGCCGGAACTCTCATCGACTCGCTCATCGCCCTTAACAGATTTGATGATTTTTCGGAGGGTGTTATTACCGCAAGCGTCAATACCGAGGCAGGATTTCAAAGTATCCACTCGCTCTGTCGACACTCAGACGAAATGGGGACTCATGAGCTCTATAAGCAGGTCATACATCAGCTGATAGATATTTCGTCGTCCGTTTATTATACGCGCGGTAATGTTCCGCACTCCGATGATGTGCTCTCTGCCAGAATAAAAAGACTTATCGACGCATCTCCTTTTTATAGGGTCAGAATTGAAGATATCGCGGCGGCAGAGCACTATTCGGAACGCCATATCAACAGAGTGTTCGGCGAGAGATACGGTTGTACGCCAAAACAGTATATCATCACACGAAAAATAGAGACCGCAAAGGATATGCTCGCTCAAAAAACCAAATCGATGAAGGAGATCTCCGAACTTCTCGGCTTTTGCGATGAGCATCACTTTATGAATACCTTCAAGAGAGTGACAGGTCACTCGGCGGGAACCTGGCGAGATGTGACAAATAAAAAAGAGGACTGATATGCCCTCATAAAATTAAGACAGGATGCTCGGGTGAACATCCTGTCTTTGTGTGTTGGCTTGAACTAAGTAGGAATTACTTAAACTTACGCTTTCTTGCCGCTTCCGATTTCTTCTTGCGCTTTACGCTGGGCTTGTCGTACTGCTCTCTCTTCTTGAGCTCAGTAAGAACGCCGGAGCGCTGGCACTGTCTCTTAAATCTGCGAAGTGCGCTGTCAAGAGATTCGTTTTCTTTTACTCTTATTTCTGCCATTGTAGCTTTCCCTCCCCTCGCATTCTGCAAAGAGAATAAATTTACCAAATACTATTATACTACAAAAAATCGCTTTTGTCAAGTGTTTTTCCACAAATCGGTATAATTTTTTGAAATACTTTGCGATTATCTTACAACTATGTTAACGAGCTTGCCGGGGACGCAGATCTCTTTGACGATAGTTTTACCCTCGATCAGCGAGGAGATCTTGGGACTTGACTTTGCGGCGTCGAGCATCTGCTCTTTGGTGGCATCTTTGGCGACAATTATCGTGCCCTTGAGCTTTCCGCAGATCTGTATTGCGATCTCGACTGTCGCATCTACCGTCTTTGCCTCATCGTACTCGGGCCAATCGGACAGCGAAAGCAGGGATGTCTCACCGAGGTCTGACCATATCTCTTCACAAAGATGAGGCGCAAACGGGCAGAGAAGCTTTACGAATATCTTGAGCTCGTCAACAGTCAGCGATCCGTGATCGAATATTGCGTTTATGAGCGTCATAAGCGCAGCTATCGCCGTGTTGAACTTCATGTCCTCAATATCGGAGGAGACCTTCTTTATCGTTTTGTGGAAGCTGCTCTCAAGCTCGGGTGTGTGTCCCGTGCCCTTTGCCATATCGGGCAGATCGGCAACTCTCTCAAGAAAACGCTTGCAACCCTTAACGCTCGTTTCCGACCAGGGAGCGGCTGATGTGTAATCGCCCATAAAGAGAACGTAGGTGCGGAGAGTGTCTGCGCCATAGGTCTCAACTACTTGGTTGGGGTCAATGACATTGCCTCTCGATTTCGACATTTTTACGCCGTCAGGACCGAGAATAAGCCCCTGAGCCGTTCTTTTTGCGTACGGCTCTGATGTAGGTACAACGCCTATATCGTAAAGGAATTTGTACCAGAATCTCGAATAGATAAGGTGTCTTGTAACATGCTCCATGCCGCCGTTGTACCAATCGACGGGAAGCCAATATTTCATCTTTTCGCCATCCGCAAGGGCGTTGTCGTTGTGCGGATCGATGTAGCGAAGGAAATACCACGACGACCCTGCCCACTGCGGCATCGTGTCGGTCTCGCGCTTTGCGTCAGAGCCACAGCTCGGGCATTTGCAGTTTACAAAAGATTCGATCTTGGCAAGCGGACTCTCGCCACCCTCACCCGGGATGAAATTATCGATATTCGGCAGTCGAAGCGGAAGCTCATCGTAGGGAACGTGTACCATTCCGCATTTGGGGCAGTGAACGATCGGAATCGGCTCGCCCCAATATCTTTGACGGTTGAACGCCCAATCCTTCATTTTGTACTGAACGCCCTTTTCGCCGATGCCGCGAGAGACAAGTTCGCAAAGCATGCGATCGATGGCATCCTTTTTGTTGTCGATACCGTTTAAGAACTCCGAGTTTATCATCTCGCCATCGCCCGTGTATGCCTCTTTCGAGATATCGCCGCCGCTTATGACGGGTATTATGTCAATACCGAATTTCTTGGCAAACGCATAGTCTCGCTCGTCATGGGCGGGCACCGCCATGATCGCGCCCGTTCCGTAGCCCATCATGACATAGTCGGAGATATAGATCGGGATCTCTTTTCCGCTGATCGGGTTGATCGCCGCGATACCGTCAATTCTCACACCCGTCTTGTCCTTGACAAGCTGTGTACGCTCAAATTCCGTCTTCTTGGCACACTCGTTTTTATAGTCGCAAAGCTCGGCATAGTTGTTTATCCTGTCGGCAAGCTTTTCGATTATCGGGTGCTCGGGAGCAATGACCATAAAAGTCACGCCGAACATTGTGTCGGGGCGAGTTGTGTAGATCTTAAGCGACTCGTCCGTTTTTGCGATCTTGAAGTTTGCAAACGCACCCGTCGATTTGCCGATCCAGTTCTCCTGCTGAAGCTTGACATTCGGCAGATAATCGACATCGGCAAGCCCGGAGAGCAGTTTGTCGGCATAGTCGGTGATCCTGAGATACCAAACATCCTTCGATTTCTGAATTACATCGCTGTGGCAGATGTCGCATTTGCCGCCCTGTGAGTCCTCGTTAGAGAGAACGACCTTGCAGGAAGGGCAGTAGTTGACAAGCGTCTTGTCCCTGAAAACAAGACCATTATCGAACATTTTGCAGAATATCCACTGCGTCCATTTGTAATAATCTTCCTCGGTCGTGTCAACCGTTCTCGCCCAATCAAATGAAAATCCGACCTTTTTAAGCTGCTCTGTAAAGTGTGCTATGTTGTCATCGGTGACCTTTCGCGGATGCTTTCCTGTTTTTATCGCATAGTTCTCGGTCGGAAGACCGAATGCGTCAAATCCGATGGGGAAGAGCACATTGTAGCCCTGCATGCGTCTCTTTCGTGAGACGACCTCAAGTCCCGAATATGCCTTTATGTGCCCGACGTGCATTCCCGCGCCCGAGGGGTAGGGGAACTCAACAAGCGCATAAAATTTCTTCTTGTCTGAGCAGTCGCATGCCTTGAATGCGCCGACCTCATCCCATTTCTTTTGCCATTTTTCCTCTATTGTCTTAAAATCGTATTTCATAGAATCAATTCCTTCTTACTCTTCTTCGTTTATCATGCCTGAAATATCAATCGCCTCGGCGTCCGCCCACAGCTTTTCAAGCTTGTAGAAATTGCGTGCGTCACGGCAGAATATGTGTACCATGACCGAACCGAAGTCGACAACGATCCAGCTGCCTTCCGAATATCCGTCCATGTTCCACGCTTTGACATTGCATAGCGACATTTTATATTCCACCTCGGCGGCAAGCGCACGGACCTGTGTCGATGAATTACCGCTGCATATTACGAAATAGTCGGTCAGTACTGTCTTTTCTTCAACGCGCAGCAGGGAAAGATCGTGAGTCTTGTGCTCTGCAAGTACACGAACGATCGCCTCTGCAAGCTCCGCAGAAGTTGCCTTTGACAGATCGGGCATGTTGATTTTTTCTTCCATGTATGGTTGTCCTTTCGTATTTTACTTATTGTATCACAATTTATTCGACAAATCAAGAGTTTTCAGAATAAAATTTCTTGCGGCGACCGTTTTTTGACAGATGTATCCGCCTCTCTTTATAAGAAGTGCGATCGTGTTGTCGAACGATCTGAGCAGTGTCTTGTCAAGATGCACGAATATGTCCTCATCCTCTTGACTTGCATAGAAAAAATCGCGAAGATCCTTGCATGCCGCATGCTCTCTCGTCGGTTCGATGTAATCGGCGATGAAAAGCAGCTTGTCAATGAGTGACATGTCGACCTTCCCGGTCGTGTGACATTCTATCGCCGACAAAATGTCGGCATTTGTGTACTCACCGTATTCTTTTTCGGCATACGCCGCTCCCGTGAAGGCGTGAAGAACTGCGGGCGACATGACGAGATCCTCGCCAAGATCTACGCAAAGCTTTTTCGCAAGAGCACATTGACCGGTTTTGTCGTGTGATTTTGTTATGTCATGCAGCAGTGCCGCGATCTGAAGTGATATCCGGTCTTGCTTGCTTAGTGAAAACATCTCGGCAAGTCGCCCGCATTCGTCGCAGACCGAGAGCGTGTGGACATAGCGATATCCGTCAACATCCTTTTTGATCTTTTCCTTGAGTGCTTCAATATCGGCATCCGTCATTTTGAGTACAACCCCTTTGCGTTGATATATTCGACAACACCCGCAGGTACCAGTGTATCTATCGGCAGACCGTTTGCAACACGCTCGCGAATTTCGGATGACGACAGCTCGATGGCATCCGAGTCTATTTTGACTATTCTTGCGGCATACTTTTCGCAGAGAAGGGCAGTGTAGCTCTCGATCTCCTCGATCTTTTCGGGATCGCTCTCGCGGCGAAGAAGAACGATCGTCGCAAGCGAGCATATGATCTCGGGATGATACCAATCGGCAAGAGTTAAGAACATGTCGGTTCCGCAAAGAAAGAAAAGCTCGCGATCCTTGCCTGAAAAATGTTCGAGCGTTTTTGCCGTGTAGCTCTTGCCGCCCAATCTGTATTCATAAGGGTCGACAAAGAGTGTTTTGTTGTATTCGGGAAGTGTTGAAAACGCGATCTCGGTCATCTCAAGCCTTGCCTCGGGATCGTTTTCCGCAACATGTTTGTGAGGAGGTATGCAGGTCGGTATCACGAGAAGCCGGTCGAGACCGAGCTTTTCCATAAATACCTTCGCGGCATAAAGATGACCGTTGTGAGGCGGTGAAAATGTTCCGCCGTATATTCCGAGCCGTTCGATGCTTGACATTTTATTTCGCGATGGACGAAAGATCGATCTTCTTGTGCTTTTCCGACTCTCTGTAAAGAACGAATTTCGTGCCGATGACGGTTACGACATCAGCACCTGTCGCCTCAGCTATGATATCGGCGGCGTCTCTCGGCGAGTACATGCTGTTTTCGAGGACTTTAACCTTTATCAGCTCTCTTGCCTCAAGCGCGTTGCCGATCTGCTCGGTCATGTTGTCGGTGATCTCGCCCTTTCCGACCTGGAAAATCGGCTGTATTGCCGTCGCGAGCGATCTTAAATAGGCTCTTTGCTTACTTGTCATTGTGTTTCTCCAAAAAAATCTTAAAGTCGGCGGCAAATTTCTTCATTGCTGCCGCACGATGGCTTACGCTGTTTTTCTCATCCGGCGTAAGCTCGGCAAATGTCTTTCCCGACGGCTCGTACAGAAAAAGCGGATCATAGCCAAACCCGTCCTGCCCGCGCGGAGAATCTATCATTCTTCCTTTGCATTCGCCGCGCACGATAAGATTGTCCCCACAGGGCATTACCGCGGCAAGCGTGCAAACAAATTTTGCTCCCCTTTTTGGGGGCGTAACATCCGAAAGCTCTGATAAAAGCTTTTCGTTGTTTTTCTGATCATTCGCACCCTCTCCGGCATAGCGAGCCGAATATACTCCGGGTGCGCCGCCTAATGCATCAACGCAGAGTCCGCTGTCATCGGCGATCCCGATATACCCGAGCTTTGCTGGAACCGATGCCTTGATAAGCGCATTTTCTTCAAATGTCGTTCCGCTCTCGTCGATCTCGTCAAAAAAACCGATGTCATCGAGAGAGAGAATGTCAACACAGAGCCCCTCGCGCTCAAGCATCGCTCGAAGCTCTGATATTTTGTGTTTGTTTCGCGATGAAAGTACTATCTTCATTTTGTATTGCCCTCTGTTGCTGTCAGTCAAAAAGCGCGTCAACAAAAGCCGTCGGTTCAAACGGGCGCAGATCGTCGATCTGCTCGCCGACACCGATGTACTTTACGGGAATGTCGAGAAGCTCTTTGATCGAGAATACAACACCACCTTTTGCTGTGCCGTCAAGCTTTGTCAGCACAAGACCGGTTATTTCGGCACAGTTCTTGAACTCTTTTGCTTGATTTACCGCATTTTGACCTGTCGTTGCGTCAAGGACGAGCAGGGTCTCGCGCGCGCATCCGGGAAGCTCGCGGTCGATAACGCGATTGATCTTGGCAAGCTCTGCCATCAAATTCTTTTTATTGTGCAGTCTGCCGGCAGTGTCAACCATCAAAACGTCCGCTCCGCGCTTCTTTGCGGCGGATATCGCATCAAATACGACAGCCGCAGGGTCACTGCCTTCGTTTTGCTTTATAAGCTCAACCCCTGCGCGTCCTGCCCAAACATCAAGCTGATCGATCGCACCTGCGCGGAAGGTGTCGGCGGCGGCAAGAATTACGTTTTTCCCCTCCGACTTTAGGTGATTTGCGATCTTGCCGATCGATGTGGTCTTTCCGACACCATTTACGCCGATAACAAGTATGACAGACGGCTTGGTGGTCATGTCAACGGGAGAGCTCTCTCCGATCATCTCAACGAGTATCTCCTTGAGAGCGGCTGTTGCGGCATCGCCCTCGGTGATCTTTTCTTCTTTTATTCGCTCTCTCAGCCTGTCAAGTATTTCTTCGGTCGACGATACACCGACATCGGCTGAAATCAGGATCTCCTCAAGCTCGTCGAGCGTGTCCTCGTCCACCCCTCTCTTAAATAGAGCGGCAATTCTTCCGAAAAATGAATTTCTTGACTTGAAAAGCCCGTTTTTTAGTTTCTCAAAAAAACCCATGGCATTTGTTCCTTTCTTTGTGTGCTCTCGATCAAAGCTTGACACCGAGCTTTTGCTCGACCTCGCTTACATTGATCGACAATATCTTAGAAATACCGCGTTCCTGCATCGTAACTCCGTAAAGCGTGTCCGCCTCCTCCATTGTTCCTCTGCGGTGCGTGATGATGATAAACTGCGTGTTATCCGAGTAGTTTCGAGCATAGCTTGCGAATCTGTCAACATTGACCTCGTCAAGTGCTGATTCTATCTCGTCAAGCAGACAAAACGGCGACGGATTGACCTTTAGGATGGCAAAGAAGATCCCGATAGCGACAAATACCTGCTCGCCTCCGGATAAAAGCTTCAGATTTTTTATGATCTTGCCGGGAGGCGCGACGTTGATCTCGATTCCGCTCGTTAAAACATTTTCGGGATCGGTAAGCGTCAGTGATCCGCTTCCACCGCCAAAGAGCTCGGCAAAGACCTCTTTGAAGTTCTCGTTCACCTTCTCGAATGTTTCGCTGAATTTGCGGCACATTTCGACCTCAAGCTTCGATATAATATCGGTAAATTCCTTCTTTGATTTGTTCAGATCGTTTATCTGCGTCGAAAGAAATTCAAAACGCTCTTTGACCTTTGTGTATTCCTCGATGGCATCAACATTTACATTTCCGAGCTCTCGTATCTTCGACCTCAGCTTTGCCTGCTCGCTGACACGCCTGCCTCTTGTCTCCTCGGTCACGGGCTCGAATGCGGCATTTTGTGCATCCGCATAGGTCAGATCGTAATCCTCCCAAAGCCTGTCGGTGATCTTTGTCTTTTCGGTCGAGATCGACTCAAATTTTGATTTGAGCGTCGTGTATCGAATAAACGTGCTCTCCCTTTCACGGGACAGCTCTTTCGATTTGCGACGCAGATCGTTGATCTCTTTTTCGAGTTCGAGCGATTTTTCGCCAAGCGACGATTCGCCCTCTTTAGCATCGGCAAGCCTCTTGTTGTAGTCGGCAAGCATGTCCTCGGATGAGCGTATTTTGTCCTTTATTTCGCCAATTCGCCGTGTGGAAATGCTTATGGCATCCTCTGTTTTGACTCTCTCGTCGCCGAGCGTTTCTATCTCCGCCATGAGTCTGTCATATCGCTCTCCCGCGATCTCAAGTTCCTTTTTGCAGACCGAAACGGCGGTCAACGCCTCGTTTTTCTCGCTGATAAGAGCGTTTGTTTCGCCCTCGGCATTATTCTTTTCGTGATTTGCGACATCGAGCTTCTCTTGTATCTCGACCTCCGCTTTGGCATACGCCTCACAGTTGTCTCTGATCCTTGCTCGCTTGCCCTCTTTTTCGCTCTCCTGCAAAATAAGCCCCTTCAGACTCTCATCGAGTGAGGACTTTTTCTCATTTTGCTCGTCAAGCTTTGAACGCTTAAATGAGAGCGCGGTCTGTTCGGATCTGTAAAGAGCAGAGAAGAGCGCAAAATCGTTTGACAGACGATCGTTTTCGTCGTCACTCTCATCGCTCGAATTTGTTGCATCGTCGATTTTTTTCTTTGTTGCGGCGGCTTTTTCCTCGGCTTTTTTCTTTGCATCAAGCATTTCATCGATCTCGATGGTTCGTGTGAGTATGCCGCTGTCACGCTTGGCTGATCCGCCCGTGAATGAACCGCCGGCATTTATTATCTGTCCGTCGAGCGTAACTATTCTTAATGTGTATCCGCTCTGCTTTGCGGTCGCGGACGCATTTTCGAGGTTGTCAAAAATGAGAGTCTTGCCGAGTATTGACGATATCACGGGGTAATACTTGCTGTCGTATTTTACGATATCCGACGCGATGCCGATAAATCCTTGACTTTTTTTAACAAATGTCTGGAGATTTAACCTCGATGGTCGCATTGATGTTATCGGATAAAATGTCGACCGTCCCGCGTTTTCTCTTTTTAAGAGCGCGATCGCCGATTTTGCCGCTTGCTCGTTTTCGACAATGATGTTCTGTATGTTCGCTCCGAGTGCAGTCTCGATTGCAACGCTGTACTTTCTGTCGACCTGGATTATTTGCGAAACAGGACCGCATATCCCAAAAAGTCTTCCTGAGGCTGATGCATCGGCGATGAACTTTACGCTCTTGGAGTAACCTTCAAAGTGTTCCTCCATTCTTTTGAGCGTCAGCGCACGCTGATCCATCGATGAGATCTGAGCTAAAAGCGTGTTGTACTCCCTTTGGAGACCTTCAAGCATGTCCGCCTGTCTGCCGCGAAGGCTTGCAAGCTCAGCGCGCCTTGCCTCGATCTCGTCAAGCTTTGCCTTGTACTTTTCAAGTGTTCGTTCAACTGCGCCGATCTCCGATCTTGTCTGCAGGATCGCACTGTCGGTAGATGACATCTCGGCACTTATTTCGGCTTTGCGCCCCTCGATCGTGCTTTTGGTCTCGTCGAGTGCCGAAAGCGCAATCCTTGCATCGGTGTGCAGACGAACAACCTCACTCTTTTGCGCGTCAAGCGTCGATATCCTGTCGTAAAGTTCGGCAAGCCTTTCTCGCGACAAAGAAAGATTTTCTGTCGCGTCGGCGTATCGCTTTTCGGCATCCGCATATTTGTCACTTGCGCTCTTGTGATCTTCCTCGGCACTGTTGGCATCGGCTTTTTTATTTTCGATCGTGTTCATTAATCCGTCGAGCGTTTTTTGTGAGGTTTCAAACGAAAATTCAAGATGCGACAGCTCGTTCTTCATTACGAGAAGCTCTCCGTCTATCGCGTGCGCCTCGTTTCCGAGCTCGCCTGCCTCGCGAGAAAGACGGTCGCGATCTGCCTTGCTTTCGTTTAACATCTCCCCGAGACGCTCGATCCTTGTATCATACGACGCGATGGCATCGTCCGATATCTCAAGCTCTCGCTCGGATGCCCTGTAGTCGTCCTCTATGACCCTGGAGCTTGAGTTGATCTTCTCCATGTCAAATACGGCGATGGCTATGTCGGCGGCTTTTTTCTTCTCATATAGGTCAAGATAGACCTTTGCCTTTGCGGCGTCTTTTTCAAGCGGTCCGATCCGCCCTTCTAGCTCGGAGGCAATGTCGGTGACCCTGACTAAGTTTTCGTCCGTGTCGGCAAGACGACGCTCCGCCTCTTGCTTCTTAAAGCGATATTTGGATATCCCTGCGGCTTCCTCGAATATCAGTCGCCGCTCCTCGCTCTTTTGTGATATTATCTCGGAGACTCTGCCCTGACCGACGATCGAATAGCCTGTCTTGCCGATTCCCGTGTTCATAAACATCTCGGTTATGTCGCGAAGCCTTGATACTTTGTTGTTGATCAGATATTCGCTGTCACCCGAGCGGTAGTATCTTCTTGCTATTTTTATCTCGTCAAAATCGTTTTCAATTCGATTTTCACCCGTGTTTTCTATGGTCAGCGAAACCTCGGCAAATGACATCGGCGACCTGCCGTCGGTTCCGCCGAAGATGACATCCTCCATCTTGTTTCCGCGAATGTTTTTCGCGGAAAGGTCTCCGAGAACCCACCTGATAGCATCGGATATATTTGATTTTCCGCTTCCGTTCGGTCCGACTATGACCGTCATGCCCTCTGAAAAATTTATCTTCGTGCGATCGGGGAATGACTTAAATCCGTGAAGCTCAAGTGATTTTAGACGCATGTTTTTTCCTTTCGTCGGAGATCGATCAGACACCCGAGCAAGCGACACTGACGGTAAATTCATCGGCGTCAACTTCGGTAAATCTGATCTTGTTGAAATTGTATTTTTTTAGCAGATAATTCTTGTTTGATCTTTTTTGCCCGATCGCTTTCGACAGCGCACCCCTCGGGACTTTGATCTCAATATCCGACCCTTCACACGGATTTGCGCGCTCGATCTCAAGGCAAATTTTGCGTCTGTAGATCTCAGAGACGCACAACTCGCCAAGGGCGGGATGGACGGCTCCTCCGACAGCTCCATCTGTCGCGTGAAGCCCGTCTGATTCGCACAGACCGATCCTTAACAGCTTTATGTTTGCATCAATAAGTATTTCTGCGACATCTGCCGATCTCTCGACAGCATCCTCCACGGTGAGCGGTGGGTATTTGCCGGTACGCATGAGTGCTTCAAGTCCGGTTTTTGCAAAAACGACGGTCGGGTAGATCCGCGCTCCGACAGCACCCGAGCTTGCAATAAATCTTGCGCATTCAAGCTCGTCCTCGGGTCCTGATGCGGGCAGACCGATCATCATCTGCCCGACAAGATCAAAGCCGGCATCAATGATCTTTTTGACCGAAGATCTTGTTTGGTCGGCGGTGTGACCTCTGCTTGATGCGATAAGAACCTTGTCCGACATGCTTTGTACACCGAGCTCGATCGTTTTAAGATTGTATTTTTTGAGAATGTTAAGCTTTTCGTCGTCAATATAGTCGGGTCTTGTGGAGCATCTGATAGATGAGATAAGTCCTCTGTCAATATAATCGTTTGCTATTTCTAACAGCTTGATCATCAGCGTCCGATCAATGCCGGTAAACGATCCGCCAAAGAAGGCAATTTCGGGCTTGCACGCAGGATCGATGGTTGAGAGCGCATCGTCGATGTTTTGCCTGACCCTCGAAATATCGAAGCTTCCAACGCCCGTGATGGTTCTTTGATTGCAAAAAATGCAGTCGTGAGGACAACCGAGATGCGGAACGAATATCGGTATGGTTTTGTGTTTTTTTGCTGTCATTTTAGCTTATTTGTCGCCGAAAAGCGTGAGTGCCTGCTTTGCGGCAAGCTGTTCGGCAATGCGCTTGCTCTTTCCCGCACCCCTACCGATGACATTGCTGTTGAGCCTTGCCTCGATCTCGAAGGATTTGTTGTGCGACGGTCCGCTCTCGCTCACAAGAACATATTCGAGAACCTCGCCCTTTTCCTGTTGTACTATCTGTTGAAGCAGTGTTTTGTAATCGGTTCCCATGTGCTCACTGTCATATTCGGCGATCTTTTCTGTAGCATAGGGAAGAACAAACTTTTCGGCACTCTCTATCGATCTGCTGTCAAGATATATCGCCGCGATAACAGCCTCGAATGCGTCGGAGGTGATCGACGGACGACTTCTGCCGCTTGCGTTGTCCTCTCCGCGTCCAAGCCTTAAATAACTGCCGAGCTTTATCTTCGCGGCATATTCGGCGAGTGCTCGCTCGCAGACCGCGTAGGCACGGAGCTTTGACATCTCGCCTTCGTTAAGTCTCGGAAAGTTTTCAAACAGATATGTACTTACAACAAGCGAGAGCACGCTGTCGCCAAGAAACTCCATTCGCTCATTGCAGTGGACCGTGACCCCTTTTGTTTTTTCTTCGTTTGCAAACGATGAGTGTGTCAGTGCTCGAACGAGTAAGTTAATGTCCTTGAATTTGTACCCGATGATCTCCTCGAAATCATGAAGATCGCGAAGATATGCCGCGTCCGCACCTTTGATGTTTTGTGCGTATGATAAACCAAGTTGTCTCATTTCAGTCACCCGATTCACGCACGGAAAGTTTTTTTGTTATTTCATCGATGATCTCGGCGTTAGAGAATGTGATCGCTTGCTTGATCGCACTTTCGATTGCACGGGCATCCGAGTTCCCGTGTGCCTTTATGACCGGGTGAGATATTCCGAGTATCGGTGCTCCGCCGTGCGCTTTGACGTCCATCTGTACCTTAAGTCCCGCCATCTCTTTTCTGATAAGAAGATAGGCGATCTTGCCGCGAAGACTTTTCTTGAAAATATTTTTGAGAATACCGATCAGATATGCAACAGCACCCTCGGTCGATTTAAGACAGATGTTGCCGGTATAGCCGTCGGTAATGACTACATCGCACTTGCCGAACGGTATGTCCTTGCCCTCGATATTTCCGACAAAATTGATGTTTTTCGACTCCGAGAGAAGCTTGTATGTCTCGGTCTGAAGCGGCGTGCCCTTTTTCTCCTCTGCTCCGATGTTGAGAAGACCGACGCGCGCGGATTTCAGCGAATACAGCTTTTCCATGTATATCGAGCCCATCACCGCAAACTGATAGAGATATTCGGGCGTTACGGTCACATTCGCGCCGCTGTCGAGCAGAAGCACGGGGCAGGTCATCGGCATTATCGCGCCGATAGCCGCTCTGTGTATGCCCTTAATACGCTTTGCGTAGAGCGTCGCGCCTGTTTGGAGCGCACCCGTGTTGCCACAGCTAACAAGAGCATTGCCCTCACCTTTTGCAAGCAGATCGATCGCAACTCTCATAGAAGAATTCGGCATCGTTCTGACAGACATGGGGTCATCGGTCATTTTGATAACATCGTCCGCATGCACGATCTGCACGCCCGAGATCTTCTCGGGATACTCCGATATGGCTTTTTGTATTTCATCATGATCGCCGACAAGTATCAGCTCATTGCCAAATGTCTTTGCGGCATTAAGCGCACCTTTGACTACCTCGGCAGATCCGAGGTCGCCGCCCATCGCGTCAACTATTATTTTCATATAACCAAGATCCTTTCTTCTTCGATGGTCACTAACTCATCGATTCCGATATTTCTTTTATTGCCTCGAGCGAACGCGCCGAGATCTGCTCGTTTCTTGCCGCTTTTCCGCCCTTGACCTTTCTGTCAAGCGGATCGACTATTCCGAAATTGACATTCATCGGCTGAAAAGAGGCGGATGTCGACGAACTTACATATTTCGCAAGTGCCCCGATCGCCGTAAGCGACGGAAAGATCACTCGCTTTTTCCCAAGAGCCGCACGCGCGGCATTGAGCCCTGCGACAAATCCCGACGATGCCGATTCAATGTACCCTTCGACCCCGGTCATCTGACCTGCGAAAAATACATTCGGGCGATCCCTTAATGAGTAGTCGGGAGAAAGAAGCGACGGAGAATTTATAAAGCTGTTTCGGTGCATAACACCGTATCTTAGAAATGTTGCACTCTCAAGCCCCGGGATCATGCCGAAAACACGCCTCTGCTCGTCAAAAGCAAGATGAGTCTGAAATCCGACCATGTTGTACATCGTCTTCTCGATATTTTCCTGCCGAAGCTGAACGACGGCATACGGCTCTTTGCCTGTTTTGGGATCCGGAAGACCGACCGGTTTCAGAGGACCGTAGAGAAGGGTATCCGGACCCCTCTTTGCCATGATCTCGACAGGCATACACCCTTCAAATACGGTCAGATCGGTCTGCATCTCGCGGTCAAAGCTCTTAAGCGGTGCCTCGCGAGCGGTGATCAACGCCTCGTAAAATGCAAGATATTCTTCCTTGCTCATGGGACAGTTGATGTAGCACGCCTCACCCTTGCCGTATCTCGACGCAAGATAGGCACGCTCCATGTTGATCGTTGACGCATCAACGATCGGAGCCGCGGCGTCAAAAAAGTGCAGAGAGTCCTTGCCGAGATAGGCTGTAAGATAGTCGGAAAAATCATCCGATGTAAGCGGTCCGGTCGCGACGACCGTTATCTCACCGTCCGGGATCGATGTCACCTCTTCGCGATGGATCGTTATGAGAGGGTTGCCTTCAAGCATCTTTGTGATGTACCCCGAAAAGGCATGCCGGTCAACGGCGAGAGCCGAGCCGGCGGGGACTGCGTTTTTGATCGCCGAGTCCATTATAAGACTGCCAAGCTCGCAAAGCTCAGCCTTTAGCAGACCGACGGCATTCGAGAGCTGATTCGAGCGCAGGGAGTTTGAGCAAACAAGCTCGGCAAACCCTTCGCTGTGGTGCGCGGGGCTGAATTTTTGCGGCTTCATCTCGTACAGATCCACCTTGACACCAAGTCTTGCCGCTTGCCATGCCGCCTCAGCTCCGGCAAGTCCCGCACCGAATACATTGATCTTTTCTTTCATTGCTTACTTTACTTTCGTGATTACTTTTGTTTCTGCTCGCCCTCGTCCGGCTCTTTTGAGTAGCCGCAACCCTCGTTTTTGCAGAATATTGTCTGCTTGCCCTTCTTTATATAAAGCATCGAGCCGCAGGTCGGGCATTTTTCGTTTGTGGGTCTGTCCCATGACGAGAAATTGCACTCGGGATAGTGTGAGCACCCGTAAAAGAGCTTTCTGCCGCGTGTGTTCTTTGAAACGATCGGTCCGCCGCAGAGTGGGCAGGGAACACCGATCTCGCTCGGCAGTTTTAATGTGTTTTTACACTCGGGATAACGCGAGCAGGCAAAGAATGTTCCGAATTTTCCGCTTCTGACGACCATGTCCGCGCCGCATTTGTCGCAAACGAGCTTTTCGCCGCTTTCGTTGGTAGCGATCTTTGCCTTTTCTTTGGTATTTTCAACAAGCGGCTTCGTGTTCTTGCATGTCGGATAGTTCGGGCAGGCGGCAAATTTGCCGTAACGACCTGTCTTGACGACCATCTTTGCACCGCACTTGTCGCATATGATATCGGTCTCCTCGGACGGCATGTTGTACTCGCGACCCGAAACGGTGCTCTCGGCTTTCTCGAGATCGACCTTGAATTTGTCGTAGAATTTGCCGAGTACATCTGTCATGGTGATGTCGCCCTCGGCGATCGAGTCAAGCTCATCCTCCATGCTTGCGGTAAATCCGCAGTCAACGATCTCGGGAAAATTGTCTACCATAAGCTCGGTCGTTGTTTTACCGAGCTCGGTCGGCACGAGCATCTTGCCCTCGCGCTTTACATATCCTCGCGATATGATCGTTGAGACGATAGTCGCAAATGTTGACGGACGACCGATGCCCTTTTCCTCAAGATATTTTACGAACGACGCCTCGTTGAAGCGCGGAGGCGGATCGGTGAAATGCTGTTCGGGCGTGATGAGCTTTGTCTCAAGCGGCTCGCCCTCATAAAGCTCGGGAAGCTTTGTGACTATATCGCTGTCAGCCGATGCCTGATCTCCTCCGTCATCATAGACCGCAAGGAAACCGTTAAACTTAAGCGTTGAGCCGCTCGTTTTGAAAAGATATCCGTTGCAATCGATCCCGACATTTACGGTGTTAAATTCGGCTGATGCCATCTGGCTCGACACAAATCTGTCCCAAATGAGCTTGTAAAGCTTGTATTGATCGGATGACAGATATTTCTTCAGAAGCTCGGGGGTGAACTTCATGTTCGATGGGCGTATCGCCTCGTGTGCGTCTTGCGCGCTCGATTTAGTCTTGTATACGCGCGGAGAATCGGGACAATAATCCTCTCCGTATACGCGAGCAATATATTCAAGTGCCGCCGCCTGTGCATCTTTGGATATGCGCAGAGAATCGGTACGCATGTAGGTGATAAGACCCTGCGAGCCGCCGTTCTCGGCTCCGATGTTGACACCCTCGTAAAGCTCTTGGGCAACCTTCATCGTTTTGTCGGTGCGGAATCCGAGCTTGCGTGATGAATCCTGCTGCATCGTTGATGTCGTAAACGGAGGAAGCGGATTTCTCTTTTTCAGAGCTTTCTTGACCGATGTGACAACAAATTTGCCGCCCTCAAGATCATAAAGTATCTTTTCGGCATCCTCTTTGCAGTGGATCTCGATCTTTTTGTCGTCTTTTCCGTAGAATTTCGACTTAAACTCGGTACCATCGCCGCCTGTGTGGTTTGCGATGATGTTCCAATATTCGACGGGTACAAACTCGGCGATCTCGTTTTCTCTGTCAACGATTATTCTTGTCGCGACAGACTGAACTCTTCCTGCCGAAAGCCCGTTTCTTACCTTTGACCAGAGAAAGGGCGAGAGCTTGTATCCGACTATTCTGTCAAGTATTCTTCTTGCCTGCTGTGAGTTTACAAGATCCATGTCGATCTGTCGCGGATTTTTAATGGCTGCCTTTACCGCGTCTTTGGTGACCTCGTTGAAGGTTATTCTTTTTGTCTGCTCGATCGGTATCCCGAGCACTGTTGCCAGATGCCAGGAGATCGCCTCGCCCTCACGGTCTGAGTCGGTCGCAAGATATGTCTTCGTTGCACCCTTGTATTTTTTCTTAAGATCTTTTATGATATCTCCCTTGCCGCGAATGTTGATGTAATGCGGCTCAAAACCGTTGTCAACATCGACCGATAAAGTGCTTTTTGCAAGATCACGCACGTGACCGACGGACGCAACGACCTTGTATCCCGAACCGAGATATCCTTGGACGGTGCTTGCCTTTGATGGAGACTCCATTATTACGAGAATTGCCAATTTTATGCCCATTGCCTTCGCTTTGGCGAAAGCTTCCTTTCTTTGGAAATTGTGATCGGAAAATTATGTTCGTATGATAACCGTTTTATTGCGATACGGTAGTTTCTGCTTTTGTCTTTGCACTTATTCCGATATGCTGTATATTATTTCATCCTGACGAATTTTCCGCCGGGAATCTTTTTTACAAGTCCTTTTATTTCAAGCATCGTCATGCTGCCCAAAACGGTGGATACCGAATGCTCTCCGCGAGAGAGCTCATCCGACGTGACACCGCATCCGAGCGGCATCGATCTCAGCACCGAGAGCTGATCGGAGGTCAGCTTGTATTTGCTGTAATCCTCCTCGGGAACATAATCGACCTTGCCGATGTCGGTAAGCAGCTTGTTCTCGGTCGTCGGACGCTTGACCTCGGTCGACTGCCTCTGCTTTTGACTCTCGTCACCCATTCGGACACGAGGCTCTTTGGGTGTTCCCAAGATCGGCTTGTTCTTTTTGAGAGGATTCAGTGAAAACTTCGAAAAGCGCGGGAGCTTGTCGATCGATATCTTGTGCGGAAAATAAAATTCATAATCCTCAAGCAGATCGACTCCCGACTGCACCATTTTCGCGCCCTTTTGTATCAGTTCGTTTGTGCCGAGACTGTTCGCGTCGCCGACCTTTCCGGGGACTGCGAAAATGTCGCGTCCCTGCTTGATGGCGTATTTGGCTGTTATCATCGCGCCGCTCTTAAGATCTGCCTCAACAACAAGCGTCCCGAGCGACAGTCCGCTGATCAGCCTGTTGCGGATGGGAAAATGAGCTCCGATCGGATCGGTAAACGGACGGAATTCGGATATTACGAGTCCGCTCTCCATGATCTCGTCCATTAATGCCTCGTGTTCGGGCGGATATACCTTGTTTATTCCGCAACCGAGCACCGCGACCGTTTTCGCCCCGACATCAAGCGCGGCTCTGTGGCAAACACTGTCGATTCCTCTCGCCATGCCGCTTACGATGATCGCTCCGCCGATCGCAAGATCACGGCATATTTTATACGCCTCGCGCCTGCCGTATTCGGAGCATGACCTCGTGCCGACGGCGGCGACCGCGACAGTGTCGTCTATGTCAAACAGATTTCCGCGATAATAGAGCAGATACGGAACACGCTCGATCCTGCGCAGACGGGAAGGGAAGGACGGGCTGTCAAACGGTAACATGCCTATGTTGTTCAGCTCGCAAAACTCAATGATCTCTTCGGCGTCCGACAGATCTTTGTTTGAAAGTGCTCTTATTGCACCCTCGCTGAGATCGGGGACCTTGCGATAGTCCTCCTCCTCGGCATTGTAAATGCTTTGCGCATCGTAATCAAACGCGGGAAGAAGCGGATCGGCATCTTTTGAGCCGGGATATAATGTCAGACTCAGCCACATCCAGTATTTCAGATCGCACATGTCTTTTCTCCATTCCGTGTTTTTTGCTGCGATATCAGCCGTTTAGTATGCGCTCCTGCCACATGAGTATCGCCGTTGCCGCAGAAACGTTCAGTGATTCTGTCTCGCCGCTCATCGGTATTATGACACTTTTGTCGCATGCGGATATCACTTCGCCTGACAGACCGTGCCCCTCGTTGCCGACCGCAAAGCAGACCTTGCTGTCGCTTGAGGGGATATCGCTCAGCGATACCGAGCCCTTGTCAAGCGCGGCAGCGTATACTTTGATCTCTTTTGCTCTCAGATCGTCAATGACGCGCGGCAGGTCGGATACCCGATATGTCGCCTGCCTGAAGATCGCGCCCATCCCCGCACGGACCGTCTTGCTGTTGTATATGTCAGCACAGTCACTCGAAAGTATGAGCGTGTCGATGCCCATGGCAGATGCCGTTCTCATTATCGTTCCGAGATTGCCCGGATCGCGAACGCTCTCCGTAATAAAATAGCTTTTGCCGCCTGACAACTCGCCAACAATGTCGCTGTCTTCTATTTTATCACATTTATGTAATTTGTCAATATGTTCGGCTACACAAAATAGCCCTTCGGGCGATTTTTCTTCGGAAATTTTTTCATAAACGCCCCGGGTGACCCTTATAGTCTCTGTTTGCGGCGGCAGATCGATGGAAATATCGTCATCGGTGAAGAAGAGATATTTTATCCGAACGCCGCATTTGATTGCCTCTTTAAGAAGCTTTTCACCTTCAAAGAAGAAAAGTCCGGCAGAGTCGCGGTATTTCTTGTTCTTTAATTTGCAACAATCGACGATAAGCCTGTTGTTTCTCGACGAAATTATCTGCGTATCTGCCATGACATCCTCCCGATCCGGTGATCTTGGTCTTTTCGCTCTGATTATTTTACATCCCTTTGTAACAACAAAAACCCGCGTGCGCGGGTTTTTGAACTTATATCAAAGAGCAGCCTTTGCCTTCTCAACAAGGGCAGCGAATGCCTCCTTGTCGTTAACGGCGAGATCTGCAAGCATCTTTCTGTTAAGATCGATTCCCGCAACTTTGAGACCGTGCATAAGCGTGCTGTAGTTCACGCCGCAAACCTTAGCCTGCGCCGAAATTCTTGTGATCCAAAGTGAACGGAAGTCTCTTTTTCTGAGCTTTCTTCCGACATATGCGTAATTACCGCTCTTCATGACGGCCTGTTTTGCCATCTTGAAGTGCTTGGATTTGCTGCCCCAATAACCCTTGGCAGCCTTAAGGACGCTCTTTCTTCTCTTGCGCGTCATGATCGCGCCTTTGACTCTTGCCATTTCTGTATATCCTCCCTGTTAATAACTTAATGTGATCTTACTTCTGGATCATTTCTCTTACTGTTGCCTCAAAGCTGGTGCTGAGGTATGCGCCCGAACGAAGTGTTCTCTTGCGCTTTGCGGTCTTGAGACCGAGGTTGTGACGGTGATGAGAATGGTTGATCTTTACCTTGCCGTTCTTTGTCACATTAAATCTTTTAGCGGATGCGCTGTGTGTTTTCATCTTTGGCATGATTGTAATCTCCTTTCGATTTAAAAAACTGCTCTTTCATTATTTGTCTTATTTAGCTGTATTCTGTTTCAGCGGAACGATCATCATGGACATCGAACGCCCTTCCATCACGGGCGGCTTGTCGACACTGCCAAGCTCCGATACCTCGGCGGCAAATTTGTCGAGCAGATCGCGTCCTACATCCTGATGCGCCATCTGACGGCGTGCTCTGAAAATAACGAGCACCTTTACCTTGTCCCCGCCCTTCAGAAAACGTTTCGCATTGTTTACCTTGACATTGAAATCGTTGACATCGATTTGGCAGGAAAGCTGAACTTCTTTGACGGAAACCTTTTGCTGATTCTTTTTAGCTTCCTTTTTCCTCTTGTCGCGATCGAAACGGAATTTTCCGTAGTCGATGATCTTTACGACCGGCATGTCACCCTGATTTGCGATAAGGACAAGGTCAAGACCTTTGTCGTATGCCGCACCAAGTGCCGCCGAAAGCGTGAGTACTCCAAGCTGTTCTCCGTCTGCACCGATCACTCTCATTTGTTTTGACATCGGTATTCCCGATTTGTGTATCTCGTCGTTGATCAGATGCTCTTTTTCATTAGTGTTACCTATTGCAAACACCTCCAGTTGACAGGTAAAAATACGGTTAAATAAGTTTGAAAATAAAAAAGTGCGGACAGAGATCCGCACAACTCAAGACACCGCTTCGGATGCCTGAACGTCTTTGCCGTACGTCCAAAATGACGTATCGCGGCGAGAGCGGATGCTCTGCTTCTTTTTCACGCCCATGATTATACCATCTTTTTTGTATTTTGTCAAGGGCTTTTTCGAAAAAAATTGCACTTTTCCAAATTTTTTATACTTTTTGCAAGCCCTTCCCGAGTTTAGTGCGGAAAGGGCTTGCTGATGAGGTTAGCCGACGATCTCGAGCACCCCGTCCTTTTCAATGATGTCAAAGAGCAGAACATGCTCAAAATCATCCGGGGAACTGTTCGGACCGTGCATTGTGATCTTTACATTTCCGTCGTGATCGACAAATATCATCGCGTGACCGCCGTCGGTCGTAAATGACGACTTTAGCCCGATCGTGTAGATCGGCTCGTCGCTCTGGATGAATTGCCCGTCGATCTCGCCGTTTGTCGATTTTGCAAGTCCGACGGCGTAACCGTCTTTGCAAAAGTTTGACCATATCATGTAAAGCCCACTATCGGTTCTGAGCATGTACGGACCGTCTGTCACGCCCGAAGTTGCCCATTTTGCGTCCCTTGCAAGGAAAAACTCGATCGGTTCGGAGACGAGGTGCGTAAAATCGTCCGAAAGCCTTGCCGCGACCATTCCGCCGTTGCCGTTTGGCATTGATGTCCATTCATGAACGAACACAAGCCAAGGCGCACCCGTCTTGTCAATGTAAAGCGTGCCGTCAATGGCATCCCAATCGCGAGGGGATATCGCACCGTCCGATATGTCAACAAACGGTCCGAGCGGATCGTCCGAGCGGTAGACCGCGATCGTGCGGTGGTTGAACCTTGACGAATAAACGGATGTGAATATGTAAAACTTGCCCTTGTAAAAATGGCATTCGGGTGCCCAGAACAGATCGCTTACACCGTGAAAGTCGGCGGGAGGATCGAATACGACGATCGGGTCGGTCCAATGCTCCAGATCGTCACTGACCAAAACGCAAAGCTTGCCGCCCTCCGTTTTGTAAAGATAATATTTACCGTCAAGCGGCATGATGAATGGGTCACGGCAGGCAAGCTTTGTCGATGTGCGCCGCGTGCCGATCGTAAGCTCTGCCTGCTTCGGCTTGAAATCGATGTTGGTGTTTGAGAGAAATTCGATGTTCATTTCGGTTGTCCTTTCCTTTGTATCACATTTTCGATAGTTTGTCAAACAGCTCGGCAAACAGCTCGGTCCTGTTTATCCATGTCACCGCACGGATCATGTGCCTGCGCGGATCGAATCCGTAGTGATGATCGTATTCGGGGATGGGAGCGGGAATGAGCTTTGACGACATAAATCTGCCCGACTCGTTTGTCAGCCATGCAACCGCCGTGACATCCCATATTACGCGTGACCACGGTTTTCCGGATGCGTAGCTGTTCGCCGCAGCAGATGCGTTTTCGACAAGATAGTCGCAGAGTTTGTTTTTGCCCGAGAGCCAGTGGCGAAGCTCGGGCTCTGTCGTATCGAATTTGTCAACGACGCCCATGCAGGGAAGCTGTATCAGCGGAATGCCGCACCCAAAAACGATGCGCGCGGCGGCAACATCCTGACACATGTTGAACTCGTTCGTGTCCTGCCAAAAATCGGCGTGTCCGCCCAGCCATACAAGTACGGTCTTTTCGACCATTTCGGGACAGAGCAGTATCGCGGAGGCAACATTCGTTATCGCGCCGATCGCAACGATATAGAGCGGATCGTCGGGCGTGTGTTCGCTCGCGGCGGCGATCATCTCTCTTGCGGCGGGCGACTCGACGGGTGTGAGCTCGTCCGGCAGAAAATTCTCGGATCCGCGAAAAACCTTGCTCGACAGCACTTCTTTTTCGGCAAGCGTCAGTAGCTTTTGTATTTCGTTATAGCTTTTTTCCATGCCGTCACGAGCCGATGTCGAGTTGTGATTGTGAGGATGGAAAAATGGTGCCGCGGTGATGGCTCTCACACGCAGTTTGTCGGAGCGCGCGAGCATGTACGAAATGGCAAACTGATCGTCGATCTCGTTGTACGCGTCGGTGTCGAGTATTACGTCGACCACCCCTGACGGAGGATCGAGCTTTTTGATTCTTTCAAATTCGGTCATTTTGACCTCCTTTTGACCTTGTTTTTCTTATTTTTCAATAATTTTGTTGTCGGCAAGGATGTCGGGGAAATTCGCCATGCTGTCTTCCTTGCCGAGCTTTCGGATAATGCGAGCCGGAACGCCTGCCGCAAAGTGACCGTCGGGAATGTCGCGAGTCACGACCGCCCCCGCACCTATCACGCACTCGTTGCCTATCGTGACACCCGGGCAGACGGTGACACCCGCGCCAAACCAGCATCCGTTTCCGATGTGTACGGGTTTTGCCCAACAAAGCCGCCTCGGCGTGCCGTCGGGGGTCATTATCGCTGTCCTCTCATCCGAAAGCATAGGATGCAGAGGGGTCACAATGGTGGCGTTCGGGCCGAAATTGCAGTCATCCCCGATGGTGACCTCGGCGTCATCCTGTATCGTTAGGTTGAAATTTCCGAAAAAGCGTTTGCCTATCTTCGTGTGCTTGCCGTAATGGATGGCGATCGGTCCTTGGATGAATGCCCCCTCGCCAAGCTCGCCGAATATGTCCGACAGTATCGCGGCACGCTTTTCGACCTCGTCCTCGTAGGTCCTGTTGTAATCGACGCTTAAATTGTGCGTTCTGAGCTTAATTGCCTTGAGCTCGGGATCGCCGGGGAAAAAGAGTATACCCGCGTCGATCTTTTCTTCTTCCTTTGTTTTATCTGCATTGCCCATACAGATCCCTCAGTTCTCGGCGTAAAGCGGATATTTGTCGGTAATGCGCTTTACCTCGACACGCAGTGAATCGACGGTTGCGTCGAACACATCGGACGCGGCTCTTGCGGCAACGGCAAATATCTCGGCGATCTGCTCGAAATCCTCACCGCGAAGACCTCTCGTCGTTGCGGCAGGCGTTCCGACGCGCAGACCGCTCGTGACGAACGGTTTTTGCGGATCGTTCGGAATGCCGTTTTTGTTTGTCGTGATATTGATATCGTCAAGCCTGTGCTCGAAGTCCTTGCCGGTGATGTTGAAGGAGCGCAGATCAAGCAGAATGAGGTGATTGTCCGTGCCGCCCGAGACCATGTCAAATCCGTTTTTCTCAAAGGCGCTCGCAAATGTTTTCGCGTTGGCGATGATCTTTTTCGCATAGTCGACAAACTCGGGCTTTAATGCCTCGCCGAAGCAGACTGCCTTTGCGGCGATCGTGTGCATGAGCGGACCGCCCTGCGTGCCCGGGAATATTGCCTTGTCGATTGCTTTTGCGAACTCATCCTTGCAGAGTATCATACCACCGCGAGGTCCGCGCAGCGTTTTGTGGGTGGTCGTCGTAACTATGTCCGCGTAGGGGATCGGAGAGGGATGAAGACCTGCGGCAACAAGCCCGGCGATGTGTGCCATGTCGACCATGAGATAGGCACCGACCGATTTGGCAATCTGCGAGAAACGCTCGAAATCAATGATCCTCGGATATGCGGATGCTCCCGCGACGATCAGCTTCGGACGGCACTCGCGTGCGATCTCCTCGACACGGTCGTAATCGATGTATCCGCTGTCGTTGACTCCATAGGGGACGAAGTTGTAAAGCATGCCCGAGATGTTAACGGGACTGCCGTGGGTCAAGTGTCCGCCGTGCGCCAGATTCATGCCCATGACGGTGTCACCGGGGTGCAGAAGGGCGGTGTAGACCGCTGTGTTTGCCTGTGCGCCCGAATGCGGCTGAACGTTTGCGTGGTCTGCGCCGAACAGCTTGCAGGCTCTGTCGCGAGCGATGTTTTCAACGATGTCAACGCATTCGCATCCGCCGTAATAACGGTGGGCGGGATATCCCTCCGCATATTTGTTTGTGAGGACCGACGCATTTGCCGCAAGCACTGCCTTCGAAACGAAATTCTCGGACGCGATAAGCTCTATTTTGCTTTGCTGACGCATAAGCTCGCTTTCGATTGCCTCGGCGACCGCAGGGTCGAAGTCTCTGAGAAACTCAAGGTTTTCTTTTATCATGATCATGTCTCCTTTTTTGACCTGTGTTTTGATTAAGACTATTATACATTATATTTTTCGTCTTGTAAAGAGTTTTTGCGAAAAAAATCAGAAAAAGATTGACAAGACGTACAAGCTGTGCTATAATTATCGCGATAAAGTAAAAAAATTCCGTGAAAAGAGGTATTTCATAAATGGATGTAATTAAACTTTGGGAGACCACACCCGATTTTGATCCCGAAAAAGGACTTGAGGAGCCCTGCCTTCTCGACCGAACGATAGAGGGCTCGGATAAGTGCGTCATCGTCATCCCCGGCGGCGGCTATTTCTTCCGCGCCGAGGAACATGAGGGAGAACCGATCGCCACCGCACTCAACGCAGGCGGTATATCTGCGTTCATCCTTCGTTATCGCCACAATCCGTACAGACACCCGATTCCCCAAAATGATGTTAATCGCGCTGTTCGACTTGTCAGATCGATGGCGGCAAAATACGGCTATGCCGAGGACAAGATAGCTGTTCTCGGATTTTCGGCAGGCGGTCACCTTGCCGCAACAGCCGCGTGCTTCTTTGACTACGGCAGAGATGACGGCGATGAGATAGACAAAATATCCTGCCGCCCCGATCTTGCCGTGCTTTGCTATCCCGTGATCACGATCGGCAGTGAGTTTACTCATTGGGGCAGCACAAACTGCCTGCTCGGCGAGGAGTACGACAAGGCACTTGCTGAAAAAATGTCTTGCGAAAAATCGGTAAGGGATGATACACCGCACTGCTTTATCTGGACGACCGCCGGCGACAGAGGCGTTCCGCCCGAAAATTCGCTGATGATGGCGGCGGCACTGTCAGCAAAGAAGATCCCGTTCGAGCTTCATGTTTTCCCCTACGGCGATCACGGACTAGGACTTGCGACAGGCGATCCCCATGTGGCTGTTTGGATGGATCTTTGCATCAAGTACATAAACCTTGAGTTTGACGCAAAGAACTGATATGATCGAAATGTTAGATACGATCGCCGCAATATCCACCCCGTACGGCAGAGGGGGAGTTGCCGTTATACGCATCTCCGGCATCGAGGCATTTGCCGTTGCGTCATCAATGTTTTTGCCTGCCTCGGGGAAAGGGCTCACCGATATTTCGCCGAGAACCGCTGTCTACGGTCAAATTATCGCAGACGGACAGATCATAGATGACGGCATCGCCACGACCTTCCGTGCTCCCTCATCTTATACCGGAGAGGATACCGTCGAGATATCCTGCCACGGAGGCATACTGCTTGCCGAAAAGGTGCTTGCCGCCGCTCTCGCGTCGGGAGCACGCGCGGCGAGTGCGGGCGAGTTCACAAGGCGTGCCTTTTTGTCCGGAAAATTGACACTCACCGAAGCCGAGGCTGTTATCGATCTCATAGACGCAAAGACCGACGATCAGATATCGCTCGCACGCTCACAGGTCTCGGGGCGGCTGTCTACACGCCTTTCGGAGATCTATGAGAGCCTTCGAGATCTTGTAAGCGCGGCGTATGTTTATGCCGATTACCCCGACGAGGACCTCTCGGATGTTACCCCCGAGCAGATGCGTGACTCGCTTGTCGAGATAAAAGAAAAGCTGAATAAGCTTTCGGGCGGATATGAGAGCGCAAGACTTGTCAGAGAGGGAATATCGGCAGTGCTTGTCGGCAGACCCAATACGGGTAAATCATCGGTCTTAAACCGCCTGCTCGGAACAGACCGTGCAATAGTAAGCTCTGTTGCGGGGACGACACGCGATACAATCGAGGAGAGCATAACCCTCGGCCGACTGCTCATTCGACTTACCGATACCGCAGGTGTGCGTGAGAGTGAGGACGAGATAGAGCAGATAGGCGTCAAGAGATCGCTTGAGGCACTTTCGTCCGCCGATCTCGTGCTTGCCGTTTTCGACGGAAGTTCCAAACTGACAGATGACGATATTGAACTTGTTTCGGCACTGAAGGACAAAAATTGTCCGAAGATCGCACTTGTAAATAAATCCGATCTCGGAGAGGCTCTTTGCACCGATGAGATATCAAAGCTTGATTTTGATAAGGTGCTCACCGTATCCGCTCTGAGCGGAGAGGGCTTTGACGAGCTTTCGTTCGCCGTAGCCGAGCTTTTCGCGACCGGACTTGTCGATTATGATAACGAGGCAGTGATAGCAAACGCACGTCAATACGCGTCGATCACTCTGGCACTTTCGTCTGTCAATGACGCAATATCCGCCCTTGACGGCGGGTTCACCCCCGATGTCGCAGGACTTGATATCGAAAAAGCGATGGAGGCAGTAGGTCAGACAGACGGAAGAGCCGTATCTGCCGATATAGTCGATGCCATATTCCATCGATTCTGCGTCGGGAAATGACGTAAGATTTGTCCGAAAATGAGTGTTCACACTTGCCTTTTTACTTTTTTGCTTTTGCAGAGCTTTTTCTCTGTAAGAGCAGTCTCGATTCCCAAGGAAAGGAAGCTTTCGCCAAAGTGAAAGCAATGATCATAAAAATGAAAATTATAAGCTTATTTAGCGGCTGCGGTGGACTAGATCTGGGATTCGAAAAGGCCGGTTTTACGATATCTGTTGCTAACGAATTCGATAAAACTATATGGGAAACTTTTGAAATAAATCATCCTCATACTAAACTTATTAAGGGGGATATACGGAATATTCAAGAAAAATATTTTCCCAATGATATTGATGGTATTATAGGTGGACCACCCTGTCAAAGTTGGTCCGAGGCCGGATCTTTAAGAGGAATTAATGATGCACGAGGACAACTCTTCTTTGAATACATCAGAATTCTGAAAGATAAGCAACCAAAGTTTTTTCTTGCCGAAAATGTAAGTGGAATGTTATCTAACAGACATTCGGAAGCGGTAAAAAATATAGTATCCATGTTTGAAGAAAGTGGTTATAATGTTTCAATTACATTGGTAAATGCAAAAGATTACGGCGTAGCACAAGAAAGAAAGCGAGTTTTCTATATTGGATTTAGAAAAGATTTGAATATAGATTTTCAATTTCCGAAGGGATCGACAGAGGATGACAACAAGAAAATTACTTTGAGAGATATTATATGGGATCTCAAAGACACTGCTGTTCCAACATTAGATCGTAATACACATAATCCAAAAGCAATTAACAACAATGAATATTTTACAGGTTCTTATTCACCGATATTTATGAGTCGAAATAGAGTTAAGTCTTGGAATGAACAGGCTTTTACTGTTCAGGCATCGGGACGTCAATGTCAGTTACATCCGCAAGCACCTAAAATGGTTAAGGTGGGTCATAACGATTGTAGATTTGTAGAAGGACAGGAACACTTGTACAGACGAATGACTGTGAGAGAGGTTGCAAGAGTTCAAGGGTTTCCCGATGACTTTAAGTTTATTTATACCAATGCCGATGATGCGTACAAAATGATAGGAAATGCTGTGCCTGTAAATTTGGCATATGAAATTGCACTTGCAATAAAAGCTGTATTTGAGGAAAACAAATGAGTAACCAAAGTAACGATAAAGGGAGAGCTTACGAATATATTTGTCTTCAAACCTTGTTTGGAGAAATTAACAAGATCAGATCTGCTGAGATTGTTGAAAACAGCAGTCTGCACGCAGCGGAACGTGCATGGTCCTCTGTAGATGATAAAATACGTGAAGTGCTGACAATTAGTGCTAAAGCAGCCGTTGCAACGCTTTTCGACATGGAGCCTATGATTGTTGAAAAAGATAAGGATACTTTACAGCTTTATATCCAGCCTGATACAAAGGGTGAAGTTGGAGATGTAAGAGATATTATTGTTGTTCGTAAAGATGTTAGATGGGAGATTGGGCTGAGCATCAAACATAATCACTTTGCTGTGAAGCACAGTCGTTTGGGCAAGAACCTTGATTTTGGAGATAGATGGTTTGGTGTTCCTTGCTCTCAAAATTATTGGGATGAAATAAGACCTATTTTTGCTTACATTGATCAGGAAAAGCAGTCAAATAGGAAATGGAGTGAACTTCCGTCCAAAGCAGAAGATATATACATTCCTCTTTTGAATGCGTTTGTGAATGAAATCAAAAAAGCCAATGCTGAAAACGATGACATTCCAAAGAAAATGGTGGAGTACTTACTTGGTCAATTTGATTTTTACAAAGTCATAAGCATAGACAATAAAAATATTACACAGATTCAAACATACAATCTCCGAGGAACATTGAATCGAGTAAGCAACAAAGAGCAACCGAAGATTATAGTACCTGTTTCTTCGTTGCCTACCCGTATTGTTAGCTTTGATTTCAAGCCCGGTAGTGACAATACTGTTGAATTGTATATGGATGGTGGTTGGCAATTTAGCTTCCGTATTCATAATGCTTCAACCTACGTTGAGTCGAGCTTAAAGTTTGATATTCAAATTATCGGCATGCCTGCTTCCATCATTTCGATCAATTGTTCATGGAATTGACAGTTGGTAGCTTATTCTCAGGAATAGGCGGCATAGACATTGCGTTTCAACAATCAGGTTATAAGGTTGCATGGGCTATTGAAAAAGATGCCGCATGTTGTCGGACATACCGATACAATTTTAAAAATGTTGATTTGATTGAAACGGACATTAGGAATGTTGCTCCGTCTGCATTGAATCGTGTAGATATAATAACGGCAGGGTTTCCTTGCCAGCCATTTTCCATAGCCGGAAAGCAACGCGGATTTGATGATGAGCGAGGACACCTTTTTTATGAAGTTGGCAGATTCATCAAGGCTTATAGACCCAGATTTGTATTTCTTGAGAATGTTCCCAATTTGATGGAGCATAACGAAGGAAAAACATTTCTTGTTGTGCATGATGTTCTATCTGATTTGGACTATTCAATCAGATACCGTGTTTTGCGAGCATCTGAGTACGGAGGAGTTCCTCAAATTAGGGATCGTATCTATATTGTTGCTTTTCGTGATCAGGAAGATTGTGATAGGTTCGAGTTCCCGAAGAAAATGGAGCTGAATTTTTCTATAGAGAATATATTGTTAAGATCTCAAAGAAAACATGATATCTACTACTATACTCCGGACTATGAATTTTATAAACAAGCATCTCAAATCGTCAAAAGACACGATTCAATATATCGTGTATACCACGACAGCATAAAAAGAACGCAAAATCAAATGTGCCCTACTTTGACAGCCTCGATGGGGATAATGCGAAATCAAGTTCCGTTGGTTGTTGATGATTTCGGAATTAGAAAGTTAACTCTTCGAGAGTGCTTGGATTTTCAAGGATTTCCTCAAGATTTTTATTTTCCCAATACCATTACGATTGACGATGCTTATAAGCAGATTGGAAATTCTGTTTGCGTACCGGTTGTTGGAAGGATTGCGGAACGAATTTACGAGGTGGTAAATCGCGAAGGTCTTGCACGATACGATTTGAGATAGGAAAAGATATTTCGCGAAAGTAACGATCATAAAAAATATAAAAACAATTAAGGAGGATCTGCTTTAATGCTCGATCTTTTAACTACCGAAAAGGAATTTATATCCCGTCACATAAAAAAGGGCGGGACTGCAGTCGATTTTACGATGGGCAACGGACACGACACGCTCTGGCTCTCGAGGGCTGTCGGAGAGGACGGACATGTTTATGCATTTGACATACAACAGCAGGCTCTTGACTCGACCGCAAAATTGCTCGAGGAAAACGGTGTCGGCAATGTCACGCTGATCAAGGCATCGCATCATCTTGCCGGTGACTATGTCAAAGAGCCGATATGCGTCGGTATGTTCAACCTCGGATGGCTTCCGGGCGGCGATAAATCGATCACAACTCTGCACGAGACCACTCTCCCGGCGATAAAGACCGCCATCGAACTGCTCGAACACGGCGGCGGACTTCTCATTGCCGTTTATCCCGGTCATCCCGAGGGCGAGGTTGAGGGCAAAATGGTCACCGAGATGCTCTCCGATTATTCGAGATTTCAGTTCACGATCAGCTGTCTGAAAATAATAAATTCGCCGTCATCACCCTTTTTCTTCCTTGTGGAAAAGAAATAAGACAATGACATTTCCGATAGAATTTGAACAACGCATGAAGACACTGCTGGATGGTGAGTACGGAGATTTTGTCGCCGCATATGATCAGTCTCCGACACGCGGACTTCATGTGAATTTGCATAAAATGACGGTCGACAAACTGCTCGATGTCGCTGATTTTAAGCTTCAGCCGCTCACGATCTCACGCGAGTCGTTCGTGTTCGAGTGCGACAGAATAGGCGCGCATCCGCTTCATCACTCGGGAACGATCTACGTCCAAGAACCATCCGCGATGCTTCCCGTGGCTATGCTCAATGCGACCGATCTCTGCTCGCTTGAAGATCTGCGAGTGCTTGATCTCTGCGCAAGCCCCGGAGGAAAAAGCTCGCAGGCGGCAAATCTCTTTGAGGGTCGTTGCGGATTTTTGCTCTCGAATGAGTATGTGCCAAAGCGTGCCCTGACCCTTGCCGAGAATATCGAGCGTCTCGGGATCGCCGATGCGGCGGTCACAAATTTGCCGTCCGATGTTTTGGCACGCGACTGCGAGGGATGCTTTGATCTTGCCATTGTTGACGCTCCATGCTCGGGCGAGGGCATGTTTCGCAAAAATCAAAACGCCCTGTCCGAGTGGTCTGCGGAAAATGTTATAATGTGCGCGGACAAACAGCGCGGGATACTTGAGTGCGCCGCGAAAACGGTTGCCGACGGCGGCTATCTGCTCTACTCAACATGTACCTTTTCGGTTGAAGAAAACGAGGCAAATGTCGATCATTTTCTGAAAACTCACCCCGAATTTGTACCTGTTACACCGCCCGAAAGCGTAATTTCGGCAAGCTCGGACGGGATATCGTATAACGGACGCGATATGTCATTTTGTCGCCGCGTATATCCTCATAAAAACATCGGTGAAGGTCAGTTTGCCGCCCTTTTTCGCAAAGATTTACCTCGATCCGATCATCGGTCGGACGGTGCATGCGCGGATCTGCCGACCCTTTCCTCGGGCGACGAGGCGTGCGCGCGTGAATTTCTTCTCTCGGTGCTCGACCCTGGTCTCGTGTCAAAGCTCTGCCTTTGCTCCAAAAAAGACGGTGTCTATATCGTGAGCCGGTCGGCGATCCTTCCAAGATCGGGCGTGCTCTCTCCCGGGGTCAAGCTCGGCGAGATCAGAAAGGGAAGGCTCGTGCCGCATCACAGATTTTTCATGGCGTACGGGAGATATTTCGACAACAAATTCGAGGTCGATATCGATACCGCGAGAAAATATATAAGCGGCGTCGAGATCGGATGCGATGCATTTTCGGGATACGGTGTCGTGACCTACGGCGGCGCGACTCTCGGAGGAGTCAAGGTAAGCTCGGGCATCGCAAAAAACCATTATCCGAAAGGACTGCGGGACAGGTAAGACACCTGCCCCGCATTTTCATGTTGTGTATTTGATGTATCAGAGCTCGTCGAGGAAATATCCGCGCGAATATGCCATCTTTCCGTCGGGAGCGATCAGCGTTACTCTGAAGAACGGACGCCCGGGACCCTTTATGCTCGTGTCCGAATTGCTTAAATATCTGCTCATGTCAAACTCGACATCGCCGAGCGTCTCGCTGCCCTCGGCGCACTTCCTCCAGGCAACACGCCTTTCGGTGTTGACGCATATCTCCTTTGCGCCGCTTGATTTTATCTTGAGTATTCCGTCCTCGAGATAAAGCTCGTCGATCTCGGGACCTGTCGATGCGTAAAAATCGCCTCTCTCAAGTGCGGCAAATATCGTGTCGTAGTCAAGTGACTCTGCCTTGATCATGATGTAACCGCCAAAACGATCGATCTCTTTGTGGGAATCGTCTGCGGCAACAGGGAAGACCTGCTTGCCTGCGTGGAGCATATCGTCAACAACATCTATGCTGTTGTCGCGGTGATATCCTTCAACGGCGCATCCCGTGTTGTAGCATTCCGCTCCCCAAAGTCCTTCAAGTCCGATGTAATCGGTGTAATTCTGGAGCGACCAGCTGAAATGATTCATGCAGACAATGTATCCGTGCTCTTTGGCGACCTTGATCAGATGATTTATGCCCTTGTCCGAGTATATCCTCTCCGACTCGAAAGTTCTGTCATCATCCTTTTTCCAAGCATAGTTCAGATTGAAGAAAGGCGGTCTCGATTCGTTGGGGTCTCTCGAATAGAGATTCAGATGGTATGTGCGTATGTATTCGTATGACGACTGTCCCGGCTCGTTGACTGAGATCTCGTGCGAGGTGATCGGCAAAAAGTTCTCATCACGGAGATCGTTGTGCGGCATCAGAGTCTCGTGATCGGTGAACGCGATGATCGAGTAGCCCTCTGCCATGTATGCCTCTTTCGTCTCCTGCGGCGTGAATTTGCCGTCGGACACGGTCGTGTGCATATGCATGTTTGCCTTGTAAAATTGTCCTTTTTCGGGAAGAAGATATTTTTTCATCTTATTTGCTTTCCTTTCGATGTGGTTTTATGTTATTCCCAGTATTTTCTGTCAAGTGAACGTAGCTGTATCGCCTCGGCAATGTGCTCCGCACCGATCGTCTCGGATCTTGCCAGATCTGCGATAGTGCGCGCGACACGAAGAACTCTGTCGTGACCGCGTGCCGAAAGACCGAGACTTTCGTAAGCCTCTCTGAGCAGCTCGGACGCGTCACTGTCCATAATGCAGTATTTTCTGATCATCCCGGGCGTCATGCCGCTGTTGCAGCGGACACCGCCCGCATCGTCGCCAAACCGCGCGGCGGCAAATTCGCGTGCCGCGTTGACACGCTCCCTGATCGGCGCGGAAGGCTCGGGCGATGTCGTGTCAGACATTTGATCAAAAGAGATCGGCGGAACTTCTATTTGAATGTCAATGCGATCGAGAAGAGGTCCGCTGATCTTTGACATGTATTTGCGAATGTCGGTAGCCTTGCAGGTACACTGACGCGTCGGATGCCCGAAATTGCCGCATCTGCACGGATTCATCGCACAAACGAGCATGATGTGGCAGGGAAAACGACATCTTCCCGCCGCACGGGTGATGGTGATCTCGCCGTCCTCGAGCGGCTGACGGAGCGTTTCGGTCACCTGCTTGTTAAATTCGGGCAGCTCGTCAAGAAAAAGCACACCGTTGTCGGCAAGCGACAGCTCGCCCGGACGCGGTATCGCGCCTCCGCCAGCAAGAGATGCCGCTGACATCGTGTGATGCGGCGATCTGAACGGCCGCCTTGTTACAAGCGCGTCGTCTGCACCGAGTATGCCCGCGATCGAATGTATCTTCGTCGTTTCGACCGCCTCCTCGTATGTCATCGCGGGAAGTATCGACGGAATGCGCTTGGCAAGCATGCTTTTGCCCGTGCCGGGAGGTCCGATCATGAGCACATTGTGACCGCCCGCACAGGCGATCTCGAGCGCACGCCTGACCTGCTCCTGACCCTTGACATCGACAAAATCGGGCAGTCTCGGATCATTGTCCATCGGACGGAAACTGCTTCGGTCGTATTTTACGGGCTCGATCGGTGCGATGTTGTTTATGGCATTCACGAGCTCGGCAACACTCTCGACCGGATAGACATTGACGCCCTCAACTACCGACGCCTCGAGTACGTTCGATTTCGGAACATAAATATTCTGAACTCCCGCCTCCGCGGCGGCAATGCACATGCAAAGAACTCCGCGAACACCGCGTATCTCGCCCGAAAGCGAGAGCTCGCCAATAAGACATGTCTTTGACAGATCGACCGTCTTTGAAAATATCCCCGACCCGGCAAGGATAGCGGTCAGTATCGGGAGATCGAGTGCCGAGCCCGACTTTTTCAGATCGGCAGGAGCAAGATTTACGACTATTGACGTCTCGGGGAAGGGAATGCCGCTGTTTTCGGATGCCGCGCGTACACGCTCTTTTGCCTCCTTGACGGCATTGTCGGGAAGTCCGACTATCTCAAAATCGTCAAGCTTGTCGTTGACCTCGCATTCGACCGTCACAGTGTATCCTTCAACGCCCGACAGCCCCGCACCGTACAGCTTTGAAAGCATGATAAAAACCTCCGCTCATTTTTCTTGTATTTGCATTTTAGCACATATTTTTCATTTTGTCAATAATTTTCTTGGATAAATGTCAAGCAATGCGTCAAAAGTCAACTTTTTTTGCAAAAAAACACATCCAACAAAAAATCCACCGCCCGGTTGAGCGGTGGATTTTTGCAGATCACAGATCCTTATTTCGAAATAGCATTCGCGATCGCGTAGCGCTCGAGCATTGCATCGAGCTTTTTGCGGCAGAATTCGTTCATTTCAGCTTTCTGCTCGTCGGTAAATCCTGCAAGCAGCTTTTCTTCGTCTTCCTTCTTGTAGCCCGCGTATTTGCTCTTGAAGAGCTTGTCGAGCTTCAGTGCGTAATTGATCTCGGTAGTGCAGATCTTTCCGTCTCTCTGGCAAACAACAAGATCGGATTTGCCGTCGAGAAGAAGCTTGACCGCCTCAACACCCATGATCGATGCAAGCGTACGGTCGGCAAGAGTGGGTCTGCCGCCTCTTACGACGTGTGCAAGACGTGCAAAACGCGACTCGATACCTGTCTGCTCCTCGATACGCTTCGTCAGACCCTCGGCATAACCGACAAGCCCCTCCGAAACGACGACAAGGAAGTTTCTCTTGCCCTCAGCACGGGACTTCTTCATCTTTTCGATGATGTCCTCCTCCTTGAAGGGCGCCTCGACCATGCAAACGGCTGTCGCACCGACAGCGATGCCGACATTGAGCGCAATGTAGCCCGCATTTCTGCCCATGACCTCAATAACGTCACAGCGCGCGTGTGACTCGCATGTGTCGCGCAGACGGTCGATCATCTCGACAGATGTGTTCATCGCAGTGTCGTAGCCGATCGATACCTCGGTCGCCGTGATGTCGTTGTCGATCGTGCCGGGCAGACCGATCGTCGGAATGCCGCGAAGCGAAATGTCGGTAGCTCCTCTGAATGTGCCGTCACCGCCGATGGTAACGATACCGTCGATCTCGTACTTTTCGCAGTTGGCGATAGCCTTTGCCATGCCCTCTTCGGTCTTAAATTCGTCACAACGAGCCGAGTAGAGCATAGTGCCGCCCTGATGTATGATGTTTCCGACATCATGAGACGAAAAAACCTTCATGTTGCCGTCGATAAGTCCCTTGTAACCCTCGTAAATGCCGACGACCTCAACGCCGTGCTCCGCTGCATAGCGGGTGATCGCTCTTACAGCAGCGTTCATTCCGGGTGCGTCGCCGCCTGATGTAAGTACACCGATTCTTCTGAATTTTTTCATATTCGTAATCTTTCCTTCCTGCAGTTGCTTTTTGCCGAGTCCTGCGTCGGGTCAAACTCGCTTGCCTGTCATATCGACAGCCCGTATTTCTTTGCCCCGTCATCCGATCGGATTGGCAAAGAGCCGCAAAACTACATTCTTACATATAATAATACTTTTTTCGAAAAAAATCAATAGAATATCGACGATTTTTTATTTTTCAGCGAATTGCACAAATAATAGCCTGTAATAGACGCTTGTATTCGCTATAATGCCGATTGTTTACCGACGTTGCCGTCATCTCTCTCCATCGCCGCGACGATAAATTTATAACCGCACAAAAACATGATTTTTTCAAATATCCCCTTGCTTTTTTACGAAAAGCTATTGACAAAATCAAAAAAATGTGGTAAAATAACAAAAGCCATGGAGGGATATCGAAGCGGTCATAACGAGGCGGTCTTGAAAACCGTTTGGGAGCAATCCCACAAGGGTTCGA
>CAZMPO010000010.1:0-67643 GCA_964568425.1 uncultured Lachnospiraceae bacterium | reverse complement strand
TACCCTACAAGGGCGGGCATTTTGCCGCCTACCCGCCGAAGCTCGCGGAAAGGTGTATTTTAGCGGGCTGTCCTCGCGGCGGTATTGTCCTTGACCCCTTTTTCGGAAGCGGAACAACGGGGCTTGCGGCGGTTAAGAATGACCGCCGCTATATCGGTATTGAACTGAACGCCGAGTATTGCGAGCTTGCAAAAGAACGGATTGGAGGTGTGAAGCTATGAGCGAGCCGCAAAAGCCCCAAAGCTACCGCTTACAATTCACCGATGAAGAACGGGCAAGCCCCGAACTTGATAAATATATCAAGAAATCGGACAAAGCGGCTGACCGCTACGACAAGGCAAGTGCGGCTATCCCGAAGAAAAACAAGCTCGTCAAGGAACGTACCTTTGACGAAGCAACGGGCAAGGCAAAAACGCGGCTTCACTTTGAAAAACAAGACAAGCCGCCAAGCGACGCGAGGGGCAAACACAAAAGCACCTTGCGTCCCGTAGCCCAAGCCGAGCTATACGTTCACGGAAAGATACACGAAGTTGAAAAGGACAATTCGGGCGTAGAAGCGGCGCACAAGAGCGAGGAGCTTGCCGAGGGCGCGGCGAAGTACGGAGCGCGGAAGCTCAAAGAGGGCTACCACAGCCACAAGCTCAAACCCTACCGCGCCACCGCCAAAGCCGAAAAAGCGGCTATCAAGGCAAACGCAGAATTTAAGTATCAAAAGGCATTACAAGATAACCCGCAGATTGCCGCGTCAAATCCCTTTTCCCGCTTTATGCAAAAACAGCGTATCAAGCGCGAGTATGCAAAGGCGGCGAAAAAGGGCGGCGTGAAATCGGCAAAGAAAACCGCCGAGAACGCGGGCAAAGCCGCAAAGAAAACGGCAGAGGCAACCAAAAACACCGTTTCATTTGTGGCGAAGCATTGGAAAGGCGTATTGATCGGTATTTGTGCGCTACTGCTTTTCGTGATAATCTCGGCGGGCGTTACCTCTTGCGTATCACTCTTAACGGGCGGTATGTCAACCGTTGTCGGCAGTTCCTACGTCGCGGAGGACGCGGATATGCTCGGCGCGGAAGCCGACTACAAGGCAAAGGAAGCGGCATTACAAAGCCGTATTGACAATATCGAGCGCACATATAGCGGCTATCACGAATACCGCTATACGCTTGACAGTATCGGACACGACCCCTATGTGCTGACTTCCATTCTGACGACCTTGCACCTTGACTATACCCGCGCGGGCGTACAAGACACCTTGCAGACGATTTTTGATATGCAATACAGCTTAACGCTCACGTCCGAAACCGAAGTACGCTACCGAACCGAAACCCGTATAGGAAGCTATGAAGTAACCGACGAGGAAACGGGCGAGGTATCAACCGTTTACTACGAATACGAGGTAGAAGTGCCTTATAACTATTACATTCTAAACGTCAATCTGACAAGCGAGGATATGGCGGGCTTAACTGCCTACCTTATGACAGACGAACAGTTTGACGCCTACCTTGTGTATATGCAGACAAAGGGCAACCGCCCCGACCTATTCCCATAATTTTTGAAAGGAGATTTACAGCCTATGGCAAACAGTAAAATTGACCGTATCGACAAAGAGATTTTGAAAACCCGCGAGAAGATCAGCGAGTATCAAAACAAATTACGCGCTCTTGAAGCGCAAAAGGCAGAAGCCGAAAACTTGCAGATCGTACAGCTTGTACGCTCTATGCACTTAACCCCCGCCGAGCTTTCCGCTTTGCTCGCGGGCGGTGGAATCCCCGGCATTGCGACAGTACCCGCAGAAGATGAAAACGAGGAGGACAGCAAATAATGAAGCATAAAAACATTTTCCGTATGACGAGCGTATTGCTCATATCCATTCTTTGCGTATGCGGGCTTTCCCTTAACGCTTACGCAAGCGACGGCGGCGACTATTACAGCACCGAGCCGAGCGAAGAAACAACCAACCCGCCCGTTATCGTTATTCCCGAACAGAGCGAGGACGGCGAGCAGACGGGCGAGCCTATCATCATCAAACCCGAAAATGCCTTTACCCCCGACGGCAATATGACGCTGATTGATAACGTCGAGGGCGAGGACGAGGGACAGAAGCAATTTATCATTGTGCAGAGTAAGAACGGACACTATTTTTACATTGTGATCGACTATTCAACCGAGGGCGAAAATACGGTACATTTCCTAAACCAAGTGGACGAAGCCGACCTTATGGCAATTTTAGCCGAGGAAGAAATCACCCTTGCCCCCGCCGAGTGTACTTGTACCGATAAATGCGCCGTTGGCGACATTGACACCACTTGCCCCGTTTGTATTGCGACTATGACCGAGTGCGCGGGTGCGGAAGCGACGCCACCCGCCGATGAAACAGACCCGCCTGCAGACGAGCCCGAACAGCCCGCCCAAAGCGGCTTAAATATGGGTGTAGTTATTGCCGTTGTCGTTGTGATCGCGCTTGCGGGCGGCGGTGTGTTCTACTATTTCAAGGTGTTAAAGCCCAAACAGCAGAAGAACAAACAGCCGCAGAGTGCCGAGCTTTCCGAGCTTGAATATGACGAATACGACGAGGACGAGGAATACACCGAAGCCCTTAAAGAAATTGCCGACGAAATGAACTACGATACCGACGACACGGAGGACACCGAAGAATGAGTTATACCCTTGTAATCGCAGAGAAACCGAGCGTCGCGCAGAATATCGCCGCCGCGCTGAAAATAAGCGGCAGAAAGGACGGCTATATTGAGGACGGCGAGTACATCATTTCTTGGTGTGTTGGGCATTTGGTAGGACTTGCGGCGGCTGACTCATACGGCGAGCAGTACGCAAAATGGAGTTATGACACGCTCCCCATTCTCCCGAAAGAATGGCAGTACACCGTCGCCGCCGACAAGGGCAAGCAATTCAAAATCCTAAAAGAGCTTATGCACCGCGCCGACGTTTCCGAGGTTGTCAACGCTTGCGACGCGGGGCGCGAGGGTGAATTGATCTTCCGCTTTGTGTATAACGTGGCAAACTGCAAAAAGCCTATGCGCCGTCTTTGGATTTCCTCTATGGAAGCCGACGCTATCCGCGCGGGCTTTGCAGACCTCAAGGACGGCGCAGACTATGACGCGCTCTATTCTTCCGCGCTGTGTCGGGCAAAGGCAGATTGGATTATCGGTATCAATGCCACTCGCCTTTTCTCTTGTCTGTATCATAAGACCTTGAACGTGGGACGGGTGCAGACCCCGACCTTAAAAATGCTCGTTGACCGCGAAGCGCAGATTATGAGCTTCAAGAAAGAAAAGTATCACATTGTACGCCTTGATCTTGACGGCACCGAAGCTGTAAGCGTGAGGATCTCCGACAAAGAAAAAGCCGACGAACTGAAAGACGCTTGCACCGCTTCAAGCGCGGTTTGTGTGTCGGTCAGCCGCGAGAAAAAGACCGTCGCCCCGCCCAAGCTCTTTGACCTTACCACTTTACAGCGAGAAGCAAATAAGCTGTACGGCTACACGGCAAAACAGACCCTTGATCTCGCGCAAGCTCTCTATGAAAAGCGTCTGCTTACATATCCCCGAACGGACAGTACATATCTCACCGAGGATATGAGCGAAACGGCGGCAAGCGTCGCCGCTTTGCTCTCGGCAAAACTGACCTTTATGAAAGGTGCGGATTTTACCGCCGATCTCTCCCGTGTGCTTGACAGTAAAAAGGTGTCAGATCACCACGCGATCATTCCCACAACCGAGCTTGAAAAGACCGAGCTTTCGGCACTACCCGAAACCGAGCGTAACATCTTATCTCTTGTCGGTGCGCGTCTGCTGTTCGCGGCCGCCGCGCCGCATACCTACGAAGCGGTAAAAGCTATCTTTCGTTGTGCCGATACCGAGTTTACGGCAACGGGAAAGACGGTACTTTGCGGCGGTTGGAAAGAGCTTGAACGACGCTACCGCGCCACGCTCAAACAGAAGCCCGACGACGAGGACAGCGACGTTCCCGCGCTCACCGTTTCCGAGGGTATGAGCTTTGAAAACCCCGCCGCAAGCGTTACCGAGCATTACACAACGCCCCCGAAATCCCACACCGAAGATACCTTGCTTTCGGCTATGGAACGGGCGGGCAACGAGGACACAGACGAGGACGCGGAACGTCGGGGGCTTGGCACTCCCGCCACACGCGCCGCCGTCATTGAAAAGCTCGTCAGCGCGGGATTTGCAGAGCGCAAAGGAAAACAGCTTATCCCCACCAAAGACGGCAACAACCTTGTGTGCGTTCTCCCCGACGTGCTGACAAGCCCGAAGCTGACGGCAGAATGGGAAAACAGCTTGACGCAGATCGCAAAAGGCAAAGCCGACGCCGACAGCTTTATGCGCGGTATCGAGGAACAGACATTAGAGCTTGTGAAAACATATCCGTTCCTATCCGACAAGGACAAAGCACTTTTCAAAGAGGAAAAGCCCATTGTCGGCAAGTGTCCCCGTTGCGGTGAAAACGTCTTTGAGGGCAAGAAAAACTATTATTGCTCTAATCGGGAATGTGGCTTTGTGATGTGGAAAAATGACCGTTTTTTTGAGGAACGCAAGGTAAGATTTACGCCTAAAATTGCCGCCGAGCTTTTGGAGGACGGCAAGGCGAAAGTTAAAAAGCTGTATTCTCACAAGACGGGCAAAACCTACGACGGAACGGTGCTACTCTCCGATACGGGCGGTAAATATGTCAACTACCGCATAGAGAAAACGAGGTAAGAAAAGAAACGTAGCAAGCATAGGAAGTGGGTACCCACTTCCGTTAAATCCCTACTTTCGCACAACGGCGATTGTAGGGATTTTGCTTGTTGGGATAGTCCCAAACCCTTAATAAGAACAACGACGAAAGGAGCATTTAATGAACGAAACCTTTGCAATTCTGATTGACAGCAAAACCCGCTTTGAAACGGGTACGGCGGGCGGCTTTTGGCTTGATATGCCCGCCACAAAAGAACAGCTACACGCGGCTATGGAAAGCGTCGGGATTACGGCAGACAACCCGCAGGACTTTTTCATTCGCGGGTATATAGACAACGAACAAAATCACATAGCTTTGCCGCACGATCTTGTTTGTGCGGCAGACGTTGACGAGCTTAATTTTCTTGCGGCGCGGCTTGCCGAGCTTGACCCCGCAGAGATCGAAAAGCTCAATGCCGCCTTGCAGAGCAAAATGGGCTTTGAGAACGTCGGGCAGATCATTGACTTTACCTATAACACCGACTTTTTTATTCACGTTCCCGAAGCGCACACGGCGCGGGAGCTTGGCGACTACTATCTGAACAAATCGGGGGCGGTACAAATGCCCGAAGAATGGAAAGGCGGGATTGACCTTGCTATGTTCGGACAGCACGCCGCCGAGCGCGAGGACGGCGCGTTTACACAGTACGGATATATCACGAAAAGCGGCGACGAATGGGAGCGTCATTTTGAGGGGCGCGACGTTCCCGAAGAATACCGCATTATGAGCTATCCGCAACCGGCACGACTTGACCCCGAAAATGTGGATTTTGATACGATTGCCACAAGGCAAGCGGCTATCCTTACCGCAGAGCCGCCCGAAGTTATCCCCGTAAAACCGATCATTCCAACGGCGACAGACCCCAACGGAAAGTTAAAAGAAATTACCGACCGCTTGGAACAAGGCATTGCGGATTTATTCAATAGCGAGCGTTTCAAAGAATACCTAAACGTAATGTCGAAATTCCATAATTACAGCTTTAACAATACGGTGCTGATCGCCTTGCAGAAGCCCGACGCTTCACTTGTTATGGGCTTTAATGCTTGGAAAGGAAAAGGCATTGAAAGAAACGTCAAAAAGGGTGAGCAAGGCATACGCATTTTCGCCCCCGCGCCGTATAAGATCAAGACCGAAGCGGAAAAACTCGACCCCGACACAAAGAAGCCGATCATAGGCGAGGACGGCAAGCCGATCACCGAGGTAAAGGAAATAACGATACCTGCCTTTAAGGTGGTATGCGTCTATGACGTTTCGCAGACCGAGGGAAAAGAGCTACCGACGCTCGGTGTAGATGAACTGCTCGGAAGCGTTGAGAATTACGCTGACTTTTTCGCCGCCCTTGAAAAGACCTCTCCCGTTCCGATTGCTTTTGAACAGATTGAGGGCGGTGCACACGGTTATTATCACCTTGAGGACAAGCGCATAGCTCTTGACGAGGGTATGAGTGAATTGCAAACCTTGAAAACGGCAATACACGAAATCGCACACGCAAAGCTACACGATATTGACCTTAACGCCCCCGCAGAAGAACGGGCAAACAGACCCGACAGACGCACACGCGAGGTTGAAGCCGAAAGTGTCGCCTACACCGTTTGTCAGCATTACGGGCTTGATACGTCGGACTATTCTTTCGGCTACGTTGCGGGGTGGAGTAGCGAGCGCGAAATGTCCGAACTAAAAAGCTCCCTTGAAACAATCCGCGCTACCGCCGCCGAGATCATAGACAGCATTGACGCGCATATTGCGGAAATCCAAAAGGAACGCGAAGCGGCACCGCCCGAACTTGACCCCAAAGGCGAGCCGACGGTTACGATCATTTGGAGTGAGTGCGGCAAGCTCCGCGACGGTGAAACAATGCCACTATCTCGCGCTAATGCTTTGTTTGAAGCTCTTGACGCGCAGAACAAGGACACGCCAGGATATGATAAAACAAAATTCCGTCTTGACTTCACACTTGACGGCAAGCCCGAACAGTATGAGGGACGCCAGGACTTGGGCGACGGCGAAGGCTCTTTGATAGATCACATTGAGAAATTCAACGCCTATTATCTGAACAATGAGGAATGGCAGAATCAGCTATTGCGGAGTGAGGGGCGCGAAGCTATGGAAGCAGACCGCGCCACACGCGAGCTTTTGGTGGGCGAGGTTGTCCCGTATTTACGGCTTCATTGCAACCTCTCGGAAATGGAGCAGACGGCGAAAAACGCACTACATAACGCCGCAAGTCTGACACCCATTGATACGGCATATTTTACGGCAATTACCGAGTACGTTGCAGAGTGCCGCGCTATGCTCAACAGCGGGACATACGAGCTTCCCGAAGCTCCGAAGCGGTCAGACTTTGACCCCGAACTGCAAGCCTACAAAGCGCAAGTAAAGGCAGAGGTAGAAAAGGAAACGTACTTTGAGATTTACCAAATCGCAAACACCGAGCAGACCGCAGAAATCGTCTTTGAGCCATACGACCGCTTGATAGCTACGGGGCATACCGTTGACCCCGCAAATTATGAATTGGTGTACTCCGCACCGCTTACACCCGATATGACGCTTGAAGATATTTACACACGTTTCAATATCGACATTCCCGAAGATTATACGGGACGCATTTTGTCGCTCTCCGACGTTGTGGTGCTTCATCAAGACGGCGACGTTAGCGCACATTACGTTGATAGCGTCGGCTTCCGCGAGGTACCGCAGTTTCTTGACCGAGAAAAAGCGCAAGTGCTTATCCCCGACGAACACACAACGGGCGAGAAGATCACAACGCCGCGCGGCAGTTTCAGCGTTACCGATATGACCCGCGAACAAATGGAAGCGGCGGGCTATGGCGTACATCACACGTCCGACGACGGCAAGCACTTGATTATGGGAAACGGTACGCAGGCTTTCGCCGTTGCCGCAGAAAACCCCTTAAAGCACGTTGAGGACACAATCGAGCAGAACGACAACAAGTTTGACGGTATCATCAACAACACGCCCGAAACACCCACCGTTGACGCATTGGAAGCAAAGGTAAAGGCGGGAGAATCCATTTCTCTTGTCGATCTTGCAAATGCGATAAAGGCAGACGAGAAGCGCGGCAAGGGCAAGCCCAAAGAGGAAAAGCAATCTATCCGCGCACAGCTTAAAAAGGACGCGGGCAAAGAAAAAGCCGCCCCGAAAAAAACGGCGACCAAAAAGAAAAATAACGATTTGGAGGTATGAGAATGAACACAAGATTTACCGTTGAGGAAACAAACCTTATCAGCATTTACATTTACGAAGATCGCGCAAGTCTGATAGAGGAAATGAGCGACGCGCTCCCGTATATGGACGAGGATATGCGCGACCTTGCCGACCGTACCCTTGAAAAGCTCCGCGCTATGACCGACGAGGAATTTGCCGAGCTTGATATTTACGCGGCTGACGAGGAATAACGCCCACAAGCGCGAGGGCGCGTTTTACGCGCCTTTCGCGCCGCAGACAAGCAAAGACACACGGCGCATACAAACGTCGCCCACAGCGCACTAAAACGCGGAAATACGCACCTAAAACAGACAGACGGACGCGGCACCCATTTCGGCTGCCGTGTCCGTCTTTTTTTGCGTTTACAGTATTGTTTCTTTCTTCTTTGCTTGCCCTCGGTCAATTTTCAAAAAGCTATCTATATTTCGCTTCATTGTGTCGTATTCCTTGACTTGCTTTTTGAGCTTGCCATAGTCAGCGTATAGTGCTTCTTTCTGTTCTGTCAGCTTTGCATACTCGGCTTGGAGCGCGGCGACGCTTGGGAGCTTACCGCCGAAATTAGCGGCGCGTAGTACCTTTGCCGCCGCTTCATAAAGGATAATGTCGCTTTCGTGGGCGGCGCGGAACTGCTCTTTGCTTTTCGCCTTTTTGTACGCTTCATAGACGGGCTTTGTCTTTTGATATGTGGTGATGTTCTTTATCAAAACCGCCATATCCGCAAGCCGCCTTTCGACGCTCTTTAATGCGTCTGCCGCTTGCTCGCTCGCCGCCGTGATTTCATCAATGCGGGCGATCAAATCCGTGTACTGCTCAATCTTCTGCTCGGTTAAGAAATTGACCGTCTTTGCCGCTTGTTTGAGGTTGTGAATTTTAGCCCATTGTTCATATCCTCGGCTCTGCTGTGCCTTGATACTGTTTTCAATATCAATAATGAGTGATACGCCCTTATGCTCGATCTTGGGAGCTTTCGCGGCGCGGGTGCGCTTGCCGTTTATTCTCTCGGTGATTGCTTCCTCGGTGTAGTCTGCACCGAGGGTTTTTAGGCGGGTAAAACGCTCTTGTCCTTGTGCGCGGCACGATATGTATTTACCGCGCTTAATCTCATATCCCGCCGTCTGCAAACGCTGTAATAATTCTTCAAAGCTCGACACCCCAGGAATGAGCGCGTCCACCGCAATTTTGAGCTTGGATTTCCAACTCTTACCCGCCTTGTCTGCTTGATACTCGGCGTAATGCTTGCCCTTGTTTTCGCTCGGCTCGACGACGGACAAACCGTTTTCGCGGCATAGCCGATCACTTGTATTGCGGATATTGTAATAGGTGCGCTTATTGGAATTATACTTGTGATGATCTACGAAGTTTACGGCGCAAAAAATAATGTGATTGTGGATATGCCCCTTGTCAATATGCGTAGTCAAAACGTATTCGTGCTGACCCTTTGTTACCGCGTCGGCAAGCTGACGCCCGATTTCGTGGGCTTTCTCATATTCAACCTCTCCCGGTGCAAAAGATTGTATCAAATGGTGGGCGAGATTATTGCCTTTCTCCATAGCTTGCGACAAGGTAAATCCGAACTCAATATCTGCCGTTTCATAGGAACAGCCGAACGAGGACACAAGGATTTTTTCGTCGGTCTTTGCGGGATTTTGGATATAGTCAAGTGCCTTGCTTAACGTGCTTTTAATAGGCTTAATCTTTGTAACCGCCATATTTCCTCTAACGCTCCTTTGATCTCTGCAATATCCTCGGCGTACACGTTACCCGTTGCATTGACGCGGCGGGCAATCTGATTGACGTTTACGCCGATTTTCTGTATCTCTGCTGTCATAGCTTTTATGTCGGTATGATCGACCTTGATAATATACCCGTCAATGGCAATCTTCCGCAGATATGCCGCCATATTGTCGGTGGGTATGAGCTTCATTTTCTGTTCAATCAAAGCCCGTTCTTCCTCTGTAACACGAAACTTGATTTGTACCGTTCTTTGCCGTCCGTTCATCTGACGTTCTCCTTTCTTTGACCGAGGGTTTGGGACGCTTCCCAACAAGCAATTTTCAACCGAAGCGCGAGCGCGGCAAGGGCGAAAATACGGAAGTGGGTACCCACTTCCTATGCTTGCTACGAAACTTTATCCCCGTACTCTATATAACACCGCAATTCCAAAATTGCCAAACGAACACAAAAGAAAAACGCCGCAAACTCCGTAAAGTCTGCCGCGTTTCTGTTTGATTTCATTGTGTAGGACGTTAATTGTCCTTTTCGACTTCAACAACCGCTTTCGCTGTTTCCGTAACGATGTGTAAACCTTTATCACTCATTCCGTCAAGCAGAGTATCAAGCTGACGGCGCATAGTGCTTTTGTCCGCGCTCTTGTCGGGGAAAAAGAATTGATCTACGGATATATCGTAACGGGTAACAAGCTCATAAAAGATTTGCAAGCTCGGTTGTTGTCCCTTGTTCTCAATGTTTGCAAGATAGCGGGGCGATATATCCATATCGTCGCTGACATTCTTGCGGGATTCGCCGCGCTTTGTTCTCGCCTCTTTTATAGCCTTTCCGAACGCCGTAAAGTCGTAAATTGGTACGGGTCTTTTCATTGCTTCTACGTTCCTTTGTGCTATAATAATTCCTACCCTTATATTATACAGTTCATCTTCTTTCTTGGATATGATTACACAATTCATAGCATTAGCCATTATAATTCTATTTATTACATAGGAACGTAAAAACGCCGATGTTTTACGGTATGCGTAAAACATCGGCGTTCATCAATTAAAATGATGAAACAAAGATAAAGCGTCGGAAATCAGTTTTGCCATTTCTTCGGGTGTTTTCTTATCGCACAAATCAAGCCATAAACGGATAATATTATAATGTTCAACACTCATCGTCATAAGAAATACTTGTTCCACTTCCTCATTTTCGGAAAACGGTTTTCCCCATATAGCGTCACGTCCTTCGGAAAGGTGGTTATCAAAAAAGTCGATAATTAGATAGTCCAAGTGGTTTTGTTTCAAGCATCGGAAAAAATCCAAATGCTTGTTGACAAATTCAACAATAGCAACCGCTAAATACTCTCTTTTTCTTTCGGGAAGTTGCTCAACCAATATTGTATAATCGGGCATTATTCTTTCAAGCATATATGTAATTATATCGTGCTTATTTTCAAAAACTCTATAAAATGTTCGTCTTGAAAGATCAGCTTTCTTTACGATCTCTGACACCGTAATGGATTCATATTTTTTCTTTTTCAAAAGTCCGAAAAACGCTTCCGCAATCCATTCACGGCTTTGTTCCTTTTGTCTTTCTTGGTGTGTCATGTTTTATATCTCCTGTCACAAAAAACGATTGTTGTAGCACCTGTCGCAGTTATATTGACAAATCTCCAAATATATTATACAATATTTTATATGGTGGCGCAAGTGTGTCATCACAAAAAATCTGCTCGTTTTCAAAAAATTTACGGGGAATTTTATGGAAGAAACAAAATGGATTCTGTGTCCCGTTTGCAATAGCAAAACGCGCTTAAAAATCCGTGAGGATACGGAACTTAAAAACTTTCCGCTATTTTGCCCGAAATGCAAGCGAGAAACACTAATTAGCGTAAAACAATACGCAACAAATTTGATTGAAGAGCCAGACGCTAAGACGCAGTACCGAAAATAAATAATCGGTTTACACTCTGCGTTCTTTTCTACTGACAGAAAGGAACACGAAATGAAAATTGTTTACAACAACGCAACAACAAATGAATGTCCCAAAGACGAGGAAGTTTCCGTTATCCGTCATACTGCGGCGCATATAATGGCACAAGCCATTAAACGCCTGTATCCGTATGCTTCCTTTGCCTACGGACCCGCAACAGATAAAGGCTTTTACTATGACGTGGATTTGGGTGATACCAAATTATCCGATGATGATTTACAAGCTATCGAACAAGAAATGCGAAAAATCGTAAAGGAAAATATCGCAATCAAACCGTTTACGCTTCCTCGGTCAGAAGCTATTGCTTTTATGGAAAGCAGAGGAGAAAAATATAAGGTGGAACATATCGGGGATTTATCCGAGGATAGCGTAATCAGCTTTTATCAGCAAGGCGATTATGTTGATATGTGTGTAGGTCCTCACCTTTGCTACACAAAAGCATTAAAAGCGTTCAAAATTATGGGACAGTCGGGCGCGTATTGGAAGAATGACAAAAACAATAAAATGCTCACCCGAATTAAAGGTATCGCTTTTGCCTCACAGAATGAGCTTGACGATTATTTGAAGCTGCTTGACGAAGCCGAGAAAAGAGATCACCGACGCATTGGCAAGGAAATGGGCTTATTCATGCTTTGTGATGAAGCCCCCGGATTTCCTTTCTTTCTTCCAAAGGGCATGGCACTAAAAAATGCTTTAATTGATTATTGGCGTGATATTCATGCGCGTGAAAAGTATATTGAAGTATCTACGCCTTTGATTATGAATCGTCATTTGTGGGAAACAAGCGGTCACTGGGATCATTATAAAGACAATATGTATTCCACGACGATTGACGAAGATATTTTTTGTGTAAAGCCTATGAACTGCCCCGGCGGTGTTATGGTTTACAGAAGTCAGCCACACAGTTACCGCGACCTACCTTTGCGTATTGGTGAATTGGGACTTGTTCATCGTCACGAATTGAAAGGAGCATTACACGGGCTTTTCCGTGTGCGCTGTTTCACACAAGACGACGCACATATCTTTATGCGACGTGAACAGATAACCGATGAAATAATGGGTGTTGTTCACCTTATCAATGAGGTTTATAGTAAGTTTGGATTTAAGTATTTCATTGAGCTTTCAACTCGTCCCGAGGACAGCATGGGCAGTGACGAGGATTGGGACGCCGCAACGGAAGGATTGAAAAATGCTCTTGAAAAACTAGATCTCCCTTATACGATCAACGAGGGCGATGGTGCATTTTATGGTCCGAAAATTGATTTTCACTTGGAGGATTCCCTTGGTCGCACATGGCAATGCGGAACCATACAACTTGATTTCCAAATGCCTTTGAATTTTGGTTTGGAGTATGTTGACGAAAAGGGCGAGAAGCAACGCCCGATTATGATTCATCGTGTTTGTTTTGGCTCAATAGAGCGTTTTATCGGTATCTTAACCGAACATTTTGCAGGAAAATTCCCGTTATGGTTGGCACCTACACAAGCGAAGATTTTGCTTGTATCCGAAAAAAGTGCCGAGTATGCGGAGGTTGTTTATAAAGCACTTCAAAAAGCACATATACGGTGCGAAATGGATAGTCGAAATGAGAAAATCGGCTATATGATACGCGAAGCTCAACTTGTAGATCGTGTGCCGTATATGGTAATTATCGGTCAAAAGGAAGTGGAAACAAATACCGTTTCAATTCGTAATCGTGATACAGCACAAACACAAACTATGACATTAGAGGAATTTGTTTGTAAAATTACAGAGGAAAACATAAATCGTAAGTAAATATCAGAGCCCGACGCACAGACGCAGAGCCTATAAACCGCGCGATTACACGCGATTTATAGGCTCTTTATGTTTGAACGTAAACGAGGCATAACTATCTCTTGATCGGCGGTAAAAAATAAGCCGCCGTTTCTTTGCGTTTATCACAAACCAATGACGACTTACTAACCACACACGGCGGTATCTAATGGAGGTACGCCGTGTTAATTTTTTTCAATACTCACCCGCCTAATATCCTACGGTCAAAAAAAGCGATCACCCACCGTCGGGCTATTACGGCTATGAGTATGAACTGTCAAATCATCTAAATACTGCTTACAATTCTTTTTGCGCTCGTTCGCGTCTTGCGAACGGGCGCATTTTGTCTTTTTCAAAAATTTTTTCAAAAAAATCACCGTTTTTATTTGGCAGTTTTCAAAAGTCGGTGTTGTGGGTAACGAAAGGGGAAATCAACCTATCACCCGCTTTCGCGGTTGCGAAAGGAGGTGAACACCTTGAATGAACCAACTCGTACCCAGTTTCAAGTACGCTGTGCTTTTAACGGCTTTTGCAAAAAGGCGTTGAAGCGCGAAGCGAGCAATGCACACAGAGATGTGAAAAGCTATCAAAAACACTTTGTCAGCTTTTCCGATCTGTCGCCCGAAGAAGAAAATCAGCTATACACGGTTGACCATCATACAGACGGCGAAGATCACGACAATTCTTTTCGTGTGGGCGGTAAAAGAATCACGCCCGAACTGTTAGCCGAAGCTCTCCGTACATTGCCCGAAGAAAAGCGCAATGCTGTTATGCTGTACTACTTCCACGATATGAGCGACGCGGATATTGCCAAGCTCTATAACATTCCGAGAAGTACGGTACAGTACAGACGGACAAGCTCTTTGGAAACCCTAAAACAATTTTTGGAGGAACGCGCAAATGATGATGAAACAGACGAATGGTAATATCAGCGATCACGACGAGCGCGGTTTATTGCCTTATCCCGTCATTATAGCCGCGACAAAGGGCGACCCCGAAGCAATGAAAATTGTCATACAGCATTATGAGGGGTATATCGCTTCTTTATCCGTCCGTAAGCTCCGCGACGAACGCGGCAATACATATTACGGCATTGACGAGGACATACGCGATAGACTACGTTCAAGGCTTATGCGAGCCGTTCTTGATTTTGAGGTTTGATTAAAACGTGCGCTTGCGCCCACCCCTTTCCGCAAGCGTACAAAAACCTACCTCTCACGCTCATTGACAAAGAAAGCGACGCAAGATAACGGCGACGCAGTATAGGGCAAATCGGATACGTTCTTTTTGCTCCGAGCCGAGCGACGGGTGCGCCAAGACTTCCCACACGGGAACAAGCGAGAAACACAGCGTCGTAAAATGAATTTAGCAGTTTGTGGGCGACGACAAGCAGAAAGGATAATGATACTCCCTTATAGCCACAGTTCGAGCGTTAAGAGCGTCGCAAGCGATGGGTAGGGTTGCCGAGAGAGCAAGGGTGAAACTCCCGTGGAGCTATGCTAATAGCCGTCCGATTAAAGCCCCTTTTCAAGACTTAATTTTACGAATTTTAAGAAAGGGGCGCACTATGGAAAACTATACCGAAGTGCCTATATGGGAAAAATATTCCCTCACCATAGAGGAAGCGTCCAAATACTTCCGAATTGGTGAAAACAAACTGCGAAAGCTCGCAGAAGAAAATCTAAATGCGGGTTGGGTGTTGATGAACGGCAACCGCATACAGATTAAACGAAAAAAGTTTGAAAAAGTTTTAGATAATTTTGACGTTATATAGTGAAATTTAGCCTTGAATGTGCTATAATGTATATAGTGCATATCAAGGCTCTTTCCGTTATGGAAAGGAGCATAACGAGATGTCAGAAAAAAGACGCGATAACAAAAATCGCATTTTACGATCTGGCGAGAGCCAAAGACAAGACGGAAGATATGCCTACAAATACACGGATTCTTTTGGTAAACCTCAATTTGTGTACGCTTGGAAGTTGGTACCAACGGACAAGACCCCCGCAGGGAAACGTGAGGATATTTCGTTAAGGGAGAAGATCAAAGAGATACAAAAAGACCTTGACGACGGTATTGACACGATAGGCAAAAAAATGACCGTGTGTCAGCTTTATGCAAAGCACACACGGCAGAGGGGCAACGTAAAGCACAACACCCAAAACGGACGCAAACGGCTAATGCGTTTATTGGAGCAAGACCGACTTGGAGCTTGCCCCATTGAGAACGTGAAAATGTCGGACGCGAAAGAGTGGGCTATGCGAATGAAAGAAAACGGTATATCCTATAAAACGATCAGCAACGATAAGAGATCACTAAAAGCCGCGTTTTATATGGCGATACAAGATGATTGCATACGCAAAAATCCGTTTGACTTCGCATTAAACACCGTGATCGAGGACGACACCATACCGAAAGTACCTCTATCCCCGGCACAAGAAAAATCGTTCCTTGCCTTTATCGAAAACGACGAGGTATATAAAAAGTATTATGACGAGATCGTGATACTGTTGGGAACGGGACTACGCATTTCCGAGCTTTGCGGATTGACCCTTGCTGACTTGGATTTAGAAAATCGGACAATCAACATAGATCATCAACTGTTGAGAAATACCGAGGTCGGATATTACATAGACGACCCGAAAACCAAATGCGGCAACAGACAAATCCTTATGCGCGAGGAAGTATATCAAGCGTTTATGCGCGTGATAAAGAACAGAAAGAAAGCACAGCCTTTCAAGCTCGACGGGTACACCGACTTTCTGTTTCTCAATCAAGGCGGCTATCCGAAAGCGGCTTGTAACTACGATTCAATGTTTCGCGGGCTTGTCAAGAAGTACAACAAGAGCCACGACGAAACACTACCGAAAGTAACTACACCGCATACATTACGGCATACGTTTTGTACGAATTTAGCCAACGCGGGAATGAACCCCAAAGCCTTACAATACATTATGGGACATTCCAACATTCAAATGACGCTGAACTACTACGCGCACGCCACCTTTGAATCTGCAAGGGCTGAAATGGAACGGGTGATTGCTTGACAAAAGGCAGTATTTACTACGGTTTTACTACTTTTGAGAGTGAAAACACAAGAGGATTTAAGAACATTCGTGAGTATCTTCCGAAAAGCTAAATGCCGAAAAAGCCTGTAAAATCAAGCTATATCGGCATTTAAGAAGTTATAAAGAGATAATCAAAAATTTAGTTTAGTTTTATATAAAAAATCTCTCTTGGTACGAAAGCACCAAGAGAGATTTTTCATTTGGTTAGTCTTCGACTGCAGCCTTCTGCGTGTTGATATCACGGAAGATCTTCGGATCGAATTTGTACTTTCTGTCGTAGGTCATGAGACCGTTCTGCTCCTGCTCAACGTCGTAGAGCTGAGTGTAACAGAATGCAAAGCAATCGGGATTGTTGAGCATTGCCTCGGTGAGACCCTTGTAGCGTGCGATGAATTCCTCCTCGGTCTTCGGCGCGTTGCCGTAGCCCCATCCGTTTTCGGTGACCGACCACTGGATTCCGCCGTACTCGGATACGAAGAAGGGATGTCCGTACCAATTCTGACGATCCTTGAATGTTACAAATACGCCCTTACCGATGCGCTCTGTGTAGCTTTCAACATTCTGATCGTAATCGTGAATGTCGAATATATCGGTGTGTCCGCCTACATGGTAGTTGCCCGATGTGTCGATAACGGGACGGGTCGGGTCCATAGCCTTTGTAACTTCGTAGCAGATCCTGATGATGTCATCAGACTGTCTGTTGCCGTTTACATCCCATGTTTCGTTGAAGGGACACCAACCGATGAGCGAGGGATGGTTGAAATCACGAACGACCGATTCCATCCACTCGGGCAACCAGTTGGCAATCTGACGCAGATCGGTATAGTTGATACCCCAGTTGCCGTGCTCGCCCCATACGAGATAGCCGAGCTTGTCTGCCCAATAGAGGAAACGGGGCTCGAAGATCTTCTGATGAAGTCTTGCGCCGTTGAAACCAAGCTCGATCGATCTCTCGATGTCAGCCTTGAGTGCCTCGTCGGTAGGAGCGGTGTATATGCCATCGGGATAGAAGCCCTGATCAAGTACCCATCTGCCGAAAACGCTCTTGCCGTTGAGCATGAATTTGCGATTGGTGAGCGCGACAGAGCGGAGTCCAAAATAGCTTGTTACAGCATCGGTGATCTTGCCGTCATTCTCGACCGTGATCGCCAGATCGTAAAGTCTGCCTGCGCCTACCTCCCAAAGATGCTTCTCGGAGAGGGGAAGGTAGATGTTTGCCGACATGGACTCAAGGACTGTCGATGCCTCGCCGACCTTTTTGCCCTCGTAGAAAGCAACAGCCGTGATCTTTGAGCCGAATGCGTAGTTGTTCAGCTTGATCTCAAGGTCAACAGCGCAGTTTTCAAGATCGGGATAGGTCTTGTAGCTCTCGACATAGAATTTGTCGACAGGCTCCATGAAGACTGTCTGCCAAATGCCGGTCGTTCTCGTATAAGAGCAACCTGCGGAGTAGTATGCCTGCGACTGCTTGCCGACGGGCTGATCACCACTTCTTGTGTAGTCTTCCGCACAAAGGGTTATGTAGTTGCCGCTCTCCTTGAGATGCTTGGTTATGTCCAGCGTGAAGGGAGTGTAGCCGCCCTTGTGTTCTCCGCAGTACTCACCGTTAATATATACGGTCGCGTGATAATCCACCGCACCGAATGTGAGGAGAACGCTCTTTCCTGCCCAGTCGTAAGGGATCTCGATATCTTTTCTGTACCATACACAGTTCATGAAGTCGACGTTTCCGACACCTGACAGAACGCTCTCGGGACAGAAGGGAACGGTGATCTCTCCGTCAAGATGGGCTCTCTCGTTAAACTTTTTCGCTTTTCCGACAACGGCGTTGTCGATCTCAAATTCCCATGTGCCGTTCAGGTTTACCCACTGATCGCGGACAAGCTGAGGACGGGGATATTCGGGTCTTGGCATATTCATAGTACGAATACCTCGCTTATATTTTTTTGCAAGGACATTATACCAAATATTTTAGCTTTTTTCAATAGATTTTTCAAAATTATCATTGTATTCATAATTCAAGCTGACACGGCGAGCGCGTTCACAGCAAAATGCCGAGAAAAGGCTTGATTTATTCATAATTTTTGACTATAATAGAGTGTGGTAAATTCAGTCGGCAATATTATAAGCCGATGTTTAACAAAAAGGAATTTTAATAATGTCTAAAATCAATAAGCTCTCAAGATATGTCAGCTCGGCACTCGCACTGACTCTTGCCGCCGCATCTTTGATCTCCTGCTCGGGAAAGGATGCAAAGACGACAAATGCTGCCTCGACACCGACCGCTGTTGTCACCACAGCTCCGTCGACCCTGCCGTCGACAACATCTCCCTCAACCGGCGTCGATCTTTCGTCACTGCTTTTTCCCGATCTTTCGGGCAGCGACCCTCTTCCGCTCGGCGAGTTTGTTTATGATGACTATCTCAGGTTTTTGAAGGTCGGAGATATCTCGAGCGTTGTCCTTTACGAAAAGGATATAGAGGATGAGTATAACGAATATGTTTCAGAAATACTCGCCGAGTATCAAACATATACCGAAGCGTCCGCCGATACAGTCGCGGCAAATGGTGATCGCGTCACGGTCTATTATACCGGCAGTAGCGCAGTAGAGGGCGAGACCTTCTCGGATAGCACGATGCAGGGCATGACCAATGAGGGTGCCGAGAGCGGAACGCCGCTCGTGCTTGGCTCAAACAGCTTTGTCGGTCCGTATACATCGATCGACGATCCCTCGAAAAACGCTCGCGGCTTTGAAGAACAGCTTATAGGTGCAAAAGAAGGGGACATGCTCACCGTCACGGTTCGTTTCAGCGACGGCTACGGACTTGCCGAGCTTCGCGGAAAGCTTATCGATTTTGCGGTCAGGGTAACAAAGGTGGAGACTGCCGATCCTGCGCCCGTGCTTACCGATGAAATGGTCAAAAAGCACACGGACGGTGAATACGAAAAGATCGATGATTTCAAGTCGTTCCTTGTAAGTCAGTATAAAGGACAGGCGGCTTACGACGCTGTAAGTAAGCTTGTAGAGGTCGAGACATATCCGTCGGATGCAGTCGATGAGCAGATCGCCGAGTACAAAAAGTCCTACCTTGAGTACATGAACAAAAAAGAGGAAGATCTTTCTGCTGATGAGCTTAAAGAACTCGATGAGGACGCAAGATCAAGTGCCGAGACCTATATCGGTCAAAGACTTGTTTGGAATTACCTTTTCGGTATTTATGAGATAAAACTGACAAAAGATGAGTTTATCTCGATGACGACCGAAAATTACGAGCAGTATGCCACATATTACAGCTATTACTACGGAATTAATGATGTTGCGGGCTTTGTCGAATATTTCGGACAGTCAAATCTCGTTTCGCAGTTTATGCAGCAAAAGCTCCTGCCCGTACTTGCCGAGCGTGTGACATGGTCGGCAGATAAAGACTGAAAAAGATTATTTTCACTTCGACAGCAATGCTGCAGGCATTGCTGTCGCTTTTTATATATAAAGAAATTGTTTGGCACTTTTGCACAAAAAACAGGTGTCATTTTTGTGTAAAGCGACGAAAATAAAGGCGTGGTGGAATATTTATTGGAATTCTATTGACAAATAAAGGTTGGCAATGTATAATAAATATATATTAAATAAAAAGGATGGCGATGTGTCGTGCGTATGATCGTATGATAAATAATAGTGACCGTAAATATTCAACCGCACGGGCTCAAAATCTTAATTAAAATGAAAGGAAACAAACTTGATATGAAATTCGGAACAAAAAAGAATGCATTTGTAAGGATCGGCACACTTTTGACATTTTTTGCATTACTTATGCCGCTTTTTGCGCATGGGATAGTTGCGGCAGACGATCAGCCGTATATTTTTACCGATACGCTTGCATCTGACGGAACTGATGTTAAGCTTGATATGAAGGTCGAACGTATCGGGATGACTTTTTTGACATTTGACAGTGTTGTCGAGATGAAGACGGGATCGTCTGTTCCGTATACCGACGGGGCACTCTATTTGAACGTTTCGCTCGATTGGCGCTCCCAGAAATATCCGGATCAACCTGCGTATGTCGATCATAATCGCTCGAGCCTCTATATCGGGTTGTTGAGCCCTTCTTATACATACGATGCATCGATGCAGGACGGTGGATTGCCGTTTAATTATGAGTGTGTTACATCACGGGTGTTTTCTGCCGTAAGTCTCTCCGAGAAAAACACCGAGAGCGGATATAAATTAAATTCGCTCAAAATCGGTGACTCTGATAACGAGTGCAAATTGGCAATCTCCAAAACACGCACGGAACTGATCGATCACGGCAATGATTACCTTAAATAATAATTGTCCGGAACACAAATTTGGAAAGGAGTTATTTGTATGAAAATGAAAACTGCGATGTCCGCACTTCTGCTTGTTTCTCTCGTCCTTTCTGCTTGCGCTAAAACTGAGCCGTCGGAAACAACTGCATCGGGCAATTCAAATACACAAGTGACAACAGCCACACCCACAACGACAACTTATCCGCCATCGCCTCCGCCGACCTTTTTGCCTGAAACGCTTCCGCTGCCGCCGGAGCCTACGGTCGATACCGTCTATGCCGAGGCATACGGAAATTATGATTACTTGTTAAAGCCGTATTTTTCGGATCACGCATATGTTTATAAAAACAGGATCTATTATCTTTCAACCGGCGGCGAGATTGTATATGTGTCGCTTAACGATCTGACCGCGGATGATGATCTGTCCAAAAAAAAAACCGCATCTAAGACCCGCATTGTGCGTCATCTTTGTACAGGTGAAGGGCATGCTCACGGAAGGGTGGGCGTGTCGCTTGATTGTCCGACCAATATGCGAGACTACAGCGAGGTCATACTCGATCCTTGCGAGAGCGCGGGAGAGTCACCCGTTTTCTACTGTGTATTCAGTTTGAATACGACAGACGGTTATGAGCCCGAGTCTTGGGAGCTTACAGAGCCGTTTAAGCTTTACAGATATGATTCCGCACAAAATAAGAGGGAAGAGCTGATCGAGCTGTCGGGGCGTGCCGCTCAGATGATGCTGTACGGCGATAAGATATTTATGGTGCTCAGAACATCGGAGACCCAATACAAGTTGATGGTATATGATAAAAAAGCCAAAGATGTGCAAAGCATGGCGGTCGGTGAGGGCAGATCCGAGTATATAGGCGCAGACGATAATTACGTTTATTTCTGCAATTGGCAGGATGGTACGCTTTACCGTGCCGATCACAGATTGCTAAGTAGCGAAGCAATCTTCAAGGCGAATGAAGTTTTTGCTAAGACAGCAGAGAATAACGGGACTATCGGAATGTTTATACACGACGGTAAGCTTTATTATCGCGCTGATATATCGCCGTTTAAAGTCGCTGTCGATCAATCCGATCCCGATGGTCAGTATTTTGATCTAAAGCAGTACAGCATTCGCAGGTTGCCGCTCGATGCGCTCGACGGCGAAGGCGAACTTGTCGCTTCGGGTATCCAGCAGGACGGAGAGATCAATGTTGTCGGCAACAGTCTTTATTATGTGCCTGCAGATTACGGTACAAACGTGTCGGGATGCTACTATAATCTAAATAACGGAAGACTTTGCAAAGTAGATCTCGAAACACTCGAATCAACCGATGTAATATCCGATTGCGGACTGTTTTTTGACAATGGTTGGTATGGCTCGACAAACGGCAGATATATTTTAACAACTATCCGACCCACATCATTCGAACGCTTGTCTGAGTGGAGCCTCAATGACGCTGCGGCATACTTCGCTCTCTATGATCTTGAAAATGGCTCGCTCTTTTCCATGATATCTCATTGATATTAAAAAAACAAACTCAACTCTTGAGAGATCAAGGGTTGAGTTTGCTTTTTAGTCTTAGTCGATCTTTGCGTCGGATATCGCTTTCTTTATGACCTCTGCCGCAAGATAAGAGCCTTTTGCACTCGGATGGTAGCTGTCGGGATCGTACAATCCTGCATCCGTTCCGGCATCATGAAATGCCTTTCCGACATCCGCGATCAGGGCACCATTCTTTTCTGCCGCTTCGTGATAAGAGTTGTACATCTTCTCGAACATGTCATCGTATTCGTATCCGAGAGCGTGAAGCTCCTTGCCGTCGCTTTCGTAAGCCCATGTCGCATAGAGCATCGGGCGCGCGCCAATCGAGCGTATCATGTCGCAAAGCTTGTCTACTGCACTCATAAAGCGTTCTTTTTGGGTTATCGGAGCATTGCTTTGCTCTTGGAGAACGACGATGTCCCAGCCGTGGCTCTTGTCGAGAAGCTCATAGGTCTTTTTGCCGTAATCGGTCTCCTTGTCGAGAAGCATGTCAAGATACGCGCCTCCCTGCGTGTGCTGTGTTACCTCGTGCCCACTGATCTCTGCGAGAGTGTCCGGCATGTCGTTGAAAAATGTAAAACTGTTTCCGAGCATTAAAATCTTCATTTTCATCATCCTTTCGGTTTTGTGTGATCTCACTGCTCATATTATATATCATTTTTTTACAAATTTCAAGTACTTTTCGAAAAAAATATCCGACTTTGTTCTTTTTTTGATGTCTTGACTTCACAAAGCTACCTGTGATAAAAGTGATCTCTCATGGGAACGCTTTTGACTTACTCTCCCATTTTCATAAGCCGAAGGCTTGCTTCACAGGGCGAAGCCCTGCTTCATTCTTCATGCGCCAACAGGCGCGCTTCATTTCCTCTGTTTGGTGGGATTATCGATCAAATGACAGACATGGCACCTTTGCTTTATATAAGCTTCTCTCTTTTTATTTATCGATAAATGAAAGAATAAATGAAAAATGAAGCAGCTGCGCCATGAAGCGGCATTCGCCATGAAGCAAAGCGCGCTTTCCCATTTTCATAAGCCGAAGGCTTGCTTCACAGGGCGAAGCCCTGCTTCATTTTTCATGCGCCAACAGGCGCGTTTCATTTAAAAAAGCACTTGCGAATGCAAGTGCTTTTTTATGGTGCCGGTGGCGGGGGTCGAACCCGCACGGTATCGCTACCAATGGATTTTGAGTCCACCTCGTCTGCCAATTCCAACACACCGGCGTCTGTCACGATAGACATTATACCACATGTTTTCAAAAAAATCAAGAGTTTTTTGAAAAAAAGTCGACATTTACTTGACTTTAGATGAAAAATATGTTATAATGCGCATGTGTCCATCCTTAGCTCAGCCCGGATAGAGTACCGGATTCCGATTCCGTTGGTCGAGGGTTCGAATCCCTCAGGGTGGGCCAAATAAAGCACACCTCGGTGTGCTTTTTTCTGTATTTAAGCAAAGAACGAAAAGGTGAATACAATGCGAGCGTTTAGTGAGATAAAAAGAGCAAATTACATTGTCGACCGCTCCGACAAATTTAACAGAGCAGATGCAACATGCCACTTCGAGGGGCTTGCCGATAGTGCGGCAAAATTTGTCGAGAAAAGACAGCTTCTTGACACCGATCTGTGGAAACGGTTCGTCACACAGTTCAGGATAAAGTCGGACTCGGGCAATTTCGGCTGGCGGGGTGAATATTTCGGTAAAATGATGCGCGGCGCCTGCTTCGTATTCGGCTATACCAAAAACAGTGAACTCTATAACGTCCTTCGTGGAGCGATCGTTGATATACTCGACTGCGCGGATGATAACGGCGCGATCAGCACATACGGCAAAGATAATGAGCTTTGCGGCTGGGATATATGGTGCAGAAAATATGTCATGCTCGGAATGCAGTACTTCCTTGAGATCTGCGACGATGAGAAACTTGCGGACATGATAGTTAACTCGCTCTCTTCACAAGCCGACTATCTTATCTCAAAGATCGGACCGATCTCCGACGGCAAAAAGCCGATCACAAAGGCAACATCCAACTGGCGGGGACTCAATTCATCATCTGTCCTCGAACCGATAGTCAGACTTTATAACATAACGCAGGATGAAAAATATCTGGCGTTTGCCGATTATATCGTAAGCGAGGGCGGAACATCTGTCGCAAATATTTTCAGGCTTGCCTACGAGAACAAGCTCTCGCCCTATCAATATCCCATAACGAAAGCCTACGAAATGACATCCTGCTTTGAAGGACTGCTCGAATACTATCGTGTGAAGCGGATACCATGGCATAAAGAGGCACTCGTCAATTACGCGACAAGACTGCTCGAAACCGATTTTACGATCATCGGCAGCAGTGGATGCACCCATGAGCTTTTCGACCACTCGACCGTGCGGCAGGCAAGCTCTGATAATGAAAAGATCATGCAGGAGACCTGTGTTACCGTCACGCTGATGAAGTTTTTCGAGCAAATGACATTGCTTACGGGTGACTCAAAATACGCAGATGCTTTTGAGATCTCGTTTTACAATGCCTATCTTGGTGCTCTTAATACAGAGGATTCCATAGATTCCGCAATTTCCGCCACATATCCGCAGGCGGTGATCGAGCCGCTTTGCTTTGACAGCTACAGCCCGTTGACTCTCGGCAAAAGAGGAAACGGCGTCGGCGGACTTCTTCTCATGCCCGATCTTCGATATTATGGTTGTTGCGCCTGTATCGGTTCGGCAGGCGTCGGTCTTGTCTCGCGTATGGCTGTTATGATGTCACCAAACGGAGTGGTGATCAATTTCTACGAAAAAGGGAAGATAGATCTGACCTTGCCCTCGGGGAAAGAATTGTCCCTTCTGATCGATACCGATTATCCGCGAGACGGCAGGATATCTGTTTGTGTTGCCTCAACGACCGACGAGCCCTTTTCGCTGATCTTTCGCAATCCGTCCTGGAGCGAAAATACCAAAGTTAAGGTCTGCGGCAAGTCAATAGATGCACAAAAGGGGTATATCAAGATAGAAAGAGCCTGGAGCGTCGGAGATACGGTCGAGCTTGAGCTTGATATGAGCATCAGAACCGAAAGACCCGTAAGCTACGACCATGATATTCTCATGAATAAGGTTGTTTGGCAAGAGGACTATATCGTTCCGACATATGTTCAAGAAGATCCGAGCGCGAGATCACGAATTGCCTTTCATCGCGGACCGCTCGTGCTTGCCGCCTCGGAGAAGCTCGGGTACGATGTTGACAGACCGTTTGACTTCGATTTGCCTGTTCAAAATGCAAAATGTGTCGACATTCCCGAGCCTCATACGATCGCCGTCGAGATTCCGCTGAAGATCGGTAGAAGCGTGACACTTGTAGATTACGCATCCGCAGGAAAGACATGGCAAAATGACGATAGGATCGCCGCATGGATAGACACTAAGTAAATCTTTATACCCCGTATCCGCCTGTTATCGGATCTTTGAATATCGCGAACTTCGGTGTACGGAAGGTGAATATCACAAACGAGAGCGCGATCAGACAAAGCATGACAAATGCCGCTCTGTTATGCGTGCATTTTGTATCACCCTTTATCATGAGCTTTGTTTCACAAATATATGAAGTAAGGGCGGCAATATAAAAGATCGCTATGTTGACAGCATCGGGCGATCTTCCGATAACACCGTTGTATGTGTAAAAGATCAACGGTATAAGCGAAAGCCCAAGACATATCCCCGAGAACTTTATGCGCCAAAATCCACCCACATCTTTCAGAAAAATGCGCTCGACAATTGCAAAGGCGAACATAGGAAAGAACAAAAGCTTCATGTGTTCCCATGTTGATTCATTGACGCCCGAAATGATCGCGGCAATCGGTGAATTTCCCGAAATTTCGTAAAGAAAGTGGAATAAAGTGCCCGAAAATGTTGTTATCGCAAATCCGACAAACTGCCAAAGCTTGAGAGAGCTTTTCATGAAAATCCCCCTTTTTAGATCAGTTTATTCGAGTTTTATCGGGGATATTCAAAAAATCGTTGCTTTAGTTGCAAACTTTTCCAAAATATGCTATAATATCATTTGAGAAAAGAGGATAGACAATGAATGAGTGTTCGAACGAATCAAAAATATGTCTCACTCTCGCGGACGGGCGGATATTTCGCAGTGCGCGATATGGCGACATAACTGCGGTTTCCGATATTTACAAGAGCAGTGCCAAAAGAGGCGACGGCACGACATGGAACGAGTTTTATCCCACGATCGATGACGCCTCAAATGATCTTGGCGCCGATCGACTGTTTGTTCTTGAGGAAAACGGCAGAGTTGTCGGGACTGTGTCAGTCGCACCCGAGAGCGAACTCTCGGATCTTGATCTTTGGAAATATCAACGCCCGGATGCTCTTGAGATGACAAGACTTGGCGTTTCGCCCGATAGTCGGCGGCGCGGGATAGCAAAAGATATGGCAAAGGCTTTGATCTGCTGCCTTTTTGAAAACGGGTGCCCTGCCATACATCTGCTTGCCGCAAAGCAAAATATCGCCGCAACAAACATGTATAAGAGCCTTGGATTTGATTTCAGAGGCGAGTGCAGGATGTTTGATATAGATTTTTATGCCAGCGAATTGATAAACGAAAAAATGAAGGAAAACAATGTTGAATAGGGTAAAATACGAAATAAAAGCATTCAAAATACTGCTGAGATCGATCCCCGCTGTGACCGTGACACTCTTTGTGGTCAGTGTCATATGCATGAATCTCCTCGCAAACAAGACACTCGTTCAGTTTGACTTTTTTGCGCTGGACGGCGGAATACTTATCTCTTGGCTGTCGTTCATGTGCATGGATATAATAACGAAGCATTTCGGACCGCGCGCATCAAACAGGATATCGATACTCGCCGCCGCGATCAATCTGCTCTCCTGCGCTATTTTTTATGTTGCAAGCATCATCCCATCGAATGCGGCGGATTACAGCGAATTTGATAGAATATTCGGCGGAAGTCGCTTTATCCTGCTCGGAAGTACGATCGCTTTTTTGCTGTCGGCGATCCTGAACAATTCGCTGAATTACCTGATCGGCAAGTTTTTTAAGAATAACCCCGACGGACGACTCTCTTATGCCGTTTCAACCTACGTTTCAACATTTGTTGGACAGTTTTTTGACAACTTTGTTTTTTCACTGCTTGTCTTTGTTGTGATGGCACCCCACTTTTGGAATGGATTTCACTGGACCGTCCTTCAAGCGGCAACATGTTCCTTGACCGGTGCTGTCGCCGAGCTTGTTATGGAGATCATCTTTTCGCCGATCGGCTATAAAATAACAAAAAAATGGAGATCTGAGCAGGTCGGTAGGGAATATCTTGAATTTATATCATCCGAGAAAGGAAAAAACGAAAAATGAAGGTAGTTATAACCGGCACATCGCGCGGTATCGGCAGAGCGATCGCCGAGCTTTTTCTGCAAAGAGGACATACTGTCATCGGTATCGACAGACAAGAGGCAACGCTTGATCACGATAACTATACGCATATAACCGAGGATGTACGAAATATCGATCGTATCCCCGATATCGAGGGTATACAGATCCTCATCAATAACGCAGGGACACAGAACGAAGATGATATAGACATCAACCTCAAAGCACTGATACGAATAACCGAAAAACTCGCATTGCAGCCGTCTATCAGATCGGTGCTGAATATCGGCTCGGCAAGCGGACATACGGGTGCCGAATTTCCCGAATACGCCGCAAGTAAGGGCGGAGTCATGTCATACACAAAAAATGTCGCGATGCGTGTCGCAAAATACGGGGCAACCTGCAATAGCCTTGACCCGGGCGGCGTTTTAACACCGCTTAATGAATGTGTCATGAACGATCCCATGCTTTGGGATGAAATAATGAACGAAACACCGCTCAGACGGTGGGCAACACCCGAGGAGATCGCCGAGTGGGCGTATTTCCTTACGGTCGTGAATAAATTTTGCACAGGACAGAATATCCTCGTCGATGGCGGCGAGGCAATAAATTATAATTTTGTTTGGAAGGATCAGGGGTGATTTTTATGTGGAACAGCATGCTTTGTATGGGACTCGGCGATGAGTCCAAAATAAGCGCGAAGGATCAGATCGCGCTCCTTCGCAAGATCGGTTTTGAGGGCTTTTTCTCGCCTTGGAACGGCGTCGGATCTGTCGCCGAGTTCAGACGCGAGGCTGATCGGGTCGGTAGTTTTTATCAGTCGATCCACGCGCCGTTCGGTAGGGCGGCGGATATGTGGAAAAAGTCGAGCGCGTCAGAGGCGGCACTTGATGAGCTGCTTGATTGCCTTCGCGACTGCGCTGAATATGATGTACCGCTTATGATCGTCCATACATTTATCGGATTTTATGATCACATCCCCACACCCGAGGGCGTTGAAAATTTCAAAAGACTTGCCAATGAAGCGGAGCTTCTCGGGGTCAAGCTCGGATTTGAAAATACCGAGGGCGAGGAGTATCTCGACGCCGTCCTCTCGGGTCTTGCCGATTACGACTCTGTCGGCTTCTGCTGGGATACCGGGCATGAGCTTTGCTATAACAGAGGACGCGATATGATGAAACTTTACGGTGACAGACTCGTCGGAACGCATCTTAACGATAACCTCGGTATACGCGACTTTGACGGCAATATCACGTGGCATGATGACCTGCATCTTCTCCCGTTCGACGGTATCGCCGACTGGTCGGGCATAGTTTCGCGCCTGAATAAATATCACTTCGACGGTCCACTCACATTCGAGCTCTCTCCAAAGAGTAAACCGGATAGACACGAAAACGACCCTTACGATGTGATGCCCCCCGAGCTCTACTACACCGAAGCCTACAAACGAGCCTGCCGAGTCGCCGCCCTAAAACGTAACATGCGATAAAGCGAAAATCAGCAATATATCGGGAGATAAAGTCGATTTTTTTGAAAAAACTATTGACTTTTTTCTCCCGATGTGATACAATAACAAAAAAGGCAGGGAGGGGACTGACATGATGACGAGAATGGCAAGATTTGATGTCATTATCTCTTGTGCCGATTTTCACCCTGTTGTATTTTTCTCTTGACCGACAGATCCTTCTGTCGTATTTTTTTGGCGTTTATTCCGCATGGGCGGATTATACGATATATCGGACAAAGAAAGGAATTTTAATCAAAATGGAAAACGTAGTTATATTTGATCATCCGCTGATCCAGCACAAGATTTCGATCATGCGCAGTAAGGACACCTCGTCTAAGGAATTTCGTGAGCTTGTAAAAGAGGTTACGATGTTCATGAGCTATGAGTCGCTTCGCGATCTTCCGCTCAGCGAGATCGAGGTCGAGACTCCGCTCACCAAATGCACGACCAAGGTTCTCGCAGGACCGAAGATGGCTGTTGTGCCGATCCTTCGTGCAGGTCTCGGCATGGTCGAGGGCATCCTCGAGCTCGTCCCCACCGCAAAGGTTGGACACATCGGACTTTACCGTGATGAGGTCACAATGCAGCCTCACGAGTATTACTGCAAGCTTCCTCCCAATATCTCCGAAAGACAGATCATCGTCACCGACCCCATGCTCGCAACAGGCGGATCGGCGGTCGCGGCGATAAACTTCATAAAAGAACGCGGCGGAAAGAATATTAAATTCATGTGCATGATCGCCGCACCTCAGGGTATCGAGGCACTCAAGAAGGCTCACCCCGATGTAACGATATACTGTGCTCATGTCGACGAGACACTCAACGACCGTTGCTACATCCTTCCCGGACTCGGCGACGCGGGCGACCGTATTTTCGGCACGAAATAAACCCAAAGCCATACATTCATATAACAGATCAAAGCAGGATGCATAAGTTTGTGCATCCTGCTTTTTAACGCTATCGATACCTTGTGCATATCATTTAATAACTGAAAAAATGATTAAGGAAGTGTATTGGAAGATGGAAAAGAAAAATGCGCTGATAACTTTGCGCTCAAACACGGCGGCGATCCATGCGTCAAGGGTGCTCGGATCAAACGGGGTAAGAGCACACGTTGTTGCACTGCCGCCCGAGCTCAGCAAAAACGGTTGCTCTTATGGGATTGATATCGACGGAGCATCCCTTTCAAACGCCGTGCATATTTTGCGCGTCTCCGACATAAATTACGGTCGTGTGATAATAAGATGAGTGTTAAAGAGGTGTTATAATTTGATCTATCTTGACAATGCCGCAACGACATATCCAAAACCCGACAGTGTATATAACGCACTGAAACAGGCAGCGTGCGAATGCGGCGGAAATCCGGGCAGGGGAGTGCACAAGCTCTCTTTGGCGTCGGCAAATAAGGTGTTTGAAACGCGTGAGAAGATCGCGGATATGTTCGGAGCGACGCCCGAACGTGTGGTTTTTACACAAAATACGACCCATGCGCTGAATATCGCAATCAAATGTCTGTGGAGTGACAGAGACGGACATATTCTCATATCGGATATAGAGCACAACAGCGTCAGGCGATCGGTCGCCGCCCTTTGCGGCAGGGGAGATATTTCGGCAAGCTTCGATGTCTACTCATCAAGGGGGAAGATCGAGGATGTTATCGCATCGATCAGGTCAAAGATCAGACCGGATACAAAAATGCTTGTTGCTTGCCATCGCTCCAATATCGCGCCGATAACCCTTCCCATCAAAGAGATCGGAAAGCTTTGCCGTGAAAAAGGAATCATGTTTGTCGTTGATGCGGCACAGTCTGCAGGCTCGGTGCGTATCAATATGAACGCGTGCTCGATCGACGCACTGTGCGCACCCGGGCATAAAGGCTTGTTTGGCATAATGGGCGTCGGTTTTGTCGCATTTTCGGACAGAGTCAGCGAAGAGAGTCTGTCAACACTTATCGAGGGAGGCAGTGGAATGTCGTCAGAGGAGATCGGTATGCCGAGTCTTCTTCCCGAACGCCTCGAGGCAGGCACATTGCCTGTTCCGGCGATCGCGGCACTCGGTGCGGGAATTGACTATGTCCAAATGTTGGGGATCGAACAAATTGCATCACATGAGAACATGCTGCTCTCAAGAGGGCAGGATATGCTGATGTCGATCGGGAGGTGCATGGTTTACAAACCCATATTTGCGGAAGGGTCGGCATTTGTCTTCAATGTCGTCGGCAGAGCACCGTCGGAGATTTCGGGATATCTTGACTCCTGCGGCATTTGCACCAGATCCGGACTGCATTGCGCACCGCTCGCACATGCGAGGGTAGGCACGCCAAAAGGAGGGGCAGTTCGAGTTTCGTTTTCGCCGATGAGCACATCCGCCGATCTCGACGCACTTTACAGAGCGATCAAAACAATATAAAAGCACGGGATCAATCATTCCCGTGCTTTTTCGAGATGATCTTATCTGCCGCCTCATATGCGATGAATATGAAGGCAATGAGGACGATAAGGTTACCCGTATATGAATATATCGTTCGATCTGAATTAAAGTAGACGGTTTCGGTCACAATGCCTTCTATCAAAGGCCCGAGCTCGCTTTTGGTTCTGCCGAGCGGATCGATTATCGATGACACACCGGTATTTGCGGCTCTCAGCAGATATTTGCCCGATTCAACCGCGCGCAGCTTTGCGTGATCGTTGTGAATATACACGGCAGGTGAATCGAGATACCACGAATCGTTCGTCGACAGCAGGATCATCTCCGCACCGTCCGCACTCGTTTTCCTTGTCAGGTAGTCGTATATCGAGTCAAAGCAGATCAACCGACCGATCTTTCCGCCCGCAGCCTCTTTGACCGCGCTGTCATCCCCTGCCGTGATCTGTCCCTCAAAGAGATTCATGTCTGTCAAAAACGGAAAAAGTACTCGCAAAAGATCTTCCATCGGAACAAATTCGCCAAACGGAACAAGCCTTCGTTTGTTGTACGGCTCGTCTTCGATACTGCCGTCGGGATAAAAGATCACGGTCGAGTTGTATGAGTTTTGCTCGTTGTCACTTGTGAATGTACCGATCAAAAGGGTTACATTGTTATCTTGGGCAAATGCTGCAAACCGATTTTTTACGGTCGGATCTTCAAAGGCGATAAAATCATAATTGATCGCTGTCTCGGCAAAAATGATAAACTCGGCTCCGCCCTCGTCAATCGCTCTTTGGGAGAGCTCAATGTGTCGCTCGATCGTGTTGATCATCTGACCGTCCTCCCATTTGTCGAGCGAGCCGATGTTGGCTTGTATCAGTGCGACCTTTACGCCTCTGTCGGTGTTGTCGCTGTAACATGCGATCTTCACCGCTCCGAAGATCAGATTTGCGCCGATCAGCAGGATGGCAATTATCGGATAGAGCTTTACTATAAAATTTTGCCTGCCACATTTTTTCAGACAAAAGAGAGCGTACCCGATCGCGGCTGAGCTGAATGCGGGAATAAATGACAGGAATAGCGAGCCAAGGATCGATGCCGACTGCATTGCAGGAGCAAATGATGTTTGCGAAATCGCAAGCCGCAGAAAAGGGACACCCGCCCAGGTGAAATTTTGAAGCCATTCAAGTATTATCCAAAGTGCCGAAAAGATCAGCGGCGAGAGACTCTTGCGGTGACACACAAGGCGCGTTATGGGAGCGACAAATGCTGTCGCTATCGATTGAAGCAGTGACAGCCCGACCTGGCAGAAAACGACCATGAAACCGCCGGTGATCTTTGACAGCCCCAAAAAATCCATTGGGTACATCGCGAGAAAGAACGAATATACGACCATGTAGTATGACATTGACCAAAGCATGCCGATGCCGTAAAGCTTTCGGTAAGATGCCCCTTCGTTCCAAAAGGAGATGATGCAATAAAAAAACGGCGACAGGGAGATATATGACAGCGGATACAAAAGATCGTACTGTAAAGTCATGGCGGTCAGTATGCCGCTGACCAGTGTCATAGAAAGTAGAATTAGATTTCTTTTTGTTTTCATAGGCTCAGATCTTAACATTCGGAAAGAGTGACAAAAATTTAATATCTTTTGTGGGAACAGAGAACTTTTTGCCGATCAAATACGAGAGAGAGCCGTATCCTTCGTCGTCTCCGAACGTAAGCATGTAGGAACAGAGTGCTTGGTGGGTGAATCCCCTCGCGCGATCGTCCTTGTTTACGCCGTATTTGCCGTCACCGAGCAGGGAGTGCCCGATCGAGGCAAGATGTGCGCGTATCTGATGCGTTCGCCCGGTTATCAGCTCGATGGAGAGAAGAGAAAGTCCGTCGCGCTCGGCAATAACGCGATATCCTGTTACCATGGTTCGAGCATCTTTTGAATTTGGACGCTTTTTATAGACCTCAACGCGATTGTCGGCTGCGTTTTTTATCATATATCCCGTAAGCTTTCCCGATTTTTCTTTGAAAATACCATGGCAGACGCAGAGATAGTTTTTCTCGATAACTCGTCTTTTTATAAGATCGTTCATCACCCTGAGCGACTCGGCGTTCTTTGCCGCGATCACAATGCCGCAGGTGTTTCTGTCTATCCTGTTGCAAAGGGCAGGGACGAACGAGTTTTCGCTTTTGGGATCGTACTCGCCCTTTTGAAAAAGATAGGACTGTATTTTGTAGATCAGCGTCTCTCGCTCGTCGGCATCCTCGCCGTCGCCCGAGTGTACAAGCATACCTGTCGGTTTGTTGCATAAAATAATGTTTGCGTCCTCGTAAACTATGTTAAGCTTGACGGCATCCTCCGAGAGGTCGTGAACAACCTTTGAGGTATCAAAAACATCATCGGGGAGAAAGAGCTGAACAACGTCGCCCTCGCATAAAATATAGGAGATCTCGGCTCGCTTTCGGTTGACTTTGATCTTTTTTGTGCGTATGGACTTGTACATCAGCGAGGTCGGCATGCCCCTTACGGCTTTCGAAAGAAATTTGTCGAGCCGCTGTCCCGAATCATTTTTGCCGATCGTAAATTCTCTCATTTTTACAATCAATGCTTTCGCCAAGGCGAAAGCTTCCTTCCTTAAATAAATCGGCAGACAGCTTTTGCCGCCTGCCGAGTGTGAGTTGGATCTAATTTGCCGCGTCAAGTGAGTCCTCAGGGGAGTTGACAGTCACCTTTTTGATATCCGCACCCAGAGCCGAGAATTTGCCGACGATGTCGTCGTAGCCTCTCTCGATCAAACGAATGTTGTCGATCTCGGTGGTACCATCGACCGCAAGTGCGGCAACGATCATGGCGGCACCTCCGCGAAGGTCAACAGCGCGCACAGCCGCCCCGAACATTTTTGACGGATCGCCGGTTATGACAGCGGTCTTGCCGAGGATCTCAACAGAGGCACCCATCCGCTTTAGTTCGTCAACATATTTGAACCTGTTGTCCCAAACGCCCTCTTTTATCGTGCCTGCACCGCTTGCCATGCATAAAAGCGCACCGAATTGAGGCTGCATGTCGGTCGGAAAACCGGGATAGGGAAGGGTCTTTATCGTGCAAGGACGAAGGGGCGTGTCGGGATCTCTGACGATGCGTATACTGTCATCGTTTTCGATCACCGTGACACCCATCTCGGCAAGCTTTGCGCTGACCGATTCCATGTGCCTCGGGATGATATTGCATATCTCGACATCACCGCCCGTGGCGGCAACAGCGGTCATGTATGTTCCTGCCTCGATCATGTCTGGAATTATAGTGTAACTGCATCCGTGAAGCTCGTTAACACCCTTGATCTTGATCGTGTCCGTGCCCGCACCTTTGATGTCGGCACCGCAAGTGTTCAAAAAGTTGGCAAGGTCAACGATATGCGGCTCGCGTGCCGCGTTTTCTATAATTGTCGTTCCGTCGGCAAGAGCGGCGGCGAGCATTACATTGAGCGTTGCGCCGACAGTTACAATGTCGAAAAACACACTCGTTCCGACAAGACCATGCTCTGCCTTTGCATCTATGTATCCGCCCTCGACCGATACGGTCGCACCGAGCTTTTCAAAACCCCTGATGTGCTGATCGATGGGTCTGACGCCAAAATCACACCCACCGGGATAGCCGACGAGTGCTCTGCCGAAGCGTCCGAGCTCAGCTCCTATAAGATAGTATGACGCACGCATCTTTCTTGACAGATCCGACGGTACGGGACGCACGCGTATGCCCGATGTGTCGATCTCGACCGCATGACGATTAAGCCGCCTGACGATCGCCCCGAGGCTCTCGATTATCTCAAGAGATGTCGAAATATCGCTTACCGCGGGAAGGTTGCGGATTTGACATTTTCCGCGGACCAATATGGTCGCAAAGATGATGGGCAGAGCGGCATTTTTCATGCCGTCGATCTCGACCTCTCCGTAAAGAGGACTTCCGCCCGAGATTATTATTTTTTCCATGTCAGATGTATATAAAATCATATCGAGACTTTGCCCTGCTCCCGATATGACCCGATCCTTTCAAACTTTTTTCAGTTCTTTTTGCGTCGCTTTGGTGTGTTTCGTCCCCTGAATTTCATGGCGAAAGTGAGTGTTCAAAGCCTTGTTTTTACTGCGATATCTTACGATATATTATATCTTTTTTAGCGGTCGAGTTTGTTAACTGACTGTAAATTTTGCACAAATTCGTCGAATTATTATCCGATTTTGATCGGGTGAAAATCTCCACAGTAAAGTATATTCGAAAATCGGCATCTTGTCATCCTGTTTTGCCGCTTTTGTGATAGGCGACCATGAGATCGACGACCAGACCATATGACTGCGAGCCTTCCTTTACTCCCTGTGATTGGAGATAGGTGTTGTTAATCGTAGAACTTATATTCGAAACGGTGCTCTGCTGATACTCTTTGTAAAAGATCGAGTACGCGTTAAACTCGCCGATCGTTTTGCCGTCAAACCTTTCCCACATCGAACTGTACAGCTCCGAGCTTGCACTGCTCAGTGCACTTAAAACATATTCAAGCATGTTCGTGTACGCACTGTAGCGGATGTATGCGTCATCAGTCTCCATGCAGGCAAGAAATGCCACAAAGTTTGCCTCGTTTTCGCGTGCTGTCCCTCTCTGATGCGCCAACTCGTGCGCGGCAGTGTAGGGGATCGTGTAATCGGGGAAATTCACATTTATGTTCGACTCGCCCGTAAAAAATGTGTATACGCCTGTTATGTGCGTGTACGACATCGGCTTAGACAGGATAACATATTTCAGATTTGAATTGAGCGGAGAGATAAAATCATATTTTTTTGCCGCACTCTTGTACGCCGCCGCAAGTTTGTCGTTCATCTCGTCAAGATCGTACGGCATGACCGATGCTCCGTTTGGGGTAAAATCGATCGTGTCAATGATCTTGTTGATCTCGTCGGTCAGATATACAGCCGTGTCGTAAAGCTCCGCGGCAGATACGGGATCGGCGGACAGCTCGAGCTTTTGGTCAAGAGTCGAGCCTTGGTATCCGGGGGCGAGCGTGAAAACAAAGGTTGAATAAAAAAATGATATTGCCGCAAGCAACGATGCTGTCATCCCTGTATATTGCTTGGTCGTTCCTTTGCTTGAAATAATTATCCCGACAACCACCAGAACAATAAAGATGATCGGCACGAGCATGATTATCATCTCCGCAAGCGAGAAGGGTATCCACATGGTCAATTTCGCGAGAACGAATCTGACCGCGGCACAAGGATATCTGATCATAAAATCGGCAAAGCTCGGGATCATCGATGATAAAATGTGTATCACAAGTGCGATTGCCGCCGCAATGTAAAATCCTATGCATACCCTTGGCGCGTTTTCAAAAAATGTCTTTATGCCGCTCGCTGTTTTGGCAAAAAATCTCTTAAAAAAGTTTTTGTTGCCTTTCTTCTCCGATTTGATATCACTTTCACTCATTTGCGTGTTCCTTTCGTGTCTTTTTTGCCTTTTGTATCAGTTGTGTCGCCGCATCGTCAAGCTTTCCTTTAATATCCGACGCGTTGTCGATGAACGACAGCATGTCTTTGGGCAGTGGGGCTTTCAGCACTATCTCTTTGCCGCTTGTCGGATGCGTGAATGCCAGCATGTACGCGTGAAGTGCCTGCCTGTCTATTATGTCCGATCTGACGCCGTACATGTCATCACCGAGCATGGGACACCCTATGTGAGCAAAATGAAGCCGCAGCTGATGTGTCCTGCCGGTTATCGGCGATGCCGCAACGAATGCGATGCCATCCTTTCGCGCCACTGTCTCGTAGAGCGTCTCCGAATAGACAGAGCCGTCGATAGGCTCGCTCGATGCCTCCCTTTTTATTATGCTTTTTTCGGCTCGCCTGATATATGCGGATATCATTCCGCCGCGCGGACTCGGTACACCGTCGACTATCGCAAGATAGCATTTGCAGATCTTTCCGCAGGCTATGTCGGACGAGAGCTTGTACGCCGCATCCTTTGTTTTTGCGACGAGTACAATGCCGCTCGTGTCGCGGTCAAGCCTTGTGATCGCCCTGAATACAAACGGTACCGATCTTTGCTTGTAGTAATACGCCAAGGCATTGGCGAGAGTGTCGGTGTAGTGACCGTGAGACGGATGCGTTGGCATTTGCGGCGGTTTGTTCAGAGCTATAAGATCATCGTCTTCGTAGATTATCTCAATCGGAATATCAGTCGGGACGATGTTGTCGGGCGACTCTTTGTCTTCGACGGCGAGCGAGAGTCTGTCGCCTATCGATAATATCGCCCTTACGGTGACTCTTTTGCCGTTAAGCATTATCCCGTCGTCGAGCTTTTTGAGCCGCGAGATCGATCGGCGCGACAGACCAAGCTCACATGTCAGATATGTCAGTACGCACTTTTGGTCGTATTTTTCATTTATCGTTATGTCCACCGCATGCCTCCCGAATATTTGCTGAACCATTGTATCATATATTTTCGCCGCCTCAATAAATTTTTTCTTAATTTTCTGTAAAAGGTATATTATCACGCTCGAAAGCTCAAAATATCATCACAAATAAACGGTCGCACAGACCGTTCAGGAGGTCTGACATGAAAAAGATCCTTTCATTTCTCGCCGCGTTGACGATATTTGCGTCAACATGCATTATTCCGCTCTCCGCCGATGACGGCGCACTCTCTCCGGGACTTGATGTTTTAGCCTCGGGAATTACCGTTTATAAGACCGGAATGTCGTCATATCCGATCGAATTTGCCCCCGAGGATTTCGAAAACGCCCTCGGAATGAAGCGAATAAACAGCATAACCGTCCTGACCCTGCCGAGTGCCGAGAGCGGAACACTCTACCTCTCGTCAACACCCGTGATGACAGGGCAGATCATATCCCGAAAATCGATATCAAAACTCACATTCGTTCCCAAAAAGGCAAAAGAGACAAATTGCAGTTTCGTGTTCGGGACGGTCTCGTCCTCGCAACCGATCGCGCTTACCTGCTCGCTGAGTCTTGTTTCCGAGCTGAACTTCGCCCCGACAAGCGCCTCGACCGATGGTATTATCACACGCACGACTATCGAAAATATCCCACTTTACGATCGCCTCGACGGACACGACCCAGAGGGCGACAGTATCAGATATATGATTGTCGATTACCCTAAAAACGGAACGCTTAGACTCACCGACAGCACAAAGGGCGATTTTGTCTATACGCCTGTCGATGATTTCTTTGGCTCTGACGGCTTTGTGTACCAAATTGTCGACTCGCACGGAAATATGGGCGAAAGGACGATTGTTTCGCTTACCGTCGAAAAACCGAAGATCGATATCGAGTACTGCGATATGAAAAACAGCAAAGCCGAGCTTGCCGCGATAAGACTTGCCGAATCGGGGATAACGGTCGGTCGAATGATGGGCGGCAAATATTATTTTGAACCAAATGCCGAAATGTCAAGGGCTGAGTTTTTGTCACTTGCCATGACCGCGGCAGGGAAGAACGCGGATGATGGCACGCTTGAGACCTCGTTTGATGACGATAATGCGATCCGCGATTGCTTTCGCCCGTTTGTCGCGACGGCAGAGCGCGAGGGATGGATCGTCAAACAGAGTAGCTTCATGCCCGAAAGATCGGTGACCCTCTCCGAGGCGGCGGCAATGATCTCCGAGATCCTCTCACTCGATCATAACATCACAGATAGTGTTGATGCGGACGGCTCGATCTCCTGCCTTGTTGATATCGGACTGATCAGAGATTTCGATGATGCGTCCGCAAATTCAAACCTCACTCGTGAGAGTGCCGCTATCATGCTCCTTGCACTGTATGAGCACGCAAATACAAATAGTTAGATCCCAAAAATCGGGCGAGCCGCAAAACTCGCCCGATTTTTTACTCGGATAACATGAAATCGATCGCTTTCTGTATCTCCCTGTCCCAGTAGAACCATGTGTGATCGCCTGCCGAACTGTTGTATGACAGATCATATCCGCACTCGCCAAGAAGCGCGCCCATGCGCTCTGTCTCGCCATACAGACCGTCATCCGTTCCGCACCATAAATATACCCTCGGCAGCTCTTTTCCGCTCTCCGCAAGAGTACGCGCGAGATGATAGACATCGTTGATCGAATCCCGTACATTCTCTGGCGCGCCGAAGATCAATTTCATGCTTTGATCGCTCGGACAACGCGCAAATCTGTGCTCTATGTCGTATGCTCCCGAAAGCCCCGCACACGCTGCAAAAGCCTCGGGCATCGATAGTGCGATCTTGAGCGCACCGTAACCGCCCATGGATAGCCCTGCGATAAAATTGTCCTCGCGCCGTCCGCTCATCTGCCTGAACATCGATCGACAGATCGCGGGTACTTCTTTTGAAATGTATTCCATGTAGCACTCTCCGCAAACGGCATCCGTGTACCAGCTCTTGTGCGCGTTCGGCATTACAACGGCAATGTTCTTGCCCGCAACATACCGCTCGATCGATGTCCGCCTTGCCCATATTGTCTGATCGTCGGATAGCCCGTGAAGCAGATAAAGTGTCTTGCAACCGCCTCCGCCCGATGATGCCATGCCGATCTGTGTCTGAGCAATCTGCGGAAGAATAACATCCATCCCCATTGCCATGCCGAGTACATCCGAATGAAAATCCACCCGAAGAAAAGCCATTTCGATCCCACCCTTTTTCGTTTTTTATATTATACCACATTTATAACCGATTGGCAAGACAATTTGAAAATTTTTTTCGAAAAAGGCTTGAAATAAATACGATAATGTGCTATAATATAATGTATTTTAATGCATTTTATCAAGACAAAGGATTTCGGTTATGCAAAAATTAAAAAACAGCCTCGCATCCGTGCTTTGCGATGCAATATGCAAGGTTGCGGGCGATAATTCTTTTTCGGCGGATGACATCTGTGCGATGCTCGAATATCCTCCCGATGATTCGATGGGTGATATCGCACTGCCGTGCTTCCGCTTTTCAAAGCTTCTTCGTAAAGCTCCGCCCGTGATCGCCGCGACTCTCTCGCAGGATGAGGCACTCTCCGCACTGACATTTGTTGACAAGATCAATGTTGTCGGCGGTTATCTTAATTTCAAGATCGCAAATTCGTATTACGAGCAGGACACGCTCCCCGAGATACTCGAGAAGGGTGAGGCATACGGACGCCCGGACATCGGTGAAGGAAAGACTGTCGTGCTTGACTATTCATCGCCGAATGTCGCAAAGCCTTTTCACATCGGACACCTCGGCACGACGGTTATCGGACATTCGCTCAAAAAACTGCACGAATTTTGCGGATATAAGTGCGTCGGCATCAACCATCTCGGCGACTGGGGAACGCAGTTCGGCAAGCTGATCGTTGCATTCCGCAAGTGGGGCTCTGCCGCCGATATCGAAAAAGAGGGTATTGATGGGCTGGTGGCTCTTTATGTTCGCTTCCACGAGGAGGCGGAGAAGGACGAGTCGTTAAACGACCTTGCAAGAGCCGAGTTTACAAAGCTTGAGCACAACGACCCCGACAACATAAAGCTTTGGAAATGGTTTATCGAGCTTTCACTTGCCGAATATCAGAAGACCTACGATCAGCTCGGCATCACATTTGATTCGTACAACGGCGAGTCGTTTTATACCGATAAAATGCCCGAGCAGGTTCAAGTGCTTCGCGAGAGCGGACTTTTGAAGCTTGACGACGGTGCGTCGGTCGTTGATCTGTCCGAGTACAATATGCCTGTCTGCCTTATCTTAAAGCGCGACGGCTCGACCCTTTACCCCACACGCGACATCGCCGCCGCCGTTTACCGTAAGCGCACATACGATTTTGACAAGTGCATCTATGTAACATCCTCTCAGCAGAGCCTTCATTTTGCACAGTGGTTCAAGGTCGTAGAGCTGATGGGCTACGATTGGTATGACAAGCTCGTCCATGTCCCTTACGGAACTGTCAGCATTGACGGCGTAAAGCTTTCGACCCGTCACGGAAATGTCGTCCTTTTGCGCGATGTGTTCGCCGCAGCTGTCGAAAAGGTGACCGATGTCATAAATGAAAAGAATCCCGACCTCGAAAACAAAGCCGAGACTGCCGAGGCGGTCGGAGTCGGTGCGGTCGTGTTCTACTATCTCATGAACAACCGCATAAAGGATATCAGCTTCAAAATGGACGATGCCCTCTCCTTTGACGGTAATACCGGTCCGTATGTTCAGTACACCTACGCGCGCACCTGCTCGATACTCGAAAAAGCGAGCGATGTTGATCCCCGTGCGATAAAATTCACCTCGCCCTTCGAGAGTGAGCTCGCCAAGGTCTTGTCCGAATTTTCCGAAAGCGTACTGCGCGCCGTATCCGATTATGAGCCGTCGGTCATCACGAGATACATCCTCGCCGTATCGACCGCGTTCAATCGCTTCTATCACGAGTGCCCCATTCTCTCGGCAGAGGACGAGGCGGTCAAAAACACGAGAGTTGCGCTTGCCAAGGCAACCAACACCGTTCTTCACAGTGCGCTTCCGCTTATCTGCCTGAAGACGCCCGAAAAAATATAACATAAGGAGTAATAACAAATGTCAGGACACAGCAAATGGAAAAATATAATGCATAAAAAGGAAAAGACCGACGCACAGCGTGCAAAGGTCTTTACAAAGGTAGGCAAGGAGATATCCATCGCAGTCAGAGAGGGCGGTCCCGATCCCACGTCGAACACTAAGCTCCGCGATCTTATCTCGAAAGCCAAGAGCCTTAACGTGCCCAACGATAACATCAAGCGCATTATCGATAAAGCGGGTGCGGACGATGTTGTTTACGAAGAATACACATACGAGGGCTACGGTCCTGCAGGCGTTGCGGTCATAGTTACCACCGCGACCGATAAAAAGACCAGAACTGCCGGCAATGTCCGCCACTATTTCGATAAATTCGGCGGCAACATGGGTACGCAGGGATGCGTTAGCTTTATGTTCTCCGATCAGGGACTTATCGTTATCAACAACGAGGACGGCGACTATGACGAGGATAAGGTCATGGAGGATGCCCTCGAGGCGGGTGCGGCAGATTTCATTGCCGACGGCGATCTTTTCGAGATCTACACCGAGCCCGACGATCTTGGTGCCGTAAAGGATGCACTCGAGGCAAAATATACCCTCGACTCCGCCGAGGTCACAAAGGTTCCGTCGTCCTATGTCACTCTCGAAAATGAAGATGATATCAAAAACATGGAAAATCTCATCGAGGCTCTCGAGGATGATGACGATGTTCAGGATGTTTACCATAACTGGGAGACAAACGACTGATCTTGCATCATAATAACCAATAAACAAACACATCGATTGACGAGAATCAATCGATGTGTTTGCTCTTTATTTAAGATAATTTGAAATTCCGACCGACAGGGCGTTTGCAAAATCCTCTCTCCATGATGGGTCAAGCATCTTGTCGAGATCGCCCTTATTTGTGATAAATCCGATCTCGATCAGACACGCGGGCATGTCTGTCGCCGTAACGGCGTACAGATCTGCATTGTTGTAAGTTTTCGGCTCGACTGAAAACTTTGCCCCGATCGCCGACGAAAGAGATGCGGCGAGCTTTTTGTTCTTTTTTCCGTTGTTACCATTGTTGTAATAGAGTCTTGTTCCGCTCACATTTTCATCCGAGAATGAGTTGCAGTGGATGCTGATGTACAGATCGTATTTGTTTTTGTTGGCAAACTTTACACGCTGTACGATACCGCTTTTGCCCTCATCATCGTACCCGGCGACAGGCTCTTCGTTATCGCCCCCTCGCGGAAGGATAACATCGTAACCCATCGCCTCAAGATCTTCTTTTATGATCAGAACAAGCGCGTAATTAATGTCTTTTTCGTAGATCTCACTGCCGTCACCATTCTTAAATGGCGATATCGCGCCGACATCACCAATCCCGTGCCCCGCATCAAGACATATCGTGAGTTTTTCCTTGACTTGCTCCGATCCGCCGATCGGGCTGCCATCGGGAATTGACATGCATGATGTCAGAAGCAGAGCGACAAACCCCAAAACGGCGATGAATTTTTTGAACTTCATTGATAAAGACCTCGCTTATTCTACAACAGCGGTATCCCAATCGCCCGAGACGGAACCGTTGAGTATCTGTGCTATTTTATCGACCGCTTTGGCTATCGTTTCCGCGTCAGCGTCTTTGATGTTGATAAGATATCTGGAATCTTCGTAACTCGCCATGACATAATCATCATCCTCGTAATACTCGTCTGTGAGCCTGGTGATGCTTGCGGAGAGATAACTGTCACCGTATTTCGGCAGATCGTCCGATTTGTAGTTTGACAGTAGCTCAAGGAGGTTGTTTATGTCATCATTAGCAACCTTGTTTGATGTTGCGTCAAGATAGAAGGATGATTGAAGGTAACTGTCGCTTTCCTTGTCATAGAGATAGAAAACCATATCTGCCCAAGGACCGTATTTTTCGTCTTCGGTCTCGGTGGCGTTTTGTATCTCTTTAAGATCGGCACGCAGGTCGTCAAGTGAATCTTTTGTGTTCTCCGTCGCTTTTGCAAGGCAGAGACTGTAAGTCTCGGGACAAATATCACCAAAGATCGGTACGTTAATGCTTACACTCTGATTTTTAACGAGAGCGTATACCCTGATGTTTATGCTGCCGTAGCTGTCTTTGAGTAATTTGTTGTAGAGTGTGTCGTATGAAACATCGGCAAGCTCTTCTCTTAACTTGTTGTATATCTCTTCGGCGTCATCGGTGGAGAGTTGGGCGCCTGCAACATCGGATGTGAAGTATACGGATGTGTAATCATCGGGCAGCTTTGTGAAGTTATTCCTGAAATCTTCGTTGTCAAAGAGCGAGTAGTTAAGCCTCGAATAATCCTCGTCGGTCAGTATGATGTTGCGGTATTTCGATGATCCCTTTGTTTGAATTATTACAGTCGCCGTAGTGCCGTTCTGTGACCAAAAACTCTTCTTGTCTTTTATGAGCTCAATATTATCTCGCAAAGTGTTCGATACGATCTTTTTGATCTCCAGATCGGTTATCTTGTAGTCACTGTAAACAAACTGCTTGTATTCGATATAATCAAAGTTGTGTTTGTAATTTTCGTATCCGTTGTAGATCTGTATGCTCTCGATCTCATCGGGATCGGGGCTGTAAGTCATTGCCGAGTTCTTTGTTATATTGCCCGCGCCGATCAGAACAACATTGAGCAGGACGACAACGAGCAGTCCGGGGATCGCACGTGCGAGATTTTTGATCTTTCTCGTCGTTATCAGTTCGTAAATGAAATATGCAAGCAGAGCCACCAAGTAAATGATGACGATACCGACAATGTCACCCTCGTCAAGCGATCTTCTCGAAGAAAGGATCACCGCTATCGAGATGAAACATACGACCATTGTGACCGCATAGCGATAAATGTTCTGAAGTCTGCGACTGGGCGCCGAGCGTCCCGCCGCCTCGCTCTTTCGCCTGCAGAAGAAAAACGCGCCAAGGCAGGCATAGACCAGCGAGAGAAGTGTGGTGTATATGATACCGCTGAGATTAAAGAAGGTGCCAAGCAGATCATACGAATTCATAAGCCCCATGACCGACATAAAAACATCGGTGAGCATGTTGTACCCTTTACCCGAGAGCGGCAAAACACGACCTTGGACCAATATGTCAATCGAGCTTGCAATGGATGCATCAAATGCAAAATAGCAGACTCTCGGAACAAAGAGGATAAGGCAGACAAGTACAAGATTTGTAAGCGTCGTGCCTGTTATCGACATTGCGAGCGATATCGCAGATGCGACCAGTAGAGATATTATAAAGCACCCGACGGCATATTTCACAAGCGTCGAATAAAGAGGGATGAAGTATTTGCCGAGCAGTGCGTATACAAGCGAGCTGATCGCCGATGTCGATACTATCAGAGCAAGCGTCCATGTGATGATCGCAAGCATGAACGAAATATAGATGCAAAGACGCGTGTGAGGTATCGAGTGATAGAAGTCGGATGTGTTTCTCTTGTTGAGAAAGCCGAAAAGCGCGATCGTCATGACAGGCACGACTGCAAGGAAGATGAAAAAGAGCAGGGGATTCATGGTAAATCCGGTGACCGTTTCCTTGGTGATCTCGTAAGCGGCACTTGTCTGATATAATCGATCTGATTGGTTCATTTCGGCGTTTATGATTATAACATCGCCGATCGGTACTATTGTCGCGGCAAATGTCATGACTATAAATGACAGTATGCCGATCACTCGTGTTTGTCTTAATGCTTCAAGGTAAAGCCCTAAGCTGAATGACTTTTTGTTTTTCATATCTGTTGCCCTCCTTAGTCGAGATTGAATTTGTAACCGAGCGCTTCCATCTCGTAGGTGAATACCTCCTCGAGCGAGAGTGGAAGTATGTCAAGGACAAGTGGCTTCATTGCCGAAAGCCTTGCCGATGTTTCATCGCGATCACCTTTTACGATCATGTTCGAGACAGAACCGTGCTTTGTGAAATGGAGAATGTTGATTTTGTCAAATTTGCTCCTGTCGTATTCTTCGCCGAACGCGATCTGTATCTTGAACTGCGCAGTCTTCAGATTTTGAATGTCCGATTCAAGCACAAGTCCGCCTTTGTGAAGAAGTGCAAGCTGATCGCAGGTGTCCTCAAGCTCGCGAAGTGAGTGAGAGGTAATGATCGCCGATGCGCGTCTCTCGATAACATCATCGCATATCAGCTTTTTGACATAATTTCGCATTACGGGATCAAGACCGTCAAAGGTCTCGTCAAAGAAAATGTAATCAGGCTTGCAAGCGAGTGCCAAAGCTGTAGCCGCCTGCCTGCGCATGCCCTTTGAAAATGTGCCGAGCGACTTTTTCGGATCAAGACCGAATGTCGCCGTCAGATCCTTAAATCGCTTTTCGTCAAATGACTTCCATATCGATTTGTAGCAATCTGCCATTCGGTTCATGCTCGATCCCGACAGAAAAAACAGCTCGTCGGGGACGTAGGCGATCCTTTTCTTCACATCCGGATTGTCCCAGATCGGCTGACCGTCGATCGTCGCCTGACCGTAATCCTGCTTGTATACACCTGCAAGAATGCGTAAAAATGTCGATTTGCCTGCTCCGTTTGAACCGACCATGCCGTATATACAGCCGTCGTTTATCGTGCAGCTTATGTTTTCGAGGGCGGTAAAGCCATCGAATTTCTTCGTCAAATTTGTTGCTTTGATCATAAGTTATTTCCTTTCGCTATAATTAAAAAATGCGATCTACTTGTTTTCGGGAACCTTGTTCGCATCTTCGTAAGCGAGATCTGCAAGACTGTATATCTCGCTTTTTTCGATGCCTGCAAGTGCCATGTCCCGTATCTGCGCCCTTAGCTCGCCGAGCCTTCGCCTGGCACTCATCCAAAGGATGTCGCGTGCGTTGTCGCAAACGAAATAGCCCTTCCCGGGGACAGCGGTAATTACCCCTTTGTTGTCAAGCTCCGAATATGCTTTCAGTATCGTGTTCGGATTTATCGATAACTCGATAGAAAGTGATCTCACCGACGGCAGCTGTTCGCCCGGCTTCATTATTCCGGATAAAATGAATTTTTCGAGCTGATCGCGTATCTGCTCGTATACGGGCGTTCGCGCCATCGCGTCAACCGTGAACATATCATGTGCTCCTTTCCGTACCAACTGTTCTATGTCATATAGAACAGTTGTATCATACAACATTTTTTTCGACTTGTCAATAGCTTTTTTCAAAAAAATCGTCGATTAACAATTTGTTTACAAAACGAAAAAGACCGCAACACTCACAAAAAGGTGTCGCGGTCGGGTATAAATTTATTTGATCTTCAGCCAAACACGCATTACGAGCTTGTGCGGAAGGATCTTTGCAAGAAGGCGCGCTCCCTTTATACGAGCACCGTATATTGATACGTCCTTCCCTTTGTCCGAATCAACAAGTGCACGCCTTACCACATCTGAGGCAAGGTAGAGCGGGCTGAAATTTTGGCATGCATTCGGATCGCCCGATTTTTTTGCCACATCGAAGAACTCTGTTGCCACATATCCGGGACATACGGTCGTGACGGTAACGCCCATCTTTGACAGCTCGACATTCAATGCTCGTCCGAAATGAAGAATGAACGCCTTTGTGGAGGCGTATACATTGAACTCGGGAAGCGGCTGGAAGGATGATTGCGAGCCCATGATCAAAACCTTAGAACCGTTCTTCAAAAAGGGAAGTGCGGCACGAACCGTCCGCATGACGCCGAGAATGTTTACATTGACCTCTGCCTCCATGTCCGCCTCGCTGTTGTTTGCGAACGACCCGAATTTGCCAAACCCCGCCGCCGCGACGAGAGTGTCTATCTTTTCGATGTTATCGTGATTTAATCGATCGACGATCATCGAAAATGAGTTTTCGACCGACAGATCAGCAACGATCGGCAGGATCTTGTTGCCAAATTCTTTTATAAGATCGCAAAGTCGGCTTTCTCGTCTTGCGATGCAATATATTTTGTCATATCCCCGCTCGGACAACTGTTTTACAAATTCGCGCCCGATTCCCGAGGACGCACCCGTTACAAGTGATACCTTCAAAATGGTTCTCCTTTTCAATTTTTCGTATTTTTATGATATCCTGTCGATATTTTATCATATTTTCCTTTTGCGGTCAATAGTTTCTTGAAAATTTTTCAAAAAACTATTGACAAAATCGGATTGTTGTGCTATAATATGTAAAGCAGATTGCTTTACAGTGGGTGACATGGATGAGAGGCGAGAAAAACGAGGACAGACCGTATTATTCGGTACTGCTTGAATTTTACGGTGGACTTCTGAGCGACAGACAGCGCGAAATGCTTTCGTATTCCATCGATGACGACCTGTCACTGTCCGAGATCGCCGAGCTTACGGGGATCACACGACAGGGCGTTCGCGATGCCATCGGTAAAGCCGAGAGTCAGCTTGTTATTTATGAAGAGAAGCTTGGCATGTACAGAGCATTCGTTCGAAGACGCGATTGCGGAGAGAGGCTTTCGGGCATGATCGAGAACGGCTCTGATGACAAGTCGCTGATGCTTGAGCTTGTGAGACAGATCTGCGGCGACCTCAATTCGTAAGGAGTGAATTTATGTTCGAAAGTCTTGTTGACAGAATGAACGAGGCGTTCAAAAAATTTCGCAACAAAGGCAAGCTTACAGAGGCTGATGTCAAGGCGGGGATGAGAGAGATCAAGCTCGCTTTGCTCGAGGCTGATGTTAACTATAAAGTTGTCAAAGAATTTATCGCGTCGGTCAGCGAACGAGCTGTCGGTGCACAGGTGCTTGAAAGCCTTGTTCCCGCACAGCAGATCGTCAAGATCGTTAACGAAGAATTGACAGCCCTCATGGGCTCGACCGTTTCAAAGCTTGAGATCGCGTCAAATCCGCCGACGATCATTATGATGTGCGGTCTGCAGGGTGCGGGTAAGACCACCCACGCCGGCAAGATCGCCGCACTTCTCAAAAAGCAGGGCAAGCATCCGATGATGGTTGCTTGCGATGTGTATCGTCCTGCGGCAATAAGACAGCTTGAGATCGTTTCCGAAAAGGTCGGAGTTCCTTGCTTTTCGATAAAGGACAGCAACAAACCCGTAAAGATAGCATCCGAGGGCGTAAAACACGCTCGCAAGAACGGCTATGATGTCGTCATCATCGATACTGCGGGCAGACTTCACATCGATGAGGGCATGATGGAAGAGCTTGTTGAGATCAAAAAAGAGGTCTCGCCCACCGAGATTCTTCTTACGGTCGACGCAATGCTCGGTCAGGATGCCGTAAATGTCGCAAAGACGTTTAATGACATGCTCGATATAACCGGCGTCGTTCTCACAAAGCTCGACGGCGACACGCGCGGCGGTGCGGCACTTTCGGTCCGTCACGTTACCGGCAAACCCATCAAATTCGTCGGCATGGGCGAAAAGATGGACGCGATAGAGCCTTTTCACCCCGATCGTATGGCATCGCGCATACTCGGCATGGGCGATGTGCTTTCGCTTATCGAAAAGGCTGAACAGCAGTTCGATGAAAAGAAGGCTATCGAGCTCGAGAAAAAGATACGCGAGCAGACATTTACGCTCGACGATTACCTCGATCAGTTTCAGCAGATCAAAAAGATGGGCAGTATGGAACAGCTTCTCGGAATGATTCCGGGTGTCAAGACATCGGCTCTTAAGGACGCTCAAATCGACGAAAAGCAGATCGGGCGGATCGAGGCTATCATCAAATCGATGACAAGAGAAGAGCGTACAAAACCGTCGATCATCGATTCCTCGCGTAAAAAGAGAATAGCGCAGGGAAGCGGTGTCAAGGTCGAGGATGTCAACAGACTTCTGAAGCAGTACGATCAGACAAACAAAATGATGAAACAGCTCACCAAAATGGGAGCAGGCAAAAAGGGCGGTAAAATGAAGATACCGTTCGGAATGTGATCTATCGGTTATTCTATGCCGTATTCGGCAGATAACATATAAAATTTAATTATCCGTAATTTTTGGAGGAAGAAAAAATGGCAGTAAAAATCAGACTTAAGAGAGTCGGCGCAAAGAAGGCACCCTTTTATCATGTAGTTGTCGCTGATTCGCGTTCGCCCCGTGACGGCAAATTCATCGAGCAGATCGGCACTTATAACCCCATGACCGACCCTGCACAGATCAAGATCGATGCAGAAAAGGCAGAAACATGGCTCAAGAACGGCGCACAGCCCACAGATACCGTAAGAGCACTGCTCAAAAAGTGTGAGATCCTTAAATAATTAAGGATCATCACTACTTAAACGGAGGAATTGCAATGACCGATTTGAAGCAGACCCTGATCGACATAGCAAAGAGTCTTGTTGACGATCCCGACGGTGTTTCGGTTGAGTGCATCAGCGATGACGAGGATGACTCGGAGCTGACTCTTGAGCTTAGCGTATCAGAAGGTGATATGGGCAAGGTTATCGGTCGTCACGGAAGGATCGCCAAGGCGATCAGAACAGTGATGAAGGCTGCTGCGAACGCAGACGGCAAAAAAGTCAAGGTCGACATAATCGATCGCTGATCTTGTCTGACACAACATAATAACTTGGTAAACATTAAACCGTCTCGCTGTTTTCGGCGAGACGGTTTGTGTATATGTTTGTGTATATGGCGTTATTCGATCCTCTCTGCGAGCTTGTTCACATATTTGTGATAAAAAGACTCGAAATATCCGCCGTCAAGCGCATCCCTGATCTTTTGCATGAGATCGTTGTAGAAATAGAGATTGTGAATAACACAAAGTCTCATGCCGAGCATTTCGTCGGCTTTTAAGAGATGCCTGATGTATGCTCTGCTGTATCTCTTGCATACGGGGCATCCGCACGAGCGGGATATCGGCTCATTGTCAAGCATGAATCTGCGATTGAGTATGGTAAGCTTGCCCTCCCATGTAAAAAGATTGCCGTGACGCGCGTTTCTCGACGGCATAACGCAGTCGAAAAAGTCAACTCCGCGATATACGCCCTCGACGATGTTTTGCGGCGTGCCGACTCCCATGAGATACCTCGGTTTGAGGACAGGCATGTGCGGCTCGACCGCCTCGATAATGCGGTACATTTCCTCTGCCTCTTCGCCGACAGCAAGACCGCCGATCGCGTATCCGTCGAGATCGAGCTTTGCTATCTCATCCATGTGCCATGTGCGCAGATCCTCGTATGTCGAGCCCTGATTGATGCCGAAAAGCATTTGATGCGGATTAACGGTGCCCTCAAGCGAGTTGAGCCTTGCCATTTCGACCTTGCAACGCTCCAGCCAACGAAGTGTGCGCTCGCAGGATGCTTTTACATATTTGTATTCGGCGGGATTTTCTATGCACTCGTCAAATGCCATAGCAATAGTAGAGCCGAGATTTGATTGGATCTGCATCGACTGCTCCGGACCCATAAAAATGCGCGCCCCGTCTATGTGCGAGTTGAAATAAACACCCTCTTCCTTGATCTTTCGAAGCTTTGCAAGCGAAAAGACCTGAAATCCGCCCGAATCGGTGAGAATGGGGCGCTCCCAATTCATGAATTTGTGAAGACCGCCAAGTTCTCGAATGACCTTGTCGCCCGGTCTGATGTGAAGATGATATGTGTTTGACAGCTCGACCTGACAGCCAAGCTCGCGAAGGTCAAATGCAGACACTCCGCCTCTGATTGCCGCGCATGTACCGACGTTCATGAAAACGGGCGTCTCGATCGTTCCGTGAACGGTCTCCATTCTTCCTCGTCTTGCATTGCCTTCTTTTTTGATCAGTGTAAATTTTGACATTTTCTTGTTTCCGCACAGAACAGGTGCGGCTCTCCTTTATTATTTTGGCGGTTTGTCTCAAGCAAAAGACACCTGCCTTTTTTATACTATCGACTATATTCGCTTGAAAAGATGCTCGATCTCGTGCTTTGAAAGCTCGATTGCGACCGGGCGTCCGTGCGGACAGCAGATTATCTCGGGATTTTGTCTGAGCGTTCGTACTATCCATTCCATCGTTTCATCGCTGTCATATTGACCGGCTTTGATCGCCGCTTTGCACGAACCTTGGTAAAGAGCCTCCTCAAAGAAGCTGTTTTTGGTAGCCTCTACATTTCCGGTGCCGTCCGAGAGCCTTGCCGCAAGCGTTTCCATCATCGCTTTTGCTCGATCGACATCAAGAGATAGCGGTATGGAATTTATTGTTACATTCTTTCCGTCCGATGTGAACGAAAAACCGGTTTGCTCGATCTGTTCTCGGTATGTCTCAAGCGCATCAAGCTCTACGGGCGTGACCGACAACTCTATGGGGACCAAAAGCATCTGCCCATTGCCGCTTTGGCGTCGCATGTTTTTCTTCATTTCTTCGAAAAGTATGCGCTCATGTGCAGCATGCTTGTCAACAATCATGACCTTGTCGCCGATCTCGACAAAGATGTAGGCGCGAAACGCCGTGCCCAGCATCCGAAAATCATCGATAAGATCGTCTCTGCCCTTAACCTCGGATGTCAAACTAAAGCTGATCTTGCTCTCGGATGCTTTGAGCAGAGCCTCGCTCTCGGTCGGTTTTGCATCGGTGATGTCTTGGTCTGCGTCATCACGATCGACCGAGTAAAGATCAAAAAGGTTCACCTTTGTCTGCGGCGGCGCGTCCGCATCCGTAACAGGCGGTATATCATATCCGGCAGGTGCGAAAAAGTCGTCGGGATGCGGCGGCTTTTCGGATAGGGGCTCGCCCGACTGCGGCTGTGTATCAATCGTCGGTATGTTGTCGAACATGTGTTGTTGATCGAGAGTTCTTGCCGAGTTGTCGGCTATTCTGTCATATACCGGAACGAATGCGTTGTAAATGTCGTGCTGTCCCGCAGTCATTTGATCGGGCTCAAAAAGGACCTGCGGTCTGTCGGTGGCTTGCATCAGCGCGTTTCTGACCGCGCAGAAAATGCCGTCAAATACGAGGCGTTCGTTTGAAAATTTGACCTCCATTTTCGTCGGATGGACATTGACATCGACAAAGGTCGGATGAACATATATGTAGAGCACACAACACGGAAATTTGCCGACCTCGATATAGCTCTCAAACGCCTGCTCTATGGCGGCAGTCGCCGTCTTTGATTTAACGTATCTGCCGTTTATGAAAAAGTTTTGGTAATTTCGGCTTGCTCTCACATTGTCCGGTCTGCCGATGTAGCCGCTTACCTCGACACCGTCGGTCATGGAATCGACCTCGAGCATTTTTGAGGCAAAATCTCTGCCGAGTATCTCATAAACCGCGGAGAATATCTTTCCGTCACCGCTCGTGCAGAATTTCATGTTGCCGTCTATTATGAGCTTTATCGATATATCGGGACGCGACAGCGCGATCTTTTCGACAGTCGCTGTGACAGCCATTGCCTCCGATTGATCTTTTTTGAGAAATTTCCGCCTTGCCGGAACGTTGGCAAAAAGCTCCTCGACTATCACCGTAGTCCCGTTTTTGCATCCGACCTCCGACAGATCTGTTATCTTTCCGTTTTCTGCGGCAAGCAGAGTGCCGAGTGCATCATCTGCTCTTTTGGTCATTATGCGAAGCTTTGAGACCGATGCGATCGCCGCAAGCGCCTCGCCTCGAAAGCCGAGCGTCATTATGCCGTCAAGATCGTGCGCACTGCTGATCTTTGATGTCGCGTGTCTGCGTATCGCTATCGGAAGATCTTCTGCACTCATTCCGCATCCGTTGTCAGAGACGCGAATGAAGGTCGTGCCGCCTCTTTTTATTTCGACCGTGATCTCCTTTGATTCGGCGTCGATCGCGTTTTCAAGCAGTTCCTTCACGGCGGATGCGGGACGCTCAACTACCTCGCCTGCCGCGATAAGGTTTGCTACTTGAAAGTCAAGCACATTGATCTTTGCCACGGCAATCCCTCCTTAACTGTGTTTTCTGCTCATTCAAGCAGTTTTTTCAGATCCCAAACAAGATTCAGTGCCTCTATCGGGGTCAGTGTGTTTATGTCAAGCATTTTTATCCTGTCTTTGATCTCTGTTGAGATCTGATCCTCGAAGGTTATCGTTTCAAGCTCGTCTTTCTTTTTCTGCGGTCTTTCGATCGGAGACGCCGCCTGTTCTTCAAGCTTTGCAAGTATCTCCTTGGCGCGTCTGAGTATTTCCTTCGGAACGCCCGCAAGTGCCGCGACCTCAATTCCGTAGCTGTCGTCCGCCGCACCGCGAATGATCTTTCGCAAAAATACGACTCCGTCTCCCTTCTTCTTTGCGGCGATGTGATAGTTGACAACACCTTCGCAGGTCGACTCAAGCTCGGTCAGCTCGTGATAATGAGTTGCGAAAAGCACTCGCGCGCCGAGCTTTCCTCCTGCACTGTATTCGGCAACCGCACGCGCGATCGACATGCCGTCAAAGGTCGATGTACCTCTGCCGACCTCGTCAAATATGATAAGTGACCTTTGCGTCGCATTTTTGAGAATATACGCGACCTCGGTCATTTCAAGCATGAAGGTCGATTGCCCCGACGCAAGATCGTCGGATGCTCCGACACGCGTGAATAATTTGTCGACAATGCCGACTCTCGCATAGGACGCGGGAACGAAGCTTCCGATCTGCGCCATTATGGTTATTAAGGCGACCTGTCGCATGTAGGTCGATTTGCCCGCCATGTTTGGACCTGTTATCATCAAAAGCCTGTTGCGTTCGATGTCGAGGACGGTGTCATTCGGAACAAACGAGTCGCCTGTCAGCATTTCGACGACCGGATGCCGTCCGTCTTTTATTTCGGTCACGTACCCGATGTCGACCTCGGGGCAAACATATGAATTTCGCACGGCGACATTTGCAAGCGACTGATATATGTCGATCTCGGCGATGATCTCGGCGCATTTTTGTATGCGTTTTATGTTCTCGGTGAGATGCTCTTTGATCTTCGTGAATATATCGTACTCGATAGCGCAGATCTTGTCGGATGCGCCGAGAATCGTACCCTCAAGTGTTTTCAGCTCCTCGGTTATGAAACGCTCGCCTGTCGTTAATGTCTGCTTGCGTATCCATTCCTTCGGTACATCGGGAAGCGATGTTTTTGATACTTCAATATAATATCCGAAGACCCTGTTGTGCCCGATCTTCATGTTCTTGATATTGTGCGCCGCTCTCTCGCGTGCCTCAATATCGTCAAGATATTTTTTGCTGTTTGACAGAACATCGCGCAGACGATCAAGCTCGCGATTAACGCCGCTTTTAATGAATCCGCCCTCTCTTACCGAGAACGGAGGGTCGTCAACGATCGAATCGTCAAGCAGCTTATAAAGATCGCCAAGCTTGTCAAATTCGTTGAAAAGCGTTGCCATGCGGTCGTTTTTGCAACAGCCGAGAAGACGCGAGATCTCGGGAAATACCGAGATGGTGTTGGCTATTCCACGTAGATCCTTGGCATTTGCACTCCCGTAAATGACCTTTGTCATAAGTCGCTCCAGATCGAGCATGCCCTTCAATGCTTCCGAAAATCCGTCGCGGAGAATGTATTCGCCAACAAGTTCCTCAACAGCTTTTTGCCGTCTGTATATTATCGATGTGCTCATTTGCGGTTGCTCGATCCATGATCTGAGCATTCTTGCGCCCACCGATGTCCGCGTTTTGTCAAGCACCCAAAGCAGAGAGCCGCGTTTCTCACCTGTTCTCATCGATTCGCAAAGCTCGAGCGACCGTCTGGTCGAGCTGTCGATCTCCATGTACTGACCGCAGTCGTAGAATATCGGTGCCTTTAAGTAGGATAGATCGATCTTTTGCGTTTCGGCAATGTATCCGACAAGCGCGCCTGTTGCGGTAATAAGCTCGGCCTGCAATGTGTTCAGAACATAATTTTGCATTTTGAGCTTTTCCGTGAGTGCGTCACGGCAGATCGACGGAATGAACCGCTCCTTTTGATTGTCCTTTATCACCGCCGAAAGCTTGTTTTGCAAAAATGATCTGAACCTCTCGTCCTTTGATGTGTCAATATTTGTTATGATCTCTTTCGGCTTGTATACCGAGAGCTCATTGAAAAGAGCCGATCTGAAATTGTCGATGATCGTCGCACGGATCTCGCCTGTTGATACATCCGAAAAGCAGACGGCGGCGATCGGTTCGGCGACAAATACCGATGCAAGATAGTTGTTTTTGCCCTCCGAGAGCTGTGTCATGTCGGTGACCGTTCCGGGAGTGACAACTCGTACAACATCCCGCTTTACAAGACCTTTTGCCTGCGCCGGATCCTCTACCTGCTCGCAAATAACGACACTGTAACCCTTGTCGATAAGCTTTGCAATATAGCTCTCGGAGCTGTGATAGGGAACACCGCACATGGGCGCGCGCTCTGTCTCGCCGCACTGCTTGCCGGTCAGCGTGAGATCAAGCTCACGAGATACAAGCTTTGCGTCGTCGTAAAACATTTCGTAAAAATCACCGAGTCTGAAAAATAGTATAGCGTTTGGATATTCTTTTTTTATGTCGAGATATTGCTGCATCATCGGTGAGATCGCCATGTCGGTTGCTCCTTTTGTTTTTTTCTTTGTTTTTTTACTTTGCTTTTATTTTGCTCCGCCGTAGCTGCCCGATGTGTCGGCTGTCAACGGATCGATCGTCGCGGTTTTTCTGCGAGATGTCTTTACTCGCTTCATAAGCTCGTCGTAGAAAAGATCTTCGTTAAACGGAATCTTTACAGGACCGCCCGTCCATGATGAAAGATGCATCGCGTTCGAAAGCGTAAGTCCGTTTATGCCCTCTCTGCCGTCGGCAACAAGCGGCTCACCTCTCAAAATATGAGCGGCAAACGCATTGAAAACGCCAACATGCTGAGGCGAGCGTCCGTCCGTCTCGGGAACCGTAGCTTTGTGCTCGGGGGCAGAGAAGGGAATCTTTGTCTCAAGCCTGAACTCGAACTCGGCGATCGTGTTTTCGTCGAGAATAAGACGCCCGTCCTCGCAAATGAGGCGTCCTTTGTCAAAGAGTATCTCGAATCTGTTTGTTCCGGGTGCGTCTCCCGTTGATGTTATGAAAACACCGGTTGCTCCGTTTTCAAATTCGAGATATGCCGTAACATCGTCCTCGACCTCAATGTCGTGCCATTTGCCGTAATGGAGATGTGCATCGACAACGCTCGGCAGACCGCATATCCAACACAGCAGGTCAAGCTGATGCGGACACTGATTGAGCAGAACGCCGCCGCCCTCGCCTGACCATGTGGCACGCCAGTTGCCGCTGTCATAGTAGCACTGCGGACGATACCAATTCGTTATTATCCAGTTGACGCGTTTCATCTGTCCGAGCCTGCCCGATCTTACGATCTCGTTCATTTTGCGGTAAACATGATCGGTGCGCTGATTGAACATCATGGCAAACGTGGTCTCGGGATGAGCATCAGCCACCCTTATCATTTCGCGGACCTGCTTTGTGTAAACGCCTGCGGGCTTTTCGGATATAACATGTATGCCTCGCTCGAGTGCCGCAATAACATATTTCGGGTGATCGTAATGGGGAACTGCGACCGTGACTGCCTCAAGACACCCCGAGTCGAGCATTTCCTCTGCATTTTCATAAATGTCGATCTTCGGCATCGGCTCGCCCCTTTTTGCGTATATATCGGCGAGCGCGGCGAGCGTTGCGTCGATCCTTCTTTGATCGATGTCGCATATCGCAACAAGCTCGATCTCGGGACATGAGCCGTCCGAGAACATGCGCGCGTGGGCACTTCCCATGTTTCCTACGCCGATTATTCCTGTTTTTATCTTTTTCATGATCATATCCGTCCTTTCGGTTTATTCGTAGATCTTGTTAAGTATCTCTTTTGCGGCATTTGCCGATGCACGAAATGCATCAGTTCCGTTGTCAAATGTGTATGCGGAAAGCTTGTCTGTCTTTTCATTTTTTCTTTCAAGCTTTGAAAAGCCCTCGAAAATGCGAAGATGCGGCTCGAGCGAGTAAAGATTTTTGCCGGTTTTGCTGTACGAACTCATAACATACTCGAGATTTCCGATCCCAATGCCTGCCGGAACGACGCTCTTGTCGGCAAGAGCATCCTTTATGTGAAGGTATTCGATGTGCCCCGAGAGCATGTCCCATGCGACCCTGGTATCGACGCCGCACTGAACGAAATTGGCAGGGTCAAATACACCGCGCATTCCTCGTACATTGTTAAAGATCTTGAGGCAGTTTTCGGGACCTTCACCGAAGATCCCCTTTTCATTTTCATGGCAGAGAATAACCCCCGCGGCTTTTGCGTAGTCCGACAAAATATTCAGTCGTCTGTAGACCTCGATCTCTTTTTTGTCATTGTCCACCCTGTAAAAGCTGAATATTCGTATGTATTTTGTCGATGAAATATCGGCAAACTCGACAAGCTTCTTGAATATGTCAAAATGCCGCTCAAAGTCATCACCGATGTCGATCTTGCCGATCGGCGATCCGATTGAGGAAATATAAAGAGACGCATCGTCAAGCGACCTCGCGATGCTCTCAAATTCGGATATCGAAAGCTCGGTCACATTCTTGCCCCCGACTCCGCGAAGCTCAAGCGCGGAAAGACCGTTTTCCTTCATCGCTCTGATCTGCCCTTCGATATCCGCCGATGCCTCGTCGGCAAAACCCGATAAAATGTATTTTTCCTCTTTCATATGCGTCTCCTTCGGACTCGTGCTATCTCTTCCTTATTTTATCATAGTTTGCGGTTTTTGTCAATAAAAATCGAGAAAAAAAGAGAGAAACGCGGCATAAATTAGCCTGCCGCATTTCTCTGTCGGAAAGAATATCAGTCTTCTGCCGATGATTCTTTTGCGTATTTGATCACATCATCCGAGAAGATCTTTTGATCCTTGTTCAGATAGAGAAAATCGTTGCCGTTTGCGCCGATCTCGATCTTTTCAAAATCATCCTTGCTTCCCGCATAGTAGATCACAAGACTGTCGTCCTTGTAAAAAGCATAATTGCCTATGTACTCGATGCTTTCGGGCAACGATATCACAGCAAGAGAGGGAAGACTGCGAAGTGCCTCGTATTCGATTCGCTTTACCCCCTCGGGGACGATTATCTCGACGATCCTACCGTCTCCGCGGATGGCATTTGTGGAGATCGACGTGACCGCCTTGCCGTTTACATTTGTCGGGATGACAACGCTTTCGCCGTAGAGCGGATTGTATCCGATAAGTGTGAGTGTGCCGTCCTCGTTTTCACTAAACGAAAATCCGCCCGGTCTTGTGATAAATGCCGTTATGACAAAGCAGACGGCAATAACAACTCCGGATAACGCATATCCGGCATAAATCGACCTTGAGAATATCTTTTCGAACTTTTTGTTCTTTAGCTTTTCGTCCTCGTCTTTTTTTCTTGCTCTCTCGATGATCTCTTTTTCGTATCCTTCAAGAGTCTCGCGATACGAGCTCTCGGCAAATCTTTTTGCTTTTATAAAACGCAGATCGTCAAAAAGCGGGGCGCCGATGTTGACTATGTCGCACTCCTCGTCGATCTCATATGCGTCAAGAATTTCGTCGATCAGACCCTCGGCGATCTCGTCGTCTCTCCTCGAAAAATCGTCACCTTTGAGCGTTATTATCGCGGCAGATATCTTGTTTTCGAGCCTTTCTGCCGTGTCGTGCAGCTCTCGGGTAAGTAGCGTGATCTTTGTTCCGTCATTTTTGGATATGGCATCCTCGATCGAAACGCATTTTGCGCTAAGCTCGGTTTCAAGTGCCTGCATACCGTGGCTGAGCGACGGGTCTATCGTTTTAAGCGTGGCGATAAGCTCACTTAGCGCATCTCTCATCGCAGGACTTTCGCATTTTGATGAAAGCTTGTCGAGATATACGATAAAACTGTCAAGTGCCTTTTCGTCCGAGCTCCTCTCCGATCTGTTTGACGGTGCGTAAGCATCCTTCTGACCGGGCAAAAAGACCGTCAGTGCCTCGCAAATAAGCAGAAGAAAATATACGGCTATCATTATCGGCATGGACGCAAGCCCGAGTCTTAAAAGCAGAAGAAATACAAGCGAGATTATGTATGTCGCTACATGAAAAACACAAGCACTGTCGCTTACCGATATTCGAAGAAACCTGTTTCTTTTCTCGACCTTGTCATCGGGTAGAAAGAAGATAAGCAAGACCTGTACGAAAAGCGACAGACCGAGACCGATAATGATCGTAAAAAGAAGCATTAGCGGAAAATCATTGTATTGTCCGTCACAATAAGCCTTCATATAGAGGGCGGTGTTGCCGTAATAGACGAAAAACGAGAAAGGGACGAAGATGATAAAACTCAGAAAAAGCAGGAGCATTCTCACAATTTCTTTCTTTTTCATTTTGTTTTTCTCTCTTTACCAATTGTCTTTGTCGGGCGTTTCGGGAATTACCGCACTCATTGCAATAATAGCACACTCGATCATGTCATCGTCGGGCTCAAGGACCGTTATGTGTTGAAGTGCCACTCCGGGGGCTGAAATGATCTTTGTCAGCGCGTTATCATGCCTGCCTGCAAATTTTATCAGCTCGTATCCGATGCCGACTGTCAATGGAAGGAGCAGCAAACGAATCGCAAATCGGAGAAGCCAGCTGTCAACGTTAATGAAAAATCCAATGAATATGCCGACGATCAGCATTAGGATGAGGAACGATGTTCCGCATCTCGGGTGGAAACGCCCCTGCGCTCTGATGTTTTCGACAGTCAGCTCAAGACCGTTTTCGTAACAGAAGATCGTTTTGTGCTCTGCACCGTGGTACATGAATGTTCGACGGATATCCTTCATAAAGGATATCGCCCACATGTAGAGAACGAGCAGTACGATCTTCAAAACTCCCTCAAATGCCGATCTGCCGAGTCTTGCCCAAAAACCTTCCGTCTCGCTGAATATCAGTCCGCCGAGAAAGGTCGGAACAAGAACAAAAAGACCGATCATGAGTGCAAATGCCAAAACGACCGACACGACCATCGTTATCGTAAACCATATCGGACTTTCGGCTTTATCATTTTCGGATTTTTTTGTCTCTTTTGTCTCTTTTGTCTCTTTTTCCTTTTTGTTCTCGACTACCGTCGATTCGTCTGCGTTTTCGGCAGCTGCGTTTTCAGCGGCATTTTCTTCCTCCAAAATATCCTGTACCGCGATGTCGGCAGAGCGCATCATGCATTTGTAGCCGATAGTGAGTGAGGACAGCATTCCGTAGATGCCTCTGATGATCGGAACGCGAAGTATCTTTGGAACGGACGTTTTGTTTGTCCATTCTTCTTTGATGATCTTTCCCGATGCATTCCTGACAGCCATCGCCGTTTTTTCGGGTCCGCGCATCATGATCCCTTCGACGAGCGCCTGCCCGCCGATAGACGTTTTTTTCATTTATATCTGTTTTCCTTTCAGCAAGCTTTTTTTGTTTTCATTTTACGCCCCAAATGTGAACCTCGTGTGAAGTTTGGAAAGATATTCGGATATTTTTTACAAAATGCACTTTCCGACGGTAAAGATCTGTATTTTGAAAAATTTTTATGACATTTTATCAAAACTCTCAAAAACCCCTTGAAAAAAATCTGAAAATGTTTATAATATATAGGAGACGGCAGATCGAATCGCTCCGTCGAAAATTGAAGAGAGGATTTTGCTATGAGATCTGTAAAAACGATCATTTTGTGCGTTGTCTGCACTCTCATCACTTTTGTCGGATTGTCACTTCCGTCACACGCCGACAGCACTGTCACCGTGACAGTCGATGATAACAATACGGCGCTCCGCGGCGAGAAATTCACCGTTTCGATCATTTTATCGGACAACCCCGGACTGTCGATTGTTTCGATAAAACTGTCCTATGACAGCTCGGTCATGCGCCTTGACTCGATATCCTTTCCTTCTTTTTTGACTGATGACGAAAATGTCTCCGCCTCGGTAAACGGCAGAGTCTTCACGCTTACATCAACGGGTGCGCCGATGACTCGCAACGGTATCTACGCCACGGCAACATTCGTTCTTGATAATCATGCCGAGCTTGGAAATTACAGCATAAGGGCGTCTGTCGGTTCCGAAGGAATAAAGGATGCGGACGGTAGAGATGTTGACGCGCAAATGAAAAAAGGCACCGTCATGCTCTCCTGCTTCCACAACTATAACCAAACGGTCGTCAAACCGACATGCAGTTCGGAGGGATACACCGAGTATAGATGCACCGAGTGCAGTATTACATATATTTCCGATTATGTTGACAAGATCGAGCATGATTGGAAGACTTTATCAAGCGAAGATCCGACCTGCACCGAGGCAGGGTCGATCACGAGAGAGTGCAGAGTCTGCGGCGAGCGCGAAACAAAAACAAACGGTGAGCCCGTCGGACATACATATTCGGATGGAGTGGTGACCGCTCCGACATGCACGACCGAAGGATATACGACCTATTCCTGCGACAGGTGCGGAAAAACGTTCAGAGACTCGTTCACGCCTGTCAGCAATCATCGCTATCATAAGACCTATACCGAAAATGCGACATGCGCAAAGACCGGCTTTGATCTCTACTCTTGCGAGTATTGCGGAACGTCTTATCAAATAACCATTCCGACGCTTGAGCATATGTGGCAGGTGAAGAATTACGAACCGACCCACGACAGCGAAGGATGGTCGCTCTACACATGCTCCTCCTGCACATTGTCCATGCGCGGTAATTTTACAAAGAAGCTTGACTATCAGATCGTTTGGTCGGTCACGCTCGAGCCGACATGCACCGAGAGCGGTGTCAGGAGCGGTGTTTGCACGGACGGATGCGGATACAGAGTTTATGAAGATATAGAGCCTGTCGGACATGCGTACGGCGAGTGGACATCGATCAAAAAAGCTACGCTCATAAGCGGCGGACTTTGGCAGTCGAGCTGTACAAGATGCGGCACTGTTATAAATGCCGACACAGATCGCTTGTCCGAGATAAACGCATACGAGCCCGACTATTACTCGACCGCCTTTTGGAAGGATGTCGCACTGAGGATCGCCGAATCCGCCGAGTTTTCGTCCTACGCCTTTTTTGCGATCGCTCTGATCTTCTTTTTGATCCTTGCCGCCATGATCTCGAAGGCAAAAAGACGCCGCAGAGACAGATCGGTCGATGACATGCTGCGATTTGCCGACGAAATAGGCGATGCAGTCAAAAATCAGCGACCTGCACCGAAGACTCTGCCCGACTTGTTTTGCCATGACTTCGATGATTTTTGCCTGCCCGATGAACCTTTTGACATGACCGACGAAAATGACGATTTTGAGAAATGAGGTTTTGACCCATGAAAAGTAAATACGCAAACCAAGATGCGAGTGTTGATGCACAGATATCGCAGATCATGCGCAGTATGGGAATACCGGCTAATATAAACGGTTACCATTATCTGCGCGCGGCGATACGCATTATGTACGACAGCGGCTGTCATGAATCGATGACGGGAACGATCTATCCAAGGGTCGCCGAGATGTATTCGACGACACCGGCGTGTGTCGAACGCTCAATGCGCCATGCTCTGAAGATCGCATGCTCACGCGGCAATTCGGATGTCCTTGTCGATTTTTTTTCATACACGATCGTATATAAAAAGAAATGTCCGTCAAACGGAGAGTTCGTCATGGCAATCGCCGACACCCTTCGCACCGAAAACGGTTTGTCCCCATGTATCAGTCGATCTGTGGCGAAACAATTAAGATAAAATAGTTCAATTAGCAGTCGCTGAGTGCGACTGCTAATTGTTTACGCTGAGTTAACATTTATACAACCTTATTTTCACAAAAGGCATGTATAATTGTGTCAAACGAAACAAATGACTGCTATTTTTGTTTTGCGATGAATATAAAGGAGTGAATTATATGGCAACGAAGAAATTCAAAGCGGAATCACAAAAACTGCTTGACATGATGATCAATTCGATATACACACATAAGGAGATCTTTCTCCGCGAGCTTATCTCGAACGCAAGCGATGCGATCGATAAGCTTTATTATCGCTCGCTCGGTGACAGCTCGCTCGGGCTTGACAGATCCGACTTTTCGGTAAGGATCGATCTTGACAAAGACGCGCGCACACTCACGTTGACCGATAACGGTTGCGGAATGACGGCAGAGGAGCTTGAAACAAACCTCGGCACTATAGCGCACAGCGGATCCTTCGATTTTAAGCGTGATAACGAAAAGAGAGAGGACATTGATGTTATCGGTCAGTTCGGCGTCGGATTTTATTCGGCATTCATGGTAGCCGATAAGGTTACGGTCCTTTCAAAGGCATACGGCTCGGAGCAGGCGAATATTTGGTCGTCCGAGGGAGCAGACGGATACACTATCTCTCCGGCGGAAAGAGAAGGTCATGGTTCAACGATCACACTTCACATAAAACCCGATACCGATGATGAGAAGTACGGCGAGTTCCTCGATCAGTATCGCATAAGATCGCTCGTAAAGAAGTATTCGGATTATATCCGCTACCCGATAGTTATGGATGTTACGTCCTCTAAGCTCAAAGAGGGAAGCGAGGACGAATATGAGGATGTCGTCACTCGAGAGATCCTCAACAGCATGACACCCATCTGGAAAAAATCGGATGACGAGGTGACCGAGGCTGATCTTGTCGAGTTTTATAAAGAAAAATTCTACGATTTCGAAGACCCGGCAAAGGTCATTCGCGCAAAGGTCGAGGGTACGGTGTCTTATAACGCACTTCTCTATGTTCCGAAGCACGCGCCCTTCAATTATTATTCGAAGAATTTCGAAAAGGGACTTCAGCTCTATTCGAACGGCGTTTTGATAATGGAAAAATGCGCAGACCTTCTCCCTGAGTATTTCAGCTTTGTGACAGGTCTTGTTGACAGCGAAGATTTTTCGCTCAATATCTCGCGCGAGATGCTCCAGCACGATCGCCAGCTCAAAGCTATCGCAAAGTCGCTTGAGAAAAAGATCAAAAACGAGCTTGTTAAGCTCATGCAGGACGATCGCGAGAAATACGAGGAGTTCTTCAAAGCTCTCGGCGCGCAGATCAAATACGGTGTCTACAGCGATTACGGTATGCATAAAGATCTCCTGTCCGATCTTCTTCTGTTCCATTCGTCGACCGAAAAGAAGCTTGTCTCTCTGTCTGAGTATGTGTCGCGTATGCCCGAGGATCAGAAGACCATCTACTACGCATGCGGTGAGAGCGTAGATAAGATCGATATGCTCCCTCAGACCGAGGCGGTCAAGGAAAAGGGTCTTGAGATCCTCTATCTCACCGAGGATATCGACGAATTTGCTCTTAAGGCAATTGATAAGTACAGCGAAAAGACCTTTACCAACATCGGCGCGGGCGATTTCGATCTGTCTACCGATGAAGAAAAGGCGAGCCTGTCAAAGCTTAACGAGGAGTCGAGCGGTATGTTCGGCATTATGAAGGAAGCACTCGGAGATGGCGTAAAAGAGATCCGCTTTACCAATAAGCTTAAAAACCACCCCGTTTGCCTTGCAAGTGTCGGCGAGATCACGATCGAGATGGAAAAGGTATATAACGCTATGCCTCAGGGCGGACCCAAGATCAAGGCTGACCTTGCACTCGAGATAAACAACACACATCCGATCGCCGAAAAGCTTAAGGCACTCTATATTTCGGATAAGGACAAACTCAAGGATTACGCAAAGATCCTCTATACCCAGGCGCGTATCATCGAGGGAATGCCTGTCGAAAATCCCACAGAATACGGTGATCTCATCTGCAATATGCTTGTTTGATCAAACCCATTTAATATGTCAAAAAGACCCAACCGATAAAAGTTCGGTTGGGTCTTCGCTGTTTTGAAAAAACGCGCTGTATTTGCCGTTAGTTTGTATAGTTGTCGAAATATCCCTGAACAAGTACGACGGGAGTGCCTTTGTCGCCCGAGCCGCTTGTCAGATCGCAAAGAGAACCGATCAGATCGGTCAGCTGACGGGGAGTTGTGCCCTGGGATGCCATGTTGCCGACGAGATTCGAGTCTTTCGCACGGATGCTTGCAGAGATAGCCTCCTTCAATGCCTCGCCCGAGAGATCCTTGAAATCGTTGTCAGCCAAATATTTGAGCTTAAGCTCGTTCGGCGTTCCGATCAGACCATCGGTGAATGCTGGGGAGACTACCGGATCGGCAAGCTCCCAGATCTTGCCCTTGGGATCCTTGAACGCACCGTCGCCGTATACCATGACCTCGACATGCTTGCCGGTTGCCGACAAAATGCGAGATTGGATATCGAGCACGAGATCGCGGCAGTCGCGCGGGAAGAGCTTTATCTTGTTCTCGGTCGATTTGTTTGATCCGAGCAGACCGTACTTGTCATTGTATCCGCCCTCGCTCAGCGGAGATGTAAGGATGTCGTCGAGTCCGAGTACGACCTTTGCGCCGGCATCTTTAAGAATGCGCTTTGTGCGTGCGCGTGTATGTATGTCACATGTAAGAATATGATCGGCATAGGGAAGGATAGCGCGCGGATTGTTGGCAAATATTATCTCAACATCGGCACCCGACTCGCGCACGAGATCTCCGTAATATCCGACATAGTCGACACCGGTAAATTCGTGCTTGTTTACACCGAACAGCTCGCGATAACGCTCGAGAGTGAGCACATCCGAGTAGGGGTTGATACCTGCCGCATCGAGTTTGTCGAGGCTGACAAGTTCGTTTCCGACCTCATCGGAAGGATAGCTGAGCATGAGGACGACCTTTTTTGCACCTTTTGCGATTCCGCGCAGACAGATAGCAAAGCGGTTGCGCGAAAGTATCGGGAATATTACGCCGATCGTCTGCCCACCGAGCTTTGCGCGAACATCTGTCGCGATATCGTCAACAGATGCGTAGTTGCCCTGCGCGCGTGCGACGATCGATTCGGTTACCGAGATAACATCGCGATCGTGAAGCTCAAACCCTTCACATTCTGCCGCTTCAAGGACGCTGCGCGAAACGATGTCTGCCAAATCATCGCCCTTGCGAATGATAGGGCACCTGATGCCCCTTGATACGGTTCCGACTCTTCTGTTTTTTTGTTCCATGTGTTCCATTTTTAAGACCCCTTCGGAAAATAGATTGACCTATTGATTTTTGCAGTTTTGCTGCATTGTCGTGACCGATTAGATATTATAGCAGAATTTTATCCGGTTGTCAAGAGTTATGACTCAAAAAAGATGATTTTTTTGAGTATTTTTTCAAAACTGATGTAATAATTCAATTTGCGGGAATAGACTACTTGATGATTTGCTATCTTTTGAGAGTCTGTTTTCTTCAATATTTATCATTTTTTGCGTTTGTTTTTGAGAAACTCTTGATTTTTTCGTGCAAATGTGTTATAATAGCTATGCCAAACCAACCGAATACCCTTTTACTGCTATCGTTTTGATACCGGGCAGCTTTACTTTTTTGTATCAGTACGAATTTGTTAAAAATGCAGATTCCACTGAGATACCTAAGAGTAAAGCGATTTCTTGTCGGTTTCAGTTGGTTTGGCGACTATCGGAGTTTGCGTTTTTTGTGCGACTGCTTCGGTAGTCGCACTTTTTT
>CAZMPO010000009.1:0-68307 GCA_964568425.1 uncultured Lachnospiraceae bacterium | reverse complement strand
TGCTACAGTTTGTTACGTTTTTGAAAACTATTGCAATTTGCTATTGCAATTTGCTGATTATTATTTTTTATTATTAACCGCAGTTTTCGGGCGCATCGCAAAAATCGCAAAATACGCCCGAAAACTATGGAATTTTAACCTTTCTTTGCTCAAAAGCATTAGAGCATCTCGGAAAAGCCCGAAATAAATTTTTTAGTTGAGTCGCTCGCACCGTTGCCGAAAATGTGCGTCGGATCTCCGGAGTCAGCGACTTTGCCGTCCTCGATAAAGATCAGCCTGTCTGACACCTTTTTGGCAAATGTCATTTCGTGTGTAACAACGATCATCGTACATCCGTCATCTCGAAGCGAGCTTATGACTCGAAGAACCTCGCCCGTAAGCTCGGGATCAAGTGCGCTTGTCGGCTCGTCAAAGCAAAGAATATCCGGAGACATAGCAAGTGCACGTGCGATAGCGGCACGCTGTTGTTGACCGCCAGAGAGCTGATAGGGATAGAGATCCTTTTTATCGTAAAGCCCGACATCCGAAATAAGCTTTTCTGCGAGCTCGTTTATCTCACTTGTGCTTCCTTTTTTGAGAAGTCGCGGAGCAAGTGTCACATTTTCGAGAAGTGTGTACTGCGGAAAGAGATTAAACGATTGAAAAACAAGTCCGAAATGCAGTCGACTTTCGGCGATCTTTTTTTCGGTGCAAAATGATTTTTGATCACCGTCGAAGATGAGCTCGCCCCCGACCGAGATCCTGCCGTGCTCGGGTATCTCCAAAAAATTCAGGCAACGCAGAAGGGTCGTTTTTCCTCCGCCGGATGAGCCGATAATCGACAGCAGTTCACCCTTTTCGAGTTCAAAATCGATCCCGTGCAGAACCTCACTTTTCCCGTAGCTTTTCGTAAGTGCTTCGACCTTCAAAAATGACATCGCAATATCCCCCGATCAGATTTTGTAATATGAGAGCTTCTTTTCGAGTGCGCCAAAAAGAAGTGTGAGAAGTCCGCTGAACGCAAGATAAAAAACTCCGGTATAAAAGAGCGGCCATATAAGTCCTTTTGACGCAAATTTTTCTGCCGCTTTGATGATCTCGATCACCGCAATCACGCGAACGAGCGATGTGTCCTTGACCAATGTGATTATCTCATTGCTCATCGGAGGAAGGATGCGTCTGAAAACCTGCTCCGCTATTATTTTACTCATAATTTTCTTTTTGTCAAGACCCAAAACGAGTCCTGCCTCAAATTGTCCTCTCGGGATACTCTGGATTCCGCTTCTGTATATCTCTGAGAAGTAGCATGAGTAGTTAATAACGAAAGTAATCAGTGCCGCCTCGAACCTGTGTCCCGAGAATATCGGTGTTCCGAAAATAATTCCGGGAGCAAAAAACACAACGAGTATCTGAAGCATAAGCGGTGTGCCGCGTATTATCCAGATGAAAATCCTGGTTATGTATGAGAGCCACTTACATTTTGACATACTGCAAAGAGACATCAAAAAGCCAAGCGGAAGGGAGAAAAGAAGGGTAAGGACAAAAAGCTTCAGCGTCGTTCCGAATCCTTCAAGAAGAGAGAGCGTGACCTCGGTGAAAATGCTCACTTCGTTTCACCCGTGTAAAGTGCGCTTTCAAGACCGTACTTTTTTGCAAGCGATGCGATCTGACCGCTATCCCTAAGTTCTTTAAGATACTTATTGACCTCTGCGGTGACATCACTGCCTTTTCTGAATGCTATCGAGTAATACTCATCGTCAACCTCGACGGCACCGTCAACGATCACAAGACCCGAGAAATCCGAACCATCTTTATTGATGAGGTAATTCGCCATGGTGAAATCGATGACAGCCGCATCGACCGTACCTGCAACAAGCTCGGTAAGCGAATCTATCTGCGTATCCTTTTCAATAAGCGTTGCCGCCTTGAACTTTTTGTTTACTATCTCCTCGCCTGCAGATCCGGACTCGACAGCAACCGATATCTTTGCGGATGCGGCATCGGCAACCTTTGCCTCATCGCCCCCGCGAACAACGACGACCTGTCTGTTGACCATATAATAGTCGCTCATACTCATATTTGCGGCGCGATCGGTGTCCCATGTGAGACCGTTCCAAATGCAGTCGATAGTTTTTCCTGCAAGCTCGGTCTCCTTGGTCTTCCAGTTGATCTCTTGGAATACGACCTTCACGCCAAGCTTCTCTCCGACAAGACGAGCAAGTTCTGCGTCAAAGCCTGTCCAATCGGCATCGGCACTTTCCTTGAAGTCCATTGGTTCGAAATCGGTAATGCCTACGATAAGCTCGCCCTTTTTCTTGATATAATCAAGGTCGGAGCCGTTGTCCGCACAAGAGGCGAATGTGCAAAGAGTTGCGATAAGCAGAAGAAATGATATGATTTTTTTCATGATGTTTTTTCCTTTCGTGTTTAGAAAAAGTTTTTTGTTGTGCCTATATTATACTTCATTACGCTAAAGTTGTAAAGTACTTTTTGAAAAGTTTTTTATTTTCGTGTGATGACACAATTTTATCGCTTTTATGTATTAACTTTTTGTTGTTTATTGACATTTCATTTTTTATTATTTCTTAAGCAGAATCTTCTGTTTGCTGATTTTATCAAAAAACAAGTCGATAATCGACAGTATTGCCACTTTTAATCGGTGAAAAAATGTGGTATAATGAAGGTCGCATGATCGATTATTTGACATCGATTTTACAAAAGGTGGATTTCGGATTTTACAAGAGTCTTGTATAATATCACACGTGAGCAAAAATCACAAACTCATATGATACAAGGAGAAAACGATAATGAGAACGAAAAAAATTATATGTGTTATTACGGCACTGCTTACGGCGGTATGTTTGATCGGTTGCTCGGGCGGAAACGACACTGTTTCGACCGACGGCTCGACATCGATGAGCAAGGTCATAGGCGCACTCGGTGAGGCTTTCGAAAAGGAATCGGGAACAAAGGTCACCTACAATCCAACGGGTTCGGGATCGGGAATACAGGCGGTCCTCGAAGGTCGCTGTGACATAGGGCTCTCATCCAGAAGTCTCAAAGACGATGAAAAATCGAAAGGTCTTGAAGAAACGATCCTTGCGTACGACGGAATTGCCGTTATTGTCAATCCGAAAAACAAGGTCTCTGATCTGACTCTCGCACAAATCGCGGACATCTACACGGGCAAGATCAAAAATTGGAGCGCACTCGGCGGCAACGACGGCGAAATAGTGCTTATCGGACGCGAGGCAAACTCGGGCACTCGTGACGGCTTTGAATCGATAACCAAAACAACCGACTCATGCAAGTACAGGCAAGAGCTGTCCTCAAACGGTGATGTTATAACTGCAGTCGCAGGCAATCCGAATGCCATCGGATATGCGTCGATGGCAACGGTAAAGGATAATGTCAAGGTCATCTCGGTCGGCGGTATCCTGCCGAGCGAGGAGAGCATCAAAAACGGTACTTACTCGGTTCAGCGTCCATTTATACTCGTAACCAAAAAAGACGCAAAGCTCTCGGAGTCTGCGCAAGATTTCTTTGAATGGGCAACTTCGGAAAAAGCTTCCGACGTAATAAAGGCAGCAGGCGTTGTTGCAGCGCACTGATATCACTAATATGAAAAACAAAAAAGAAGTTCTCGAAAATGTGATCGGCGGTGTGTTCCTGATCCTCGGACTTGTTGCTGTAGCATGTGTTCTCTTGATCTCCGCATATCTGATCATCTCGGGAATACCCGCGATAAAAGAAATAGGGCTAACAAGGTTTTTATTCGGGAAAGAGTGGTCGTCTTCATCCGCTGATGCCAAATACGGCATACTTCCCTTCTTGCTGACGAGTGTTTACGGCACGGCGGGTGCTATGATCATAGGCGTTCCAATCGGATTTTTGACCGCAGTTTTTCTTTCAAAGCTTGCACCGAAGAAAATCCGATCGATAATGGAGCAGGCGATCAGCCTTCTTTCGGGGATACCGTCGGTCGTATACGGCTTGGTGGGAATGATGATACTTGTCCCCGGGATCAGATGTATATTTGATCTCTCAGACGGTGCTTGTCTTCTTTCGGCAATGATCGTTCTTGCTGTCATGATACTGCCGTCGATAATCAAAGTATCGATAACAGCCCTTGACGCCGTTCCCAAAGAATACGAAGATGCATCCCTCGCACTTGGTGCCACACCTGTTGAGACATATTTCAGAGTTTCAGTTCCTGCGGCAAAAAGCGGAATAGCAACAGCGATCGTACTTGGCGTGGGACGCGCGATAGGCGAAGCAATGGCTGTGATGATGGTCTGCGGAAGCGCACCCAACATGCCAAATTCGCTTTTCCAAAGCGTTCATTTTTTGACAACGATAGTTGGCAGTGAAATGGCTTATTCAAGTGGGCTACAGCGTCAGGCACTGTTTTCAATAGCGCTCGTACTTTTCTTATTCATCATGTTGATAAACGCCGCTTTGAATTTCTTCCTAAAAGGAAAGAAGGGAGACTGACATGCTTAACAAAAAAACGCCGATAAAAAGAAGATGCTTTATAAGCATAATGCGAATGTTCATGCTTATATCTGCGGCACTCACGGCAACTCTTGCGATTTTTATGATCTTATATGTCGCAATAAAAGGGCTGCCGCACATTTCACTCAAGTTTCTTACCACAGGCGTCAGCTATCTTGAGAACAGCATCGGGATTTTGCCGAATATCCTGAACACATTATATGTTATATTTTCCACTTTATTGATCGTCCTGCCGCTCGGTGTCGGTGCGGCGATATATCTCAGTGAGTATGCCAAAAACAAAAGGCTCACCTCGATCATTGAGTATGCCGCAGAAACGCTCTCGGGCATACCATCGATAATCTACGGGCTTGTCGGCATGTTGCTTTTTTCAAATCATATGGGCTCGTGTCTGCTTGCCGGCAGTCTTACACTTGTAATAATGAACCTTCCCACGATAATGCGTACAACGCAGGAGAGTCTGAAGACAGTTCCGATGTCATATCGCGAGGGAGCGTTTGGGCTGGGCGCAGGCAAATGGCGGGTCATAAGGACCGTCGTCCTTCCCGGATGCGTAGACGGAATCGTTACGGGGTGCATTCTTTCGGTCGGAAGGATACTCGGCGAATCGGCGGCACTCTTGTTTACCGCAGGATTTGCGCACACAATTAACGGATTTTTGTCCGGAATGATGAGTGCGGGATCGACATTGACCGTCGCACTTTATTCATACGCAAAAACAGACGGCGAATTTGAAGTCGCGTTTGCGATCGCCCTGATCTTAATGATCCTTACCATACTTATAAATCTGCTTGCGACCCTTGTGGGGAAATATTTCAGAAAAAGGAACAATATATGAGCACCAAAAACGACATAATTACCGCTACCAATCTCTGTTTGTGGTACGGAAACACGCTCGCGCTAAAAAGCGTGAATATGGCGATCGAGGAGAAAAGCATCACCGCACTTATCGGTCCGTCGGGATGCGGAAAATCAACATTTTTGAAAACGCTAAATCGAATGAACGACCTGATACCCGAGGTCAGAACTACCGGCAAGGTAACATATAACGGCGAGGATATTTGGGGATCGGGCGTTAATGTCAATGAGCTTCGCAGACAGGTAGGAATGGTGTTTCAGAAGCCCAACCCCTTCCCCATGAGCATTTACGACAACATTGCTTACGGTCCGCGGACGCACGGCATCAAATCAAAGGCAAAACTTGACGAGATAGTCGAAAATTCCCTGCGTGCCGCCGCGATTTGGGATGAAACGAAGGACCGACTGAAAAAGAGTGCGCTCGGCATGTCCGGTGGTCAGCAGCAACGACTTTGCGTTGCACGCGCGCTTGCGGTTGAGCCGAATGTTCTGCTCATGGACGAGCCGACGTCCGCGCTTGACCCGATATCTACATCAAAGATCGAGGAGCTTGCGATCAGTCTGAAAGAAAAGTACACGATCGTGATAGTCACGCACAACATGCAACAAGCTCTGCGGATTTCGGACAGAACTGCGTTCTTTCTGCTCGGAGAGCTTATCGAATACGGAAAAACCGAAGATCTGTTCACCCGTCCGACAGACAAAAGAACAGAGGATTACATTACGGGGAGGTTCGGATAATGACAGCAAGAAGTCGGCTTGACGGACAGCTCGGCGTCCTCTATCACGAAATGATAGAGATGGGCGCGCTTTGCGAGGAGGTTATCGCGCTTGCATCCAAGGCACTTAGCGAGGGCGATATGAAGCTTGCGGCAAAGGTTGCGCCGCGAGGCAAGGAGATCGATCAAAAGGAGCGGGACATTGAAAATCTCTGCATGAGGCTTATCCTTCAACAGCAGCCGGTTGCAGGCGATCTTCGCAAAATATCGGCGGCGCTTAAGATGATCACCGACATGGAGCGAATAGGCGATCAGGCGGAGGATATTGCCGAGATCGTCACCTTCTTAAACGGTCGTACTGCATCAACTCATGTTCACCTGCGAGAAATGGCGGCAGCGGCAATAAAAATGCTGACCGACAGCATCGATGCTTATGTAAGAAGCGACACGGCCCTTGCGGAATCTGTCATAAAATACGACGATATTGTCGATGATGCATTCAAATCGGTCAAGAGCAGTCTTATTGAGTTGATCGCGGCTGATCCGTCGGATGGCGAATACGCACTCGACCTTCTCATGATAGCGAAATATTTTGAGCGGATCGGTGATCACGCATCAAATCTTGCGGAATGGGTAATTTATGCCGTAACAGGCATTCACAAAAGTGAGGAGGAAGGTCAATGATCTGGTGTGTCGAGGATGATAACGCCATACGCGAAATTGAGATATACGCACTCGAATCGACGGGATTCAAAGCCCGCGGATTTTCTGACGGAGACACTTTTTGGGATGCCCTGCAAAAGGAGCGTCCCGAGCTTGTCGTGCTCGATGTCATGCTTCCGGGCAAAGACGGCGTCGAACTTCTCGGCATGATCCGTAAAGATGCGAGGCTGTCGGATCTGCCGATTATAATGGCTACGGCAAAAGGCGATGAATGTGACAAGATAAAGAGTCTCGACCTCGGAGCCGATGACTATGTCGTCAAGCCATTTGGAGTAATGGAGCTTATATCGAGGATCAAAGCCGTCCTTCGTCGTTGCGGACATCGTGAGGTTCAGGACATACTTTCCATATCCGATCTTACGCTTAACGCAAAAGAGCGTACTGTGACCATTAAGGGACAGCGAATAGAGCTGACATACAAAGAGTTTGAGCTTTTGAAGCTTTTTCTCTCGCATCCGGGCATAGCGTTCACACGCGAACAGCTTTTTGCCCATGTGTGGGGTGAGGATTATTTCGGCGAAACGCGCACTCTTGACATGCACATCCGCACGCTTCGTCAAAAGCTCGGCGAATACGGCAATTATATAACAACGGTGAGAAATGTCGGCTACCGATTGGAGAGTGTGCAATGACAGCAAAGATATTTCGTTCAATAATGGCGGCAACCATTGTCGTTCTTATAGCATGTGCGGCGACAATCATCGGATTTCTGTACGATTATTTCGGTGATATACAGGTCGAGCAACTTCGTGACGAGCTGTCTTTTGCGGCAGTCGGCGTTGAAGAGGTGGGAGAGAGTTATCTCACTTCCATTCCGGAGGGCGGTAACCGACTGACGTGGATCGCCGCAGACGGCTCTGTTATCTACGATGCAGAGGCAGATGAAAACAAGATGGAAAATCACGCCGAGCGCGAAGAGGTCAAAATGGCTCTTGAAAGCGGCGAAGGCATCAGCGAACGTTATTCGAAAACACTGCTCGAAAAGACGATCTACTGTGCAAAGCGTCTCTCGGACGGCTCTGTTCTGAGAATTTCGGTAAGCAGTGCGGGAATCGGAATGCTGACGCTCGGTATGCTTCAACCTATATGCTTTGTTTTGGTCGCGGTGTTGATACTTGCGGCGTTTTTGGCGCACCATCTTGCATCGCGAATTATAGAGCCGCTCAACAAGCTCGATCTTGACCATCCGCTCGAAAACAAAACTTATGATGAGCTCGCACCGCTTTTGACGAGGATCAATTCTCAACACAAGGAGATCGACAAGCAATACAGTCTCTTAAAGCAGAAGACTGAGGAATTTGACAGGATAACTTCGGGGATGAACGAAGGAATGATACTTCTTGACGCTCAAAAAAAGATCATAAGCATCAACAGATCGGCAATGGCACTGTTTGCCGCCGATCGTGATGCACTCGGCAAAGATCTTTCATATGTCGAACGAACCTCGGAGGTAAGCGAGGCACTGAAAAGATCGGACGAGGACGGACACTCAGAGATAACACTTGACCGTCGGGGCAAAAACTATCAATTTGATATAAGTCGCATCGATTGCGACGGCAAAACGGTCGGAACAGCAATACTTATACTTGATGTGACCGAAAAACTAAACGCGGAGCGCGGACGGCGCGAATTTACGGCAAATGTTTCGCATGAGTTAAAAACCCCGCTCACGGCTATAATCGGCAGTTCAGAGATCATTCAAAGCGGCATGGTCAAGACTGATGACATACCGAGGTTCGTGGGGCACATTCATGATGAAGCGGTAAGGCTTTTAACGCTTATCGAAGACATAATCGGTCTTTCACGGCTTGATGAGGGTATTGATTTTCCGCTCGAATCGGTGGATGTCTCATCGATAACTGCTGATGTCGTATCCGAGCTTTCTCAAAAAGCCGCTGATTATGATGTTAAATTGACACTTTATAAAGAGCCCTGTGTTGTCAGCGGTGTTCCTCGTTTGGTAAACGAGATTGCCTCAAATCTCATTGAAAACGCGATAAAATACAATGTCCGCGGCGGATCGGTCGATATCCTGGTTACAGGCAACGGTACATTAACAGTATCCGACACAGGCATCGGCATACCTCCGGAGCATCTTGATCACGTGTTCGAGCGATTCTACAGGGTCGATAAAAGTCACTCAAAGCAGAGCGGCGGAACGGGACTTGGGCTGTCGATAGTAAAACATGCGGCGGCATATATGAATGCAACGATATCAATAAAAAGCGAGGTCGGCAAAGGAACATCGATCGGCGTCAAGTTTCCCACGCAATAATATGAAGATATAAACAAAACTACCGACAAACTGATCTGCCGGTAGTTTTACTTTTTACAAATATTCGTTTCTGTACAAAATGCTCTCCTCAGACATTTCGATCTTGCCGTACCGTGTCTCATACGGTCTGGTCTTAATGTAATGAAAGCCGCATTTTTCGATCACGCGGGCTGACTGTTTATTAAAGTCGAAATGTCCGACCAAAATAAAATCGAGCTTTACCGTCTTAAAAAGATATTCAATGACCGCTCGCACTGCCTCGGGCATGAGTGCGCGTCCCCAATACTCTTTGGAGAGAACATAACCGATCTCACGACCGCAAAGCTCGGCAAGCTCGGGATAGTCTTTTTCGCTGTACTCTTCAATGCCTATCGAGCCTATAACCTTCCCCTCATATTCCAAAGCAAATGTCTTTTTGCCGCTGATAAAATGGTCAAGTATTCGTTTTGACTCATCTATAGATTTATGCGGCATCCAACCTGCCATTTGTCCGACACGGTCGACATGGGCATATTCATAAAAATCTTGCAGATCGGACTCCAGCCAAGGACGAAGCGTCAAACGATCGGTTTTTATTAACTCAGAACTAATGTCTATCTCGGCGTTCATTTAACATACCTTATTTTTTTCCAAACTCCCCAAAACAGATTGCGGAGAGTCAAGACAGTCGCCGCGACAGCATTTCTCTTTTCAGCCTCGCGATAAAGTTTATAATGCCATCTGATAAGCTTAGTGTATCCGTGACTGCTGATCGAGCCACTGCGTTTTCTGTATTTCGCAAGAGTTTCATCGAACAAATAACAATCTGCCTTTTGACAGGCCTTCAACCACATGGCATAGTCGTTATTCTTCTTAATATCTTCGATCTGTACAAGTCCGACTGTCTCTGTGTCATACATAACGGTCAGACAGCCCATCCAACAATAATTGTACATCCCGTGCTTGGTAATGCGCTTCGGTCCGGACACACTTTTACCGTTAGGTGTCGATGTCTCGTCTATCTCGATATATTTTGTATAAGAAAAATGACAGCCGGTATCGATCATAAAGTTTAGCTGCTTTTCAAGCTTTTCTGCCATCCAAAGATCGTCGCTGTCAAGAAAGGCGATCCATCTTCCCTTTGCCTCTCGCAAGGCGCGATTTCTGGAAACAGCGGCACCGCTGTTAACATCATTTTTTATGTAACGGATCCGCTTGTCGGCAAGATATCTGCCAACTACCTCGTCGGTATTATCGGTCGAACAGTCATCAACGATGATAAGTTCCCAATTAGGATATGTCTGATCAAGCACCGATTCTATTGTTTCGCTTATAAATCGCCCTGTGTTATACGAAGGCATTATTATTGAAACCAGTCCACTCATAAATACATCCTTATATAAAGATATTTCTTGTAATTACTCCAATTTATAATAATTCAACACTTGAGGATAATACCCTTTTCTTCCGGATTTCGGGCGCGTAATGCAGGGGGTCTATCTCGTAATCCCACTTGCTCATGAACGGAAACTCATAACACTTGAGGATCACATAAGAGGTGTGGACTAATTCGTTATTAAGCTGACAGCAATACTCATTTCCTGTTGCGACAAATATCTTCCATCTTCAGGACCGAATTAATAGAATGTATCACACCTATTCTATCTAATTTAGAGAGAAGTCCTCGGATGGGAAACAACAAACGAATCACCCATTTCAGTTTGGGATTATATATTACATGCAGCTTACAATAGGCTTTTCTAAACTCGAAGTATTTTTCAAGATAATCTTGAAAAGCCGTTTCGTGATTGATGCTTCTTGCGCCATCGCAAATATAGCCACCGTTTGCCAAAAAAGAGTCAAACTCTCTGAGAACCCCATCAACCAATGCGGCGTTTACCCCGAACTTTTCCCATTTGGGATCTGTCCGCATAAACTTGAAATAAACATAATTCACGCTTTCCTTTGAAAGAAGTGCATATCCGCAAAGCTTTGCGGTCTCACGACTGAACGCGCCTACACATACAAGACCGCTCCAATTCTTGAGACTTTTAACAAATGACACAAACGCTCGTCTGTCGACCGTCGGACGATACTTTTCGGGATATCCCGAATATGCCGCAATTTGCACATCACACAATTCTTCGGCATATTTTTCAGGTTCGATCGGCTTGACATCGAAATTCTTGATACCTTTATTTATCTCGTATCTCCGCTTTGCTTTAAGTGCTTTTATGTCAAATGGTCGATCATTGATAATATACCACCAATTAGTTTCATATCCGCAGTCAAAATCGGTCGTCCACCTTGCAAGGAGGGGAGAACCCTTCATTTTCCATATATCGCCACTGATCACTGGCGTCAAATCGGGCGACATATGTGGAGGAGTCGTTGGTAATGCAGCGTGATTGTAATATCTCCAATTTCTCATATTATCGCTCCATTTCCCTCTCGGAAATGTCTGTTAATTATTAATCTTCCGATTTTTCAATTATTCTGCAAGGAACTCCCACGGCAGTCGCGTTGTCGGGCACATCTTTATTAACGAGCGTACAGGCACCAATCACGGCATTTTCGCCGATAGTTACACCGCTCTTTCCTGAAATAACATTTGCCCTCATGCCGATATACGCGCCTTTTTTTATCGTGATCGGCGTGTGCTCTTGATTTCGTCCGTGGCAAGCAAAAAATACGCCGTATGAGATGATGCAATCATCCTCAACGGTAAACAGATGCGGCTCGAGATCGTCAAGGTAACATCTCATTCCGATAAAAACATTTTTGCCTATATTATAACCGCACAGGCGGTAGAAAAAAATTCTCCAACCGTTCAAAACCATATGCGGGATGACTTTGGCACTCATCCATTTTCGAAAAAATGATTTAATTTTCTGCCATAATATTTTTTTCGTAAAGCACACACCCTTTATTCACACATTAATATTTTTCTTGCCTCTTCCTGCTTTTCGTCATATGCTTCACGATCGACCTTCCCGTTGAGCATAAGCCAATCGCCAAGATCTATATCCGACACAGTGCCATCGCGAACGGTATCACTTCTCTTAAGGACCTTGCCGACAGTCTGACAAATGATCTTCAAGTCAGACAAAAAAGAGACACCCGAGTCTATGTATTTAAGGTCGTATTCAAATTTTTGTTCCCATGTAATGTTGTTTCGACCGTTCACCTGTGCAAGACCCGTAAGTCCGGGGCGAACATCATGGCGTCTTCTTTGTTCGTCGGTCATAAAGATCATATCTCGAACAAGCTGTGGTCTCGGACCGACTATCGCCATATCTCCTTTTACTATATTCAAGAGCTCGGGAAGCTCGTCAAGTGAGGTGGAACGTAAAAATTTTCCGTATTTGTTAAGTCTGACATCGTCGGGCAAAAGCCGTCCGTTTTTATCCTTTGCGTTGCTCATGGTGCGAAATTTGATCAGCTTGAAGATCCTCTCTTTTCCGCTCTTATCCTTTTTGCCCGGTCTTGGCTGAAGAAAAAAAGGATTTCCCTTCATAAAAACGGCTCCGAGTGCGGCAAGTATCAAAAGGATCGGAGAGAGGACAATGAGCGCGACGGCAGACAATATGAGATCGATCGTCCTTTTGAAAAAGTTTGCGTACATAAAAACCTCAAAGATTTAATTAATTGAAACAACTGTGAATGATCTCGATAACCCCATCCTGTTCTTCTCTCGTCATTTTATTATCGCTCGGCAGACAAAATCCACGCTCGAAGATATCCGCGCCGACATCAACAGAGTCACCCGCAATATATGCGTTGGTCTTGCAACGACCGCTACCTTCGAGAGTCACAAAATCGTGCATACGATACATCGGTTGATGATGCATGGGCTTCCATATCGGGCGTCCCTCGGCATTACAGGATGCGAGTGTCTCCAAAATTTCGGTCGGGCATGTTTTGCCATGCTCGCTTCTAAAGAGTGCGTTTTTGTCGTCACGCACCTGTTTACACATATACTCTTTATCAATAACAGCCGCAGACAGCCAATAGTTTGGATTGCTGTTCGGGGTGATCGGATTCATCAAGATAGGTAGATCGGAAAGTTTTTCACGATAATACTCGTATATCGCCTTTTTCTGCGCTATATGTTCATCAAGATGCGGATACTGACCGCGTATTACGCCTGCCACGACATTGCTCATGCGATAATTGTAGCCAACCTCCTCATGCTGATACCAAGGCGCGCTCTCTCTTGCTTGGGTAGACCACTTACGAGCTCTGTTTGCGACGCTTATATCATTTGTCAAAAGGCATCCGCCCGAAGATCCCGTGATGATCTTGTTGCCGTTATAGCTGATGGCATTGTAATCGCCGAACGAGCCGCATTGCTTGCCGTTAAGCGTTGCGCCCATCGCCTCGGCGGCATCCTCGATAAGGAGTGCCCCGTGTTTTTCGCAAATTGCTTTGATCAGATCCACACGGCCGGGAAATCCGTATAGCTCGGCATAAACAACAAGCTTTACGTCGGGATACATCTCAAACGCCTTTTCAAGAGCGGCAGGATCCATGCTCCAAGTATTTCTGTCCGTATCAATGAAAACCGGAATACCGCCCTCATAAACTACGGGATTCACAGTCGCACTAAAGGTCATGTCAGAGCAAAAGACGCGTTTTCCCTCAAGCGCGCCATGGCTGATCATCGGTCTGCCGTAGAGACGTTCTCCGGCTGACTTTACGCACAGATGAAGAGCGGCGGTACACGATGAAAGACCGACGGCATATTTCATGCACACTTTTTCGGCAGCAATACGCTCGACCTCGTCTATATTCGCACCAACCGTACTCATCCAATTGGTCTCATACGCCTCGGTCATATACTTAAGCTCTTCTCCGTGCATGGTCGGAGTTGCAAGGCAGACCTTCTTTTCAAACTTTCTCATTTTTGATTATCCTCGGTAAATAATTCGTATAGCAATTTATATCTTATATCGCATCCATCGATGCCTGAGATCGCCCTTCACGGGGATCTCGATCGTTTGCAGGACAGATGAACATATGTTTATTCTTTTTGTGTTTTTATTCTTGACAGCAAGCAAACCGTCTCAACATGTCCCGTGCGGGGAAACAGATCAGCAGGGGTGACTTTTTCAATTAAGAAACCATGCTCAACAAATCTTTTACAGTCGCGAGCGAGCGTTGTGGGGTTGCAGGAAACATAGACAACTCGCGAGCACGAACTGTCCGCTATCCTAAGTGCAAGTGCCGGATCACAGCCCTTTCTCGGCGGATCTATAACGATCACATCGGCATCGGCAACTTCTTTGGCGTTTGCGTCGCCGCAAGTAAACGAGGCATTTTTGATACCGTTTATCTCGGCGTTGCGTCTTGCGTTTTCGACCGCATCGGGTATTATCTCGATACCGATAAGCTTTGAGCTCGGCTTATCTTTTATCATTGAGAGACCGATCGAACCCACTCCGCAAAAAAGATCGACAAGCGTCTGTCCGTTCTTCAGATCGGCATATTCGGCTGCCTTTCCGTAGAGCTTTTCAGCCATATTTCGATTGACCTGATAGAACGACATCGGCGATATCTCGAATTTCAGCCCGCAAAGCGTGTCCGTGAGCGATTCTTTGCCCCAAATGATCTTCGCACCCTCGCCAAGTATAACATTGGTTCTGCTCTTATTAACAGACAATGATATCGACAAAACATCAGGGCACCTTGAAGTGATCGTATCGATAAATTCCCGCCGATAAGGGAGATCATCCGAGTTGATCACAAGGCAGAGCGATATGCCCTCATTGGCGGCACGCATACAAATGTGTCTTATGACGCCGACACCTTTCGTCTCATCGTAACCGCAGATGTCATGATCATCAAGAAAGATCGCTATCTCATCAAGAAGAGGCTCAAATCGTTTATCTTGAAGACAACACGATCTCACCTGGACTATCTCGTGAGTTCGCTGTGCATAATAGCCGATCTTTCTGTCGTATGAGACCGGATACTGTACTTTATTGCGATAACCGTCCTCTTTGTCAAAAAGAATATCGTCGATCGTCGGCGACAGCCCTTCCTTCAAAAAAGCATACTTGACCTGCGCCGCTTTCTGTGACAGTTCAAAATTATAATCGATCTGTCTGTACACGCATCCGCCGCAACGCTTATATACGGGGCATCCCGCAGGAACTCTGTGAGGGGAGCCCTTTTTCAGGCATTTGATCGCCGCGACAGCGTAATCTGACGCGTCTTTTATGATGACAATATCACAAACATCGCCCGTGACCGCACCCTTGACGAATACAGTTTTGCCATCGATCTTTGCGACTCCGTTGCCAAGATTGTTAACATCGATTATTTTTACATCCTCTGCAACAAAGTTTTTAGCAAAAGATGTTTGACCTTTCGGAACTGCACTTTTTTTCGTCATGAATAATATCCTTTAAATTATATTTTATCATATTAACTCACAAAAGTCAATAGATTTTCGCAAAAAAATGCAAAAACGAAAAAAAACGTTGAATTTTTTCGCGAATCTTCCTCACTTGTGTTGCCATTTTATTTTGTAGCCGTTCATGATACGAAGTTCGTCGGCAACAGTTGCTATAAATTCGCTGTTTGTCGGTCTTCCCTTGCTGTTGGGAACGATGAATCCGAAAAACGAATTTAAAACTCTCATGTCGCTTTCATCCCATGTGACCTCGATGGCGTGACGGATCTTGTGCTCAATATGCGACGGCGACACATTAAAACGCTTTGCGAGCGTCGGATAGAGCACTTTCGTCGCCGAGCTTATTATGACAGACTCTCTGCAGGTGAAAACGATAGCTTGTTTCAAATACTCATATCCCTCAAGATCCTTCGGAACACCGAATTTGTTCAAAAAATCAGCAGTCTGCATTTCGAGTTCATTATTGTCGTCCATTTTTGATGCCTCGTTTAATTTTATGTTTCTTTATCGATCTCACTATCGGGATCTACCGAAACCGTGAGCATTTCACTGGTTTGACCGAGTTTCACACCCCCGTCACCCATTTGTGCGACAGCGATCTTCGACGGAAGTTCTTTGTCTTCTCCAAGCTCGACTGCTATCAGGTCGTTTGCTATATACTTGGTCGCCGATATTACATCGCCATCGGCAACAAGTCTGCTCCACTCGGTAAAATTCTCACCATACACATAAAGCACGCCGTCGATCATTTCGCAGTGCCTTATAACGATATCTTTTACTCCGAGCCGCATCGTCTCCATTTTAGGATAATATTCGGTATTTCCTCCATAAACATATCTTGGCGATATTCCACCGAGGAGATTATAGCCGATCATATCGTATTCAAGGTCTCGAAACCACTCATAGTAATTCGAGCTGTCACGATAGTATTGATGCAATTTCGTCATGAGACCGTTATGAATATCTGCAAGCTCCAAAACCGATGCCGCGAGCTGATAAGAATACATGTCGCCAAAGTCGATAGCCGAGTCTTCTATGCCGTAATTTGAGAGGATCAGATAGGGTGTTTTATATATCGAGCCGCTCTTCAGATCAGAGTCCTCTATCGAGAGGCTGGGCAGATGATCGCCGTAAAGGACAAGGATGGTCTTTTCGTCAAAAGCATCGATCGCGCGAACCAGCTCATCGATAAAGAGATCAGTCTCATAAAGCTGATTAACATAGTAGGAAAGTCCGTTTATGTCCGAAAGTCCGCCCTCTATCAGACCGTCTATAAACTCGACCTGAATTTTCGGGTCATAATCCTCGGGAAGGACGTTCGGCGGATATTTTCCGTGACCCTGCACGGTAACCGTCATCACGAAGTCACTGCCATCGGTAGACGATAGCGCGTCAAAGATCTGCGATGTCAATATATCATCTTTGGGCCACGCGCCGCTGATGTTATACTCAACATCACTCATATATTCAAGCGGCGTGTAGCTTTGGAAGCCGAGATTTTTGTAGACCTTATGCCTTTGATAAAATGTACCTTGATAGTTGTGGATGGCGTGCGTCGAATAACCGAGCTCCATAAGATTATAGGCGATCGACTCACAGCTGTAACTGCCGAGAACAGTCTTATACGGATGCTCGCCTGCTCCAAAGACGTTGACACTCATTCCCGTCAAGACCTCAAACTCGGAGTTTACTGTCCCTGCGCCAAGAACCGGAACAGTCAAATATCCGCTGATTCCGCGCTCCGAAAGAGATGTGAAGTTGGGAATCGGATCTTCGGAAAATCTTATATTCAAAAGATCGTTCACATCAAAAAATGACTCAAGCTGAACAAAAACAATGTTCGGCTTTTCGTTTGGTGCTGTTGTATTATGGCTGTTCAAAGCACCGAGTATCTCATCCATTTTATTGACCGAATAATCCTTTGGCGTTTCGATTCCTCGGTCAATAACGCTTGTGCAGAAGCAATATGGAAATCCGTATGATTTATAGGCCGCAGGGAGGCTCGAAAACTGATCGGACAGCATTTTTGCCGAAATTCCAAAAGAATAGGACATCGGCAAAAGTAAGATCGAGCAAAGCGCGGCAATGATCGAGCGTTTATAAAAAGATCTGCTTTTTGGGGCTTTGATCGCAAGAAAGACAACAAATGCGAGTGCCAGAGCTATAGCAATACAGATAAGAACGATCTCTATTGTGCTGAGATATATGCCGATTATCGAAAAAACGCTCGGTAAGTTAAGAAAATCGATAACAGAAAGCGGCGTGATGCGGCAAAGCGTTACTATACAGTTGCCGACACCGAGACCTATCCAAACAAGTGACATAAATGTCGTATAGAAAAGCTTGCGCCTAATAAAAAATGCGGGAATATAAGTCAGGAAAATGATCAGTGCGTTAAAGCAAAAAACAAAAAAAGAGACAAGTAAAAAAACAAAGCCCGACTTAACAGAGTGGCGGCAAAAGCACTCAACGACAAGCTCGACAAACAAAGAAAGCATGATATAAAAGCGAATATGAGATAGAACGGAGAGATTGCCGTCGGCGTCGCGGGACAAGAGCAATTTTATATATTTCGAGACAATATTTTTAGTTCTTGAAAATGCACCGGCAAAAAAACGCGATACGCTGTTTTTTATCCTTATTATGAAGATCTCCTCCTTTGAAAAAAGTTTGTCGCGACGGGATGAAAAAATGTCCCATCCCGTCGCTTTTTTTGGTGATCAGCCGTTGATGATCGAGCGCAGGAAATCAGCCGCGGCTTTGATATCGCCAAGCGGATCGTCTCCGCATTCACGCTCAATAGTAAGAAATCCCTTGAAGCCGATATCCTCAAGTGCGGCAAGATAAGCGGGGAAATCAACTCCGCCCTTACCGAGAGGCAGTTCTTCAAACGAAGGTCCGGTGACGACATGATCTTTAGCCGTTCCGTTGTATATCTCCTCGGAATTTTTGTTATACAGCATTCTGCCGTCCTTTGCGTGTGTATGGACGATATAATTTTTCAGCGTATATACCGCCTTGACAGGATCATCGCCGGTGACCATTACGAGGTTTGCGGGGTCGAGATTTACCGCAACACCGCGAGAGCCGAGGCTGTCAAGAAATTCGCAGAGAACGACCGCCGTCTCGGGTCCTGTTTCGATCGCGAAATGTGCATCCATCGAATCGGCATATTCTGCAAGCTCACGGCAAGCCTCCTGCATGATGGCATATCTCGGATGCGACTTGTCGGTGGGGACGACGCCAATGTGGGTAGTGACGACATTCGTGCCAAGCTCTTTTGCAAGATCGAGAATGCGCTTTGATTTTTCAATCAGTGACGGATTGAGCTCGGGGTCGCCGAACCCCTTGCCGAGATCTCCGCAAAGTGCCGAGAAAACGAGTCCCGAGGCGTTCATCATCGAAAGCAGCTCGGTTTTTTTATCGGCGGTCATGTTCTCGGGGGCGTGCTCGCCCGATGTCGCGTACATCTGGATGCCTTGTGCACCGATACCTGCTGCCGCCTTGATGGCGTTGGGAGTCGGAAGTCTGAATGACTCAAGCATTGCGCCTATGGGAAAATTATACATAAATAGTACCTCACTTATCTGTAAAGTGTTTATTTGAACAGCTTTTTAAGCAGCTGTTTCATGACATCGAAAAAACCGAATTTCAGCACCAAAACAAGCATTACTGCCGATACGATCGAGAGTGCAATAAGGGCAATAATAAGCTTCTTGTTAACGTAAAGTTTTGTCTGTCCGCTCGGGACAAGCTTCATTTTGGAAAGCGGGATCGATACCGCCGACAAAAAAACTATGAGTATTATCGCCTCAAAAGGAAAGGTGATAAACGCTTTGAGAACAGTCAGCATTACAGTGTAAAGAGTATAAGTCTTATCGGGTAAAAAAATACTGTAATAAACGACCATTATTATCGGATTCAGAATAAAATTACACCCCACAACGACAGCGGCTCGTGAGCAGATGATCCGCCATGGCGTCAACTTTGCGCGATAAAGAAAGAGCGCAAAGATAAAGCATCCGAGCATCTCGACATACACAAACGGAAAGAAATACGGTCCGCTCGGGAAAAGAATGCAGCTGAGCGTATCGCTGACCGCACCCGAGAGCAGTCCGACGAGCGGTCCGTAGATCATCGAGCCTGCCGCACTGATCCAAAACGAGAGATTGATCTTCAAATTCGGTGCGATCTCAAGAGCAAGCGAAAACTGATGAAGCGAGACCCTTACGGCAACTACGATCGCCGCGATAGTGATCATGTTGAGATTTGACAACTCAGATACGGCAGAGCGCCAATACACGCGCGAAAATGGGCTGCTTATTGTTTCAAGTGATTGTTTTTGATTTCTTTTGATCTTGTTCATTTTACCTCCTTGTACAGCTTTCCGCAAAAAAATTGCCACACGAGGAGATAAAATCTTTACTTATTTCCTTATGAAAGGCAGCGGGATGCGAAGCCTCGACCGCAACGGCAATTTCCGTTTTCGTTCGCGCGACAACTCCCCGTCCGCGCGACACTTAACGCCGTGACTCCTACTCTGTAACTTATGCTCGATTATATCATATTTTTTCATTCAAGTCAAGAGCAATCTGTTAAAAATAGCACGAAACTTGCAAAATATCGCAAGGAAGCATTAAAAACACTTCCTTGCGATATGCTGTGATTTATTTGTTTTTGGAAAGCGAAATATTAATCCCAAGCCCACTGCCGGATGCCAGCCCTTCTTTGGCCTTGATCAAAACTCTCATTTCAAACTCACTGCCCTCGGGCATGTTGAATGGAATGTTTACACATGCTTTGTGCTCGGGAGAAATCTCGTATATGAGCTCACCGTTGATATACGCCTCAAGTTTTTCGCATGTGACCGATGCGCATTCGATCGATGCGCCGCCATCGCCCATCCCCACCGGAACTCTGACAGGGATGCGGATCTCTCGCCAGCCGCTCATAAAGTTACTTGGTCTGATAAAGTCAAAACCATTGTCAACATCAAGCGGCGCGAAGCTGTTATTGTCATCGGCTCCGTAGACCTTTTTCGGATCAGGCTTTTCGACACTGTCCGTAAGAGAGGCAAGAATGCCCGTGATAGAGTTATTGGGCTTTGAGAAGATATAATCGGGCATTTCAGAGTCGACGATCTCGAAATCAACAGATGCATCGGAAAGCCCATCCGACTTTGCCACAAGTCGCAGTGACTTTGCACCAAGCCCTGCCTTTACAAGAACCTGGCAAAGACCTGCAAAAAGATGACGATACGGAGTGTGCTCGGGCTCGTGACTGTTTGGATCGCCGTTACCTACGCCCGCAACGATGCCGTCTCCGATAATTTCGAAATTAATGAGATTATCGGCATGCGGAAGCTCGACACCATCTTTATCGACGACCGAAACGCGGATCGCCACTGTGTCCTGCCCACTGCCGTTAAGTGCCGTGCGATCGGGTACGAGCTTTACGGCAACCGCCTCACCCGCCGTCCTTCTTTCGGTATGAGCAACAGCCACACCGTTTCTGTAGCCAACAGCAGAAATGCTTCCCTTCTCAAAAAGGACGCTCCATTCGTTTTGCTTACAAACATCGTTTTCTCTGCGTCCGAGCGAGCGGCCGTTGACAAAGAGCTCGACCTCATCGCAGTTTGAAACTGTCATAACGCGAACGGTCTCGCCCTCTGTCATGTTCCAGTGCGGAAGAATGTGGATCATAGGTTCGTCTGTAAACGTTGCCTTGTTGAAATAATATGAATCCTTCGGAAATCCGCAGGTGTCCATGATGCCAAAGAGTGACGAGCTTGTCGGCCACTCAAAAGGCGTCGGCTCTCCGCGATAGTCAAAGCCTGTCCAAATGAATATACCGGCAAAATAATCATGCGAACGCACGACATTCCACGCATCGCGGACAGTCGAGCCCCACGGAACGATCTCTTCGTCATAGTTATTCAAGACATGCGCACCCTCTCGATCGCTCTTGTAGCAACCGCGTGTCGTGACTGCACTGTTGTTTTCACTGCCGAAAATCGGTATGTTGGGAAATTCGCGGTGGATCTCCTCGACATGCCCGATAAGATAGTTGAGTCCGAACGCATCCATTTCCTCGCCCGTGCCGCCTTTGCACAATTTATCATTGACTGCACCGGTTATAATACGGCTGTCATCGAGACGAAGTACATGACTTTTCAGACGTCTGTAGATCGCAGCACCTTCAAGGCTGTTTTGAAGCGGTTCTTCGTTAAAGAGCGAGTAAAAAACTATCGACGGATGGTTGCGGTCTCGGCGTATCATTGTTTCAAGATTCTCGATCGCCTCGCGTCTGGTCTCGAAATTGCGGTTTTCGTCCATGACGATGAGTCCGATCTCGTCGCAGGCGTCAAGTATCTCTTTTGCAGGCGGATTATGCGCACAGCGATATGCGTTCGTGCCCATTTCCTTGAGAAGCCTTATCCTGTAGTACTGTATCGAGTCAGGGAGTGCAACACCGAGACCGGCGTGGTCTTGGTGATTACATGTGCCCTTGATCTTTATCGGACGGTCATTGAGGAAAAATCCCTTGTCGGCATCGATCGAGAAGGTCCTGAAGCCAATTCGAACATTATCGCTGTCAACACACTCACCGCCGACATAAAGATCGGTCTTTAATGCGTACAGATTAGGAGAGTCAACATCCCAGCGTCTCGGATCCTCGACCTCAAAGAAGAGCTTTACTGCTGTTTTGCCGTCGGATGTGCATGTCACGGTGTCCGAGCAGCATTTGGAAATGATCTTATCTCCGTCATAAAGCCTCGCCTTTACAGTACCGTCGGCAGAGGCATACGCAGAATTTTCAAGAGTTACCTCAAGATCGACAGCCCAAAGATTCTTTTCTTTATCTACAAGCTTCGGATTTGCCCAAATACCGTTATGTGCGATATGCAGGCTGTTCTTCAAATAAAGGTGAACATGACGATATATGCCCGCTCCTTCGTACCACCAACCCTCGGTAGCATCACCTTTTGTATAAACGGCAAGCGTGTTGACCCTACCATAGTGAAGTCTGTCGGTAACATCAATTGCTATCTCCGAGTAAATGCTCGATGAGCGATAAATAACCGATCCGTTGAGAAAAACGGTCGATGCCGTCGAAATTCCGTCAAACACAAGCATGGCGTGTCCGCCGTCGTACTTCTTATCAATCGTAAATGTTTTTCTGTACCAAGCGTCGCAAAGCTCACGATATCCGTGACTGCCGATGCCGTCCGGGGTGTACGCCGACTCTCTTATGTAATCATGCGGCAGATCGACTGTCTGCCATGTACTGTCATCGTAGCATCTTTTTGTGGCAGGTCCGTTAAGTCCGCCCGTTTTTGTACTGCTGTAGACCGAGGCGTGGCTCTTTCCTCCGTCGTCCTTGATCTCTCCCCGATGGAATCGCCAATCGGGATCCATGTTAAAATGCTTGCGGTTAAATGACATATCTTTCTCCTGAAATTCGCAATCGCAGAAGCGACTGCTTTATTACTCGTATTATAACATATTTTTCGACTTTGTCAAGACACGGAGCAAACATTTTATAATTTTTATTTTCTCGTCTTTGATTGAATTTATTCTAAATTTTACAAATATTCTCTTGACAAATCGGCACAATAAATGTATAATGGACAAAGTGAATAAAAAGGGAAACAATATGTTGATAGATAGAATTTTTGCGCTTTACCGAAAGCACCGGGAAATAATAATGTATGTGATATTCGGAGGGCTTACGACGGTCGTCAGCTTTGCCATCTATTGGATATTCGATTCCCTGCTCGAGTTCTCCGGGCTTGTCTCGAACATCATTTCTTGGATCGCATCGGTAACATTCGCGTATGTCACAAACAAGCTGTTTGTATTTGACAGCAAAGACGCCTCATTTAAGAAGATAATTACCGAGGCACTGTCATTTTACGGCTGCCGACTTTTCTCGGGAGCGGTTGAAACGTTCTTTATATGGCTGACAGTCGACACTTTGAGTTTTAATTCCATGCTTATGAAGCTTGTTGTAAGCGTTTTTGTGGTTATTGCAAACTACTTTTTCAGCAAGATATTTGTCTTCAAAAATACCGAAAACAAGACAGGAAAATAAATTATGATACTTTACACGGTAATTCCCTGTTACAACGAGGAGGCTGTTCTTGCCGAAACTGCAAGACGACTCAAGGAAAAATATTATCAACTCTGCGTGGCAGGTAAAATAAGCGGCGAGAGCCGTATTTTGTTCGTAAACGACGGCTCTTCGGATAAGACTTGGCAGATGATCGAAGATCTTCACAGATCGGACGCGATATATACGGGCGTTTCCCTGTCCAAAAACAAAGGTCATCAAAATGCGCTTTTAGCAGGTCTTATGGCGGCTGTCGATGAGGCTGATGCGATTATTTCGATGGATGCCGATCTTCAGGATGACATAAATGTGATCGATGCAATGATCGACAAGTACATGAATGGTGCCGACATCGTATACGGAATACGAAGCGATCGAAAGACCGACAGTACATTCAAGAGAACGAGTGCTCAAACATTTTACAAGCTGATGAACACTATGGGTGCGGAAACGGTATACAACCATGCCGATTTTCGCCTTATGAGCAAACGTGCCGTCAAGGCACTTGACCAGTACAAGGAAGTCAATCTCTTTCTGCGCGGAATAGTCCCGATGATCGGATTTAAGTCGGATGCTGTCTACTATGAGCGCGCAAAAAGATTTGCCGGTGAGAGCAAATATCCGCTGAAAAAGATGATATCATTTGCGCTCGACGGAATAACATCGCTCTCAACAAAACCGATACGCATGATAACGGCACTCGGTGTTTGCATTTTTTTACTTAGTTTTGTTATGCTGATCTACACCCTGATACGCTTCTTCATGGGCGAAACTGTCAGCGGATGGCCGAGTCTTATCATTTCCGTATGGGCGATCGGGGGTCTGATCCTTCTTTCGATAGGCGTTGTCGGCGAGTACATCGGTAAGATATATCTTGAAACAAAATCCCGACCGAGATATCACATCGAGCACAGCTTACTGCACGACAACAAAGATAAGACAGATAGCCATGACAGATAAGATAACTTCGACCCTCACAAGCTTTTTACAAGCATACCGACAAAATGACGAGTTTTTTGACAAAGAAAGTACAAGCAGAAGATCTGAGCTGACGATTGCCTTTATTGTTTCACTGATAAGTGCGGTCATCGCCATCACGATATGCTCTCAATCATCGTTTTTATATCCGATAAACAGTTGGGTCGATTCCAACTGCTTTTTCACAGTCGGAAAGGCGATGTTTAACGGTCAAGTTGTCTATCGCGATATATACGAGCAAAAAGGAATACTTCTATACTTCTTGCACGGGCTTTGCACTCTGATATCAAAAGACAGCTTTTTCGGTGTTTATCTGCTTGAGATCGCGGCGGCAACGGCGTTTTTGTTTTTCTCTTACAGGATAATGCGGCTCTACTGCGGCAAATTATGTCTGTGTACATTACCGCTTCTTGCGACCGGCGTCTACACTTCAATTAGTTTTGCAAACGGAGACAGCGCCGAGGAGCTGTGCATGCCGTTGCTTTCATTTGGGCTGTGGCTATCTCTTCGAGCGATCAGAAACAAAACACCTCTGTCGTTCGGACAATCGATGATGATCGGCATAACATCGGGCGCGGTGCTTTGGATCAAATACACCATGCTCGGCATTTATATCGGCGGAGTGATCGTTCCTGTTTTTCTGATGCTGAAAAACAAAAAGATCAAATCGTTTTTCACATTCGCGATCGGTGTCCTCTGTGGAGTCACGGTGATCACCCTTCCTTTCTTCATATATTTTGCCGCAAACGGAGCTCTAACCGATTGGTTCACCGTTTACTTTTACAACAACATATTCCTCTATACGGGGATAGAATCGTCGTTTATAGCATCGATCAGTGCGGTCTTCGGAAATTTTTACTATAATTCCATTTTCAACATGGGATTCGGAATACCGATACTTGTCGGTATTGTTTGGTGCATTCTGACATCATTTTCAAGAGTTTTCGAAAAGCTTCACATACTTTTTTGCATCGGTGTACTGGCATTCACCGTTTTTTTCAGAAGCAGTGCGATTTTTTATTACTTCTTCATATTCTCAATATTCGCGCCGATCGGACTTATCCCGATCGTAAGGCTGTTTGAATTTTTGCTTGGCTTGATCTGCAAATTTATTGATGAGACTGTGGTATTAGGCAAGAAAGGCATACTTACGCTGTCGCTGTCGCTCACTACTCTTTTTTGCGTTTTTTGCGGTCTGTATTCATACGAGGCAAGTCCGAATGTCTATCTGACAAAAGTACCAAAAGAGGACATGCCGCAATACAAATTTGCAAAAATAATCAATCAAAAAGAGGGAGCGACGCTCTTGAATTACGGATGGCTTGACGGAGGTTTTTACACCGCGGCAAACATTCTCCCAAACTGCAAATTCTTTTGCAAGCTGAACATGCAAAAACTTCCCGAGATGGATGAGATGCAAAACGAGTGGATAAACGACGCAAAGGTCGATTTTGTCGTAACTTACTGCTATGAGTTGGTAAACCCCAACTACAAAACGGTTGCCTCCTGCGATTGGGTTGACTTTTTCGGGTCGAGTGCAACATATTATCTGGCAGAAAAGATCGAAAACGAAAGGACATAACAAAAATGGCAAACGAAATAACAAGCAACGAGGAATACATCCCGAGAGTGATCGAAAAGCAGAAAAACATCGCACTTATCGCCCACGACTTCAAGAAAGCCGAGCTTGTGGAATGGTGCAAAAAGAACAAGAACATTCTCGAAAGGCATTTTCTTGTCGGCACGGGAACGACCGCTAAGGTCATTTCGGAGTCAACAGGTCTACCCGTAAGAGGATTTAACAGCGGGCCTCTCGGAGGCGATCAGCAGATAGGAGCAAGGATAGTCGAGGGACGCATCGACATGATGATCTTCTTTTCAGATCCGCTCACGCCACAGCCGCACGACCCAGATGTAAAAGCCCTCCTTCGCATTGCACAGGTATACGACATACCGATAGCGAACAATCGTGCGACGGCGGATTTCATGATAACATCCCCTTACATGAACAGCGAGTACACGCACTATGTTGTTAATTTCAGCAAAAAAATATCCGAGCGTGCCACGAGTATGACATCGCCCGAATGACAAAAGATCAGCTGACGATCGCAAAGACGTCAGCTGATTTTATATTTAGTTTTGACCCGACTTAAGTTGGAAAAAGAGTGAATTTGCGTATTTGCCTACCGTTGAGCAGAAATATGCGATAAGAATGATCTCAAGTGCGCCCGACAGACGCTCTTTTGCACCACTCACAGGTTCGACGTAACCGGAGATCACATTCGCGATAACTTCTTTAAGCTCGGCGTCGGTCTCGAATCCCTCATCGCTGAATATGTCATAAACCTTGCATATGTAATCAAAAAGAATAGATTCGGGAATAATATCGTCCGATTTGTCGTCTATCTCGCCGTTGATATAGTGAAGAAGCTTGTCAATATTTTCGAGCAACATACAACTTCTCAGCATATTGATGATGAGTATGCGCGCGAGCTGATCCTTTGAATATTTTTTGTTTGTGGTAGTGCCTATCCAACCTCTCTTGACCCAGTTTTGAAGAGTAGAACCGTCAACTCCCGAAACATCTCTGATCTGCGCAAGCATGATACCGTCGGAAATATAGAATATCTTGTCAAGAAACTCCATTCCCGTCACATTACCCATAGCAGATTTGTTTCTCACCGTTCCCGGTATAAGCCCGGGGGTTATCTCAAATTTCATTTTTCTATAATCCTTTCTCTATTATTCATAAGGCAGTGAGTCCATTATAGCAGACATTCATTTGATTGTCAAGAGCCCTATTGTGAATTTTCAATAAATTCTTGAAAATAACTCTTCAATTGGCAAAAGGATTATCACGATATAGTTCGGCGGCAAGTCTGTTTTCGTATGTACCTTGCTTATCTTTATAAAGATATAACTTACCGTTATCCATCATATATATTTTGTCTGCACGCTCTGCGATGGTCATATCGTGGGTGACCATAATAAGCGTTTGCCCGATCTCGGCTTTGAGTTCAAGCAGAAGATTCAGCACCTCATCCGCGTTTTTTCGATCAAGATTACCGGTCGGCTCGTCGGCAAAGAGCACCTGCGGTCTGTTGATGATCGCGCGCGCGATGGCAACTCGCTGTGCCTGTCCGCCCGACAGCTCAGACGGCAGATGCCCGAGTCTGTCACCGATGCCGAGAAGGCGAATGATCTTTTTCATATGTTCGCGAAAGCTGTCATCATGTCTGTCACACATGACAGTGGGAACAAGAATATTTTCAAGAGCGGTAAACTGTGGTATAAGATTGTGCTTTTGAAAGACCATACCCGTAAATTCACCGCGAAATCTCGCAAGCTCATCCGCCGCCAGTGCTGTGATCTCTGTCTCTTGAATGGTTACTGTTCCGAAATTTGGTCTGTCGAGACCGGAGAGAAGACCGAGCAGTGTTGATTTGCCCGAACCCGACGCACCCATTATTGCAAGAAATTCGCCTTTATCGACCTTTAGCGAGACATGATCGACAGCGGTCACGGTCTGATCATACTGCGAATACTGTTTTATCAGGTCTCGTGCCTCAAGAATAACACCCATTACTTTATACCCCTTTCTTTTCCATACCTTTTTAGTGTCGATCGCTTTGATATGCCGATGCCGATCAGTGCTCCGACAAATGTCACAAGTGCCCCGACAAAAAGCGGCAAAACAGGAACGCGATAGGGGAAGCGGTAGACCGCCTCTCCGATTATCAAAACGCGCATACCGATCGGGGTGTTTGCAAAGATCCATATTAAAAACGAGACCAAAGAAGCCGATATGACAAATGAAACCACAGATATAGCCGAAAGATAAAGCACATCTACTCTAAAGAGCTTTTCAATATCTCTCTTCACTGCGCCGAGAGCATAGAATGACTCAAATTCCGAATCACGTTTTTTATAAAAAATAGTAAGAGATACGCTCATAACTATCGGAACGACCAAAAGCGATGATACGGCAATAAATCGAAGGAGCTCGGGAGTATTCTTGTTTTCTTTTGTTGCCTTGACGGTCAGACCGTCAAGATCGGTCACCTTCAAATTGTCGCAAAAATCTGTCGCATATCTCAAATTCACACCGACAAGCTCAAGATCGTCCTCGCCTATATCGTCGCAAACAACGATCTTTGCGTGATCGTAAGCGACTTCCCTGCCCGTAATCTGCAAATACGCGCTCTCGGGAAGATAGACCGATAATGCAGAGTCGGACGGCATATTTGATATCACTGCTCCGACAGTGTAGGTTTTATAGCGATAATCGTAATTATCAAGCATATCGGCGAGAAAATCGTTCATATCGACGACAAACGGCAGGTCGGGCACCTCGCCCGAAAGTCGCGAATCGACCGCTATTTTGACCGTGTCGCCGACCTTTAGCTTTATTTTGCGATGATTGTTCAGCGAATCGGAAATTGCTATCATCGATGAGTTCTTGATAACATCATCAAGACTGCCGCTGATGGTATATCCGCAAAACTCGATCCATTTTGCAACCTCGTCGTCAAGAGCGTAATAATTCAGATTGAGAAATCCCTTATCGCCCGAGACCGATATTCCTCCCGAATCGGCATCAACAGCCTTTGAATCGATAAGTATATGTGAATTGCATTCATACGCGCTGACCGTCGATTCTTTACAAACCGCATCAATACCGTTTATGGATGCGACAAAGCTTGACATTTCGGCATCATACGTATCGGTGTAGGTTACAACTTCTATTACTTCATAGTCCCCCTCGGCGTCATCCGAAACAGGGTTACCGTTTTCATCGACCTTTACTCTACTGACTGTCGGTTCAAACGAAAGCTCATATTGAAAGATCGGCATGCTCTCAGCCATCTCAAAATCGGCGGCAAGACATGAGGCAAAAACGAACAGGAGAGAAAAAGCAAGCGAAAAGGCATTCAGCTTGATAATATATTTGCGAAATCTGCCGAGAGAGAGTTTTTCGATGCCGCGCGGAAAATCGCATGACAGAATATCTGCGCTCGTTTTTGGAGAGGCGATCACCTCCGAATTGTCCTCGGATGACAAAAGCTTGACCGGGCTTTTTTGCGATATCGACCGAAAGTTGATAAACACTGCAACAAGTGTCGCCGTAAGAGACAAAACAAGCGAAAGAGGCAGTGCATAAGCGCAAAATCTGAACTCAAGTCCCGAGCTTACCACCATTATCGCCGACAATGCGACAGTCAAAAGAGATGAAGGAAGTATCAGCGCCAAGTTAATAATTGTCGCCTCGGTTGCCGAAAGCGAAAACAGCTTTTTCAGTCCCGCGCCGAACGACATATATATACCGTAATCAAAACTGTAAGACGGAGAGAGCACGGCATAAAGCACTCTTATTACAAAAATTCCGACAAAAAGAGCGGCAAGAGTCATGACAAAAGTCAAAACGCCGTAAAGAGCCTTATCGATATGATAATCAAGCAGCGGCGTTCTGTATTCTTCGAAATCACCGTCTTTCTCAAGAGCGGGGTAGTAAGATGCTGCAAAAAGATCATAAGCATCGGATATGCTCATTTTATTGCTGTCAAACGCAATTTCGACATCGTAGATCTTGAACTTCGTTCCGGTCGTCAAAGACCCCTCTGATATCGTTCCGCCGACGATCGAGAAAAATCTGTCCTCCTCGGTCTGAAGTGCCTCAAACTGAGTGACATGTGCATACTGTTCCGGGGTAAGCGAAAGCAGGCGAAGATGATATACAAGCCCGTTTGAATTCACATATTTTTCTCTGAGATATTTCTCTTGAGAGAGCGAGTAGTTATATCTGACAAAAAGCAGTGTCCCGATAACGCTCTGGAGCAAAAAGATCGCCGCAATTATCGCGACATATCGCTTATACTCTTTTTTCAGCGTATTTTTCGCCATGCTTATATTTCTCTTTAAACGCAGTGAAAAGGGCATTTCATCACCTTCCGTCTTTTTTGGATGATCACAAAGCAAAAGGGGAGCGACCCGAAGATATACGGATCGATCCCCAACAAACTATGATGTTTTGCTTTACCCGTTGAGGCTCTACCGACTTATCAGACCTGAACGCTGTAGTTGGGTGCTTCCTTGGTAATGCTGATATCGTGCGGATGCGACTCGCGCAGACCGCCGGCTGTTATACGGACAAATTTGCCGTTTTCCTTGAGATCGGCAATCGTTCCGGTTCCGCAATATCCCATTCCCGCGCGGAGACCGCCCATCAGCTGATATACGGTATCCGAAAGAGCTCCCTTATAAGGAACGCGTCCCTCTACGCCCTCGGGGACGAGTTTCTTCGAGCCCGACTGGAAATAGCGATCCTTGCTTCCCTTTTCCATAGCGGCAAGCGATCCCATTCCGCGATATACCTTGAACGAACGACCCTGGTAGATCTCCATCTCGCCCGGAGCCTCGTCGCAGCCTGCAAAGAGCGAGCCGATCATGATAACATCGCCACCTGCGGCGATCGCCTTCGGAATATCACCCGAGTATTTGATACCGCCGTCTGCAATGACGGGTATTCCGTACTGCTTTGCAACCTCATAAACGTCGTTTACGGCAGTAAGCTGAGGAACACCGATACCGGCAACGATACGCGTTGTGCAAATAGATCCGGGTCCGATACCGACTTTGACGGCGTCAGCACCTGCCTCGATAAGATCTCTTGCCGCCTCTCCCGTCGCAATGTTACCTGCGATAAGCTGACAATCGGGGAAGGCCGCCTTGACCTTTCTCACACAGTTCATGATGCCCTCGGAATGACCGTGCGCGCTGTCGAGGACAAGGAAATCCGCACCGACTGCAAGGAGAGCACCCGCACGCTCGAGAACGTCATTTGTGACGCCTATGGCTGCGCCGCAAATAAGTCTACCCTTTTCGTCTTTTGCCGAATTCGGGTATTTGCTTGCCTTTTCGATGTCTTTGATCGTAATAAGTCCCTTCAGAACGAAATTCTCGTCGACAAGCGGCAGTTTTTCGATCTTATGCTTTGAGAGGATAGCCTCTGCTTGTTCAAGCGTCGTTCCGACTGGCGCGGTAACAAGACCTTCCTTTGTCATAACATCGCAGATCTTGCAGTTGTAATCCTTAAGGAAACGCATATCGCGGTTTGTGATAATGCCGACAAGCTTTTTGTTCTCGTCACAGATCGGAACTCCCGAAACCTTATACTTGCCCATAAGAGCATCTGCCTCGTAAACATAGTTGTCGGGTCCGAGACAGAAGGGGTTGGTTATTACCCCGTTTTCTGAACGCTTAACGCGCTCGACCTCATCTGCCTGTTTTTCGATCGGCATATTCTTGTGGATAACTCCCGCGCCGCCCTCTCTTGCTATTGCTATTGCCAGCTTGGATTCTGTTACGGTATCCATTGCCGCACTCATGAGCGGAATGTTGAGTTTGATCTTTTTTGTGAGCTGTGTTTCAAGCTTTACGGTTGCGGGGAGAACCTCGCTTTTTTGCGGTATAAGAAGCACATCATCAAAAGTCAGACCTTCTTTTACAAACTTTGAGTTTTCCATTTTACTACCGTTCCTTTCTGTGTGTCATCGCTTTTTTGGTTTCATCGCTGTCCGTTTGATCGGATAAAATACAGTTTATGTTATTATAATACAGTTTTATGATTTTGTCAAGTGAAAAAACAAAAAAATCTTATAAAATAGCGACAGGTCGTTGGTAACAACGATCTGCCGCCGTAAATTATTGTGATTTTTTCTCTATTACATGAATGTTTTCGGGCAAAATTCCCGACTGCTCATATACGATCGAGAGTATCTGAGAAAGCTCGCTGTCAATAAGACCGTCGGATGAAACGATAACGCTTACCTTCTCATCGTCAATGACCGCGACACATTCTGCAAATCCTTTCGACTTTACAAGCGTTTCGATATTCGCCTCCTGCTCGATTCGTGCCGACAAAAGCTCGATTTGCTCGTATGCCGTCTTTTTTGCCTCTTCGGTCGCATCTGTCGATGCGGTGATCTGGTAGAGGACCTCGAGAGCCTCGTCTCTTGCGCGTGTCCTGTCTATCTGCGCCATGGCGAAATAACTTTCGTTTTCTGATATATCGTCGGATGATGTGTTTTTGTCGTCAGTCTTTCCACCCGACTCTGTGTAGTCTTTCGGGTCGTAATCTACCTTTTTGTCGGCATCGGAGAAAAGGGCGAAATTGAGCCAGACTGCCGCACCGATAAGCAGTACCGAGCCCATTATTACGAGATTTCTGCCGAGATTGCTCTTAAAGCCTGTTGCTATCTTTTCAAATCCTTTTTTATATACCTCCGGAAGCTTTGACCTACTTTCAGTTTTGATTATTTTCATAAGATGCTACCTCCGATCGGATTATGTTCCATATCTATGCGACAAGCGTGCGAAATATACACCCACATTACCCTCCCGAGCAAACAAATATTTTACCACTCGACAGTGAAAGCACGGATGACAGAAGGGAGATTATCTTTTTTTGAACGGTTGGATCATCTCCACCATCACAGACTACCGCAACACCCCTTATGCTCGGGGCATATTCGGATAAAACAAGACCGCTCTGTCCGCCACCCTCGTCGCGTATTACTGTATAACTGCCGTTTTTCTCGGCAACATCGTACTTATACGAATTATCGATGACGACCATAACGGACGAATTTGAGGCTCCGTCTATCAGATCGATCATTTCCGCAAGCCGTTCTTCAAGTCTTTTTTCATATGCTTCGAACGAAAAACTGCCGTCTTCGGTGTCTTCTTGATCAGCTTTTTCGAAAGTTTTCGTATCATTTCCGATATTTCCCGAAACAGCGATCAAAAACACGCCTGCCGCGAGGGCGAGAATGATATACGAAAGTCCCTTCAGCCGAAGCACCTTTTTTATAAAATCAGTCAACTGTACTTATCTCCACAAGATCAATGCCGTATTTTGTGCCTAAATATTTTTTGCAGGCTATTTTGTCGATCGACCCTTCTACCGAGATCGAAAGCCGTTTTATGCTGATGGTTTCATCGTCAACCGCCTCTGCCTCGGCGACAACGCTTATTTTGTCCCGCTCTATCGAATACGAATATGAAATATCTTCGGCAATTCTTTCTTCAATAACATGCTCAAAGCTTTCGGCAATAAGCCCCGCGCTCGAAATCGTGCTGACGCTCGCTGTCACGTCAGCAGTCAACAGTTTGGTAAGTTCGCCGCTTATCTCTCCAAAAAACGAAACAGTCGGTGTAAGCACGGCAAGTGTTATAAGTGCGGATATTACAAATCCGATAACTTTTGAATATTTTTCGGGCACAAGAAATAAAATGATCGACGATACCGCCGAAAGAGCGGCAATCAGTGCAAATGAATTTTTAATGATTTCCATATCAAACCCAAAAAGTCAGCTTATCGCGCACACGCTCTTCACAAAGAAAGACAGACAATAAATATAGGCTATATCAAAAACAACGAGAACCGCCATCATATGACCGATAAGCTTTGCTCCGTTCGATAAAACCGAAGAGACCGCCGACGAACCAAGCATGGCAGCGATCGCCGATGAGAAGGACAGAACGGCTCTCGATGCAAGAAGTAAAAGCAGGGGAGAGAGCGACATCACTATAATGATGACAGCGGCAAGTGTTCCCGTGACGCTTCTGACAAGTGTTACTGACGATGAAAGCACCCTTATACTGTCACCGAGCATGCCGCCGATCACCGGGATCGCCTGTGCCGCCGCAAATTTGACCGTTCGCACCGACATACTGTCGGATGCCGCCGAGATCGATGTTTGAAACGACATGAAGATCGATATGGCAGTCATTACAAAAACAAGAAGTCCTGTAGTAAACTTTTGCATAAATGATGCGATCGGCTGAATGTTGACCGATCTGCATGCGCTCGAAACGAGAAGCAGTGCCATGGATATCTCCAAGGTCGGAACAATGATATTTGATAGGATCCCGCCGCCGACAAGACTTATTGACGATATCCAGCCGATATGCGCCGCCGACGCAAGACTGTTACCTCCCGAAAGATAGAGAGCGGACATTATCGCACCAAATGATGTAATAAAAGCGCAAATTGCGTTTATCAACTCAACGGTCAACTTGAACTGACCGTAAACAAGCGTATACACTTTTACTGATGTACACAGTGCCGCGACCCATTCAACATGCGCCGATGATCTCCCGAGACAGCCTGCAACCGAGGAAAGCGCGATAATGGCGATCAGTTCCCAAAGATCGGACGACAGGTCATTTATCGATCTGCCGAAAAGCTTTGAAAGAAGACTTGTAAAAAATTCACCGTTTAAAAGAGACGGTATGTCCGACGCATCGGCGTTTTTTATATCATCCGGAAGATATTCTTCCATCCCATCGGGAGCTATCTCCCAAAAATCGGACAGATCGCTGTCCTCGGCAAATACCGTGTGCGAAAACGGTTCGTGTATCGCGATCAAGATCAGCAGAACAAAAAGACACTTTGTCCATACGTTTTTTATCATGAGCCTACTATTTTTCAAGCATCGAAAGTGCAAGCTCGACGATATTTTTCCAAAGCGGATAGGCAATAAGGACAAGTTCACATTTTGCGACGAAATTTACGGCAGATGACACCGTTCCCTCACCGTAATCGCGACAAATATCCGATGCAAACGATGCGACAAGCGAAACGCCGAGCGACTTGAGCATTGTTTTCACACCGCTTTTGTAACCGTCAATGTCGCACAGGGACTCAAGCCCCTCGATCGTCGGAGAAATAAGCGCAAGTCCGCCTGCGGCAACTGCCACGGCGAGCATAATGCCGATAGGTCTTGCGATATTTGGCTGAAGGCGACCAACGACGGATATCAAAAAGACACCTGCTATCGCGAGTGACAATAAAGCCAAGATCTTCACAGTCCGAAAAGTTGGCTTATGGTTTCGAGCAGTTCGGATACCTGTCGAACCATCATAAGCATGATAACGATAACACCCGCTATTGAAACCATCATAGCCTGCTCCTCTCTGCCCGTTTTGCTGAGTATCTGATATGCAACGCTTACTATCAGACCGACGCCCACAACTCGAAAAACAAGTTCCGTATCCATTAAACATAAGCTTCCTTTCGTGACTAAACAAGCAGTATCACGATCATAATTCCGAAAAGCATCCCGAGGGACGAGTATGCCTTTTGTCTCGCGGGCGATTCCTTTGAAAGCCTCGCTTGATTTTCGTACAGTTCCTCTATCAGATTGTCGCAGGATGACACAAGCTCGCCTGTCGGAAGTGCCCCCATCTCATGTGCAAAATGCTCAACAGATCGCTCGCAGTGCTCATCGAGCTCGAAGCATTTTACCCTGTCAAGCGCGGCGGACAGTCCCTCTGTTCGCATTATTGAGCAAAATCCGTTTTTTTCAAGAGGATCACTTGAAAATGACTCGAAAATATCGACAGACGTCGATTTGAAATAAAGTGCTTTGCGCCTTATGTGCTTTATAAGTGCGATAAGAACCTCGTTGTTTTTTAACCTTCCGCCTTCACTTCCAGCAAGCAAAAAGCCGACAGCACTGCAAGAAACAAATATTGCAAATATCCCCAAATAACGCAGATACATCCGATCTCCCCCAAAAAGTTTTATTGACGATACCCTCACGCATCGAAAAAATCAAATTCGACTCGCTCGCATGCGGGATCGCGACGGATCCCGACATAAATATCAAAAACCCCTGCCTCATGAAGCAGTTCTATACCGCTTCTCTTAAGCAGTGAGTCCACCGACATGCCGTGTGCCGTTGCAACTATCGGTACGCCAGTGTTTTGAACCGACAGCATCGACCACGCCTCTTCTTCCGATCCGATCTCGTCGCAAATTATGTATTGCGGATTCATCGTCCTTGCCGCAATTTCAAACGCCTTAGCCTTCGGATAGCCGACAAGGATATCGGCATTATCGGGAAGTCTTTCACGATCGGCAAACAGCTCCCGTCTTTCATCGATCACCGCAACCCGCCTCCCTGCTCGCTCGGCAAGTGAACATGCGAGATCGCGTAAAACGGTCGTTTTTCCGACCCCGGGCGGCGAATAGATCAAAGCCGACTTATAAAATGACGCCCCCGCAAGCCTTTCGTATATCGGGGCACTGACATTTGACACACACATCGGAAAACGCACGCAGAGTGAAGATATGTCATATATCTGCGATACACTGCCCTCATCAACGACCGCACTTCCGCATACTCCGACGCGAATGCCGAGCGGCAGACAAAAATAGCCCTCAACTATCGTGTCCATGTGCGAGAAGACCGAATCCTCACAGAGACCGACAAGCGTTCTTTCAAGATCTGCCTCGGTCATAAGATATGGCGACATAATGTTTTCCCCGCCGACAACTGCCGCAATATGTCGCCCTGCCCTGAAGCGAAGCTCTGAAAGGCTCGGATACCTCTCGGCAAGAGAGGATACCGCGGCAGCTGTCATACCGCTAAGGCGCGACAGAACAAACACAAGCTCCTCGGTCACATCATCACCGCCTATCAACAAGTCAAGCATTGATACATTATATGGTCGTCCGAAAAAAATAGAACACAGAACGAATAAGATCTCCCCCAAACCGATAAGCTCGGTTTGAGGGAGAGAATTTGTGATTCAAATATTTTCGGTCAATGTTGATATACAGAATACATCGAACCTGTCTCAAGATCGTACAAGGCAAAATACATTGCCGCCTTATTCTTGTCCCAGTTGGTGACCCACGGCTCACTGAGCGGTCGGATCGTGCCGACTATAAACTTGCCGTTGGTATATCCGAACCCGGTCGCATAAAACAGCAGACCACTGTCTGTAAGAACATCGGTGCATTCGAGCGTGTCAAGGTCGACCTTACACAGTCTTCCGTTGGAGAAGTTATAATACCCTTTTTTATCTTTTTTAGGACCGCAATCTAAAGGTGTAAAATAGAATGCGTTATCAGCGACACCAAAATCGGCATCACAGAGCACATCCTTTGCTACAAGCTCGCCCTCACCTGAGAGCGAATCAAGCGGCAACCGACAATAGTTGTAATATGGGTGTTCATCTCTGTTTTTATTCTTTTTTCGTATTCTTATGACCGTTCACAATTCCCGATTATATTATACAACAACGATTGGGGCTTGTCAATACAATCGCCAAAAAATTGTACATGACTAAAAAATCGTCATTATGCACAAAATCAGGTGGCGATTTTTGTACATAATGACGAAGAAAATTTTCACATAAAGCGACAGTTTTATTCTGCCGAGAACCAAACAAGCATCTCGCACTCTTGTCTGTTTGCAAATGCAAAATACGGAATGAACTTCAAAGTCACGCTCTCATATTTTCGGCATGCTTTACGGTAAAGCTCGGGGGTATCGAATGACGGTCTTCTCTTTCCCGAGCATGTAAGCGTCAGAACCGAAAGCTCGTGATCGAAAGACTCCTCGAACGAGCTTGTATCGACGATCACATCGCGAAGTGACGAACCGTTATCGACACCTTCCATACAGTAGAGCACGGGACCGCGCATCAAGGCATATTTTCCGCAAAGAGTCTCGGCTCTCGGGTCAGCCTCAACCACATATGCGGGCATACCGAAATCAAGTGTCACGCTATCGCCGTCTTGGACATCGAAACATGCGTATCCATTGACAGTTTCACCGGTGTAACCGTCACACCAGCCGGGTACACGAACGGCAAGCTTTGCAGGTGCGCCGTTATAGTGTATCTCGATCTTTCCGTCGAGCGGATAATTTGTTTTCTGCGACAGCTTGACAGGTCGGGAGCAAAGTGTAAACTCGGAATTTGACTCCATGAACTGATGGACAAAGATGGTATTATCCTCATCTGAGGTCGTATACATCAGATCGGCGATCGCGGGGATAAATCTTGTCACATTAGGGGGACAGCAAGAGCAGCCGAAGACCTCCTGCCTTCTCGAAAGCGGGAAATGTATTCCGCCGCCGAAAGCATCCCTTCCTCTGAGTCTCGGTATGACCTCAAGCGGATTTTCATAGAAAAATGCCTTTCCATCGAGTGAGACACCCGAGAGAAATCCGTTATATATCTCGCGCTCGACTGTATCGGCATAGCGACGATCATTTTCGAGCAGGAGCATTCTGTGCGCAAACACGGCGAGTCCAAAGGATGCGCAGGTCTCGGTATATGCAAGCATATTCGGCAGATCGTAATCTGTAACGGTGAACGCCTCGCCTGCCGATGTTGAACCGATACCGCCGCTTATATACATTTTCTTATAGTAGATATCATCGAACACACGGCGGCAAGCCTCGAAAAGCTCGGTATCGCCGTCAATTCTTGCAAGATCAGCCATCGCCGAGTAGAGATAGGTCGCCCTGACAGCGTGTCCCTTAGCCTCTTTTATCTCGCGCACGGGGAGGTCGGACTGATTATAGCTGCCCTTTATCTGCTCGTCGGCGACTCCACGATTATTGACGAAAAATTCGGAGAGCTCAAGATAACGGTGCTCACCGGTGCACTCGTAAAGCCTTACAAGTGCAAGCTCGATCTCCTCGTGTCCGGGGGTGACAAATGCGGCATCACGATCGATCACAAATCGTCTTTCGATATAATCGGCATATTTGCACATTGCTTTAAGGAACTTATCCTTGCCTGTTGCGTTATAGTAAGCTACAGCCGCTTCGATAAGGTGACCCGCACAATAGAGCTCGTGCCAATCGCGGTTGCGAAAGCGTGATGCGGGGTCGATATGCTGAAAATAGGTGTTAAAATATCCGCAGGGCTCTTGCTTTTCGACGATCAGATCAACGACGTCATCGACGATCGCCTCAAGCTTCGGCTCTCTCTTTTTGGCAGTCAGGTTAGCGACGCCCTCGATCCATTTTGCGACATCCGAATCCCAGAAGAAATGCGGCTTGTTGGGCATGCCATCCTTCCAATTGAATTTGAATGCCTCAAATCTGCCTGTCTCGACAAATCGATCATACACGGCATAAACGGTCGAATTTCTGACCACATCCTGTCGTTCTTTCCAAAATCCGCCCGTAATTTCGGTCTTATCAAAGCTCACCGATCTCATAAAAAATCTCCTTTACAAATTATTTTTGAAATTCTATTGACATTTCGATCTTTTTACACTATAATTATAGTACAGATCGACAGTTTTTTCAATTTCCAAAATCAAAAGCAAAGGGGTTAAAATCCGACTATGTATGACAGCATAAAATACATTCACGGCGGCAAATTCGTCTCATCGGGCAGTTGGACGCACCCCGACAGAACTATCGACAGCTGTGAGATCATACTTATTATCAAAGGGTGTGCATATATCAACTCGAACGGGGTCGAATACACATTGAATGTCGGCGACTGCCTCAGGATCGAGCCCGGTATTCGGCACTTCGGTTATCGCGAAAGCGTTGATCCGCTATCCTTTTATTGGATACATTACACGAAAGCAGATGCATACGACAAGCTGCCGCCGATCATTTTTAAGGCAAGTGAGGCTTATCGTGCCGAGCTTCTTTGCAGGCAGATAATCCACTGCGAGCGGACTGACGGATACTCATGCGATGTTTGCAGCAAGCTTCTCGGCGTCCTGCTCTCGGAGCTTGAACTGCAAAGCAGAGATGAAAAAAGTGTTAACACCGATCATCTTTTCGACGAAATATCCGAATGGATCCGAAAGAACAGCGATAAATTACTGAAAGTATCGGATGTTGCCGCACGTTTTTCATACAACGAAGACTACATTTGCAGGCTGTTCAAAAAAGGCTATCCCGAGGGAATCAAAGCATACATTGACAGATGCAAGATGGACAAGATAAAGCGAGAGCTGATCTCGGGATATTCGACCCTCAAAAGGACGGCACTTGACAACTCTTTCAGTGATTACAAGTATTTTCTGAAGTATTTCAAATATCACGAAGGGATAACGCCGTCGGAATTTATAAAAGCCTACGGAAAGCAGAACATAAACAACAAATAGCATTACGACCCCGATGGAAATATCATCGGGGTCGTAAATATGTATTTATTTAACAACGAATGCAAAAGGAAGTCTCCATGAAGAGTCCTGATAGTAGAGAGTTACGCTCGGCATCAAGAACTCGCCCTCGTAATACATACATGACGAGCTGCCGCCGTCAAGGTTTGCCGCATTGACGGCACCGTATTCGAGCATTATCGAAATAAGATCTGCCGCGGTCGCGCCTATATGACCCTTATAGCCTCTGCCGTCGGTAACGAGAAGCATAAGTGCGCCGTCCGAACGCTGTCCGATAACGGTGCGCGGATTCTGTCCGCTTCCCTGTCCGTTGAGCTCTCTTGCTTTGCCGTTGATCACAAGCTTGACAAAGTGATTGTTGGAGTCGGATGTATCTTCCTGGAAGGTCGTCGCATCTCTGATATCAAGCTCTTTAATGATCGCCTCGACCTCTTTGGCTGACTTACCGTCGATATCGACAATTTGAAGAAGATTGCCGCTTGTCAGTCCTATAAGAACAAGACCTTTATATTTTTCGGGTTCATTAAGCTGTATTTTACCGTTAGAAACGACAACTCCGATCGGTCTGCCGCCCTTATTACCCGACGAATAATACATTCCCGCATTGACGCCTGCGATCGCACCGGCATCCTTTACGATCTTATCAAGCGTATCTCCGTACTCGCGCCAAGGGTAAATTGTCGCAAGGCTGACCCTTGAGGGATCTTTGATTATCATAAGTGTCGCGTCAAACGAGCCTCTTCCGGTGATCTTTTCGATCGTGATATCACCTTCGATCGGTTTTGTGGGGTCATCGGGTCTTTGCGTACCCTCATTGCCGACACCTATCGAAATAAGTCCGGGGTCGACCGTTTCGGTCATCTCACCCATCGAGTTATGATCTACTATCTCCTGTATTTCTTCGGGAGAGAGATACCAAGACGCAAGAAACTTCATCTGACCGGTTTCGAGAATGGTCGTGACAAATGTCGATCTTGCGGCAGGAGAAATATCGCTGCAGATAAGCTTCATCGCGAAGAAAAGTGTCGCGGCGACGGCAAGCACCGTCACGAGCAAAAACGACAGCACGCCGAGAAATATCTTAAGTGCGGTAAGTGCTATCCGCGCACCTTTGGATCTTTTTTTCTTTCTTTTATTTGCAGTGCTCATAGCATATCCTTTCCGACCGAATGATCATATATTCGATCTGTAGTAGACCATATACCACTGAGGATCGTCTGCTCCGTTATCGGTGACATCGACCTTCACGTAGTAATAAGTCGCATCGATCTTGTCTTCTCTGATCTGTCCCGTACGTGTAAGCTTCATTCTCTTGGTCAATTTGACCTCGCACGAGAAACAGTTATCGCTGTATCTTACAAATCCGCCAACGCTTTCATCGACGAATGCGGGATCCATGAGTTTATGATTTGAGGTAAACGTGATGTCGATGCCTGTCGCATATTCGTAAAAGCTGTTATAAAGGTAAGAATCCTTGATAAGATATGCGGCAAGAGTTGCAAATCCGTGCTGTTTACCCGAGAGATCGTCGGATGTGAAAAGGCTGTGGGTCTCAACAGATTTGAGAACATCAAAAACATCGGTTATTTCAGCGGGAACGCTGTCGGTCTTTGTCAGCTCGGTGACTTTGAGATAACCATTCTCGTAGTCGATCTCCACATTCTCTCCGACATTATCGGTCACCTTGACATCGGGGGTCTTTCCCTCCTCGGTGAGGATGGAGAACTTATATGTAACGAGACTCGGGGTGCTCGACATGTATTCCTTTATCATGTCAAATCCCGGCATCTCGGTCTTTGTAAGCGTATCGGACGCAAGGGTCTGTCCGCCTGTTTCGACCTTAAACGAGTCGGGGATGGTTATTTCGAAGGATTTATATTTGATCTTATCGACATTTTTTGTATCGACTTCGACGATATGACCGTATTGATCCTCGGCTGTAATCTTCTTGATCTCGCTGAACGAAGACGCGGAATATGTAACATTTCCGTCCGTTCCGAGTATGCCGCTCATTTTGTTGCCGTCTACAGTTACGGCGATGCCCTCGGGAAATGTCAGATTAAACGATGCGGTCGTGATCGGCTCGATAGAGACGAGCTCCCAATCGCTGCATGTAAAAATAAGAAGTTTTGTGCGTTCGTTGACGCCGCGTATCCTCATTTTCGCAACCTGACGATCACCCGAATAAAGAGCATATCCGCTTGTATCCGAGTTACCCTCATCAAGCATCTTTTTGTATGTGATATTGCCCTCGGCGATAAGGTCGACATAGGGCTTTACAAACGGCGAGGTCTCGTCAAACTCTCCGATAAATCCATCCGGAAGAGTGATCATCTGTGAGAGAGTGCCGCTTTTTGCCGCATGCACAAAGGCGTTAATATGCAGTTCCACCGCTTTTTCGGGCTGAGCGGATTCATATTCGGCAAGCTGTCCCTTGACCTTCGAAAGCAGCATTGATGCTCCGAGAACAAGCAAAAAAGCATACAGAATAAGCGAGATGGCAAATATCAGTCTCTTTTTCATATATCCGTTACCAACATTTTGCGCATATGCGCAAAAATCCTTTCCATTTAAAGTAAACAGACCTCTCCTTTGATAAAAGACGCATCAAAAGAGCGATTCGTGACAATCTATCGAAAAAAATTCGACAGCAACAAGCGATCGGCGGTTGCATCCTATTATACAACATTTTGATCTCGGATGTGTGTATAGATTGTTAAAAAAGCGAAAAAGCAGTCACATCATGAGAAAACGTGACTGCTGAATTTCACCGATAGGTTCAGCGCGCGCTGACGATATCGAACGTATCCTTAGCTATCATAAGCTCCTCGTCGGTAGCAACGACGAGCATACGCACGGATGCGTCATCGGTCGAGATATCGCCCTCTCCGCCGTGAACTGCGGCAAGGTTCTTTTCCTCGTCGATCGCAACGCCCATAAAAGCCAGCTTTTCGGCAACGCGACGGCGGTACTGGGGATTGTTTTCACCGATTCCGCCCGCAAAAGCGATCACGTCGAGCCTGCCCATGGATGCAGCAAAGCCGCCGATATATTTTGTAAGCTGATGGCAAAGCATGTTTTCGACAAGCACAGCCTTGGGATCGCCGTCCTTTGCGTGCTGTTCGATCCAGCGGTTATCCGATGTTACACCGGTAACGCCGAGGATACCCGACTTTTTATTCATGATCGTATCGATCTCATCGGGGGTGAGATTTTCGTTTTTCATGAGAAGCGGAACGATGGCAGGGTCGATCGAGCCGCAACGAGTGCCCATCATAATTCCCTCAAGAGGGGTAAGACCCATGGTGGTATCAAAGCACTTTCCGCCCTTAACAGCCGAGATCGACGAACCGTTGCCGAGGTGGCAGGTCACGACATTGAGCTCTTCGGGTTTCTTGCCGAGCATCTCGGCAACCTTCAATGTGATATAGCGATGCGATGTACCGTGGAAGCCGTAGCGACGGATGCCGTATTTTTCGGCATATTCATGAGGAATTGCGTAAGTATAAGCAAAATCGGGCATCGTCTGATGGAATGCTGTATCAAATACCGCAACCTGAGGAAGTTCCTCGCCCATGATCTCGGCACACGCGCGGATGCCTGTCAGATTGTGGGGGTTATGGAGAGGTCCGAGCGGGATGCAATCGGTGATCGCCTTAACGACATCGCCGTTCATACCATCGACAAGTACCGACGAGGTAAACTTGTCGCCGCCGTGCAGAACTCTGTGTCCGACAGCATCGATCTCGGACATGGACGAGATAACTCCAAGCTCTGGGTCGACAAGGCAGTCAACGACCTTTCTGATCGCCTCTGCGTGATTTGCAAAGGGCATCGTCTGTGTGTAGGGGGTGTTTCCGGGAAGTGTATGCTTGAAGTTGGGTTTGCCGACCTTTGCAAGACCTTCCGCATCCATACCGATACAGTCAGCCATACCTTTGGCAAGAACCTTTGCGGCAGGCATATCAAAAAGCTGATATTTAAGCGATGAGCTGCCTGCGTTGATAACGAGAATTTTCATAAATAACTACCTACTCCTTTAGAATATATGTACGGCATCGAGTTCTTTCCCGACGCACTTGATATTTGCCTTTATTTTACCATATTTTTTTGTTTTTTACAAGCCCTTTTTGAAAATCTTTGTGCGAAATTTGCACAAAATTTCAAATATTGTCTCTCGGCATCCTTGAGGTGCTGCATGTCATGTAGATTATCTGGAATTTTTGCGAGAAACTCGACAAAGTGCGGACCGCTGCCTCGATGTTTTTATCGTCAAGATTTATGAAGGGATCGTCCATCAAAACAAATGCTCGTTTTCCTTCAAAAAGCGCATCGGCAAGAGAGAGCCTTGCGCAAAGCTCTATAACATCACGAAGGCCACTGCTCTCGCTCGACAGTTCTCTGGTTTTTCCTGCCTCGCTGTAGGACACGGCAAGATCTCGTCCGACAAAGCAAGCGGGAACACTGTCCTGCTTAAACATTTCAAAGTAGCCGTCAAAAGCTGTCTGCATTTTTGGAAGATACCCTTCCTCAAGCTCTTTTGCCGCCTTTTTGAGATAATCTATCGCAAGCTCGATCGCCTCATAATTTTTTGTTGAAACAACGATCTTTTCAGATATTGCGGCAAGCTCTTCCTCAAGCTCGGGCACTTTATCGATCTCTGCCTCGAGTGCCGAACGCTCATTTTGGGCAGATTTCAGATCAGCCGCGATACGCTCGCACTCTGCTCTGCATGCATCGATATCACGCCTGACCTCACTCTGTGTTCGAACATCGGTCAAATCTTCCTCGCATATGTCAAAATCGTCAAACTCGGAAAGTGCCTTTTTTGCCAGATCGAGTTTTGTGTGCGAATATTTAAGTTCGGATATACGATCCGTCAGGCAAGAGAGTCTTTCTTGATAGTTATCGCCGATCGTGGCGGTTACCGAAAGAAGATCATCAAGTCTTTCGCGAAGCGTTGCGGACTCATTTTGAACAGCGTCAAGTCTTGACCTGTTGTTTTCCTTTTCGGCAAAGAGCGCATCTCGTTCACCGACAAGTGCACGGAGTTCGTCAAGCGATGCAACTTTATATTTTGTGCAAATTGATAAATAAGCATTTTCAAGCTCGGATCTTTTGGTCGAAAGCTTGTTTATCTCGGAGCTTTTAAGCAGATATTCCGAATACTCGCGCTCGGAAATTGATATCTCGTCCCGATACTCTGACATCTTTTTAAGATAAAGAAAGGCAAAGATACCAGCTATGATCATTGAAACAAGAATGATCGCAAAACCGACCATCGGAGCAAAAAACGCAAGGCCTGTGCCGATCAGCAAAACAAATACCGAAAGAGCGAGCTGCCAACCGATCGATGGCTTTTTGACGGTTTTCGCAGACCCTTTGCCGTCGAAATACTTTTTTGACAGCGATATGTATGCGGGGTCGGACGAAAGACGCTCGATATCGCGCCCGACATCCCTTTGAGCTGTTGCAATATCGCCGAGTTTGGAAATATCATCATCCGAGATATCAAGAGACGAAAGATAGGAAAGTCGAGTCTCTTTTTCGGAAGAAAAAACGAGTGATCTTGCATCCTGCTCCAAAGAGTCAAGCTTTACACTGATCGTTCGCGCCCTCTCGATCTCCTCTTTAGTCGGAATGTCGCGGGTAAAGAGCGACGACATCTTGTCATACTCTTTTTTTGCATCTTCAAATTCCGACAAGGCTCGATTTTTTTGCACGAGTTTTTCTCTCATGCCGTCGACATCGAGGGCGCGCTTGTACTCGGCGTCATATTCGGCAAGCCTCTTCTTGGTCTCGACATCTTCATATGTGAGTTTGGATATCTTATCGCCGTTTTGCGCAAGCGTTTGTGACAGACGCTCAAGACGGGCAAGTTTTGAAAAGCATTCATCACGTTCGAGCGATAGCCGGTTAAGCGTTCCGCCGTCACCTCGCAGAGCTTTATAGCTTTTTTTCTTATCGGTCAAGCTCTCGAGTGCGCGTGCGAGCCTCTCGGCGTCATCCTCTGCCGAAAGGATACCGCTCAGTTTCTTGATGATCGATCCGTTGTCGGCTTTAGCACCCTTTGCGTGGTTGTACGGAGATCCGACAAGAAGGAGAGAACGCTCGAATGTCGGCTCATCGACACCGAGAAAATGCTCACCGACCGATTCGGGACATTCGATCTCCTCGTGGGTCGTGTTTAGAAACAGTCGGCATTCATCCGATGTGTCCTTTGCCACCGAAAAAACACGCTCAAGTCGATATTGTTTGCCGCCGTCTTCGAATATCAGTGTTCCTCCGAAGGGCTTTGTTCCTGCCGACCAAGGTGAATATTTTTTTCTGTTGCTGTCCTTAACTCTGTTTGACGGTAAACCGTAAAGCATCGCCTTTACGAAAGCCGCAAATGTCGTTTTGCCGCTTCCGTTTTCGGCGCAGATCGGGCAAAAATCGCCGTCAAACGAAAGATCTTTGTCAACGAGCTTGCCGAAACTCTCGATATGGCAGCTTATAAGTCTCATCTCGGCATCTCCTCCCCCGAAAGCGCGGCGAACGCATATTTAATAGCAAGCTCCTTGACCGAATCATCCGCTTCACTCTCCCTTATCAACTCGACAAACTTTCCTCTCAGCGAAAGCGAGCCTATCTCGGCGTCCGAAACAGAAACTCTCGTGCTGTCAACGATCTTGAAATCAAAAAAATCGGAGAGCACTTCACGCACGAGCGGCGAGAAGGGCGATATCATGCTGTCCGCTCTGCCCTCAAATTCGACTCTGACGCAGTCGTCGCGAGGAATGTCGACAAGCTTTGCCGCAAGAGCTTCGGACAGTTCGTAATTTGACATAATATTATCAGCGGATATATGAACATCATGATACAGACGGTCAAATGTCATGATCGGCATGTGGCTCAGATTGTGATCGCATATTTCGAGGAGCTCGACACTCTTTTCTCCGCACTCGTCATATCCTCTCCCGTTCGGGCATCCGGGATAAAGCCACATCCCTCTGCGATCTATACTGCCAAAATCGCGTCCGTGATAATGCCCGAGAGCGAGATAATCAATGTTTTTGTTCGATATATCCGTGGCGATCGGACCAAGGTCGCCGTGATACATGACGATATTGAAATTTTTTTCATCAAGCGGCGGACATGCGGCAAGGGACTCGGAACTTTCAAATGAGTAAACGACCACATCGTCCGAAAATTCGGCAGGGCACTTCCCGTCTGACAGGATAACAAGATTTTCGGGGAGCTCAAAACCGTCAAACGCGTCTTTTTCATCATGGTTTCCGCGCAGGTACAAAAAAACGATCGGGGCGGATCTCTTTATACAAGCTATAACATACTGCAAGGACGATTTTCCGACTGTGCTTTTGTCAAAGAGATCACCCGAGACAATAACGGCATCGACCGAATTATCGCGTGCCCTTTGGCATATCGTTCCGAATGTGTGAAGTATCTCCCGACGTCTCTCTCTCGAGTGCTCGGCAGACGGACCTTTTATCGGGCTGTCTATATGGAGATCGGCTGTATGTATTATTTTCATAAAAGATCTGACCTTTTCTTATGTTTTTTTGAAAACAGCAAACATGCTCCAAAGCGGCAAAACTATCAAAGGTCCTGCCGCTTTGGAATATTTTTAACCGAGGGAGCAACTGAGAAGGACCGCTCCCGTGAGTTTGTCTGTTATGCGAATCGTGAAGCTGTCAAACGCATCGAGCGGAACATTTAATATCTCCTGACCAAAAACAGCATATCCGTCATCCGCAACATATATATCGCCGACAGCCGTAAGCGCAGTAAAGAGCTTGTAGTCACTGCCCTCTCCGCCAAGAACTCCGCTGACCTTTCGAACAACGGTGCTGTTTTTGGTGAAGGTTATTTCGACATCCGCCGCATCGATCTGACGAAGCTTTTCGTAGTTTCCGACAAAGACAAAACGCATATCCTTCGTTGCGGCATCATCATCGCCCTGTCTGACTTGATAGTAAGGTACAAAATACCGATCTGACGGGCAGGAAAGCTTTTTAACATTTTCTTCGGCATCATCTGCGAAAACCGCAAAGCCGCATTCGCCAAACGAGAGAATATCACCGCCGTCAAAATTTTGGCAGGACAGAACATATTCATTTCCCGACGCAAGCAGGGTCTCGAAGCTGTATTTATTGCCGTTTTCGTCAGTCGCCGTCAAAGTGTCACCGAGGTGCAGGACGGCTGACAGAGCATCGGAGGTGAGCGCAATATTGCAAAGATCCTTATGTGCCGACACGCCGGCACTGTCGTAACCAAAGAGCGGCTTGTCCGACACGATCGTCTTTGTGTATTCACTCGAGCCGACAGTTAACGAAATGGTGATATTGCCGCCGATCGAAACATCCGTTCCGAGTACAGTTACAACGATCTCGGTCGCGCCGTTATCTTCGGCAAGATCGATCTTTGTAAGCTCGGAAGGGACGGCTTTACCGTTTATGATGACCGACGACAGCAGGTCGGCGGAGACTGAGGTCTTGGCGAGCATGAGCCGATAGATGATCTTGCCGTCTTTGACCGACAGCTTGCCGAGAGAATCGACAAGATCGTTCTTTTCGATCTTTCCGCAAAGCGAACATGTGCGGAGAAGATATCCGCAGTCATCGTCCGACGGTGCGATATTTTCTTCGTCAAAGGCATGCTCGCATCCGTCCTGCCAGACGGGATAGAGTGTAAGATCAGAGTTGATCTTTATACTGTCGCCCGCCGTATATTCAACGCTCGATCCATTTTCTGCGGTAGACCATCCGAGAAAGTTCTTGCCGGCAAGTTTCGGAATGTCAGATCTGACAGTTATGCCGCAAGAAGAATTTTGCTGAAAGTGAGGTGTCAGACCACCCTCGTAAAAGGCAAAGTAGAGTGAGCCGTCAAGATAAGAGCAAAGAGATATTGCCACCCATCCGCTGTCATCGGTAAGATGTCCCCATGTGTAATTATCGCACACGGTCACTTTATCGATCGAAACGATATCTCCCGTTGACCTGTATGACAAAACATCACTCTCGGATGATATGGTCGGAAGCGAGCGGACGCGAAGTCCCGACGGCGTTACATAACGCTCGATTCGCTCGGGCAAAGGTGTAAGTGTCGGCTCGGAATTGCCGCTTTTCCATACAGGATAGAGTGTAACATCTCCGCTGACCGTGATAGTGTCCCCAGGCAAATATTCCGCCTCGACGGCACTTTTGCCGGTAGACCAACCGACGAATGTATATCCGTCAAGCGTCGGAACGAGATCGGTTATCGCGGTGCTCGCGCCGAACGGTTTTTCCTGCCATGAGATATCAAAGGTCGCCGATCCGACGTCATACGAGATAAAGTAGATCGAACCGCTGACATAGGTGCATATAGATATCGCGCACCAACCGCCGCTCGTTAAATGTCCCCACGTGTATTCGTCGGCAACCGTCACCTTGTCGATCGTGATCTGCTCACCGAGATCAAGATAGCGCAGGATCGTGGACGAAAGGCTTGGTTCTTTGCGAACACGAAGCTCGGACGGTGCGGAATAGACCTCTGCCGGTTTGGGCATATCTCCCGACGGCTCGGATGGCTTTGTACTACCGCTGTATGCAGGGTATTCTTTGTTTCCCGAATATTTGACGAGCATGTAACGCGACACGCCCTTATACTCGGATCTCGCATACAGATCGGTTATACCGTTATTATCCATTACATAAAGCTTGCCGTTTCTGACATTGTCAACGCACATCCAATGGGTCGTGCCACGAGTGGTATTGGACATTACTATGACATAGTAGCCGTTTTCGATGAACTCGGATATTTCCTCTGCTGCCTCGTCCTCGCTCCATGCGCTCGAAAACTTTCCTGAGTTTACGACCTTCGTAAGTTCGGGGGCGTATGTAGGAAAATAATCGGTATCGAGAAGTCCCATATACATGGCGTCACTGCCTTTGAAAATTCCGCAGGACTTGAGTTCGTCAAGGCAGACGCCCGGATCGAAGATGGCAGGGTCACGCTGTCCCGAATGGACCATCAATTTCGCAAGTGCGGTAACAAGGCATCCGACGCTTGCCATTGTCTTTTTTGAGATCTTTTTATTTCCCCATCTGCTGTCCGACTGACTCCATTCAACATATTCGGGCACAGAGTCGGTGACATCCTCATCGAGGGCAAAAGCAAAAAGAGGCAAGGACACAAGGCAAAGGCAAAGTGCCATCAGAGTGCAAACAGATCTGACCACTGCCGATCTTTTTTGAAAAACAGACATAACAAACCTTTCTTCCGCACGGGAAATTACGCATTAGTGCCAAGTTCAACAACAGGATAAGTATACTATGAAGTTGACAAAAAGTCAAGAGAATTTTCTCAAAGTTTACAAAATATGATCGACAAAAAAATCGGATACACATGATATTTCCATTATTTCCAAAAGAAGGATGACATAACGGTCATCCGAGAAAAAATTGAATTTTTAAAGTTTTTTCAAATATAGCTTGCAAATCTATTGACAAAACGAAGAAAAACGACTAAAATATAGAAATGAAACAAACAAAAATCGGAGGCGGATATGAAAAACATTTGCATTATGCCGAACACGGGCAAGGGTGCGGCGATCGAGAGCGCAAAAGGGGTAATTCCCTTCCTTATCTCAAAAAAGATAAACATATCAGCACCCGAAGACGCACTTCGCGTTTTGAACATCGGCGACATCAAAAGGGTGGAGCGCGGGACGTCATACGACCTTGCGATCGTGTTCGGAGGCGACGGAACGATACTTTCCGCCGCGCATGCTCTTGCCGGAACGGGGACGCCGATACTCGGCGTCAACCTCGGAAGGCTCGGATATTTAGCTCAAACGGGTGCATATGAGCTTGACGATATTCTCGAAAGAATACTTGACGGAGATTTTTTTGTCGAACATCGTGCCGTTCTCGACGGAAAAATAACATATTCCAGCACCGAGTGCGCGAGCTTTTACGCCTTTAACGATTTTACGATACACAGAGGCGTCCCCGGCGGTATGCTGTCGATAAAGACATACATAAACAACACTTACATGGACACTTTTCTTGCAGACGGCATAATCGCATGCACGCCGTCGGGATCAACGGCATACAATTTTTCGGCAGGCGGTCCGCTCGTTAACCCGATCGCCCAAAACATCATCATGACCCCGATCTGTCCGCACGGTATTTTCTCGCGTTCGATCGTTTTAATGAAAGACGATCGGCTCTCATTCATACCGAGTGTGCCCGACGGTGAGACGATGCCGATATTTTCGGCGGACGGTGTGGACAACATTCCGCTTGAGGCGGGATGCAGGGTCGATATCTCGATATCCGACATAGATTTTCCTTTGATCAGAACCAAAAAATACGACTTTTACGATACGCTCAGAGAAAAAATGTTCAAAGACAGATCGGAAAACTGATAACAAACGCTTTATCTGCCAAAAAAAGCACTTCCGAAGAAGTGCTTTTTTGTGGTGCTCCTGTGGAGATTCGAACTCCAGACCCTTTGATTAAAAGTCAAATGCTCTACCTACTGAGCTACAGGGGCAGATCTAATTGCGTCTCACGCGCGTCATAAAGTATACCACATTTTAGTCGATTTGTCAAGCCCTTTTTGAAAAAAAATTCACCGTCGGCAATTTAAGTTCATTTAGTCAAACGATCAGCATGTTTTTGCCATTTTGTTGTGCAAGTCGCCGAAATTGCAAAAAGAGGTGACAAACTGTTGACAAATGTGCGTTTTTGTTGTATAATATATGAAAATTAAGAATGCAGCACCTGATAGAGGTTGCGGATATGATGAGTAGCAGATATCGATATTATGGCAAGATGATATTTGCGAAAGGACGTTCCGCCGAAGCGGCAGTGCGGTTGCCAACGCAATGCAAGCTGGGGTTGTGTCGAACAGGCACAAAACTGTCACGTTTTACGTGGAGCACTATCAACGGCTATTGACTTTTTGTCTGTATGCCTGCGATACCTTTCGGGTCGCAGGCTTATTTTTATATTTTTCAAACCGAAAGGAAAAAACAAATGAAACTCACAAAAATTCTTTCAACAATGACAGCGGCACTCCTGTCGCTCACAATGCTTGCCTCTTGCGGAGAGTCGACCGATGCGGATGTCAAGAGTGCTAAAACGATCGCCGATCTCAAGGGCGCGAAAATTGCCGCTCAGGCAGGCACATTCCACGAGCAGGCTCTTGCACAGATAGAGGGTGTAAAATCATCGACCTATCCCGAGTTCACCGATCTTCTGATCGCGCTCAAGAGCGGTGCTATCGACGGTTATGTTGCCGAAGAGCCGACTGCTCTGTCTGTCTGCGGATCAAACGATGAGCTTACATATCTGCATTTTGAAAACAACAAAACCGGATTTACAGCAACCGCAGCGGATGTCGGTATAGCATTCGGCTTTAAGAAAGGCTCGGAGCTTTGCGAAAAGGTCAACGCCGTTCTCAAAACGATCACCGAAGATCAGAAGAAAACGCTCATGGAGCAGATCGTTACCCTTTCAACGGGTGGCAAGGTCGAAAAATTCGTGCTTGAAAGCGAGACTCCCGCAGAGCCTGTCGGCACACTCAAGGTCGGTATGGAATGTGCTTACAGCCCCTACAACTGGACGGACACCAAGGGTGATTCGATTGGTGCCGTACCGATCGCAAGTGAGGGTCAAGAAGGTCTCTATGCCAACGGTTACGATGTTCAGGTCGCACTCTATGTTGCAAACAAGCTTGGTATGAAGCTCGAGATCTACGCGATAAACTGGGAATCGCTGATCCCTGCCGTGCAGTCGGGAACCATCGACACGATCGTTGCGGGAATGAGTCCCACTGCAGAGCGCAAAGAGGAGATCGACTTCTCGAACACATATTACGAATCAAATCTCGTCGTTATCATCAAGAAATAAGGCATAAGAAATGGAATTTTTCAAGGATGTAGCAGAAATACTCGGAAAGCACTACTCGCTTATTTTAGGCGGTGTCGGCACGACATTACTGCTTTCACTTATCGGAACGGTAGCGGGACTTTTGATCGGACTTATGACCGGCATACTCCGCACTGCTCCTCTGTCTAAAAACAAGATCCTGCGTGTTATCCACAAAATCGCAAACGCGATCGTCTCGATATATGTCGAGATCTTCCGCGGAACGCCTATGATGGTTCAGGCGATGGTCATTTATTGGGGATACGCATTCGCAAGCGGCGGAAGCACCCTGCCCCTCATACCGTCGGGAATACTTATCGTATCGATCAACACGGGTGCATACATGGCAGAGATCGTCCGCGGCGGCATTATCTCGATCGACAAGGGACAGTTTGAAGGTGCGATGTCGATCGGCATGACGCATACGCAAACGATGTTTCGCGTGATCATTCCGCAGGTAATGCGCAACATTCTGCCGTCGGTGAGCAACGAATTTGTCATAAACATCAAGGATACGTCGGTTTTGAATGTTATCGGTGTAACCGAGCTTTACTATTATGCCGGCATCATCAAGCGAGAGAGCTTCAAGACCTTCCAAACATATCTGATCGTCTGTGTCGTTTATTTCATCTTGACATTTACCGTAACAAGACTTCTCAGATATGTTGAGAAAAAGCTTGACGGCAATAAAAACTACACCATTTTTGGCTCACAGACAGATCCTGCCGCGGAGATACATCTCGCAAAGGATGACATACGCGACAAGGACACAATGATGCAGGAGATCGAGTTTGCAGGAAAAGCGTCCAGAAAGGAAAGGAGAACAAAATGACCGAGTCAACGAAAGTTTTAGAGCTTGTTCACCTTCAAAAAAGCTTTGGTGATCACTCCGTCCTGCGAGATATCAATCTTTCAGTCGACAAAGGCGAGGTCGTAAGCGTGATCGGTGCGTCAGGCTCGGGCAAAAGCACGATGCTTCGATGCATAAATCTGCTTGAGACACCGACAAGCGGGCAGATCCTCTATCACGGACAGGATATAACATCGAAAGACTTTTCGCTGACAAGATATCGCACGAATGTCGGTATGGTTTTTCAGAGCTTTAATCTCTTTGCGAACATGACCGTGCTTGAAAATTGCACTGTCGGACAAACTACCGTACTTGGGCGAAAAAAGCATGATGCCGAAGAGACCGCGATGTATTACCTCAAAAAAGTCGGGATGGATCCGTTCATCAACGCCCGCCCCGCACAGCTCTCGGGAGGACAAAAACAGAGAGTTGCCATAGCACGCGCACTTGCGATGGATCCGGAGGTACTGCTTTTCGATGAACCCACGAGCGCGCTTGACCCGCAGATGGTCGGCGAGGTGCTCTCGGTAATGAAGGCTCTCGCACTCGAAGGACTTACCATGATCGTCGTGACCCACGAAATGGCGTTTGCTCGCGATGTTTCAGACAAGGTCATTTTCATGGCAGATGGGGTTATCTGTGAGGAAGGAACGCCGTCCGAAATTTTCGAGTCGCCGAAAGAGATTCAAACAAAAGAATTTCTTTCGAGATTCTTATCAACCTGATTTTTTATCAAAAATGCTGTCTCGATCTTCCGAGACAGCATTTTTGTTATTATACGGTGTTGATCGATATCCGATCGCTCGGGATATCACGCTCGGTGTAGACATATTCGCTCTGTCCGAGAGCGAGTGCACAGCACGGGACAAAGCCGTCGGGGATCGAAAGTCTGCTGCACAGTTCCTTATCGGACGGAAGTGCCGCGATCGCTCCCCAAATATGGCATGCACCGACGCCGAGCTCTACTGCGGCAAGAGCCATGTTCTGAACGATCCCTGCCGCATTTGAATAGGCGACATTGGGCATTTTTTCAAGAGCGTCTTTTGTTGTCGAAACGATCACAAGCATGGGTGCACCGTAAAGAAGGTCACCCTCTCTTCCGAAGACTTTTGTGCCTGCACTGTTGATCATATCGAGTGCCGCCTTGTCCGTAACGACGGTCAGGTGCATATCGCCGTAGCGTCCGAGTCCGACGGGAGATGCGTTTGCTGCCTCAATGATCTGCCGTCTCTGGCTTTCGGTCGGTAGCTCGCCGTTAAAGGTCCGTACCGACTTTCTGCATTTTATTGCCTGCATTGTATCCATATTAAAAACCGATCCTTTCGTTTTTTCTATTATACAACGAAAGGATCGATTTGTCAATATTTGATCTGAAGAAATTTATCTTTTCTTATAGGTTATAAGCTCGGGCGATGCACCGTTCTCGCCGTACTCGCAAACAAGAATAAACGATGGAGAGGCGACGACACCGAAACATCTTGAGCAACCAAAAGTCGAGCAGACCTGACTGCCGAGGTATATCTCGCGATCATCAAGAAATGCGACATTCTCGCCGTTTGAAAGAGTGTACTCAAGGTTGACATATCCGCCGACGAGCGGATAGAGAGCATCGATTTTAGGCATGCCGAGAATGTCAAGAGCATTGATCTCGGCAATAAGCTCTCTCTTGTATTCCTCGTATTTTTCCTTACCGCCGATCTTTATGTAACGCGCGACGAAGCATTCTTTTCCAAAGGGTGCGCATCCTGATCTTACACAGCCCGAGCATTTATCCGAGAAAAAGCAATTTTCGCAATCGGCACCGCACATTGTCTTGTTCATTGACGGTCATCCTCCTTTTTGTTTTCCACATATTCGAGCATCGCGCGAAACTCGGTCGAGAGCAACACGCTCAGTTCGTCGCGAGAGAACGAGCAGGTCCCGCTCGAACAGAGTGCGCCTATGCCGAATGTGTATATCCAAACATTCTCAAAGAGTATTTTCGCGTCATCGTGATCAAGTTTATAATCGGCACATATGGCATCGATCGACCTCTCGGCAGTGATTCCGAGCTCGCCAAAGAACATGTCAAAGTTTTCTTTTTTGTTTATCCCTTTCATAAAAAGAAAATCGTACAATCGCGGCCGTTCAAGGGCAAAAGACACCATGCCCATTCCTATCTGCTTAAATATCGGCATTGATTCGGTTTGAGGCTTGACATATTCCTCGAAGACCGACATTGCCGATCTTCTGACATCGGTGATCAGCTCCTCCATGCCGTTGTAGAGCGTAAAGATCGGTCTTGCAGAGCTTCCGAGTGCCGTCCCGAGGTCACGCGCGGTCAGACGCTCGATTCCCTTTTCTCGAACTATTTCAAGAGCTGCCTTGACGACCTCTTCCTTTGTAAACTTGGGTTTTGGCGGCATATTGACACCTTCCTTTTTGTTTTCTAAAACATTCGTTTTATTATATAACATTTTTTTAAATTTGTCAATAGCTTTTCAGAAAAAACAGCAACAAAATCTGCCGATTGTATGTGGCAGTTTGCAAATTATTCAAAAAACTATTGACATTTGAAGGATTATGTGGTAATATTATAGAAAAGTGCATCTGGATATTGGAGGGCACAAATGTACAAACAGCTATTTCACTTTGAACCGCCTCGCGGATGGATGAACGATCCGAACGGGCTTTGCTTTTTTGGTGGCAAATATCATATTTTCTATCAGCACAATCCATACTCGCTCCATTGGGACAAAATGCACTGGGGACATGCGGTAAGCGATGATCTGATCTATTTTGAGAACCGCCCCATCGCACTTTACCCGGACCAAATCTATGAAAACAGCGGCGGTTGTTTTTCGGGGTCGGCGATAGAAAAAGGCGGCAAGCTTTGGCTGTTTTATACGACGGTCTCGGATGAGCTCGGTCAAACGCAATCACTTGCGGTATCGGACGACGGTGAGCATTTTGAAAAATACGGGTCAAACCCCATTATTACCGAGTCACCATCAGGCACAAACATCGACTTTCGCGACCCCAAAGTGAATTATTTCGACGGAAAATATTATATGGTGACCGCCGGCGGCAGGGACGATGTCGGAATGATCTTTCTGCACGAATCGGACGATCTTATACATTGGGGAGAGCCAAGGATCATTTTCTCGGGTAGCGAATACGGCGGAGTTCTTGAATGTCCCGATTTTTACAAGGATGGCGACAATTACTTTCTCACATTCTCGATGATGGAGAACAGACCGTGGCGCGTTATAACGCTTGTCGGAGATTTCGACGGAGAGCAGTTTTTCCCAAGGAAAAGATTTGACACCGAGCAGGGTCCCGACTATTATGCGCCTCAATCGTTTTGGGACGGTAAAAGACGCATCAGTTTCGGGTGGATATGCGATTTTCGCCCCGACAGACCGAGAAGCGATGCTCGCACGGGTGCACTTACCGTTCCCCGCGAGGTTACATATGACGGAGAGATACTTCGACATTTCCCCATTGAGGAATACCGGGGGATGCTCACAACATCTGATCCGCATGTAAGGATCAGCGGAAACACTCTCACACTTTTTGACGGTCGGCGTGAGATAGCGACACGCGAGCTTGACAGGATCGATAGCGTTCACATCCTTCGCGATCTCAACATAATCGAGGTCTTCATCAACGGCGGAGAATACACCGCAACATTTTGGTATTACGATTAAACTTCAAAACGGAGAAACAACAAAAACATGTCTGACATAATAAAACAGCTTCTGCTTCAATTTTTTCTGATCCTCTTAAACGCTTTTTTTGCCGCGACCGAGATAGCCCTTATTTCGCTCAACGAGAAAAAAGTCCGCGCGCTTGCTGAAGACGGTGACAAAAAAGCAAAGCGGATGCTCAAGATAATCGAAGAACCGACGAAATTTCTTTCGACCATACAGATCGGCATAACGCTTGCCGGTTTTCTCGGTTCTGCGTTTGCGGCAGACAACTTTGCCGAGAGTCTGACCGACGCGCTTGTCAGATCGTTTGGCGTATCGGATGCGTATGTGAATGTCATTGACACGATATCGGTCGTGATCATAACGCTGATACTCTCCTACTTTACGCTCGTGCTGGGCGAGCTTGTTCCGAAAAGGATCGCGATGAAGCACAAGGAAAAGCTTGCGAGCGGCGTTTGCGGAATAATATCGGCACTCACGACCATATTAAAGCCCGTAATATGGTTTTTGACCACATCGACCAACCTTGTTCTCAGGCTGTTCGGAATTGATCCCAAGGCATCCGAGGATGCTGTATCGGAGGAGGACATCGTTGTCATGCTTGACGCAGGTGCGGACGAGGGTACGCTCGACAAAGACGACATTGAGTATATAAAAAATGTATTCAAGCTTGACAGTCTGAGTGCAAAGGATGTCATGACTCAAAGAATGAAGATCATCTGCGTAAGCGAGGACGCGACCGACGATGAAATAGTACGGGTCATCAGCGATGAGGGATACTCGCGTATTCCGATATACTCGGGAACGCCCGACAACATTGTCGGCATACTTTACGCGCGCGATTATCTGATCGGACGCGAAAAATTCGGCTTCAAGCTTAAGGATGCTGTCAAAAAACCGCTGTATGTCCCCGAAACAAAGCATCTGGATGCTCTATTCAAAGAAATGCAAAGAGCTCATTCGCACATAGCGGTCGTAATAGACGAATACGGCGTGACATCGGGAATCGTGACCATGGAAGACATTCTCGAAGAGCTGGTCGGCGAGATCTGGGACGAGCAGGACGAGGCGATAGAGCTGATAACAAAGAACACAGATGACAGCTACACGGTCAAAACATCTCTCCCGATAGAAGAATTTTTTGAATTTTTTGATGTCACCTCGGACGAGGACAGCGAATCATCTACGGTCAACGGTTGGGTGATCGAGAAATGCGAAGACATACCAAAGGCGGGATACTCGTTTGAATACGAAAATCTTGCCATAAGAGTAACGCGAGTTGATAACCTGCAGACTCGCGAGATAACGGTCAAGGTCATTGCAACGCCGGACGGGCAGTAATCACACAGGAGATTCACGCGATGAATATAGTAATAATAGGACTCGGAAATATCGGAAAGACCATACTTCACAGTTTGGCAGACGATGATCACACGATAACCATAATCGACGAAAACAAGAGCACCGTCGAGGAGCTTATAGAAAGATACGATGTTCAGGGTGTTGTCGGAAACGGAGCGTGCCTTGACATACAAAAAGAGGCGGGCATGGCTGACGCCGACATGACGATCGTACTTACCAAGAGTGACGAGCTTAATGTATTTGCCTGCCTTGTTGCAAAAAAGCTCGGCGTTAAAAACACGGTCGCGAGAGTCCGAAATCCCGAGTACCGCAGGCAGATCGGCATAATGAAGGATCAGCTCGGCATATCCATGATCGTAAATCCCGAAATGGACACCGCAACCGAAATATACAACCTGATAAGCCTTCCCGAGATCGCCAAGGTCGAACGCTTTGCAAGCGGACGTGTGCTTCTTGTCGAGATCGTTGCCGAAAAAGAGTGCACTCTCATCGGCGAAACGCTCTACTCGATCGGCAAAAATATCGGCACAAAGGTACTTATTTGTGCCGTGCAACGCGGCGACAAGATCGTCATTCCGTCGGGTAATTTTGTGATCGAAGAAGGCGACAGGATACACTTTACATCCGACGCAAGAGCACTTCGAGATTTTCTTTCGGACATACACATAGTAAAATCACGGCTTCGCAACATTATGATAGTCGGCGGAAACAGGATCGGCTACTATCTCGCGGACGAGCTGTCCAAAAAGAAATACAACATCAAGCTCATCGAAAAGGATGAGGCGCTTGCCGAGGAGCTTGCCGACAGTCTGCCGCGTGTTACGGTGATCAAAGGAAACGGAACACGCCATTCCCTGCTGATCGAAGAAGGTATAGAAGCAATGGATGCTTTCGTTGCGCTGACAGACAGCGATGAGGAAAACATGATCGTTTCGATGTTTGCCAACAAGATGAAGGTCAAGAAAACGATCACAAAGATCAAAAGCGACGATCTGAACGACATGCTTTTCGAGATCGGCGTTAAAAACAATGTTTCTCCAAAGGACATTGTTGCAAATCGCATAATCAGCTACATACGCGCGATCGAAAATTCGAAGGGCAGTAATCTCTTGACCCTTTACAGGCTCGTTGACGGTCAGGTCGAGGCACTTGAGTTTCTCGCAAAAAGGCAGGAGAAGATCTGCGACAGACCGCTTCGTGAGCTGAAATTAAAGGACAACTGCCTTATTGCCTGCATTATAAGGGAGAACAAGGTCATAATCCCCGACGGCAACGATTCGATAAGACTGGGAGACAACGTGATTGTCGTCACGACACACAAAAATTTTGACGATCTGACCGATATTTTAGCTTAAAGCAGACCGATTTTGTGGCTTTCTCTGCACCTCACAGAGATTTTGCCTTTGCAAAACAGCCCCGGATCCCACAGAAAGGAAGCTTTCGCCAAGGCGATGGCATTGAATAAAAATGAATTACAAAAAACTTGGCGTGATCCTCGGGAAGATCATGATACTCGAAGGTATTATGATGCTTGCCCCTCTACTTGTATCATTCATTTACAAAGAAGACGCAAGGCACAAGATCGCCATAATAATACCGATAGCGGCGCTTATCATCATGGGTTCCTGCATGCAACTGCTCAAACCAAAAAGAGACGCGCTCTATCAAAAAGAAGGTTTTGCGCTAACTGCCGCGGTTTGGATAATCATGACATTGTTCGGTGCTCTCCCATTGGTCATCAGCGGCGACATTCCGAACTATGTTGACGCTTGCTTTGAGATCATGTCCGGTTTTACAACGACAGGTGCAAGTATCATAAACGACATAACATCGATCTCGCGCTCGATGCTGTTCTGGAGAAGCTTTTCTCACTGGATCGGCGGTATGGGAATACTCGTTTTTGTCCTTATCTTTATTCCCGAAAGTGACGACGGGTCATCGATGCATCTTTTAAGAGCAGAGAGTGCGGGACCACAGGTCGGCAAGATCGTCACAAAGATGCGCGCATCGGCACGAATACTTTATCTCATCTACCTCGGAATGACCATCCTCGAGGTGATAATCTTAATGCTCGACAAACCGATCCCCGGTTACGAAAATGATCAATTCTTTTTTAGCTTACTTGCAACCTTCGGATGTGCGGGCACGGGTGGTTTTGGCTTTATTCCGGGCAGTATCGAGCTCTTCAATCCCTTTTCACAGTATGTAATGGCGATATTCCTAATCTTGTTCGGCTGTAATTTCACCCTTTACTATCTGCTTTTGATAGGAAAGGTCAAAGAAGTTTTGAAAAACAGAGAACTGAGAGTTTATCTGTCGATCATTGCATCGGCTGTCGCACTTTGCTTTGCAAGTCTTGTATTGAAGCTCGAATCCTTCCCCCAAAGCTACACTGTCGAGGAGGCATTTAGACATTCGCTTTTCCAAGTAGCGTCTCTTATGACAACAGCCGGCTTTTCAACGACAGATTTTGCGATGTGGCCAATGCTTGCGATCACTGTACTTGTCGTGGTTTTGTTCATCGGCGGAATGGCGGGATCGACTGCAGGAGGTATAAAGGTATCGAGGATCGTCATAGCGATCAAGGGCATCCACATAAACATAAGAAAACTGATAAACCCAAGATATGTCCCCAAAGCAAAGGTCGAGGGCAAAAGCCTTGAAGAGAAGACCATAAATGATGTTTTTGCCTTTATTTCGCTATATTTCTTCATTTTTGTTTCGGCTATATTCTTGCTGTCTTTTGATCCTATTAACGGTCAGTTTGTCACGATAAGCTCGGATGCGGGCGAATATGTTACAAAGCACGGATTTTTCAGCAATTTTTCGGCAGCTCTGTCCTGCATTTCAAATATAGGCCCGGGATTTGAAGCGATCGGTCCTTACGGCTCGTTTGCCGGATACAGTGCCTTTTCAAAGATCGTATTGACTCTCACCATGCTTCTCGGCAGACTTGAAGTTCTTCCCGTTATGATACTTTTCAGCCCAAAAACATGGAAAAAGATGTAAAAAATCAGAGCATTTCGCGAAAAACGAGATGCTCTGTTTTTTATATGATCATGATCAAACAAAATGTTCGGGTTTGATGCTGCCATCAGATTCGACCGCATCGGCGTCAAATTCGTCCACTGCGTGCAGGACCTCATCGTGAGTTGCCGTTGCCCAAACGCCAAGGCGTCCGTACTTCTTTGCTTTTGCGCAAAGGCTCTTATTCGCCTTTTCACCGCCGAACCAAAACGCCCTTCCGTTGTCGAAAGGGATCCATATGATCAGTCTTCCCGATGCATACTTGTATGCTTTCTCAAGTGCCTCATCGGTGACAATGCCGTCATAGTTCATCTCGGCATCCGGGAAACGCTCAGCAAGATAAGCAAGATATGGCAATGTTTTGCAAGCAAAAGCAAGTTGGGTGCCCATATCCGCGCGCTCGATGATGTTGCAGAACATCTCAAACTGCCGCTCGTCGAAGGACTCGAAAACATTATCAAGCTTTATGCGTATATTCTTCCCTTTTACGAGTGCAAGACCCTCCTCAAGAGTCGGGACGCGAGTGCCGGCAAATTCGGTGCCCATGTATATACCGGCGTCAAGCTTTTGGAGCTCTTCATAGGTGAGCGAAGATATTTTGATCTGCTCATCGAGAGGTGTGCCGTCGGATCTGCGACAAGTCCTGTTTACGGTATTGTCATGGAGAAGCACGCAAACACCGTCCTTTGTGAATTTGCAATCGGTCTCGATATAGGCAAACGATTCGGCTATCGCACGCTCAAACGCGGGCAGCGTATTCTCGGGGCAGGTGTTCGACACGCCGCGATGGGCTTGAATTTCTATTTTTTTCATAAAAACGAATGCTCCTTTCGGTTACTTGGTTCATTATAGCACAAAATCCGCAGAGTTTCAACATCTCTGCGGATTTTAATTAAAAATTATTCAACCGAAATGGTATAATAATAAAGCGGCTGTCCACCGTTTATTGCGGATATCTCGACATCGTCGCCGAGCTTTTCTTCAAGATATGCCACAGCGGCATTTGCCTCGTCCTCGGTAACATCCTCGCCATAGAAAAGCGTAATAAATGACGCATCCGACATATGTTCGGCGAGTTTTTCAAGACAGCCGACCTTGTCATCGCTGACATATTTGACCTTGTGATTGACAAGACCGAGTATCTGACCCTCTTTGATCGAGTTGCCGTCAAACTCGCTGTCGCGTGCGGCAAAGGTCATCTCGAGAGTGGTGACTGCCGATGCAGCCTCCTCCATTGCCATCGTGTTCTCGTCGGTGGAAAGATCTCCGTCAAACGAAAGCATTGCGGCAACGCCTTGCGGAACGCTGACGGTAGGGATGACGATAACATTCTTGTCTTTGCACAGGTTTGCGCACTGCGTGGCAACAAGGCAAATATTGCTGTTATTTGGGAGCAGATACACATTCTCGGCAGGCGTCGAGTTGACAGCCGAAAGAAGCTGCTCTGTCGAGGGATTCATCGTCTGACCGCCGAACACAAAGCTGTCAACTCCGAGATCGGAGAACACGCTCTTTATTCCCTCGCCTGGAGTTACGGCAACAAAGCCGTATTTCTTCTCGGGTGCGGCAACCGAACCTTTCTCTTTTTCCTCAGCGGAAACAAGCTCGGTATGCTGATTTTGCATGTTCTCGACCTTTACGGTATAGAGCGAGCCGTACTTAAGAGCCTCGGAAAGGACCTTGCCCGGGTCTTTTGTGTGAACATGCACCTTAACGATCTCGCTGTCATCAACGAAAACGGCACTGTCGCCGACGGAAAGAACAAAATTTCTGAACGCTCCGACCTTGCCCTCACCCACATACTCGCGAGACTTGGTTATAATACACTCGGTACAGTAGGGATTTTCGATATTTGCTGTTTCAAAACTGGCAAAATCAGCTTTTGCCGAGGTCTCTCCCTGATCTGCGACGCTCTCGACCGGATGTCCGGCAAGAGCTAAACGCATACCGTCAAGAATAGCAACAAATCCCGCACCGCCCGCATCAACGACATTTGCCTGCTTGAGCACGGGGAGCATCTCGGGTGTTCTCTTGAGGGTATCGCATGCCGCGTCATACAGGCATTCGAAAAGCCCACCGAGCGTTTTATCCGAATTGGGGAAAAGCGAGGTCGTCTCCTCTACCGAGCAACGCATTACGGTAAGGATCGTGCCCTCTGTCGGACGCTGAACGGCTTTATATGCCTCCTCAACGCCTCTTGAAAGTGCCGCAAGTAACTCCTCACCATTGGCGGTTTCCTTGCCCTTGAGTCCCTTTGCGATACCTCTGAAGAAAAGGGAAAGAATAACGCCCGAATTTCCTCTTGCGGAGCGAAGGCAAAGGCTTGCGACCTTATCTGCAGACTCGGAAAGGGTTCCGATCGCCGCGGACATGTCTCCGCGTATCGGGCTTACGGTCATGCTCATGTTCGAGCCGGTGTCTCCGTCGGGAACGGGGAAAACGTTAAGCTCGTTGATCTGTGCCTTTTTATTATTGATTGCATTTGCTCCGGACGCAACAAGCGACACATATGTCGCTCCGTCGAGCAATGTTCTGTTTTTGATCTTGTTTTCTGTCAGACTCATGATTATGGGGTCCTCTCAAAATATTTTTTCTCTATCCAAGCAGATATTTTATCATAAATTTATGGAAATGTCAAGTGAAATAAAACATTTTAACAAATATTACCGAATAAATCGGTATTTTATTCGTAAATTGCCTTATTTAGATCTGAAAATGACACCTATAACGCGCGGTCCGCTGTGCGAGCAGACGATGGGATTGATCCTGTAAAAGCCGATCGGACCGTAACCGCAGAGGGCTCTCATAGCGTCCGCCATGTGCTCGCCGTCTATCGTCTCACTGCCGTAGACGACGCAGTACTCACTGCCCGCTTCCATTTCGGCAAATGATTTTTCCGCGATCTTTTGCGGCAGCTTTTTTTCTCCCCTGACCATTTCGGAATTTTCAATCTTATGGTCATATATCCGCATGATCGGCTTTATTCCGAGTGCCTCGCCGACTACCGCGACAGCCCCGGGGATCCTGCCCGACTTTTTCGCGTATTTCAGGGAAAACGGAGCAAAATAAATCACGCGGTGCTCGATATCGTCGCGCATAAAGGAGACAATATCGTCATATGGGGCTCCGTTTTCAGCCATTTTTACGGCAGACAGAACGGTGTGTCCGTATCCGCCCGAATAGGTCCTGCTGTCGAGGAGAGTAATAACAAAGCCGTCCTTTGCGTCGGGATGATCGGCAAAAAACTCATCGATCGCTCTTTCGGCATTGGAAAACGTCGCACTTGCGTCTTTATTTATCAGGGTCAGTATGATATGCGTGTACCCATCGTTATAAATATCTTCGAAAATGTCATAAAACTCAAAAGATGTCAGCTGTGCCGTTGTCGGCATCTCGTCCGTTTCGGAAAGGGCTTTATAAAACTCCTCATCCGACATATCGATCCTGCTCGTAAAGCCGAGATCACCGAGCGTCACTTTATAATTCATCACGAGAAGACTCGGATGGTGCGCCTCCTCCGTGAGCGAAATATCGCTTGCGGAATCGGTCACGAATTTTATCTTTTGCATTATATAAACAAAACCTTTCTGCCGTCAGATGAGATCGGCAACGTCGAGTATCAGTTTTTCGGTCTTTTCCCAACCGAGACAAGGGTCTGTTATCGATTTGCCGAACACGCCCTCGCCGATCTTTTGAGCACCGTCCTCAAGATAGCTCTCTATCATAAATCCCTTGACCATCTTCTTGATGCTGTCATTATGGCGGCAGGAATGAAGGACCTCTTTTACGATCCTCGGCTGTTCAAGCGGATTTTTGCCCGAGTTTGCGTGGTTGGTATCAACGACAACGCCCATGTTTGCCAGATCCTTTGAGGAATAGAGATCGTAAAGCCTTACAAGATCCTCGTAATGATAGTTCGGCATCGATTTGCCGTAAGCGTCAACGTAACCGCGCAAAATAGCATGGGCATAGGGATTACCGGTAGTATTCACTTCCCAGCCGCGATATATGAACGAATGCGGATGCTGAGCTGCGGTTATCGAATTGATCATGACCGTAAGATCGCCGCCCGTGGGATTTTTCATTCCGACAGGGACATCAAGTCCCGAGGCAAGCAGTCTGTGCTCTTGGTTCTCGGTCGATCTTGCACCGACCGCGTTGTAAGACAGCAGGTCTGAAAGATATCTGTGATTTGCCGGATAAAGCATCTCATCGGCAGATGACAGTCCCGTTTCGTCAAGAACCCTCGCGTGAAGTTCTCTTATCGCGATTATGCCGTTATAGATATCGGGCTTTCCTGTCGGGTCGGGTTGATGCATCATGCCCTTATATCCGTCACCGGTGGTTCTCGGCTTATTGGTGTAGATACGCGGAATCAGGATGAGCTTGTCCTTGACCTCGTCCTGCATTTTTTTCAGCCTGTAGACATATTCCATAACGCTTGCCTCGCAGTCGGCGGAGCAAGGACCGATGACGAGGAGCATTTTGTTTGATTTTCCCTCAAATATCGCGCGGACTTCGTCGTCCCTTTTTTTCTTTGCCTCGACCGCCTGCTTTGTAAGCGGATATTTTTCCTTCATTTCCATAGGGATCGGAAGTTTTCTTAAGAAATCCATTGCCATTGTGTTTACCTCTTGTTTTGACTCTTGTATATGCCTATTCGCAAGCCACCCGAAAAATCACAGGTCGCTTCGGATGTAACGCCACCGTTTAGGTATCGGCGATACCCTGATGTGATATATTTCTCGGTCATCTCGAAAGCTCTTACGGTGAAAATACACTATAGTATACCATATTTTTTTGCCCGTGTCAAGTATTCAAAATGAAAAAGTCGGCAGGACATCGTTGATATCGATAAAAAGTAACCTCTTTCGGATCGGTGCATAACATAAAGGTAGGCGCACATAAACACAAAAACGAATGTGACGCCACAACGCAAAAAGAAAGGATCATTTACCGACATGGACTATCAAAGAGCCTACGGCTGCAGAGGAGGACGCGTATACACCTCTTCCTGCGCGCAGATGCCATTGGAAAAAAAGGTCAGCAATGCGGACAGCACCTGCGAGTACCCTTCACTTGCCATGGTTTATCTGCCCTATCAAAAATGGCAGGATCTTTACAACCCGGATGACGCGCTTGCAAACGGAACGCTGTTTGTCGAGCTCGACAAACCGTTCACTGCGGGCAAAAGAGGAGGCAGGGCGAGATGTTGAACGACCGCGAAAGAGCCTGTGGGCAAAGAGGCATGTGCAAAACAGCTCTCATGCGTCAAATACAAGAGCTTGAATTTGCCCTTATTGAGGCAAGGATGTACCTTGACGTGTACGACTCGACAGATGCCGCAGGGTATCTTGAGGAAAAATCGGACGCACTTGCCAAGGCATGTATGATGTATGAGCGTGAATACGGACCGCTGACCATCACTGCCGGGGCAAGCGGATGGACAGAGACTCCTTGGCCGTGGGAAAGCGAGGCGAACTGAAAAATGTGGTTATATCAAAAAAATCTTGAATACCCCGTAAAGATCAAAAATCCGAACCCGGCTTACGCAAAGATCATCATAAGCCAGATCGGCGGTCCGGATGGCGAGGCTGGCGCGGCAATGCGCTATCTGCAGCAGCGATACGCAATGCCAAACAGAAGAGTCGCGGGGATGCTCACCGACATCGGCACGGAAGAACTTTCTCATCTTGAGATTGTTTCGGCAATTATTCATCAGCTGACGAGAAATATGACCGAGGACCAGATCGTCTCGAGCGGATTCGACACATACTTTGTCGATCATACGGCAGGGGTATATCCGCAGTTTGCATCCGGTGTTCCCTTCACCGCATCGACGCTTCAAGTGACGGGCGATGTATTCGCCGACCTCAACGAGGATCTCGCGGCAGATGGTACGACTGCGTAAGAACAACACACAGTCTAAAATGATAGGACAAGCC
>CAZMPO010000008.1:0-68565 GCA_964568425.1 uncultured Lachnospiraceae bacterium | reverse complement strand
TTATATATTTTTTCGACAAATACTTGAACTATCTATACCAAACTACCCGCAACCAATGTCGATTTTTGACGAAAGATGGAAGGAAATACCTCCCAAGCCGAAGCTTGGGAGGTATGGTGCGTTGGTTTAGGTTAACCGTTTGTTGACGGTGTTGTTTCGGGCGTTGTCTCCGGAACGATGATGCCGTCGCCGTATCTGAGCGCGATATCGCCCTTCTTTACGGATATATTAAGCAAGCCGGGAAGGGTATCGCCCTTATTCGTATCAGACATTCCGACCGATTCAAGATCAGAGTCTTTATCGCCGAGCTTACCGATCTTTATCTCACCCTCGCCTGTCACGATCGAGCGTTTGAAATTATTTGCGGAATTTGAGGTCGATATATCAACAGACCCCTTTTCAAGTGTCACCTCAAGTGACTCGAAATCTGACTCGATCAAGTTAACATTGACTTCGCCAAGTTCGAATGTTGTTTTTTCGGAAACGAGCTTTCTGGTGCTTATTTTGCCCGATTTCATTTCAAAAGAAGATTTGGGCGTTTCGACGGAAAGCAGGGAAATGTTACTTGCGCTTCCCTCGAATTTGAGCGAGGCGGGCTTCATTCCGTTAAACTCGACTGTCGATTTTGTTGCGTTGACCGAAACATCGCAGGCTTGACTGACATTTACAAGTCTGAGAGTAACATTGGTAAGCGTCATCGACAGCTGTTTTATTTCTTCCGCATCCGAGATGTAGATATCAAGCGATCTATCGCCGTCATCATCGGCAAGCAATGCCGAACGAAGCGTTCTCCAGACTCCGGCAAAGCTCGCACCCGAGCCGTTAAGATTGACATAATCGGTTATCGAGATGTTATTTGATATTGTGAGACTCTTTTTTGAGACGGAGCCGATATACTTGTTCGGTTCGAAATTTGTAAGCTTTGCGTACGATGTCTTTGCTCCGCCGTGGATCGTGACCGTACAGTCAACAAGGTCGAGTGATACTCTTGTTATATTTTCATCCGAAAATTCGATCTCATTTTCAATGACGCCGTCTTTTATCGATTCGCCGTCAATTGCGGCATCGTTCGGGGCAAGCCCTCTTGCGTATTTACAGATGAAAAATCCGCCGAAAACGAGCACGAGGGATACGATAAGGAAAATAACCGAGGTGATCTTCACAGATTTTCACATCCTTTCCAAGCGGCGACAGCCCAAACTTTGATCTTTTTACGGCAGAGAACAAGTCCCTTGCCGATCAGCTTATACAAAAACGGAATGAGTCTTACGGCGATGTTATAAAGAACTATGCTGACCGCGATCGTCGCGCCCGCAAAGACCATTGCGAGTCCGATCTCGTGCAGTCCGACATATCGCGGTTCGGATATGATCTGCGTTATTCCGTAGATCAGTGCGGCGATCGAAAGAACCGATCCGCCGCAAACAACAGCCGCTATCACTGTCACGAGAGCGATTATCATCCCTGCCATGGCTATCGCGATTGCAAGGGTCGAGCCGATTATAAGCGCGATCACGAGCAGTATCGATGGAGCGCAGAGCAGTGCAAGGAGCCAGAGAAGAAGTCTCGGATGTCTTCCGTCATCATCGCGTCCCTTGTGCCTTCCTTTTATGCCTGACTGAGGACGGGTCTTTTCGCGTTCCTTGACGATCAAAATATCACTGTTTTGCGTGGTTTTTTTCGTGTCACTGCCGCTTTTGGGATGTGTTTCGCCTTTTTGCTTGGGTATCACTATTGTCGGCTTGTCCTTTGCGTCTGACTTATCGCCTTTTGCATGTGAGTCGCCGACGATCTTTGCGGCAACCATTTCGGCATTTGCCTCGGTATAATACTTAGCCGCATCATCTTTTGCGAGTTTGTTGAAATTTTGAGAGATCTTTTCGCACTTTTCATCAGCAGTTGTCGTCTCCATGCCGGCGGCAACCAGCTTATCGTGAATGAGCGAAATAAATTCCTGTTTTGTCATGAGACCTTCCTCCAAAAAAAGAAGTAAAATTTACACTAAAACGATTGCATTTTTTCTCTATCGGTGATATAATAGGTGACACACTTCATAAGGTGTCGGTATCTTTACCTATTATAGCAGAAAACGGAGAAAAATGCAATATGAGAATGAGAAAAAAGAAAAACGGGCAGGCAAGGATCGACGCGTGCGCTGATTATCTGATCAAGTCGCCCGATGAAAATGTATTTGACCTGTGTCATCCGCTAAGCCTTGAGATAGGGTGCGGAAAGGGGCTTTTTGCGTGTGAGAGTGCTAAGGCTGATCCGAGTGCTCGCTTTATTGCCGTTGAGCTATCGACGGATGCGATCATAACAGCACTCGAGAGAGCAAAAGCCGAGGGCATCCCGAATCTACGCTTTATCAATGCCAATGCATCCAATCTTTGTGAGTTTATATCTCCTCACTCGGTCGATGTTATTTATCTGAATTTTTCCGATCCGTGGCACAAATCGAGACATTACAAAAGACGACTCACATATCGCGCGTTTCTTGAGATATATGCCTCGCTGCTTGCAGAGGGCGGCAAACTCTGTTTTAAGACAGACAATCGTGCACTGTTTGATTTTTCTATCGAGGAGCTTTTCGCAAGCGGATGGCGGATCGAGAACTTGACATACGATCTGCACAACAGTGATTTTGCAAGGACAAACATAATGACCGAATACGAAAAGAATTTTTCCGAAAAGGGATTTAAGATAAACAGACTTGAGGCGTACCCGCCAAAGATGTGATCAATCTCTCTCCGAAAAAATGCTTTTGTAGACCGCTTTTTCGGATCTTTTTCGATCAAGAGACGATCTGACAACGAAATAAATCGGTACAACTATCAAATAGAGAACCGAATACACGACTATAAGGACGAGTGATGATTCGTTGAATTTGTAGTCTGTGCAAAGAGCTACCGCAACAAGCGACAGGATGGTGGCGACAAAGTGTATAAGAACTCTTGTAACGACTGTCAGCTTATCGATCTTTAAGATCAAATTGCAAAGTGAAAACAGAAGGGCAAGCAGGGTGCAAAGGAGCGCATTTGAAAGTGTCAGGGCAGGCTTTGATGTCAGACCCGAAAGCTCCATAAAAGCGAGTATCAACAGCATTATTATCGATGACGCGCAAAAGGTTGGCACTATCACATGCTTTTTTATAAATGAAAGATATTTCACGGGATTTTCACCTGCCTCCGTTTATCCGTTCTCATTTGATTATTATAGCATATTTTTGTTTTTTTTCAATAGGATTTTTTTAAAATATACATATTGTTCAAAATTCTTTTCAGGCATTGCTTACCATTTTTGGTTTTTTCTATTGAATTTCTGCTCAAGTTGTGCTATAATATAAAAAACATTTCCGCCTTGTGCGGAGAGAAGGAGATCATGTATGCGTAAAAATTTTGGTAAAAAAACGGCGATCTGCCCGATGCCCGTGCTGATCGTTGCTACCTACAATGAAGACGGCACGCCGAATGCCATGAATGCGGCGTGGGGAGGTATCTACGATACGGGAGAGGTGATGCTTTGTCTCTCACATGATCACAAGACGACCGACAACATAAAGAGAAACGGTGCGTTTACCGTCGGCTTTGCCACCGTTGAAACTGTTGACGCTTGCGATTATGTCGGCATCGTATCGGCAAAAGATGAACCGAACAAATTTGAAAAAGCCGGTTTTCATTCGCACAAAAGCGAGTTTGTCAACGCACCGACAATTGACGAGCTTCCGGTTCTCATAGAATGCAATTTAAAAAAATTCAACGAAGACGGGATCTGTATCGGAACTATTGAGAATTTCTCAGCTGACGAGAGCGTCCTTGACGAGAGAGGCAACATCGATCACGACAAGTTCCGTCCGATCTCATTTGACGGGGTCTCGAATGTTTATCGCGAGATCGGCAGAGATGTCGGAACGGCGTTTTCGTCGGGGCTTAAATTAAAAAAATAAATGATGTTTTGTCGTCTTGAAAATCGACTTTTACAAAATTTTTCTTAAAAAATCGATTTTCGGGCAAAAAAATTGGGTTAAAGATATTGACAAACCTTCATATATTTGGTATAATCCTATCTAACGTTTATAACTTTGAGGTGCTATTTTGATACAGCTTGCTATTTTGGGATTTGGAAACATCGGTCAGGGAGTATACAGCGTTATTGATGGCGGGTATAATCTCATTTGCAAAGAACTTCAGGACTCCATAAACATCAAGTACATTCTTGATCTGCGAGATTTTCCCGATCATCCGCTGGGTGATCGTGTTGTCCATGACTTTAATATTATATTGAACGACCCCGAGGTCTCGATCGTTTGTGAGACAATGGGCGGATCAAAACCCGCTTTCGAGTATTCGCTTGCTTGCCTTTTGGCAGGGAAGAATGTGGTAACATCAAACAAAGAGGTCGTTGCGAATTTCGGCAACCTTCTTTGCGATGCGGCAAGAGATCACGGTGTCCGCTATCTCTACGAGGCAAGCGTAGGAGGCGGTATCCCGATCATAAGATCGATAAAGACCGCTCTTGCCGGTGATGAGATACTCGAGATCAACGGTATTTTGAACGGAACGACCAACTATATTCTTACCGAAATGGATAAAAAAGGCAAGACAATGGCGTCCGCGCTTGCTGAGGCACAGGCGCTTGGTTATGCTGAGCGCGATCCGAGTGCCGATATCAACGGTGATGACTCAGCGAGAAAGATCTGTATTCTTGCCGCGCTTGCGTTCGGGACGCTTGTATCGCCCTCAATGGTCTCGACGGTCGGAATAAAAAAGATCACCCCCGAGGATGTCAAAACAGCAAAGCTTTTCGGCGGTGCTGTGAAACTGGTTGCATCTACGAGAAAATTCCAGGATGGTCGAATAGATATTCGTGTCTCTCCGGCACTCGTTTTGTCCGATAATCCCATATCGATGGTCGACGGCGTCTTCAACAGTATCCTTGTCAAAGGTCGAGCTGTAGGTGATGTGATGTTTTACGGTCCCGGCGCAGGTGCACTGCCGACCGCAAGCGCAGTTCTTGCCGATATCATCGACATAGCAAAGCACCTGCCGACAAAGCAGCCAAAGCAGGAGACATGGCAAGCATCCGACGAGGATACCATTTGCGATGAGGCACTTGTTCCGCTCAAAATGTATGCGGCAGTGCAAGCATCCGAAGCTTTTGTCAAAGAGATCTTCCCGAGTGCGACCGTTCTCTATTCATCGGACGAGCTTACCGCGTTTATTTGCGAGGATGTTTCAAGAAAGAGCTTTACAAACACTCTCGTTCGTTCGGATCTTCCCATTATTTCCTTGCTCCGCGCGATCTGACAGTCGTGTCAAAATAACGGTCGGTATCGTCGGCGATATCGTTTGTGTATTTCAGCATTGAACAGAGATTTAACAGCGTCATCCCACCGATGCAAAAATCGGACAGTGTCCATATTGCGTCAGCTGACAGTATTGATCCGAGAATACAAGACAAGCTGAAAATTATCGTGTATATACGCACACCCCTTTCGCCGAGCAGATATTTTGTCGCGTTAATTCCATAATACGACCATCCGATGATTGTCGCGATTCCGAACAAGATCACACATGAGCATATGAGCGGAGCAGTCGACATTCCGAAAGAGGCAATGACAAGCTCCATGCCGGCAAAACCCATTGTTTCCTCGTAGGATAACATAATCACAAAAGCTGTCAATGTACACATGATGATCGTGTCGGCGAAAACCTCAAATATGCCCCAAAACCCCTGCTCGACAGGGGTTTTGTCATTGGCCGATGCATAAGCCATGGGAGCTGTTCCGCATCCTGCCTCGTTTGAGACGATACCTCGGTTTATACCGTATTTCATAGACCGCATGATCCCGTATCCGCCGATACCTCCCACCACGGAGGACGGGGAAAAAGCTGATCTGACGATCAGGGAAAATACCGATGCTATCGAGGCGAATTTTTTTAAGATGATCGTCAATGACAGTGCAACATATATAAGGCTCATTATCGGAACGAGAAAGAGCGTAAATGACGATATACCGCGTGAACCGCGACTTATGGCAAGCCACACGATCGCCGAGATGATCACCCCGACAACAGCAGGATCAATGTCGGAGAGTGCGTGCGCCGATTCAACTATCGCGTTTACCTGAAGGAAATTGCCTATCGCGAATGAGGCAAAGATACACAATACTGAAAAGGGAAGCGCGATCACCCTTTTCATGTAGTACATCGCGCCGCCGCAACTCTCTCCGTTTATGATCACTCGATTTTTGACGGCAAGTACTATTTCGCAGTATTTTATCAGCATCGACAATATGGCGGCGACCCACATCCAAAAAACAGCACCCGGACCGCCCGAAACTATCGCGGACGCAACGCCCGTTATGTTTCCGACGCCGAGAGTTCCGGCGAGTGCTAAAGTCAACGCGCGAATAGAGTCGAGCCTTTTGCCCCCCGACCCTTTTTGAACCAAAGATCTGCATATCGCATGTGTTTTGGTTATGTTAAAGAATCTCAGCTTTATTCCTGCATAAACACCGAACACCAGCAGAGATATAACTGCCGCTTGAGCAAGTATCTCCTCGGTAACAAACGAGAACATCCGATACATTTTCAAAAAACACCGCCTCTCTCGTGTAAGTTTATGTCGGTGGAGAGGAAAAGATCACCGCGTTTGGTCGGTATTAGCAATTGTTTTGAGAAAGTGTTAAATAAATGTTAATTATCGCAAAAAGCTATTGCATTTTTTTGGAAAATGACTACAATAGTAATCGTGAGTTAGCACTCGACCTCATCGAGTGCCAAAAACAAATAAAGCAAAATCTGAAAAAGGAGATTATAATATGAACATCAAACCGCTTTCCGATCGTTTGGTTTTAAAAACGGTTGAGGCAGAAGAAACAACAAAGGGCGGACTTATTTTAACGTCCGCATCAAAAGAGAAGCCGCAGTTTGCCGAGGTTCTCGCCATTGGTCCGGGTGCGAAGGATAACGAAGGGGTTGTCATCCCGATCACCGATATCAAAGTCGGCGACAAGGTCGTCATCAGCAACTACGCCGGCACGAAGATCAAACTCGACAACGAAGAATACACGATAGTATCTGCGAGCGAGGTTCTCGCTGTTCTTGACTGATCCTATTTGAATTTACAGGAGGATAAACCGTTATGGCAAAAGAAATCACACTTGGCATTGATGCCAGAAACTCACTTATGGCGGGCGTAAACAAGCTCGCGGACACGGTAAAGATCACCATGGGACCCAAGGGTCGCAATGTCGTTCTTGACAAGAAATACGGCGCCCCGCTCATCACAAACGACGGCGTTACGATCGCGAAAGAGATCGAGCTTGACGACCCCAAGGAAAACATGGGTGCACAGCTCGTGAAAGAGGTTGCGACCAAAACAAACGATGCCGCAGGCGACGGAACGACCACCGCAACTCTGCTCGCACAGGTTCTTATAAACGAAGGAATGAAGAATGTCGCGGCAGGTGCAAACCCCATGATCCTTCGCAAGGGCATACAGAAGGCTGTCGATGCCGCTGTAGCGGGTCTTAAGAGCAACTCTCAGCCGGTCAACGGTTCGAGCGACATCGCAAGAGTCGGTGCTGTTTCGAGCGGTTCCGAGGAGATCGGCACTCTTATCGCCGACGCAATGGAAAAGGTTACGTCCGACGGCGTTATTACCGTTGAGGAATCCAAGACTGCCGAAACACTTTGTGAGGTAGTTGAGGGTATGCAGTTTGATCGCGGCTATCTCTCGCCTTACATGGCAACCGATTCCGAGAAGATGGAGGCAGTCCTTGACGACGCACTTGTTCTCATCACCGACAAGAAGATCAGCTCCATTCAGGATCTTCTTCCCATACTCGAGCAGATCGTTCAGTCGGGCAGAAAGCTGCTCGTAATTGCTGAGGATGTTGAGGGCGAGGCTCTCACAACAATGATCCTTAACAAGCTCCGCGGAACGATCAATGTTTGCTGCGTGAAAGCTCCCGGATTCGGTGACCGCAGAAAAGAAATGCTTCAGGATATCGCTATCCTCACGGGCGGTCAGGTCATCACTTCCGAGCTCGGACTCGAACTTAAGGACGCGACCGTTGACATGCTCGGATCGGCAAAGCAGATCAAGGTCAACAAAGAGCGCACGATCATCGTCGGCGGTGCAGGAAGCAAGGACGAGATCTCGGCGCGTATCGGTCAGATCCGTTCGGCAATCGCAACAACTACCTCCGAGTTCGACCGCGAAAAGCTTCAGGAAAGACTTGCAAAGCTTGCGGGTGGCGTAGCTGTCATCAAGGTCGGTGCCGCGACCGAGGTTGAGATGAAGGAAATGAAGCTCCGCATCGAGGACGCACTCAACGCGACGAAGGCCGCAGTTGAGGAGGGAATCGTTGCAGGCGGCGGAACGGCATATCTTAATGTTATCGAGAATGTTGACGCACTTCTCAAGAATGCCGACGGCGACGAAAAGACGGGTATCATGCTCGTCAAAAAGTGCCTTGAGGCTCCCGTTCGTCAGATCGCCGAGAATGCAGGATACGAGGGCAGCGTTGTAGTTGACAAGATCGCTCGCTCCAAGAAGAAGGGATACGGATTTGACGCGTACGGCGAAAAATTTGTTGACATGATCGACGCAGGTATTGTCGATCCTACAAAGGTAACGAGATCGGCTCTCCAGAACGCTGCATCTATTGCCGCAACCGTTCTTACGACCGAGGCTCTTGTCTCCGATATCAAGGAAGACAAGAAAGCCGAAGAGGCAGCATCCCGCGCCGCAGCAATGCAGAGCGGCGGAATGTATTGATGTAAATTAATTAGCCCAAAAATAACATCCCGAGACACATTTTGTATGCGTCTCGGGATATTTCTTTTTATGTGTCATTACATGATGTTCATGCCTTTTATGAGCATTTTGTCAGGTCCGATGTATCTGTTTGCCGTGATCGTTTTGCTCGAAAGCTTTGCGGTCTTCAGTACTTCCGAGAGTCTTCCGCTCATCGTTATTCCCGTGATCGGTGTTACACTTTCACCGCTGTGGAGATAAGCGAGCCGAATCTCTCCGCCGATGTAATCGTTATAAAGATCAAGCTGAAGTCCCGAAAGGGAAATGCACTCAATATAATCGGCACACGCAAGATCGTTATCGTTAAGCGTTCCGTTCTCAAGTACCATGCATCCGAGGTCACCCGTGTCAGTCTCCCCGAGATACTCTGCGAAACGGTGCGAGCCATAGTAGCCGACAACTTTGCCGTTTTCAATGATCCTTGTCGGAATCAGCGTCGTTCCTTCCGCATCAAAATAAGATGAACCGACAGCGCCGTTTATGCTTCCCACCATGTCGATGGTAATAAGATCACCGCCATCATTTTCTGCGATAAGATCGCCCTTTTTGTGCAGATTGGATCTTGCGTAAACATTGTAATAGTTAAGATCGCTCGCAAATTGTGCCATGAGCTCCCATACCTCATTCTCATGGAGGAGAACATCAGAGCAGAGAGGAACTTCGGGTTTTATCGCAACCTTCCTGTTTTTGACCTCTTCCATCTTCTTTGCGACCTCGCTTGTTATACGGTCGGGGTCAAAGTTTGCAAATTCATGGGCAAAATAAAGCTCGACAGACTCGTCATCGTCCGTAAATGTCGGAATGACCTCGATCATCGCGTGATATTTCGTTTGTGTCTTGTCCATTCCTTCGCTGTTTACAACTCTCGTAACATCGCGATAAACGAATATTTCCGCCGCATTGATCGAGCCGCCGTCGATTTTATCTGCCGCAAAGACGGCATCCGCTATCTTTGCGCCAAGTTCACTGTATGTCAGAGCGTCAAGGTTGGTGTTGAGCTTTGCATCGATGGTGCCTGCATCCGGAAAGCCATAGGGCTTGTTCGATACAAGTTTTGCTCTTGCCACGGCGTCGGCAGCTTTTGAGACGATATCGTCATCGGTCATCGAACGATAGATCCCGAAGCTACTGTCGCCGGTCGATCCGTCGTGATCAACATAGACTGTCACATTAATGTCGGTCGTCTCACTTGATCTGACTGTTTCAAGCTTTTTGTGAACGAAAAACATCTCGTATGAATCGCGATCTGTTTTCGTTATGCGATATCTGCTTATCTCGCTGTTTGACGCGAGGAGATCATATATTCTTTTCATCCGAGCTTCACCTTCACTTTCAAATTCGGGCCGCCGTCCGAAACACGCACCCATTCTTTGTAGCCCTTGCCGCACATTCCCGCGCCTATAACCTCAAAGTTGTCCGAGACCATCGAGATAGACCCAAGCAGATCGGGAACAAATCCGCTCATGACGACAGGCGAGACATAATTGTCGGTGAGCTTGCCGTCAACTATCTCTATTCCGTACTCGGCGGTGCATTGTATCTGCCAGTTTTTGGGATCTTCCATTCCGTTGTTGGTCTGGAAAAGCATATATCCGTGCTTAACCGATCCGATCATATCGGACAGCTTGTCACTGCCGGGTTCGAAAAATGTGTTGGTCATTCGCGAATAAGCTTTTCTCTTAAAGGATTGACGTCTTCCGTTTCCGGTAGGCTCGGTCGAAAGTTCTGTTGCCGATACAAGATCGGAAAGCCCGGCAACGAGAACGCCGTTCCTAATTATCTGCGTGTCGTGTGCCAAGACACCGTCATCGTCAAAGAAATATGATGCGGCACTTAAAGTTGCGGCAGCTCCGTCTCGCATATTCGTGATCGGGGACGCGACATATTTGCCCATGTATTTCTTTGCAAGTGCGCGATCTTTTACGAACTGATCCATCTCGACTCCGTGTCCGAATGCCTCGTGAGCGATTAGTCCGGTGATCGAGCTGTCGGTTATTACATCATAAACTCCCGGCTCGATCGGTTTTGCACCAACAAGCTTCTTTGCTCTGTCGGCAAGCTGATCGGTCAGTCCGCTAAGCTTCGGCAGAACCTCCGAAAGGAGATTTGAGTTTGCTCCGTCTCTTACCATGACCATCTTACCATCAAAATAAACGCCGTATATTCCGCCGTTTGCCCAACCGTAATGCTGGGACAGTTCTCTGTTTTTGGATATGAACAGCTTCGATACCGTGTACGGCTGTACGGAAACTATCGCGTTTACAAAATGCTCGTCCTTTTGGAGAAGTTCATCGCGGATTTTTTTGCAAAGATCGAGTATTTCACTGTCAGTGTAGCCGTCAAAGTCGGATTCTCTTACAAAATCCTTTTTGAGCGGCTCATCCTTTATACCTTCCGCACCTATCGTTCTTTCCTTGAGTGATGCGTCTACCTTAAGAGCGTCCGATATCTTCTGCGCGACCGCCTGAGCGTTTCCCGAAATGTCGTCAAGCGAATACTCGAAAAACATGCCGTCCTTTTGCAGTTTAACAACGAATCCGCACTCGCCGTCGCCCTCTCTTATCATCGAAATATTGCGATCCGAGCGCCATGCCTGCGTCCTGACATCGGTGCCGAGAATGCTTACGTATTCGTATTCTTTTCCGAGATATTCGACGAGATCGCGGCAAATGTCACGTTTGCTGTCGAGATATTTTGAAAATGGCATTTTTCTTACCTCCCATTTTTTCTTTTCAATGCGATTATACCATATTTTCAAGTGCTTTTCAATAGTTTTTTCGAAATTGTCTTCAATCATTGTCAAAATGCATAAAAATCGTGCTCTTTGAATAATTTGTGTTAATGTCAGACAACGGTGAGGTGTGTTTATGTTTGCAAAATTTCTTTCTGTTATATTATGTGTTACTGTCGGATTTTCAGGGTTTCTCCCGACAAAAAACGACCTGCCCGAGAGATCGTTCGGTGATACCAAAAGCATGATACTTGTCGAGGCGGCAACGGGTGCGGTGCTGTATGAAATGAACGCGGATGAGCCTCTGCCGCCCGCATCGGTCACAAAGGTCATGACCCTTCTTCTCGTTATGGAGGCGATCGACTCGGGAAAAATATCACTGTCCGATGATGTCACGGTTAGCCAAAATGCGGCGTCAATGGGCGGATCACAAATTTATCTCGAGGTCGGCGAGTGCATGACGGTCGAGGAAATGATAAAAGCGGTCATAATAGCATCCGCAAACGATGCCGCTCTTGCTCTTGCCGAACATGTTTGCGGAAGCGAGGCTGAATTTGTTGCCAAAATGAATGAGCGAGCAAGAGAGCTTGGGATGAACAACACTAATTTTGAGAACACAAACGGTCTTGATGATACAACGAATGTTCACCTCACATCGGCACGCGACATAGCTATCATGTCTGCCGAACTGATAAAACACGAAACTATATTAAAATACACGACCGTTTGGCAGGATACGCTCCGTGATGGTAAATTTACATTGACAAACACTAATCGTCTCGTTCGATTTTACAAAGGCTGTAACGGTCTGAAAACCGGGTCAACGTCGAAGGCGGGATACTGCATGAGCGCAAGTGCCAAACGGGACGGACTCCAGCTTATCGCGGTCGTCATGGGCGCAAAGACACGCGACATAAGAAACTCGATTGCAAAGAGTCTTCTTGACTTTGGCTTTGCGTCATATGCGTATTACGAGGACAAAACGGAGTCGGACGGTGATCTCGCCGTAAAACGCGGTCGGTGTGACAGAGTTAAGATAGGCTACACACCGCTTAAAACGATCGTTGAAAAGGGGAGCGACAAGAATATCGAAATTTTTGCTACACTGCCCGATCATGTCAGCGCACCGATCAAGCGCGGCGATATCGTCGGGACGATCGAATACAAAATGGCAGGAAATATCATCGAAACGAGGGATATCTTTGCTCTTGAAGACATTGCGGAAATAACTTTTACCGACGTATTTGTAAAATTACTGAAAAAATATCTGTTAATTTAGCAAAAGGACTTGAAATAATTCGAAAAATGGTGTACAATAAAGACGAGCTTATAAAAAGCGGAGGATTTACAAAAAATGACAATCAAACTAAATGACAAGTATCTGTCAAACTTTATCACACCCGAGGAGCTTGAAAGCATTGCTCCCGATGTTCGTCGCGCCCATGAGACACTCAGATCCGGCAGTGGCGAAGGCAATGATTTTCTCGGATGGGTCGACCTTCCCGTAAACTACGACAAGGAAGAGGCAGAGCGCATAAAGGCAGCCGCCGAAAGGATCAAGAAGATGTGCGATGTTTTCATCGTTATCGGCATCGGCGGATCTTATCTCGGTGCGCGTGCCGCAATCGAATTTTGCAAGAGTGCGAAATACAATGATCTGAAAAAAGACACACCCGACATCTATTTCTCGGGTAACGATATTTCCGCATCCAACATGGCAGAGCTTCTCTCGATCTGCGAGGGACGCGATGTTTGCATAAACGTTATCTCGAAATCGGGAACAACGACCGAGCCAGCGATCGCCTTCAGAATATTCCGCGAGTACCTTGAGAAAAAATATGGCGCGGATGAGGCAAAGAACAGAATTTTCGTAACGACCGACAAGTGCCGCGGAAAGCTCAAGGAGCTCTCTGATGCACGCGGCTATGAGACCTTTGTCGTTCCCGATGATGTCGGCGGCAGATATTCTGTCCTCACTCCTGTCGGACTTTTGCCTATCGCAGTTGCGGGTATCGATATCGACGACATGATGAAAGGTGCGGCTGACGCAAGGTCTGCATATACATCTGTCGATCTCTCCGAGAACGATTGCTATAAGTATGCCGCTCTCCGTAACATCCTTTACCGCAAAGGCAAATCGGTCGAGATCCTCGCATCCTACGAGTCCTCTCTCGGCATGACGGCAGAGTGGTGGAAACAGCTCTACGGCGAGTCGGAAGGAAAGGACAATAAGGGTATTTTCCCGGCGTCCGTATCGTTTACTACCGATCTTCACTCGATGGGTCAGTTTATACAGCAGGGAAGCCGCATCATGTTCGAAACGGTGATCGACCTTGTCAATTCGTCAAACGAGATGGTCATTCCCTTTGACGAAACAAATTCTGACGGTCTGAACTTCATCGCAGGCAAGGATATGCACTATGTAAGCCGTACCGCGTTTACCGGAACTGCCATCGCGCACACCGACGGCGGCACACCAAACATCGTCCTTGAGCTTGAAAAGCGCGGCGCGTATGAGTTCGGATATCTTGTGTATTTCTTCGAGCTTGCGTGCGGTATCTCGGGATATATGCTCGAGGTCAATCCCTTCAACCAGCCCGGTGTTGAGGAATACAAGAAAAACATGTTCGCACTCCTCGGCAAGCCCGGTTATGAGGATCTTCGCGAAACTCTTCTCGCTAAAATGTAAACAATTTGTGAGAATTGATAAAAACCTCTTGAAATACTGAAAAAAACAATGTATAATGTAACTAACACTAAAAGGGTCTAACCCGAAGGAGATGTTTCTATGACAAATATTATCGTAGGACCGAAAGGCCACAACAAAACATCCATGCTTATCGACAGAGTAAATGCCGCTGTTGAAGTTTCAAAGGGAAGCGTCATTTGTGTCGAGAAGGTTTCTGTTTCGCAATTTCTCGTTTCGAGCAAGGTTCGTCTTATCGATATTGACGAGTACGATGTCAACTCGTATGAGACTTTCTACGCGTTCATTTGCGGACTTATTGCCTCCAACTACGACATAACCGACATATTCGTCGACTCGACTCTCAGAATCGGCGGAAGAGATATGGCAGAGCTTGATGCCTTCATTAAGAAGATCAATGCGCTCGGTCTTAACAACAACATCAACTTTACATTTACCATTTCGACAGAGGTCGGCAATCTTCTTGACGAGACTGTCAACGCATGCAACACGACCATTGCTTGATTTTTGATTGATCTTCAATAATATGATCGATTTTGACACCCGCGCCTTGTTGCGCGGGTGTTTTCTGTGGCAAATAACATCCGTTTTACATAAAATGCAGTAAGACTTCAGCACATTGTAAGTCTTATTTCAAAACGGAGGATATATCCAATGTCGGAGAACAAGTTAAGCTCTCGGGACATGGGCAATTTTGCTCGCAAGGAAAGTGTCATTATAGATACGAACCGGATTCTCGACAGCTGTAAAGATAAAGACTGCTTCGAGGATGTTAAGGTGATGCTGACCGAGTGCGGTCAAGAAGTGCTCGAAAAATGCGGCTCGATCCGTGTTGTGTCAACAAAGGTCGTTTGGTCGGACATCGTAGTCGATCCTGTCAAATTCAATAAAGGATTTTATCAGATATCGATCAGATTTTTCACAAAGATCACTCTCGAGGCATGTGTCGCGCCCGGAAGGTCGCAGGAAATTGACGGCATAGCCGTTACCGAAAAGAAGGTCGTCCTTTACGGAAGCGAAGGAAATGTAAACATATTCAGAAGCTCGCGTATGCAAAACGAATTTTGCACATGGGGAAGCGGCGGAGAGACAGTTTCGAGCAACAAACCATCTGTCGTTGTCGAGGTCGTCGATCCGATCGCCCTGTCGGTCAAGGTGATCGAAAAGGGCTGCGGCGGATGCAGATGCTCTTGTTGCGGTGTTGATGAGGTACCGACCGCCGTTCTGAATTATATAAACGGCAACCTCTGCGACCCGTCGATGGGTAATCGCGGTCTCTATGTTTCGCTCGGTTTCTTCTCGGTCGTCAGGATCGAGCGTCCGTCGCAGTTCATCATCTCGGCATCCGAATATTCGGTGCCCGATAAAGTTTGCCAAGCGGCTGAAGAAGACGATCCGTGCAAGCTTTTTGCGAAAATGAGTTTTCCCGTAAACGAGTTTTCGCCGCCCTCACGCGATCTCGGCAACTGTTGATCTCTAAGAAACAATGACAAAAGCAGACATCTTTCGACAGAATAACCCTAATCGACAGCTGTTTCGAAAGGTGTCTGCCTTTTGTTAAGGATACATTTGTTAAATTTTGCCTAAAAGTATTAACATAGTGAAAACTTTCGGTAATACCCTTGAATTTGCATTCAAAGTGTGATATAATTTAAAGTGGGTTGCATAATAGGTTCGCGAAACACAGGAGACTAGGATATGAGTGATACGAAGAAAAGAATTGATTATCTCAGGAAGATGATTGCTCACTATTCGAAGAAATACTATGTTGACGACGCCCCCGAGATATCCGATTTTGAGTATGACAAGCTCTTTTACGAACTTAAGGCACTTGAGGCGGACAACCCCGAATATTACGACCCGAACTCACCGACGGTTCGAGTCGGCGGAAAGGCGCTCGACAAATTCGAAAAGATCGAGCACACCCTGCCGCTTAAAAGCTTGACCGATGTTTTTTCTTATGATGAGCTTCGTGCTTTTTGCAGGTCTTTAAGCGAAGCATACGGACAGATCGATTATTCGGTCGAATGCAAGATCGACGGTCTCTCGTGCGCGGTCCATTACGAAAACGGCGAGCTTGTATACGGTGCGACACGCGGAGATGGTTATGTCGGCGAAAATGTGACCGAGAATCTGAGAACCATCTCGGCACTCCCTTTGAAAATTGATTACGAGGGAACACTTGAGGTGCGCGGCGAGGTATTCATGCCTCGATCGGTCTTTGCCTCGCTCAACGCTGAACGCGAGGCGGCCGAACAGTCACTTTTTGCAAATCCGCGAAACGCCGCGGCAGGGTCGCTGAGACAGCTCGATTCCAAGATCGCGGCGGCAAGAAAGCTTGACATTTTCATTTTTAACATGCAGCTTTCCGACAAGATCTTTGACACACACATAGAAAGTCTTGATTTTTTGAAGAGTCTTGGTTTTCATGTTATTCCTTATTACAAAAAAGCGTCCGATGCCGACGAGATAATCGAGTGCATCGAGGAGATCGGCAGAATGCGCGACAGCCTTTCTTATGACATTGACGGTGTGGTCATTAAAGTCAATTCTTTGCCAAAAAGATTGGAGATAGGCGAGGGAACATCGACGCCGAAGTGGGCTGTTGCCTATAAATTTCCTCCGGAGCAAAAGAGGACAAAGCTTGTCGATATTACGATTCAGGTTGGAAGAACAGGTGTGCTTACGCCAACAGCCGAGCTTGAACCCGTAAGACTTGCAGGGTCGACCGTCAGTCGCGCGACGCTTCATAATATCGATTTCATCCACGACAGAGACATCCGCATCGGTGACACTGTTATCGTTCAAAAAGCGGGTGACATTATTCCCGAGATCGTTTCATCCGATAAAAGTCGGAGAAACGGCGGTGAAAAAGAATATGTAATGCCGAGCTTTTGCCCGTCGTGCGGAGCACCGACGATCAGGGACGATGAATCGGCGGTCAGATGCACAAATGCCGACTGTCCCGCACAGCTCCTTCGCAATCTTATTCATTTTGCCTCAAAGGATGCTATGGATATCGACGGTCTCGGTCCGGCACTTCTTAAAAGTATGCGCGAGAAAGGTCTTGTGCATAATGTTGTCGATCTCTATTATCTAAACGCGTCCGACATTGCGGAGCTTGACAGAATGGGCAAAAAGAGCGCGGATAACTTGATAGCGGCAATAGAGGCGTCAAAGACGCGCGGACTCGCAAGGCTTTTGTATGCGCTTGGCATACGTCAGGTCGGTGAAAAAGCAGCCGAAACACTGGCAGGCGAGTTTTGCGATATTGAAGATTATTTTGACACAACAGTTGAGAGTCTGTCAAGACTTGACGATATCGGTGCTGTTACGGCGCAAAATATAGTTGAATTCTTCTCGCATCCGTCAACAAGACAGATCGTTGACAGGTTGAAGTCGGCGGGAGTTGTTACCGCTCACAAAGCGGATAAGCTCTCTGATAACAGATTTGAAGGGTTGACATTCGTCCTGACCGGGACTCTGCCGTCTATGACGAGAAATGAAGCCGAGGAGATGATCAAAGCTCACGGAGGCAAGGTGTCATCCTCGGTCTCGAAAAAGACCTCCTATGTGATAGCCGGGTCGGATGCGGGCAGTAAGCTTACAAAGGCTCAGGGACTCGGTGTTCGCATTATCGATCAGGCTGAGTTTCTTGAATTGGTGAAATAAATATGCTATTTGACAATGTTGTTATAAACTTAAAAGCAGGTAACGGAGGAAACGGCTGCGTATCCTTCCACCGCGAAAAATATGTGTCTCACGGCGGACCGGACGGCGGTGACGGCGGCAAGGGCGGAAATATAATCTTCCGCATCGATCCCGGCGCAAACACGCTGACATATTACAAATATCGCCGAAAATTCGCCGCCGAGAACGGTGGCGACGGAAAAAATGACAAATTCCACGGAAAGAACGGAGCTGACATCATCCTCCCCGTTCCTCCCGGAACGGTGATCAAGGATACGCAGTCGGGTGCCGTGATAAAAGACATGTCCGATTGTGACGATTTTGTTATTTGCAGAGGCGGCAAGGGCGGATGGGGAAACAGACATTTTGCCACTCCGACCAGACAAATACCCCGTTTTGCAAAGTCGGGCATCAGAGGCGAAGAAAAAGAGGTCATGCTTGAGCTCAAGCTGATCGCCGATGTCGGGCTTGTCGGATTTCCGAATGTTGGAAAATCGACTATCCTGTCAATGATCTCGGGTGCAAGACCCAAGATTGCAAACTATCATTTTACAACTCTCGAGCCAAACATAGGCGTTGTAGAGGTCGGCTCGGACAAAGCTTTTATTGCCGCTGACATTCCCGGGCTGATAGAGGGTGCATCAGATGGCGCAGGGCTCGGATATCGCTTTCTCCGTCATGTAGACAGATGTCGACTGCTTCTCCACGTTGTCGATGTATCGGGAAGTGAAGGGCGCGATCCGATCGAGGATATCAAGACGATAAACAGAGAGCTTGAGAATTACAGCATTGACCTTTCATCAAGACCGCAGGTGATCGTTGCAAACAAGCATGATCTGGTTGAGGACAGAACAAATCTTGCCGATTTCGAAAAATATGTCTCGGACTCCGGATGCGATCTGATATATGTATCTGCCGCAACCGGAAACAATATAAAAGAGCTTGTCAACCTTGCATACAAAAAACTCGCTGATCTCCCGCCAATCACCGTCTACGAGTCAACATATGTCGAACCTACGCCGATGACGGATTCAGGTGACGGTCACGAGATCACGATAACACGCGATTCAAGCGGAACTTACATCGTTGAGGGCGAGTGGCTGTATAATCTGATGGGTTCGATCAACTTTGATGACAGAGAATCGATGAATTATTTTCAGCGTGTTCTGCGTCAGGCATCGGTTATAGAAAAGCTTGAGGCTGCCGGTGTTTCTGACGGAGATAGTGTCAGCATATACGACTTTGAGTTCGACTTCGTTAAATGATCAGGCGCATATGTTCAGTAAATTAAACGAGACGCTGATCAAATATGATCAGCTGTGCCAAAGACTTGTACAGCCCGAAATAATCACCGACCACAAGCTTTACACATCGCTCCTTCGCGAGCAAAAGGGTCTTGAGCCTTTGATCTCCGCCTACCGCGAATACATCTCTTGCAGTGATGAGATATCTGCCGACGAAATGCTTCTTGACGAAGAAAACGATCAGGAGCTTCGCCAAATGATAAAGGAAGATCTGAAACGAGCGCGCGAGAACAAAGCGGCTCTTGAAGAAAGGTTGAAGTTCCTATTGATCCCGCGAGACCCAAACGATGACAGGAATGTTATTGTCGAGATAAGGGCAGGAGCAGGCGGCGAGGAGGCGGCACTTTTCGCGTCCGATCTGTTTCGAATGTATTCGATGTATTCGACTGCAAACGGATTTTCCTGCGAGGTCTTTTCGACAAACGAGACGGGACTTGGCGGTTACAGACAGATCGCATTTACCGTAAAGGGGGACGGCGCGTATTCGAGGTTCAAATTCGAAAGCGGTGTGCACCGCGTTCAGCGCGTACCGGTGACCGAGTCGCAGGGAAGGATACAAACATCAACCGTAACTGTCGCCGTTCTTCCTGAGGCAGAGGAGGTCGATGTCTCGATAAATCCCGAGGATATCATATTCGAGTCGTGCAAATCGAGCGGCGCAGGCGGGCAGCATATAAATAAGACCGAGTCGGCTGTAAGACTTACGCATAAACCGAGCGGTATAGTGATTGAATGCCAACAGGAAAGAAGTCAGCTTCAGAATAAAGAAAAAGCATTAAACATGCTCCGCGCCAAGCTCTATATGATAAAAAAAGAGGAGCAGGAAAGCTCGATAGCCGATACGCGCAGATCGCAGGTCGGCTCAGGCGACAGATCGGAAAAGATACGCACATATAACTTTCCGCAAAGTCGCGTGACCGATCACAGAATCGGTCTGACGCTTTATTCGCTTGACGGCTTCATGAATGGTGATATCGGCGGTATGATAGATGCACTGATCACTGCCGACAGTGCCGAAAAATTAAAAAACAATGAAAACCGAGATTTTTGAAAAAACAGACGAATTTGGCTTAAAAAAAGCCGCTGACATAATAAAAAACGGCGGTTTGGTCGCTTTTCCGACCGAAACGGTATATGGACTCGGCGCAAGTGCGCTTATGGAGGATGCGGCGAAAAAGGTCTATGCCGCAAAAGGCAGACCATCTGATAATCCTTTGATCATTCATCTTGCAAAGGCAAGCGATGCCGAAAAATACTGCTTTACGAGTGATGCGTTCTATCGGCTCGCGAGTGCTTTTATGCCCGGACCTTTGACTGTGATCATGCCCAAAAAGGACACGATACCATACGGTGTGACGGGCGGTCTTGACACTGTTGCGGTGAGGGTTCCGTCTCATCCGATCGCCCACCGTTTGATCGAATTATCCGGTTGCCCGATAGCCGCTCCGTCGGCAAATATCAGCGGTCGCCCGTCCTGTACTTCTTTTGAGCATGTTGTCGAGGATATGGACGGTCGTATAGACATGATAATCGGCGGAGGAGAGTCTGAGATCGGACTCGAGTCAACCATCGTGTCGATCGTCGACGCCGATCATTTAAAACTTCTTCGTCCCGGGAAGATCACTCTCGAAATGCTCGAAAACAAGGGGTTTGACGTATCTGTCGACAAAGCGGTCACCGAGAAGCTCTCGGATGGTGAAAAACCGCTCGCCCCGGGCATGAAATATCGTCACTATGCACCTCGTGCGGAAGTCGTTCTTTTATCGGGTGATGACGAGACGGTCGAAAAATATATGCTGTCATTTGCCGATGATGACAGTGTCGCGTATATCTGTTTTAATGAATATGAAAAAATAAAAGATCTCAAAAACGCAAAGATCGTCGGCGGAGAGCTTGACCTCGAAATGCAGGGAAGGCGAATTTTTGAAATTTTGCGTGAATTTGACACAATGCCGTCGGTAAAAACGATTTTTGCAAAGCTTCCCCCGAAAGAGGGAATGGGACTTGCGATTTTTAACCGAATGCTTAAAGCGGCGGGATATCGCGTGATTCAGCTTTAATTTTTGATTTTAACATCCGATAGGAGTTTTTTATGGCGAGGAAAAAGAAACAAAATGATATCCAAGACATAGAGCAGACCGCTCCCGTCGTTGAACAGCCGATAACCGATACGGTAGTAAACAACTACATGCCATATGCCATGTCGGTGATCATATCGAGAGCCATACCCGAGATCGACGGCTTCAAGCCTTCTCACAGAAAAATTCTGTATACGATGCTCAAAATGGGGCTCATGAGCGGTGCGAGAACAAAATCGGCAAATGTCGTCGGTCAGACTATGCATTTGAATCCTCACGGCGATGCGTCGATATACGAGACGCTCGTCCGCCTCACCAAGGATAACGAGTCACTTCTGCATCCGTTCGTCGATTCAAAGGGTTCGTTCGGTAAACAGTATTCTGCCGATCCGCCTGCCGCATCGCGTTATACGGAGGTCAAGCTCGATCCTTTTTGCGCCGAGATATTTCGCGGGATCGACAAGGACGCCGTCGATTTTGTGCCGAACTATGATAACACGACAACAGAGCCGGTTCTTCTGCCGACGTCTTTTCCTAACATACTTGTCTCAGCTAATATGGGTATTGCTGTCGGACTTATGTCGAAGATCTGTTCGTTCAACCTCGGAGAGATCTGTGACGGTACGATACAGATACTTCGCAATCCTCACACCGATGTTGATCAGATACTTGACATTATCAAAGCCCCCGATTTTCCGGGAGGTGGTCAACTTATCTATAACAGAGCCCAGCTTTCGGATATATACAGGACTGGGACGGGATCATTTGCCGTCAGAAGCAGATATGTTTACGACAAAGATCAAAACTGCATAGATATCATTCAGATACCTTATTCCACATCGCTCGATCTTATAATGAAAAAGCTCACCGAGCTTGTTAAGAACAATCAGCTAAAAGAAGTATCGGATTTCAGAGACGAGATCGACAGAAATGGATTCAAGCTTACTCTCGATCTGCGCAAGGGTGTCGATCCTGATCAGCTTATGAACAAACTCTTTAAATTGACTCCTCTTCAAGATAATTTTTCTTGTAACTTTACCGTTCTCATCGGCAATGTTCCGAAGCAACTCGGTATAATCGAGATAATCAAGGAATGGATAACCTTTAGGATCGGGTGCGTCAAACGCGAGCTTTCATTTGATCTTCAAAAGAAAAAAGAGCGTCTCCACCTGCTTCAAGGACTTGGTAAGATCCTTCTGGATATTGACAAAGCAATAAAGATCGTAAGACAAACTCCCAACGAAAAAGATGTCATACCCAACCTTATGAAGGGCTTTGACATTGACGAGATCCAAGCTGAGTTTATCGCGGAGATAAAGCTTCGCAATTTGAACCGCGAATACATTCTCAAAAGGACTGAGGAGATCGAAAGTCTTACCGAGGAGATCGCGGATATAGAGGATCTGATATCCTCCGAGGCGCGCCTTAAGACTTATATTTCGAAACAGCTTAAAGAGATCAAAGCGAAATACGGCAAGCCGAGAATGACTCAGCTTGTGTACGAAGAAGACATAACCGAATATGTTGAAGAAGAAACGGTTGACAGCTATCCGATAAAGCTTCTTTTCACAAAACAAGGTTATTTCAAAAAGATCACCCCGCAGTCGTTGCGCGGAAACGACGAACAGAAATTGCGCGAAGATGACGAAATAACAGTATACGAGGATGCCGACAACACCGACATGCTTCTGTTTTTCTCCGATCGCGGACAGTGCTACAGAGCCTTTGCCGATCAGTTTGATATAACCAAAGCATCGGCCGCCGGTGATTATATCCCGGCAAAGTTTGCCTTTGACAAAGGCGAGCGCGCCGTCTTCATGAAATCATTCAAACGTGGCGATTACAGCGGAAATTTTGTATTTCTGTTCGAAAACGGAAAGGGCGTCAGAGTTCCCGTTTCTGCTTATGAAACCAAATCAAACAGAAAAAAGTTGACAGGAGCGTACAGCACGACATCGCCGGTCGTTGCCGTGTTTTACGAGGACAAGCCGTTCGATGTTCTGATCGTTGCAAATACCGGAAAAGCGATACTTATTGAAACATCGCTGATTCCGACAAAAACAACGCGTTCGTCTCAGGGCGTTACACTGTTCACGCTCAAAGATAAACAAAAGATCGTCGATGTTGTCAAAGATTACAAACCCAACGGTGGGAAATCCTGTCGCAAATTGAAGATCCCCGCGACCGGTGTCGCTGTCGGTGCGATGGAGATCGGCGACAATCAAATAAAGCTTATATAACATATATAAACTTATATAAGTTTAGCGAAAGCAACGAAAGGAGGAGAGCAAGTGTCAGAAAAAAGAAATCGAAAAGAAACCTCTTACGAGCGCAAAAAGAACTTTTGGATAAGAGTTCTCAGCGGTTTTCTCGGGGCGATCATGGTACTCGGCATTGTTTTAATGGTGTTCGAGACATCCTTTTACTCATTTGGTCTGCCCGAGACAGAGCCATCGACAACACCGATGCCTGTTGACAAGGGGCTTGATGTCGACGGAAAAGAGATAAGCGTTGGACTTTGCTACGGCGATCTTGCCGTACAAAGTTTCACGCTTGCCTGTGCAAACGGATTTTGCTTGCAAACTCCTTCAAAAAGACTGCTTCTCGAGCTTCCGAACCTGTCATCAGTTCACGTCTGTGTTGACGGTCGCCTGTCATTTGTGGGCAACAAATTTGTTGACTCGGACGAGGGCGTGCAGATCTCATCCGATTATCACATTCAGATAAGCGAATACGCGTATAAGACAGACGAAAGTAAGGGCGATGACAATCCTGCGCCGATTAACCCTCAGCCGGGACAAACGATCGTTACTCATTCGGGGTTTGACTCGTCTAATATACTCGAATTTGTTGATGAACTAAATAAATCCGGCGTTCTTGACGGAACCGATAATTTAGCTTTTGCCGCTGTTTCCGATCGAAAATATTATATCAGGATCGGTCAATTCGACAGTGAGGACGTCGCTCGCACCGCTCTTGACGCTCTGCGCGAAAAGCTGATCATTAACGGAGCAAAAATCGTTTCGTCTCTCGATGACGGCTATACGATCGTTGACGGATCGACCCATCGCGTTGTATGCGAGCTTGATGTTGACGATACCGAGTTCGAACTTGTGGCACTTCGCGGCGAGCTGTCATCTCCCGATAAGGGTAATTACAGCGGATATTTCTCCTTTTCGTATGAAAGCACGAATTTGAAAACGATCAAGGTGGTCAACAAATTTTCAATAGAGGATTATGTTAGGGCGATCATTCAATATGAGGTGACCGACAACATTCCGAAAGATGCGGCAATGGCGGTTGCCACTGTTTTGAGGACCAATGCATACAACATGCTCGGACGGCACAGGGCGGACGGCTTTGATGTTTGCACTGATGGTCACTGCCACATGTACGGCGGCATCTCTGCCGGGGAATCAACGACACTTGACGAGGCGGTGAGCTTGACAAAAGGGCAGGTCATTTGCTCTAATGATAAGCCGATAAAGGCACTCTATTGTCTGTCGGCGGGTCGGTCGACTGCATCACTTCCGAGTGAGGTGGACAGTGGCAGATATCCGTATTTGACACCTGTTTCAACACCGTGGGACGATAGGCAAAAATGGGAGATCGCGCTCAGCTCGGACAGTATATTCTCAATGCTAGAATCAGCCGGATACAGCTCGCTCAAGGCACCTATCGACAAGATCGATCTGTCATACCCGTCAGACGGAAACTCGCAACATGTCAGCGAGATCTTGTTTACTGATGTTCTCGGAAACTGCCTGACAGTGAGCGGTCGCGAGGACATCCGTGAACTGTTTATACATTATCTGCCGTCAACCGATTTTACCGTTTCAAGATCGGACGGAAGCGACGGCGTGGCATTCGGCGATTTTGTTTTCGTCGGATACGGCAGCGGAAACGGTATCGGTCTCAGCATCTCGGGAGCAATAGTTCTCGCCGAACAGGGGATCGACTATATAACCATTGTTAATAAATACTATACTCAAACAGAAGTAGGGTATTAATTAAAATAATCAAAAGGTAGGAATTGAAAATGACCAGAAGGTACAATTCACTGGACGCGAAGAACAGGATTCTTTCCGCTTCGGTCAAAATGTTTATTGAAAAGGGATACGGCGCGTCAAGAATGCTTGACATTATCAAAGAAGCGGATGTTTCCGCAGGCACGTTCCAGAACATCTTCCACACAAAGGATGGCGTTCTCCAGACTCTTGCTGAGTTTATGTTTGACAATCAGTTCGCGATCGCAAAAAAGGTGATCAAGGAGTCGAAGTCTCCCGTGTATTTCTACGCAACCGAGACCGCGATCCAGCTCGCACTCACCGAGCTCAACGAGAATCTCCGCGAGATCTATGTTGAGGCTTACTCAAATCAGAAGATCGCCGAGTACATCTATCAGAGAACCTCGTCCGAACTTCGCGATATCTTTGGAAACTATCTGCCCAATGCGACCGACGGCGACTTCTACGAGCTCGACATCGGAACATGCGGTCTTATGAGAGCTTACATGTCCAGACCCTGCGACAAGTATTTCACTCTCCAGAGAAAGATCGACTGCTTCCTTGGCATCGCTCTCGCGGCATATAAAGTACCCGATGAGGAAAAGGAAGAGATCATCAACTACATTAGAAACACTGATATCCTCCCTGCCACCAATGCGGTAATCCAGGAACTGTTCAAGCAGCTCTCCGTCAGATTTGACTTCGTTCTTTCGACGAATAAGTAATGCCCCTTTGCACTTACAAACGGAAGGGACAAACAAAAAATGAACTATGTATTTTTTGACATAGAATGCGCAAATTGCTACCAAGGGAGAGGGAAGATCTGCTCGTTTGGCTATGTTATAACCGATGAGAGTTTTAATATCGTTGAACAGCACGACATGATAATCAATCCCGATTCAAAGTTCAATTTGGGACCTGATATTAAACTTGCTTACACAAAAAGCGAGTTCAAGCATGCGCCGCTTTTTCCGATGTTCTATGATGAGATAGATACACTTTTGACCGACCCGGATTCGCTTGTTTTCGGTTTTTCGGTCAATAATGACGCGCGATATGTAAGAGATGATTGTAAAAGATACGGTCTGCCGCATATTAACTATCGCTTTTACGATGTTCAGCAGATGTATATGTGTTATCAACAGATCAAGAACCAGCCCTCCCTTGTAGGAATTTGCGAACAATACGGTATTGACGAAAATCAGGACATACATAAGAGTGACGACGATGCCCGAATGACTATGGAGGTTTTGAAAAATCTCTGTGATATCACCGGAAAGAGCGTTCCCGAGCTGATCGAAGAATATCCGAGATCGGTCGGCGAGATCAATGAGGGCGAATTCAGATGGGTGTACGCTCCTCCGAAAGAGCCAAGGGTTGCGGCGGTAAAATCCAAAAAGACAAGACGCCGCTCCGGAAACGGGATGTCACGATATTCGCCGAATTACAAGTATTTTCGTCGTTTTAACGATAATTTGGAAATATGCGTTGATTCGGGATCGCCCCTTTGCGGCAGAATCGTTTGCATATCGGCAAATTATGAGGAAAAGCATTTTCGTCAGATGGTCTATATCGCCAAAAAGCTCGCGGAGCTTGGTGCGATATATACATCCGTCGCAAGCAAAGCCGACTATTTTGTAACTTATGAGGTCACTAAAGCGGACGGAACGCCGAAAATCTGTCCGAGAAAAGCAAAGATCTCTGAGCGCGCCCAAAGCAACGAGAATATTAGGATCGTTGATTTTGACGAGTTTATAAATGATGCACAAATAGATATCCATGAACTTGACGCTTTTCGTGTTGAAAAAGAGGAAAGCTTATCTTTGGATATTCCCGACAGCGAAAGCGTTGATGCTGTATAAACTACAAAAATCGCTCTCCCGAGAGGAGAGCGATTTTTGTAGTTAAATGAAATGGAATTAAGCCTTGTTTGCAGAGCCGAAAAGCTCGATCTTTTCTCTGACAGTCTGCTTGATAGCCTCAAAACCGGGTGCAAGCAGTTTTCTGGGGTCGAATCCCTTGCCAGTAAGATCTTTGCCTGCCTCGACATACTCGCGTGTTGCAGCAGCAAATGTAAGCTGGCACTCTGTGTTGACGTTGATCTTGGATACGCCGAGCGAGATCGCCTTCTTGATCATATCTTCGGGAATGCCTGTTCCGCCATGAAGAACGAGTGGCATCTTGCCGACCTTCTCGGAGACAGCGGCAAGCGTTTCAAACGAGAGACCTGCCCAGTTTGCAGGATATTTGCCGTGAATGTTTCCGATACCTGCGGCAAGCATGGTGACACCGAGATCGGCGATCATCTTGCATTCTTCGGGATCTGCACACTCACCCATACCGACAACGCCGTCTTCCTCGCCGCCGATCGAGCCGACCTCTGCCTCAAGCGAGAGACCGAGTGCATCGGAGACATGAACAAGTTCGGTAGTCTTTGCTACATTCTCTTCGATCGGATAATGAGATCCGTCGAACATGATCGAGGTAAATCCTGCCTTGATGCACTTGTAGCAGCCTTCATATGTGCCGTGGTCAAGGTGGAGAGCAACGGGAACCGTGATTCCGAGACTCTTGTCCATCGCGCGAACCATAGCGGCAACCGTTTCAAAACCTGTCATGTACTTTCCTGCTCCCTCGGAGACACCGAGAATAACAGGGCTGTTCATTTCCTGAGCTGTAAGAAGGATAGCCTTTGTCCACTCAAGATTGTTGATGTTGAACTGTCCTACGGCGTAGTGTCCTTCCTTGGCTTTTGTAAGCATTTCTTTTGCGTTAACTAACATTTTATATTACTCCTTCGCAAATGATTTTCATTCCCCATCATTATACACCATATTTCAAAAAAAATAAAGTCTTTTTTGAAAAAAATATTTTTATTAACAAAAAGTTCAGATACGCTAAAAAAATAAATCGGTTTTTTTCACTTTTTTCGCAAATGGGATTGATTTTTATTAAATTTGTGGTATAATAGAAGGGTATTTTTGCTTTGAAAGGAATTATAAAATGACCTCTGAATTATCAAGAGAAAACAAGATGGGAACAAAGCCCGTTTTCGGGCTCATCGTCTCTATGTCACTTCCGATGATGGCATCGATGCTTGTGCAAGCTCTTTACAATGTTGTCGATACATACTTTGTTTCGATGCTCTCAAACGATGCGCTAACTGCCGTTTCGGATGCATTTGCCGCACAGAACTTAATGATCGGAATCGCTACAGGCACGGGCGTAGGTATAAATGCACTGCTTTCAAGATCGCTCGGCGAGCACGAATATAAAAAAGCAAATCGTGTTGCGGGCAACGGCATACTGCTTGCCTGCTTCGGATGTTTGCTTTCGGTACTTTTCGGACTTTTCCTCGTTCCGTCATATTTCAGAATGATATCCGATATCGCCAAAATTCAAGAACTCGGCGTGACCTATCTTAGGATCTGCTGTGTCGGCTCTCTCGGTATTTTTATCGAGGTCACTTTCGAACGCCTGATGCAGTCTACCGGCAAGACTTTATATACCATGTTCACGCAAGGTCTTGGTGCTATAGTTAACATTATCCTCGACCCATGCCTTATATTCGGCATCGGACCTTTTCCCAAGATGGGGATCGCCGGTGCGGCTGTCGCGACTGTCATCGGGCAATTTGCGTCGGCAGCTCTTGCTGTTACTTTGCATTTTGCGAAAAATCGCGAAATAAGAATTACACCCGACAGCATGAGACCCGATAAGGGGCTTATCTGGGGAATATACTCTGTTGGCATTCCGTCGATCATTATGGTTGCCATCGGTTCTGTCATGAATTTCGCTATTAACATCGTGCTAAAATCGATCGACCCGAGTGAGATCGCAAACAGCGTCTTCGGTATTTATTATAAGCTTCAATCGTTCGTGTTTATGCCGGTTTTCGGTCTTAACAACGGTCTTATCCCGATAGTCGCGTACAATTTCGGCGCAAAGAAAAAAGACCGCATGATCAAAGCGATAAAATACGCAACGTTTATCGCACTTGCTATCATGGCTGTCGGTCTGATCGTTTTCCAACTCGTACCCAAAGAGCTCCTCAACATTTTCGCACACGATGCAGAAAAGGAACAGACATTGCTCGCAGTCGGTGTTCCGGCACTTCGAACCATCAGCCTTTGCTTTGTGTTTGCCGGCATTTGCATCGTTCTGGGAGCAGTTTTCCAAGCACTCGGCAAGGGACATCTGTCCATGTATGTTTCGATCGCAAGACAGCTCGTGGTCCTCGTTCCGGTAGCATATCTGCTTTCGCTTACCGGCAAAGTTTCCGCTGTTTGGTTTTCTTTCCCGATCGCCGAAATAATGTCGCTTGCAGTTACAATCTTTTTCTTTGTAAGATTGTATAAGTCGGTCATACAAAAACTCCCTGACGAAGGAGCAGAAAAATGATCCCAAACACAGGGAAGGGTGCTCTTAGATTTGCCATCATCGGTAGTTTTTGGCTCACCGAAAAAATGATATCGGTCATCGATACATCTGACAAAGCGTTGTACGCCGCACAATATTCACGCTCGCTCGAAAGAGCGCGTGAATTTGTCGGCGACAGAGACGATATCTCGACATATGATAACATCGACGATCTCGCAAAAGATGAGAGTATCGACGCCGTTTATATCGCATCGCCAAATTATCTGCATTACGAACACTCAAAGAAAATGCTTCTTGCCGGCAAGCATGTTCTGTGCGAGAAGCCGATCAGTGTGCATCCGTGGCAATATTCGGAACTTTGTGAATTATCTAACAAATATCAGCTTGTCTATATGGAAGCGATGATGAACGCGCATCATCCGATGCTAAATGAGCTTTCGCGGATAATTTCTGCGGCGGATGGGAAGATTGTCGGCGGAAATATCAATTTTTGTAAAAGATCGTCAAAGCTTGACAACTACAGCAAGGGCATAATTGCATCCACATTTGACAAAAAATGCTGTGGTGGTGCGCTAATGGATCTCGGGATCTATGTTATAAGCTTGCTCGTGCGTCTATTTGGCGTGCCAAACACGATATGCGGCAAAGCAACATTCGGTAAAGGAGACGCCGATATAACCGACGCTCTCCAATTCGTGTATGATGATTTCACGATCGGCGCAAATATATCAAAGGTCGGAACGAGCGTTTGTCCGAGTGAAATTATGCTCGAAGACAGATCTATCTTGATCGGCGATGTTTCGCGTTTCAATGACATAAGAATCACTTGCAAAGAAGGTTCGAGTGTTCTGAGATCAGAGTCAAGCTTTGAGTTCTGTATGAAAAACGAACTCGACAACTTTACAGGTTACGCTTGTGAAGCACAAACCGACGCCGACTACAAAAAACTCGAGCAAACAACGCTTGATGAAATAAAAGTCCTCAAAATGGCAAGAGATGTCATAGGATACAATATTTAACGACAATCCGAGCAAATGCATCCAAAAGCCACTTCTCAATTATACAAAATAATCATTTTGTATAATTGCCTTGTTCGTTGCTCTCATTTAGATGTGGGCTATTTATTGCAAAATCGATCGACTTTTACAGCATTTCTATTGACTAAATGCGGAAAATGTGTTATAATATGGACATACAGGAACTTTATTCAGGAGTAACTAAAAATGGACAATAATTCTTTGAATTACAATGAGCTTGCAGAGCTTCTTTTTCCGAATATAACTAAATTACCGTCAGACATTGAGACTGCTTTTCCGAGACGCGAGCTTCCCGAGGGTGCTAAAGTCACTCGTCTTGCGCCGAGCCCGACCGGCTTTATGCATTTCGGCACGCTTTTTCCCGCGATCGTCAATGAGCGTCTTGCCCATCAATCGAATGGCGTTTTTTTCCTCCGCATCGAAGATACAGACGCAAAACGCGAGGTTAAGGGCGCAGAGGCTGATCTGATAAACTCGCTTGCTTACTATAAGATATATTTCGACGAGGGTGCGCTTTTGAACGGCGACATGGGAGTGTACGGACCGTACAGACAAAGTCAGCGTGCCGAGATCTATCAGACCTTCGCGAAAGAGCTTGTTCGTCAAGGCAAGGCATATCCTTGCTTTACATCTGTTGAAGAATATGAGCAGCTTCAAGCATCCGACAAAAAAGCCGAGATCAAGGCAAAGGATTGGCATGCCGATCGAGATTCCGAACGCGAGGAGATGCTTCGCGCGCGAGAGATCAATATCGGCACGGTCAAGAGCGAGCTTGCGGCGGGACATCCGTTTGTTTTAAGGATCATGTCGGACGGCGACGGCGAGAAAAAGGTCGCCTGTACAGATCTGATCAAGGGTAAGCTTGAACTTCCCGAGAATGATGAGGATTTCGTCCTCCTCAAAAGTGACGGTATACCGACATATCATTTTGCACATGCTGTCGATGATCATCTCATGGGCACGACTCATGTGATACGCGGCGAGGAGTGGTTACCGAGTCTTCCGAAACATCTCCAGCTTTTCAGATATCTCGGGTTCAAGCCGCCCAAATACATGCACATCGCGCAGCTCATGAAGATGGAAGGCAATTCCAAAAAGAAGCTTTCGAAACGCGACCACGGTGCGGCACTTTCGGATTATCGAGTTGCCGGTTACGCTCCGGAAAGCGTGATCGAATATGTCCTGACACTTCTCAACTCCAATTATGAGGAGTGGAGGACGGCAAATCCGACTCTTCCATACACTGACTTCCCTTTCAATATCAAGAAAATGTCCACCTCGGGTGCACTCTTTGATTTTGACAAGCTGAATGACGTTTCAAAGAATGTTATTTCGCGAATGAGTGCGGACACCGTGTACGATTACACGCTCGATTGGGCGTCATCTTATGATACGGATTTTGCGAAGATTCTCTCGGACGATCCAAGTTACGCAAAACGCATTCTTTCGATCGGACGTGGCGGTAAAAAACCGCGCAAGGATCTTTGCACATGGGCTGATGTAAAACCCTATATGTCGCTTTTCTACGATGATCTGTTCGAGATCGTTGACGCATATCCGGACGGATTTGACAAAGCGGATATCAAAAAAGCACTTGAGCTTTTTGCCGACAGATACTCACTCGCTCTTGACAGCAATATGTGGTTTGATCTTGTAAAGCAGATCGCATCCGAGCTTGGCTTTGCCCCTGAAATGAAGCTGTATAAGGCGTCTCCCGATCAATACAAGGGTCATGTAGGAGATATCAGCACCTTCATCAGGATCGCGATTACAGGCAAAACAAATTCTCCCGATCTTTGGGAGATAATGCAGATCATAGGTTATGACCGTTCGATCTCCAGACTCAGATCCGCAGCTGATAAGCTTTAATATACAGAAAGGAATGTATCAAAATGGAAGAGATTGCAAGCAATTTTATTCATGATATAATCGACGCCGATCTTGCGGCAGGCGTGAACGATCATGTTCACACGCGTTTTCCGCCCGAACCTAACGGCTATCTTCATATAGGAAGCGCAAAGGCAATATACATCAATTATACGACAGCAAAAAAATACAACGGACTTTTCAATCTTCGTTACGATGATACCAATCCCACAAAGGAAGATACCGAGTACGTCGATTCCATCCTTGAGGATCTCCGCTGGCTCGGATGCGAACCCACGGGCGGCATATATTACGGCTCTGATTACTTCGATCAAACATACGAGCTTGCCATTGATCTGATCAAAGAAGGAAAAGCATTCGTCTGCGATCTTACCAAAGAGGAAATGAGTAAGTATCGCGGCACGCTGACCGAGCCGGGTATTGAGTCACCTTACAGAAACAGATCGATCGAAGAAAATCTCGATCTCTTTGTTCGCATGAAAAACGGCGAATTTCCCGATGGTTCAAAGACTCTACGCGCAAAGATCGATATGTCATCGCCGAATATCAACATGCGCGACCCTGCCATCTACAGGATAGTTCGCGCGCATCATCACCGCCAAGGTGACAAGTGGTGCATATATCCGATGTATGATTTTGCACATCCCATCCAGGACGCGCTTGAAGGCATCACATATTCGCTCTGTTCACTTGAATTTGAGAACCACAGACCTCTTTACGATTGGGTTATCGAGAACTGCTTCAAAGGCAGACTTCGTCCCAAACAGAGAGAATTTGCGCGTCTGAACGTGACATACACCGTCATGAGCAAACGCTACCTTCGCAAACTTGTTGAGACGGGCATCGCCGATGGTTGGGATGACCCGAGACTTCCGACTCTTTGTGCACTCAGAAGACGCGGATATACCCCGAGCGCGATCTTTGATTTTATCAGACGCGCGGGAATCGCCAAGACGGACAGCCTTGTCGATATCGAGCTTTTGGAAGCATGCGTACGCGACGAACTTAACGCGACCGCACAAAGAAGGGTCTGCATTCTCGACCCGATAAAGATAGTTATCGACAACTATCCCGAGGATCTTGTGGAGCACTTCCCTCTTCCTAACAATCCCACGGTCGAAAATGCAGGGTTCCGTGATCTCCCGTTCACAAAGGAGATATATATAGACAAAAGCGACTTTGCCGAAGTTCCGCCTCCCAAGTTCTTTAGACTGAAACCAGGCGGAGAGGTCAGACTCATGGGCGCATATATCATAAAGTGCGGTGATATAGTGAAGGACGCGGACGGAAATATCGTCGAGATCCACTGCACGGCGGATCTCGAGGTTAGAAACGGTAATCCGACCGATCGAAAGGTCAAGGGAACGATCCATTGGCTGTCGGCAAAATACTGCGATGATGTCAATGTTTCGCTATACGACAAGCTCTTTACAATACCCAACCTCAACGACATGCCCGAGGGTACGGAATATAATGATTTTCTAAATCCCGATTCGGTTATTAAGCTGACGGGATGCAAGGTTGAGAGATCACTTACGGATGCAGAGCCCGGCGAAAGATTTCAGTTTGTTCGTACCGGATATTTTGTCAAAGACACGAAATATTCGAACACTTTTAATCGAATCGTCACGCTTAAAGACAGCTTTTCAAAAAAATAACCCATCAGGCAAAAATTCACCCTTTCCAAAGAAGGTTTCTTCGGAAAGGGTGATTTGTTTAGTATCCTTCAATATTTTCGCCAAAAGTATAGAGATAATAATCTTCAAGAGAAGGTTCGACAGGTATTGCCCTGAACTCAGAGGCAGGTACATCTTCTGACAACACGCGGATCCGCAGACCTTCTGTAGATTGTACCAAACTTATTATCCTGTACATCTGTCGTACTCTTGCCAGATCATCAGCGGTGCATGTGATCTCAAACACTTTTCCGCTTATCTTTGATGCAAGAGATACAGCAGGCGCAAAATCAGTAATTCTTCCTTTGTTCAAGAAAATTATATCTTTCGCGATAAATTCAACATCGCTCACAACATGCGTTGCAATCAGCACCATTTTGCTTAAAGCGATCGATGATATGTAGTTTCGTATCGATATTCTTTGCTTCGGATCAAGCCCCGCGGTCGGCTCGTCAAGTATTATTATTTCGGGATCACCGAGAACTGCCTGGGCAAGTGCGAGTCTCTGCTTCATGCCGCCCGAAAGAGCCGTTATCTTTCTTCCCTTCACATCCCAAAGCTCAACCGCTTCAAGTATTTCTTTTATCGAGCTAGTCGCAATGCTTTTTTTCATGCCCTTTAATGTACTCATGTAGAGCATAAATTCTTCGACCATAAATCCGGGATACATGCCCGGATATTGCGGCATAAAGCCGATCTTGGATCTGAAATCTTTGCCGAGCTTCAGGATATTCTCTCCATTGTAAAGAATCTCTCCCGAATCCGCCTTAAGATTATCGGTAATGATGTTTATAAGCGTTGTTTTGCCCGAACCGTTAGGTCCCATGAGAGCATATATGCCATGCTCAAACTCGGCAGAAAAATGATCAAGCGCATGGTTTGACCCGTAAGATTTATCTATGTCTTTAAATGTTAGTTTCATAGCGATCCCTCCTTTTATTTGCACAATTTTCGTCTTGTACTTATTGTAAGCAGAAGTGTTATTCCGCTCCAGATCAGATACAGCATGATGACAAGCCAAACTCCGCCAAGTGCTGTCGATAGCAGATACAATCTGTCAAATGAAAGCAAGATCGATATATCGGCGTATTGGAACAGCTTTATTCCGAGTCCGTAGAGCAGATATGGTATAAACATCATAAGTGACACTCCCGCGGTGATCCATTCGGTGCAAAGTGTACCGGAAAGACCGTTTACAAGGAGAGCAAAGATCATAAACGAAACGGTACGCATTATGGCAGTCAACATAATATATTGCATGATCGTAACGCCCGAGCTCGTATTACTGTAGGTTCTGATCGCAAAGAGCGGCGAGTTGACATACGACATGTCATATCTGCCAAACGCAAACAAAAGATCTACGGCAAAAAGCGCGACTGATGTTATCATCGACAATCCGCATGTTAATGCTGTCTTTGTCCAAAAGACATTGTTTCTGCCTCGTTTGGTGCTTTTCATCAGCGATATAAATCCGCTTTCGTATTCCTTTGAATAGATGCCGCTGAATATCACGATTATCAGCACGGTCAAGGCGATGTCGAAGTCGCTATCCATAAGGACATAGAACCCGGTGCTGACTATAGGCTTGGTGGCAATGCCCGTCTCTGCCTCTTTTTCAACCAGATATTCAAGCTCAGACTGAAAAGAGACAAGCATATCCGAAAGAATGATAGCCTCATCATATTCATCGCGGAAGCTTTGATATTCTTCATATGTGATCTCATCATTGATGCGTTTGACTGCCATATCGTTTACATACTTTGTTGAGGTTATTTCGTCATAATACGCAACTTTATCAGAAACAAGATCGTATGTCTCATCAAGCGTGTATTCTTCGTATTCGTCTATGAAACGCTGTTTTATTAGCGACTGATAGGATTCGTTAGGCGAAAAGCTTATGTTGACCGAAAAGATCTTGGCGATCATTATGAGTATGCAGATCAGAATAGTCGTTGACGGGAACAGCTTCTTTAATTCATGTCGTGTAAGCGAAAGAGACGCTATCCTCGGTCTTGAAAACCTCTCCCTGATCTTTCTGATATCGGCAATGATCCTTCGCGAACGCGGATTGGAAACGCCTATTCCGCGGATTACCCACAGCAATAGACAAGCGACGATGGATAATACCGAAAACAGCGCGATCATGAGCGAGATGGGGATGATCTGTGACACGGGATGGTCTCCGACGTGGAGAGCACGCCATGTCGAAAAAAGCTTTTCTCCGGAGGAAACCGTGAAAATATTTGCGTATCTGATAAAATTTTGATCACCCTTAAGAGACAGGAAGAAAAATACACCGCAGATTGCCGCCGATGCTAAAATTCCGGCAAATGAATGTTTCATGATCAGCGTAAAACATGCTGTCATGATCGAAAGAGCAAACAAAGTGAGTGCGGTAAGCAGCATGGTGAGAATAAGACATTCCATGATGCTGATCAGATGCGGAGACATAAAGAAATTTTTGATCTGCTGTATCGGATCGTTCCATGACGAAAAGCCCGTATAGACATCGATCACCGCGTAAGAGGATAAAAAGAAGATGATGGTCACGACAAAAGAAAGAACGAATACCGTCAAGATCTTTGTAAGGGCAATCGACCACCTTCCCTTTTTGGTTGTGCGAAGAATCAAATGCATTCCGGTGTCTTTCTCTATGGGAAACAGTCTGCTTCCGATAAAGATCATTGCAAGAGCGGCAAATAGGAATGTTCCGCTGTAAGAGAAAAGCAGATCCCATCCGAAAATATATCCGCCGTTTAGATCGATCTTGTCGACCAAATTACGATATTGTTCGATAAATCTGATTTGATATCTGTATATGTAAGCATTTTTGTCGTAGCCGTTGTTATCAAAATCACGCAGTTGGCGAAATGCTTCATCGATATTTGCGTTGATCTTTTCCTTGTATTGTTCCTCGGTCAAAACATCACGGAAAAATAGAAACATGACGGTTTGGTCATCATTTTCATCTGAATATGTATGAGGGATGGGCTCAGCTATCGGACGGTCTCCCTTTTTGCCGTTGCTGACCCATTCCAAAAGAGCGTTATTGTATTCATCGCTTGCGTTTTCGTATTTTTCAAAAAGTGCGCGTATCGCCTCCGGATCTTCATTAAAATCCTTGTTCAGCTCGCGAAATGCCTCAAGATTTTCAAGATCGGTGTTGTCTCTTGCGTAAATATATGCAAAAAGGCTGTTCAAAAGAAGTAAGATCAACAAGACAAGCACTATCGTTTTGCCGCTCATTTGTTTGCGGATCTCATTCATAAAAAGCTTCAATTCCATCGTCCTCCTTGCCAAGAAAGTCATCTTTTTAATCAATTATACAACAAAAGTCAAAAATGTCAATACTAATTTTTGAAAAAAACATTGGATCCGAAAAAATCGGCACAATGCACAAAAATCACCTGCTGTTTTTGTGCATTGTGCCCAAAGAAAAAGTCAAGGACAAACAGCCTTGACTTTTTTTGATTTTAATTATTGATAGTGAAAACGCGGATAACACCGTCGATGGTCATGCAATCGTTTGCGATATCATCGGGGATATGCTCATCGACATCGACAACGGTGTACGCAAAATCGCCCTTAGATGCGTTCTGCATGTGCTCGATATTGAGCCCTTTGCCTGCAATTTTCGTCGCGACCGAGGAGATCATTGCGGGGATGTTCTTGTGAAGGATGCAGATTCTAGAACAATTCCCTCGATCAAGTATGACTGTCGGATAATTGACGCTGTTTTTGATATTTCCGTTTTCGAGGAAATCGATAAGCTGATCGGCAGCCATTATCGCACAGTTATCTTCCGATTCTTCGGTAGACGCACCGAGGTGTGGGATAGTGATTATATTTTCGACACCAACAGTATCATCTGTCGGGAAATCTACAACATATTTTGCGATCTTACCGTCGGCGATCGCTTTTTTGACATCATCGCTGTTGACAAGATCTGCGCGAGCGATATTGACGATCCTGACGCCATCCTTCATCTTTGCGATCGACTCGGCGTTGATCATTCCTTTGGTGTCTTTTGTTGCCGGCGTGTGAAGGCTGATAAAATCGCTCTCGCGATAGATCTCGTCGAAATCAGCTGCTTTTTTGACAGCGGAAGAAAGTCTCCATGCGGCATCGACCGACATAAACGGATCAAAGCCGATGACATTCATTCCGAGAGCAACGGCGGTATTGGCGACCATTCCGCCGATCGCGCCGAGTCCGATTATTCCAAGCGTTTTGCCGCGAAGCTCAACGCCCGCAAATTTTGATTTGCCTTTTTCAACAGCGGCGGCAGCATTCTCCGAAAGCGTTGATGCCCAGCCTATGCCGCCGACAATGTCACGCGAGGCAAGAAGAAGAGCGGCGATTGTAAGCTCTTTAACGGCGTTTGCGTTTGCGCCGGGGGTATTGAAAACAACGATTCCTTCGGACGCGCATTCATCGATCGGAATATTGTTGACACCCGCACCTGCTCTGGCGATCGCACGCAGAGACGAACCAAACGGATATGTGTGCATCGATGCACTTCTGACCATTATCGCATCGGGATTGTCGCAAGCGTCCGAAACGGCATATTTCGCGCCGTCAAATCTGTCGGTTCCGTGTTTTGATATCTTATTAAGCAAAAGGATGTTGTTCATGACAGCTTACACCTCCGTCGCTTTTTTAGGATTTGCCGCGGCAAATTCCTTCATAAAGTTTACAAGAGCATCGATGGCTTCGTACGGCATCGCATTGTAGATGGATGCACGCATACCGCCGACACTGCGGTGACCCTTAAGGCTGACAAAACCTGCCTCGGTAGCCTGCTTTACAAAAAGCTTATCAAGATCGGGGTCGCCGGTGACAAATGTGACATTCATAAGCGAACGGCACTCGGGTTCAACTGTGTTGACATAGTAATCTTGGCTGTCAAGATAGTCATAGAAAAGCTTTGCCTTCTTTTGGTTAAGCTCTGCCATTGCCTGCGTTCCGCCCATTGAGAGCACCCACTTGTATACAAGTCCTGCCATGTAGATCGACCAGCAAGGAGGCGTGTTGTACATGGAGTCGTTATCAGCCATGAGCTTATAGTCAAACATTGCAGGTGCGTTCTCGCGAATGTGACCGATCAAGTCGTCGCGGACGATTACGATAGTAACGCCGGACGGACCCATGTTTTTCTGCGCGCCTGCATAGATAAGTCCGAATTTCGACACATCAATCGGCTCGGAGAGGATGCAGGAAGACATATCGGCAACAAGAGGAATATCACCCGTGTCGGGGATGTAGTTCCATTTTGTTCCGTAGATAGTGTTGTTGAAGCAGATGTGGACATAATCGGCATCGGGTCTGAAATCGTCTTTTGTGAGCTTCGGAATGTAGGTGAAGTTCTTGTCGGCAGACGACGAAACGAGCCTTATATCGCCATATTTTTGCGCCTCAGCGTATGCTTTTTTCGAGAAAAGTCCTGTCACGACATAGTCAGCTTTGCCGCTGCCGAAAAGGAGATTGAGCGGAACGGCAGAAAACTGCGTAGATGCTCCTCCCTGAAGGAAAAGGACTTTGTAATTATCGGGAATATTGAGCAGAGATCGAAGATCAGACTCAGCGTCGGAAAGTATCTTTTCGAAGTCGGACGATCGGTGACTCATCTCCATTACCGAAAATCCACTGCCGTTATAGTTGATAAGACCCTCTGCCGCCTTCTCGAGAACGGCTGCGGGGATCATTGACGGACCTGCCGAAAAAGTGTAGCGTCTGTTCATCTTTTTTACCTCTTTGTTTCTGATTTTGTTTTTTTGATTATTTTATTATGTAATGAACGGGGATTCCGTTCATGTACTTAAGCTTGGGTTCTCCGAGAAGCATCGGAGAAATGTATTCAAGGCATTTGTCGGTGACATTGTTGTGATCGTGCGAGATAAACTCTACAGGGACCGTTTTTACGCGATTTGCGGCTTTTGTTATGTCAACCGACTCATATGTGATCTTGTACTCGTTCGCGTCGCTCGATCGAACATAAGCAAGCACAACACCGCTCTCGCCTTTCTTTGCGGCATTGACCGCTGCTTTTCCGACACCGAATGATTCTTCAATGTCGCAAAGCGAAAGACAGAATGATGCACTTCTTTGCGGTAGACTGAGTTCAAAGGATCTGACCTTGCAACCAAGCTCTGCCTTGACGAGCTGTTCGAGCGTCTTGCCTGCTCCGGCGAGATATTTGTGTCCGAAGACATCGGTCGCACCGCTTTGATTGCTCTCACCGACATATCTGCCGTCCGAATATCTGATACCCTCGGAAACGGCTACGACAACATTCGGATGAGTCTCGTGAGCTTTCTTGATATCGTTTATGAATTTTTCGTTGTCAAAATCTACCTCGGGCAGATAGACATAATCAGGTGCTCTGCCGTTAAGCCTCGGCAGTGCGGCGGCACATGTGAGCCAGCCTGAATCGCGTCCCATGATCTCGACGATCGTCACCGATCTGACTGTATACACAGCGCAGTCGTAAAGGACGCCCTGCATGACAGACGCGATATATTTTGCCGCCGATCCGTATCCGGGGGTATGATCGGTCTCACAAAGATCGTTATCGATCGTTTTCGGTACGCCGATAAACCTGATATGCTCGGCTCCAAACTGTTTTGCAACAGAGCTGAGCTTCATGACCGTATCCATCGAATCGTTTCCGCCGATATAGAAGAAATAGCCTATGTTATACTTTTTAAAAGCTTCGAAAAGCTTTGCGTAAATACCATTGCTATCGTCATCCGCGCTTTTAGGGAGCTTGTGTCGGCACGAACCGAGTGCGGCGGCAGGTGTCGTCTTCAAAAGTTCAAGATCTTCACTTGCACCATCACCCGAAAAGAGATCGGTCAAGTTGACCAAATCGTCGGAGATGATGCCGTCGATGCCGTTTTTTGCACCATAGAGGGTATCTATAAACTCGGAGGCGAGTGCCTCGGAGATCACGCCGGCAAGAGTCGCGTTAATAGCGGATGTTGGTCCGCCCGATTGTCCAACAATTGCATTAAATTTCATATCACTTTAGCGGCAGTATAACGCCGCATCCGCCTTTTCTCTAAAATATTTCTTGAAAAAGTGATGTTTTTGCGAAAATTGTTCGTTAAAGGGTATGTAATTGACATTTTTTACGAAAATTTTTGATATACGCATAATTACTTGTGCTTTTTCAACAATTTGCATATATATGCAAAAAACGCACACATCAGTGTGCGTTTTTATTTTGGTGACCCGTACGGGAATCGAACCCATGTTTTCGCCGTGAGAGGGCGACGTCTTAACCGCTTGACCAACAGGCCTCATTGCCTGCATATTATAGCATATTGTCTTAAAAAAATCAAGTGGCAGAATGCACAAATATAATTTATACTATGACACATTCTTTTTACATTCGGCAAAAAGCACATGTAATTCATTTGGTTTTAGCCGAATTTATAGGGGAAATTCGCCGTTTACGGTGTGATTTTTAGGAATTATTTTGAGAGATATTCGGTGTATTCTTCAAGGCACATCCCGAGTTCGCGCATCTTTTCGGCGTGAGTTTTTCCGACAAAGCGAAAATGCCATGGCTCGTAGATTATTCCGGTGATATCCTCCTTGTCCTTGGGGAATCTTAATATGAACCCAAATCTTGTGCAATTCTCTTCCAGCCACTTCCCTGCCGCTGTATCACCGAACTCTTGGATCAGATGAAGGTACTTGTTGGGCAATGATGTTTGTACGAGATCGACAACGAGTCCTGTTTGATGATCACTCGTACCGGGTCGGCAGGAATAGGTGGCGACATTCTTTTCTTTTTCCTCGGTCGAGACAGGAAGCTCGCCGCTCGCTTTTTGACCGCAAACAGGGCATGTTGACGACTTTCCGATCCAGTTTACGCCGCAGGGCTGACAAAGAAAATTGTGTGTCAGCTTTACATTATTTGCGAACAGCCTTTCCTGAAAAGCATAATTTCTGTAAGAGCTTATCGAGTAAAGATTTTTTATTCCATCCTTTTCCGCTTCGAGTATCATAGCGGTAAGTGCCCGAAGTGCGCATTCGTTCAGTTCGAAATTCATGAACCTCCCGTAGTTATATTCGGTAATGATCGATGAGGAAACGATGTTCGAGAGTGGGCTTACCGACTTTTCGTAGTCGGGAGCGATAGGGTTGCTTGCATTAACGAGCAATAAATATTGATCGCTCCAATCATCACCGCTCGGATCGATATAGATGTTGTAATCGATCGGTTTTGCGGTGACCGGCGGTGCGGCAGTCGTTGTTGCTTTTACAGTTGTCGTTGTTGTGATCGGTTTGGCCGTTGTTATCGGAGACTCGGTTTTCGGAACTGTTGTTTGGGGCATAGTCGTCACACCTTGTGTTTTTACCTCTGTTACGGGTACTTTATCGGTTTGAGGTTTTGTTGTAGTTAAACTTTTTGTTGTGGTTTTGGGGTTTACTCTTGTGGTCGAAATCTGTTCTCCATCGGAAGTGGTCTTGTTTGTCGCTTTGATCGCCGTTGTGACGATCGTCGGTAGATCCGAGGTGAAAGTTGTAGGTGCTTTATCCTGCTTCGAGAGAATGATAACAGAGCAAACTATAACGGTCAAAAGGAAAAATATCGCAAAAACGGTCAAAAACCTTCTTATCATTTGTTATGACATCCTTTCTTATAAACGAAAAAACGAGCTATTGTTCGGGAACGACCGACTCTTTTTGCGGCGACCTCACGGTGAGCGAAAAAGCCCCTTCCGAATTGTATGTAATATAGTACAGATGATCATTTTTTTCGTCCTGTTCGATCGTCACCCCATCAATGAAATTTTCGACGAAGGAGCATGGCAAAAACAAATCTCCGTTTGGTGAAAAATAGGCAGGCGTTGACATTTTTGCTTTTGTTCCGCAGATATCGACTGTCACATCACCCGGGACTATCAAGATCTTGTCGTTTGCTGAGTTTCTAAGGAGATATTTAAGCTCCGAACTGTCGCCCGATACCGAAAATCCGCATGTCTCGGCAATATATGAAAAGTTCAGGCAAAGTTCTCCGTCGCGCATGACCGCTTTTTTGTCGTATGAAAACGATTTTCGAGACTTAGCGTTATCCGCGCCGATTTTAAATGTGTATTTTTTTTCGAATATGCCAATTGACGGAAGATTTAAGAAGACGAAAAGCGATGATGCGAGCAGAATAGCAAGCGAGAGCGTGACGACGAGCACCGAGATAAAAAACAGAGTAAATCTTTTTCTCGCAAGTGCCCTTCTTTTGCTTTTTTTAGACACGGTCAGCACCGCCTTTCTTTTAATGATTTGTTGCTGTTCACTTATTATTATACCGCATTTTTTCTCAAAGTCAAGTGAAAAAGCAATACACGAAAATAATTTACATTTGCAAGCAAAATTCCCGAGAAAAGGTCTTGACCTGTTTCTCGGGAATTTTATCAAACAGCGCGAAATCCGCGACCGATTATCTCACTGCTCGTTGTTATTATAACAAACGATCCGGGATCGACCGACTTAACATAGCGGCGGAGATGAATGCTCTCAACTCGTTTACACACGGTATGAACCATATACTTTTTCTCACCGGTATATTGCCCGAGAGCATCGCTGACAGTTGCACCGTGATGAAGATTTTTCATGATATAATCTACCATCTTATCAGGATAAGATGTGATTATAATGAAGTATTTACAACTGTTGAATTTTTCGATCATTTCATCTACGAGAAAAGCCTTTGCAAACAGACCAAGGACCGAGAAAAGCCCCGTTTTTATGTCAAAAACGAAAAACGCGCTGAAAGCGATCACCGAATCCGAGCACAGGAGTGCCTTGCCGACATCAAGCCGTGTATATTTCTTTAATATAAGCGCGATTATGTCGGTACCGCCCGATGACGCATCACAATTGAACATGATAGCCGATCCGATGCCTGTCAGTATGATCGCATAAACAAGCTCAAGAAATGGCTGATCGGAGAGAGTTGTCTCAAGCGGAACGGTTTTTTCGAGAAGCATTGTGAGTCCCGAGAACATAAGACTGCAATAGACGGTCTTGATCCCAGTTCCTTTGCCCAAGAAAATAAAACCGACAAGAAGCAATAGAACATTGATTGCCGAGATAAGCGTCGCGGGAGAGATCGGGGTGATCTTACCCAGCAGAACACCGACACCGCTCACGCCGCCTGTCGAAAAGCCGTTTGGTATCTTGAAAAAGTAGACACCGATCGTCATTATGACTACACCGAGCGTCATGAGCAGAAGATCGGCAACTGCTTTCAGACCACTCTTGTTTTGTGTCGTATTCGATTTATTACTGATATTTTGTGAATCCATTTGCGAGAATCAGGTAAGCGGTTTTATCGGACCCCATCCTCCGCCTGAACCGGAAGTCGTTGTTTGCGGTGCGTTCGTAACCATTGCCGCAGTCGTTGTGGTGGTAGTGGTGGTGCCCGACGTCGTTACCGGTTTGATCGGATCGGTCGTCGGAGCTTTTGTCGTGACGGGAGATTTATTCTCGGTCGTTACGATCGGGGACTGCGTCGATGTCGTCACATCCGAGACTGTCGTCTGCTGAGGGAAGGTCAAATTATCTGTGGTCGTGTCAGATGTTGGTTTTGAGGTCGAAAATGTCGGTGATGTCGTGCTCTGAGGAAGGTAGGTGTTGTTTGACCTGATCGTTGTGATATTGCCATCACCCGATGCGCATGATGCGAGAGTAAGCGACAATGTGAGTGCCGCCAAAACACATAGGAATGCCGATAAACTTTTTTTCATGGAATTTTGCGTTCCTTTCATTTTTATTTTGACTCAGCTTTCGAATCGACCGTCGGATATAAACGATCCTTCAATTATTGCCGATTGCCGATCGACGCCGACTATTTTATCATACAAAGAGATGTAAATCAAGTATCTAATTGTAAACTCTTTACAACCTATGCTCGATTTTCGAAAACAAGGACCTTCCAATCATTTTCGGATGCCTGATCACAAAGAACAAGTCCGACGTCTTCCATTGCCTTTATTACATCATCCGCCCTGCCCTCAATTATACCCGAACAAACGAGTTTTGCGTTCGGTGAAAGATAATCAGAGACATCATATGACATTCTGATGAGAATGTCGGCAACGATATTCGCCATGGCAAAATCGTACTTTCCATTGGTCAGATCAACATTTTTCAGAAGATCGGACGTGTCGCAGATGAAATTTTCGACCGAGTTGTCGACAGCGTTTTCCTTGGCGACTCGGACCGCTACGGGATCGATATCATACGCGTTTGCCGATGATGCGCCGAGCTTTAGGGCAAAAAGCGAAAGTATGCCGCTTCCCGTTCCTATATCAAGCACTCTTGCTCCGGTTGGCATGTGTTTCTCGACCATTGCGGCGCAAAGGCGAGTGGTCTCGTGCGTCCCTGTACCGAATGCCATACCGGGATCCATCTTGACGATTATTTCGCCATCCGCCGCGTCGTATTCCTGCCATGCAGGCACAACTGTAAGTCGGTTTCCGATATGTACCGGCTGATAATAGGCACGCCATGCGTTAAACCAATCTTCTTCCTTGACGCCGACTATTTCGACCGAGCCTTCAATGGCGAGAGTAGATAGTCTTTCGTTAATGAACGCAATATATTCGGGGAGCGGCTTTTCCTCGGGAACAAATATGCTGACCGCACATTTATCGGGATCTGCACTCAAAATGCTGTCGTCGATCAGTTCACCGTAAACAGGCTTGAGATTTTCATCAATGTCACTGTAGTCTTCGATCATAAGTCCGTTATCAAGCATGCTCATAAAAGCACAAATATCGTCAAGATCGGCTTTTTTACATGACAGCTTTATTTGTTTCCAATCCATGGTCTTTCCTCTTTGTTATATTATTTATTCTTGCGGCGTCCGAAACCGCGTTTTTTTCCTGCTCCTGTATTTCCGCATGCCTCGGCAAATTCGCGGAGCTTTGCTTTCTGTTTTTCGTTCAGGTTTGTCGGCGTTTCAACATTCACTCTGAAATACAGATTTCCGTTTCCTCTGCCGCGGAAGTGCTTTACGCCGCGATTTTTTATACAGAATGTCGTCCCTGTCTGCGTGCCCTCGGGGATCGTGAACTTTTCGGTCTCTCCCTCGACAAGCGTCGGGACATCTATCTCCGCGCCAAGTGCCGCCTCGGCAAAAGAAATCGGATACTCAAAGTAGATATCGTCGCCCTCGCGTTCGAAATATTTATGCGGAAGTACACGAATATAAACGATAAGATCGCCGGCTGATCCGCCGTTTCGACCGTCATTGCCGTATCCGCGAACCGCGATTGGCGTACCATCGGCAATTCCTGCCTCAATGTTCAGATCAAGCTTTTTTCTGATTCTTACGTACCCCTTGCCGCTGCAATAAGAGCAAGGATTTTTGATAACCTTACCTGTTCCTCGACAGCTGTCGCAGGGGCGTGAGGACTGCATCATGCCAAACATTGTCTGTTGTGCGGTGCGAACTTGTCCGCTTCCGCCGCAGACTTTACAAGTTTCGACAGAGCTTCCCTTTGCCGCGCCGCTTCCCGAGCAGTCGGGACATTTCTCGATGCGATTATACGAGATCTCTTTCTTGCAACCGAAGACAGCCTCCTCGAAGGTTATCGTCAGCTGTTCTTGAAGGCTCTCGCCTTTGATCGGTCCGTTTCGCGATGATCTTGAAGATCCGCCCATTCCGCCGCCGAATATGGATGAAAAAATATCGCCGAGATCTCCGAAATCGGTGGAAAATCCGCCAAAGCCTCCGCTACCTGCGGCTGCGTTCGGATCGACTCCCGCAAAACCATATGCATCATATTTTGCTTTTTTATCGGGATCGGAAAGAATTTCGTACGCCTCTCCGACCTCTTTGAACTTGATCTCCGCCTCTTTATCGCCCGGATTCATATCGGGATGATATTTCTTGGCAAGATTTCTGTATGCTCTCTTTATGTCATCGGCGGATGCACTCTTATCGAGTCCAAGCACCTCATAATAGTCTCTTTTTGATTCAGCCATTGCTGTTTCTCCTTAATTTTGGAATACTTTCTCGGTCTCAAAAATGATCTGTTCGATTGCAATCAACAAATCATATTAACGCACTGCAGGAAGGGGCGTTTTTGCCCCTTCCCGAAAGTGACGGAGTGCGCAAGCATCCCGATCAGGTTTTATCTTCAAAATCGGCGTTATAGTATCCGTTTTGATCTGCTCCGCCGTTATCGGCTTCTCCTTGTGCACCGGCATTTGGATCAAATCCCTGTGCACCGCCGGCAGCGTTGTAAAGCTTCTCGGAGATCTTGTAGACCGCCTTTTCAAGCTCCTCGGTTGCCGCCTTGATGATCTCGGAGTCGTTGCCCTTAAGTGCCTCGTTGACCTTTTCGATCGCATCACGAACAGGCTTTTTGTCCTCCTCGCCGACCTTATCGCCAACATCGTTGAGGGTCTTATCAGCCTCGAAAGCAAGCGACTCGGCACGGTTGCGTATCTCGACCGTTTCTTTGAGTTTCTTGTCCTCATCTGCGTACTTCTCGGCGTCGCGAACTGCCTTGTCGATGTCTTCCTTGCTCATGTTCGAGGAAGATGTGATCGTGATGTGCTGTTCCTTGCCGGTACCCTTATCGGTTGCCGATACATTTACGATACCGTTTGCGTCGATATCGAAGGTAACCTCGATCTGAGGAACACCGCGAGGTGCGGGAGCGATGCCGTCAAGGACGAATCTGCCGAGAGTTGTGTTGCCCGATGCCATCTCACGCTCGCCCTGGAGAACGTGGATCTCGACCGATGTCTGACCGTTTGCGGCGGTCGAGAATATCTGGCTCTTCTTGGTCGGGATGGTAGTGTTGCGATCGATGATCTTGGTCGAAATGCCGCCGAGTGTCTCGATACCGAGTGAAAGAGGCGTAACGTCGAGAAGGAGAAGATCCTTAACATCGCCACCGAGAACGCCTGCCTGAACAGCCGCGCCGATGGCAACACACTCGTCGGGGTTGATGCCCTTGAACGGGTCCTTGCCGATGAATGCTTTAACAGCATCCTGAACGGCGGGAATACGAGTCGAGCCACCGACAAGAAGGACCTTGTCGATCTGACCGACAGAGAGACCTGCGTCGCGAAGGACCTGTTTTGCAGGACCCATGGTAGCCTCTACAAGATCTTTTGTAAGTGCGTCGAACTTTGCTCTTGTAAGTGTTGCATTGAAATGCTTCGGACCGCTTGCGTCAGCTGTGATGAACGGGAGATTGATCTCGGTCGAGTTCATGCCCGAGAGTTCGATCTTGGCCTTTTCGGCAGCCTCTTTAAGTCTCTGGTGAGCCATTTTGTCGTTTCTGAGATCGTTGCCGGGATTTTCTTTCATAAATTCGTCGGCGATCCAATCAACTACGCGATTGTCGAAATCATCGCCGCCGAGACGGTTGTTGCCGGCGGTTGCGAGAACCTCGAACACGCCGTCCGAAATTTCAAGAAGAGATACATCGAATGTACCACCGCCAAGGTCGTACACCATGATCTTCTGGTTAACGTCCTTATCCATACCGTAAGCAAGAGCGGCAGCGGTGGGCTCGTTGATGATACGCATGACCTCGAGACCTGCGATCTTGCCTGCGTCTTTGGTTGCCTGACGCTGAGCATCGGTGAAATATGCGGGCACGGTGATAACTGCCTTTGAAACGGTCTCACCAAGGTATGCCTCTGCGTCTGCCTTCAATTTCTGAAGGATCATTGCCGAGATCTCCTGAGGCGTGTAGTTTTTATCATCAATGCTTACTTTGTAGTTTCTGCCCATCTCTCTCTTGATGGAAGAAACGGTCCGCTCGGGGTTGGTGATCGCCTGACGCTTTGCTACCTGACCGACCATTCTCTCGCCGCTCTTTGAAAAACCGACTACCGAGGGGGTCGTTCTCGATCCTTCGGGGTTCGGAATTACTACGGGCTCGCCGCCCTCAAATACAGCGACACAGCTGTTTGTTGTACCAAGGTCAATACCTATAATCTTTGCCATAATATTATTTCCTCCGAAATATAACTTAACTTTCTCTTTGTTTATTTTATTTTGTTTCAGTAGATTTTACCACTGCTTTTGGCCTTTAATTTGCAACCTTGACCATTGCGTAACGAATGATCTTGTCGCCCTTACGATATCCCTTTTGGAATATCTCGACTATCTCTCCCTCGCCGTACGAATCATCCTCAATGTGCATGACGGCGTTGTGGAGATTCGGATCGAATTTCTCGGTCGGTATTACCTCGACGCCAAGTTTTTCGAGTGTCTGTGCAAACTGCGCAAGCGTCATCTTGACACCCTCAGCCGTTTGACCTCCGTCCGAGAAGCTGACTGCCCTCTCGAGATTGTCGATGACCGGAAGTATCGCACCGATCACGTCCGAATATGCATCGGCATATATGCCTTCTTTTTCCTTTGCGGAACGCTTGCGGAAATTATCGTATTCCGCCACTGTTCGCAGGTATTTGTCATTTTGATCGGCAAGCTGTTTTTCAAGCTTTTCGCTCTTTTCTTTTAGGCTTGACAGTTCTTTTTTCAGCTCTGCAAGCTCTTTTTTGCATTTTTTATCGCCTTTGCCGTCGATGTGCTCCTCGCAGTGCGGTTTTTCTTCCGACTGTTCCTCGGCAGTTACTTCTTCTTTGATCTCATCATTCATGCAGCCTATCCGTCCTCTCTGTTGTTATTTTCATCATTACCTCCACCGGTTGGAAGTGCTCGTTGTGTACCTTGCATCATCTCGGATATCGTCTTGGACAGCGTTTCCATTGTGGTCACGACCTTCGAATAATCCATTCTGCAGGGCCCGATAACGCCTATCGCTCCGACAGGCTTTCCGTCAACTCTTATTGTCTTAACGACAAGCGTTGACTCGCCGCTCTTGTCGGCAATGTTTTCGCTTCCGATATAGATATTGACATCGTCTTGTTCCGACTGTCGTACGAGCGTGAGCAGATCTTGTTTGTCCGAAAGCATACCGAGCATATCCTTTAGTTTGTCAACCTCGGTAAATTCGGGATATTCAAGAAAACGATCAACTCCGCTTACCGACAACTCATCCGACCTTTCCTCGCCGAGTGCCTCGAATATGCATTTGATCATCGGAGAGGCAAGCGAGCTGTACACGCCGAGCTTGTTCTCAAGATCAAGCATCTGAGCGAGCGATATTTCCTCGGCTTGTTTGCCGACAACGGCGTCGTTGAGGGCAATCTGTATCTTGCGAAGAATATCGTCTGTCAGCGGAAGATCACTGTGAAGGTGCTTAGTCTTGATGTTGCTTTCGGAGATCATAACGATCACCAAAAATTCATTTTCGGCAAGAAGCATCAAATTGATCCGTTTTGCCGTCATCTTTTTCGGAAAACTGCGAAATGCGATCGAAGGATAATGCGTCAGTGACGAAACAAGCCGTCCTGCACTGTCGATGATCTTATCAAGCCTCGCCGTGCGCTCGCGAAGCATCTCGTTCAGACCGCGTATCTCGCTTGCAGTCATGTCGTATGCCTGCATGAGACTGTCAACATAGAATCGATAGCCCTGCTCGGTCGGAACTCTGCCGGCGGACGTATGCGGCTGTGCAAGATATCCCATCTCGGTAAGCTCTGCAAGCTCGTTTCTTATAGTAGCGGATGAAAGCGCGATCTGCTTGTTTTGCGAAAGCGATTTTGAACCGACGGGCTCGCCGCACGAGATGTGCGCATCAATTATCGCCTTCAGTATTTGCTTCTTTCGCTCACTGAGTGAACCCGACTGATCCATCTTTGATCGCTCCTTTCCTTTGTGCATCCTTGATTTAGCACTCTTTGACTTCAAGTGCTAAACCTTGACTATAATTTACCACAAATTCGTTTGACATTATACCTTTTTATGTAGATTTTTTATTAACATTTTGTAAATCCGATTTCTGATTAGCAAAACAAACGTCCGACCGCTCGAATTTAGCAGTCGGACGAATATTGTGATAACTTATTTTGAGAGGTCAAGCTTTTTTATTCGCTTTTTCATTTTTCTGACCTCGCCGAGCATGTTAAGCGCATCCTTTATAGGATTTACCTTGGATTCGCCGTGATTTATAACCTTTATCGGCATTTCGGCATATTTAAGTTTCAGACGGTCGGCGATCATAAGTGCCTCAAGGTCAAAGGCGAAACGATCGACCTCGCAATGTGGAAATATCTTATGAACAGCCTCGTTTGTAAAGCCCTTGAGACCCGCTTGCGAATCGCTGTGAGAAAATCCCGCGGCGATCGAGACGACTTTTAGATAGGTCTTGGACATCAGCTTGCGGAGGAATGTGTATCCGTCATATCCGCCGCCCTTTGCCGCACGCGAACCAATTACGACATCCGCGCCACTCTTTTTGTGAAGATCGTACACTTTGGCGAGTATATCGGCACCATAGGCAAGATCACTGTCGGTAAAGAGGACGAAATCCCCTTTTGCGGCAAGCATACCGGTACGCACCGCACAGCCCTTGCCGCGATTTTTTTCATAACCGATCGCCTTGACACTGTTGTGTTCCTCGGCGAATGCTTTTGCGATCGCGGGCGATGAATCGGACGAACCGTCAGATACGACGATCACCTCATACTCGCCATCTCCGAAATCTCTTTCAAGTGTCGTATAGAGAGTTTCGAGCGTGCTTTTTATAACCTTTTCTTCATTGTACATCGGAATAACGACCGACAGTTTCATTTTATCAGAAAGCCCTTTCTTAAATCTCGGCATTTTACCGTCTTATCTCGACGAGTTTTGCCTGTATGCAGTATCTCTCGGATGCGAAGTGCTGATTCGTACACGTTGACAGTGTCAATATCCTGTCACTGCCCGTAAATGTCAAGCTGTCATCCTTATGAACCGACTTCGATGCCATCTGCTCGGCAAAAGAAATGAAATCGGACTCACTGCTGAAAAACGTACGGATAAAGCCGCTGTTTGCCTTGACCTTAGCGACATTGAATATACGATAGATATATATTCCGTCGTTGGTGTAGATATAAACATCGGGGTGCTCGTCAAGATATGACTTGACAAAATAGTTGCTGAGTATCGAAAACATCGTTCCCGAGCTCAGATTGAGGTTGTGACCGTAGATAATGGTATTATAATTCTTCCCGGGATCAAGATCATTGCGGTAATCGGCAAAAAGCGTTCCGGCAAGAAGATAATCTCCGTTAAAGCTGTGATTAAGATAATAATCGTTATTATCGGTCTTAACAACAGGATAGTCGATGACAGTACCCGGTATCGATATCCACGCCATAAGGTCACTGTTTTGACGATAGAGTGCGCCGAGCTTTGCTCTGATGCGCATCATTTCGTCCGAATCGGCAGGAAGTGCCGGAATGACTGTTGAAGTACCGCCGCCAAGTTCCGAACTGCACGATTGATTTTTCGAAACAGACGAATAATCCTTTTGACTGTATCTGAGCACACCGCCCGGGTTTGCCGTATAATCAGCCTCTTGTCCCCAGAGATCCGCAAGCTTTTGGTAATAATCCTGCGCCTCGGCATAACCAACAAGGTTGTCGGCGATCGTGAAAACGCAGTAAACAAAGACGGCGGCGCAAACGAGCATGATGAAAACTCTGAAAAGAGCAGACGCGATCTGCTTACCCTTTTTCTTTGGAGGAGGCAGGCTGCAGGATATATTGCCGCGAGTCACCTTGGAGAGGCTGTCAACAAAATCGATATCGGCACCGCTTTTCGCAGATGCGTTTTTCGCATTTTTATCGAGATCATCGATCATAAGCATTTCTCCTCGGCATTTTTCTTTTATCATGAGACATTATACACAAAAAACAGGCTCAAATCAAGTGCTTTCGGCAATATGTTTCAAAAAAGTCACAGGATTTTAATTATTTACCGACATCATTCCCGTCATGACCTTGTATCCCGTTCGAGGATTTTCTTAAGGTAGCGTCCGGTATAAGATCTCTCGCATCTCGCAACCTCCTCGGGCGTTCCGACAGCAACGACTGTTCCGCCGCCGTCTCCTCCCTCGGGTCCGAGATCGATTATATAGTCGGCTATCTTGATCATGTCGAGATTATGCTCGATAACAACGATGCTGTTTCCGGCATCGGCAAGTCTTTCGAGAACGCCGATAAGATTATTAACATCGGCGGTATGCAAACCGGTCGTCGGCTCGTCAAGGATATACATCGTCTTGCCTGTGCTTTTTTTGGCAAGCTCGGTCGCAAGCTTGACTCTTTGTGCCTCGCCGCCCGAGAGCGTGGTCGATGATTGACCGATCTTTATATATCCGAGTCCGACGTCATACAGTGTTTTCAGCTTTCGATAAAGCTTCGGGAGCGATTCAAAGAAATTCATTCCTTCTTCGACCGTCATATCAAGAACGTCAAATATTGACTTACCTTTGTACTTTACTTCGAGTGTATCGTGATTGTATCGCTTGCCTTTGCAAACATCGCATGACACGTAAACATCGGGAAGAAAATTCATTTCTATGCATTTGACGCCGTCACCCTGACATGCCTCACATCTTCCGCCCTTGACATTGAACGAAAATCTGCCGCTCGAATATCCGCGCGATTTTGCGTCGGGTGTTTGAGCAAACAACTCGCGTATATCATTGAACAGTCCGGTGTATGTCGCGGGGTTTGAGCGCGGAGTTCTGCCTATCGGAGACTGGTCAATCGAGATAACCTTGTCAAGATTTCTGACACCCTCGACTCTGTCGTGATCACCCGATGTCGTGTACGCACCGTTAAGCTCTCTTGCGAGCGTATTAAGCAGTATTCCGTTTACAAGCGACGACTTGCCGCTTCCCGAAACTCCCGTAACACAGACAATTTTGCCGAGCGGAATATCGACATTTATGTTTTTTAAATTATGCTCGCGTGCACCGACGATCTTTAGCCAAAGTCCGTTCCCTGCTCTGCGAGTTTTGGGAACCGCTATGCGCCGTCTTCCCGACAGATAATCGCCCGTGAGCGAATTTTCATTTTTCTTGATCTGCGCGGGTGTGCCGCAAGCGACGACCTCGCCGCCGTGTATGCCTGCACCCGGTCCGATATCAACGATATAATCGGACTCCTCCATCGTCTCCTCATCGTGTTCCACAACGATCACCGTGTTTCCGACATCGCGCAAATTTTTAAGTGTCGCTATAAGCTTTGAGTTGTCGCGCTGATGCAGTCCGATCGAGGGCTCGTCAAGTATATAAACAACTCCCATAAGAGAAGAGCCGATCTGTGTCGCGAGCCTGATACGCTGTGCCTCGCCGCCCGAGAGACTTCCGGTCTTTCTCGAAAGCGTCAGATACTCGAGTCCGACTGAGCAAAGAAATCCGAGTCTTGATCTTATCTCTTTTAATATTTCGGATGCGATCACCGCCTCGCTTTCCGAAAATGAAAGAGAATTTACGAAAGCAAGCTCGGTCGCGATCGGCATCGAACAAAATTCGTGTATATTTTTCCCACCGACCGTGACAGAGAGCATCTCGGGGTTCAACCTTGCCCCGTGACATTTAGGGCAAACGATATCTTCGACAAATTCCTCGTAATAGTCACCACCCCACTGCTTCATTCGGGATTGAATCATGCCGATTATACCGTCAAACGTGACGGTCTGATTTGAAACTCGATTGTCAAAATAGCGGTTGACGGTGTATGTGTTCACTGTATCGCCGTAAAGAAGGACGTGATAAGCCTCGGGCGAGTACTTATATATCGGAGTGTCGAGCGTAAAACCGTGATTCTTTCCTACAGCTTCAAAAAGCGGACCGTTCCATGTTCCGTCGTCAAGCGATTTGAAACCGTTTACCTGAACCGCTCCCTGCCTCAGTGACAGATTTTTGTTTGGAATCATCTTATCGGGCGAAAGTCTCGGTTTTTCGCCGAGTCCCGCACACTCGGGACAAGCACCGAGCGGATTGTTGAACGAAAACATTCGCGGTTCCATTTCCGCAAAAGCGATCTTATGCTCGTCGCAAGCGTAGTTGAGCGAAAACTTAAGCTCTTTTTCCTCGTCGCCGAGCACGGCAACGGTCATTAGTCCGTCGCTTTGGCGGAATGCCGACTCGACCGAATCGGCAAGACGCGAGCGAACACCATCGCGGATTATCAAGCGGTCAACAACGATATCGATCGAATGCTTCAAATTCTTATCGAGAACAATGTTTTCTGAAAGATCATAAAGCGAACCGTCGACACGAACGCGAACAAATCCCGATCTTTTGGCGTCATCGAAAACCTTTTGATGCATACCCTTTTTATCGCGAACGACGGGCGAGAGGATCATGAAGCGAGTTCCCTCGGGCAGTGAGAGAATCTTGTCTATTACCTGATCGACCGTTGTTTTGCGAATTTCTTTTCCGCAAACCGGACAATGGGGAATGCCGACACGCGCATAGAGCAGTCGGAGATAATCATATATTTCGGTTACCGTGCCGACAGTTGAGCGAGGATTTTTTGATGTTGTCTTCTGATCGATGGAAATACACGGCGACAGACCCTCGATAAAATCTACATCCGGCTTGTCCATTTGTCCTATAAACATGCGTGCATATGACGACAGCGATTCAACGAATCTGCGATGTCCTTCTGCATATATTGTATCAAACGCAAGCGATGACTTGCCCGAGCCCGAAAGTCCGGTAAATACAACAAGCTTATCGCGTGGGATCTCAAGAGATATGTTTTTAAGATTATTGACTCTTGCGCCCTTTATAATTATTGATTTGTTCATTAGATTACTTCCGTATCTGTATTTTATAGATTCATCAGCATATGTGCGATCCTGTGGGTGTCCTCATCCCCGGCACTCGTCTCAAATGTCACGGAGCCGCGTGTTGCTTTATCGGTCAGCATGTCGTCCATTAAAAGTCTGCGCTTTGTTTCGGCGGCTATTCCCTTGTTCCCGTCAAACAAAGGTATATGATCTCCGATGATCGCCGAGATAGATTTCGAAAGAAAGGGATAGTGCGTACACCCCAGCACGATCGAATCGATCTTCCCGACATAAGGGTCGAGAAGACTGTGAAGAAGATCGTCAACATCGTCCCCTTCAAGAGTGCCCGACTCAACGAGTTCAACGATTCCTTGGCAAGGAAGACCGATAATTTCCGCGTCATTTGCAAATTCTTTCGAAAGTGCAAGATATTTTTCGGATTTAAGTGTCAGCGGAGTTGCCATGACGAGTACTCGCGAATTTTGTTTATATTTTACTGCGGGTCTTATCGCAGGTTCGGCTCCGATTATCGGAATATCAAAATATTTTCCGCGCAGATACGCCGCTGCCGCTCCTGTTGCCGTGTTGCAAGCAATAACAACAGCCTTTGCGCCGCGATCGACGAGCCCTATAAGCGATGTCTCGGCAAGCGATATCACTTCATCGGTTGATTTTGTTCCGTAAGGCGCGTTTTTGTCATCGCCGTAGTAGATAAAATCTTCACACGGCAATTCATTAACAAGAGCGCGGAGAGTGCTGATACCGCCCATTCCCGAGTCCATTACGCCGATCGGAGATTTTTTGTTGTATTTGACTGCCATTTTTGATCTTCAAATATCCTTTCCGCCCTTGACGACCGATCACACGAGCTTTATTTGTTTTGTTTTTGCTTTTCCTCAAGAAGTCGGATCTTGTCGCGAAGGACTGCCGCTTTTTCGAAATCAAGTTGTTCCGCCGCGCGACGCATCTGACGCTCAAGCTCGGGTATCGATTCGGAAACAACGCTCGGCGATATGCCGCGTCTTCCCTTTGTTCTTTCGGTCGGTGAGTCTTTTTTACCGAGATCGAGAAGCTCGCGAACAGGCTTTACTATCGTTTGTGGTACTATGCCGTGTTCCTTGTTATATGCATCCTGGACCGATCTTCTGCGATTTGTCTCATCTATTGCCGTACGCATCGAATCGGTGATCTTGTCGGCATACATTATTACCCTTCCCTCGGCGTTACGAGCGGCACGACCGATCGTTTGTATGAGCGCACGCTCACCGCGCAAAAAACCCTCTTTGTCAGCATCCAATATAGCGACAAGGGATACCTCGGGGATATCAAGACCTTCACGCAAAAGGTTTACACCGACAAGAACATCAAAAGCACCGAGTCGCAGGTCTCGAATTATTTCGCTTCGTTCAATGGTATCGACGTTATGGTGAATATATTTTACTCGAATAAGCTGAAGTTCAAGATATTCGGTAAGATCCTCAGCCATTTTCTTGGTCAGTGTTGTAACGAGCGTTCTTTGCGATCTTTCGGCTCTCGATCTTATCTCGCCAATGAGATCATCGATCTGTCCGTCGATCGGGCGAACCTCAACAAGAGGATCGAGAAGACCTGTCGGGCGAATTAGTTGCTCGACCGTCTGTGACGAGTGATTTTTTTCATATTCGGCAGGTGTTGCCGAAACAAAGATTGTTTGTCCAAGCTTTTCTTCAAATTCTTCAAAGAAAAGCGGACGGTTGTCATAAGCAGACGGAAGTCTGAAGCCGTAATCAACAAGCGATCTCTTTCTCGCAAGATCGCCGCCGCTCATGCCCCTCACCTGAGGAAGCGTCACATGGCTTTCGTCTATGAAAGTAATGAAATCATCTGGAAAATAATCGAGCAAAGTATAGGGGGTAGAGCCTGCTTCCCTGCCCGAAAACACACGCGAATAATTCTCAACGCCCGAGCAGTATCCGACCTCGCGTATCATCTCAATATCGTATTTTGTCCGCTCGGTTATTCGCTGAGCCTCAATATATCTGTTTTGCGATTTGAAATATTCGGCGCGTTCTTCCATTTCCCGAAGAATCTCCTCGATCGCACCCTCTTTTTTGTCGGAACTCATAACATAGTGAGTTGCCGGGAAGATCGCGACATATGAAAGAGATCTCACAAGTTCGCCCGTCAGCGTGTTTATTTCGGTAATGCGATCTATCTCGTCTCCGAACAGCTCGATCCTGACAGCTTTTTTGTCATGCGACGCGGGCATTATCTCAATGACATCGCCGCGAAGTCTGAATTTATCGCGAAGCAGGCTTATATCGTTTCGCTCATAGTTCATAGCTATAAGTTGCCTCACGATCTCATCACGGGTGCAGACCATGCCGACACGCAAAGAGAGAACCTCTTCCTTGTACGCGCTCGGATCACCGAGGGAGTAGATACATGATACGCTCGCGACTATTATGACATCCCGACGCTCAAAAAGCGATGATGTTGCGGAGTGACGAAGACGGTCGATCTCATCGTTTACGGCACTGTCTTTTTCGATGTACTGATCTTTTCCGGGTATATATGCCTCAGGCTGATAATAGTCATAGTAGGATACGAAATACTCTACAGCGTTGTTCGGGAAAAGCTCGCGAAATTCGGAGCAAAGCTGTGCGGCAAGCGTTTTGTTGTGCGCCAAGACGAGGGTGGGTCTGTTCAGCCTTGCGATAACATTTGCCATTGTATACGTTTTTCCCGATCCTGTAACGCCGAGAAGAGTCTGCGCTTTCATACCCGACTCGATTCCCGCAGTTAACAGGTCAATTGCCTGCGGCTGATCTCCTGTCGGTTTATAACTGCTTACAAGTTCAAATTTATCCACAGACATGTTCCTTTCCGATTATTAAGTATCACGGTCATTATCGCCGTTAGCTGTTTTGTTTATCTCGTTCTTTTCGTTTTTGCTCTTTGCCTCGGTCTTCCAAAAAGCCTTCCAAAGATCTTTTATACCCGGACCTTTCGCTGTCACTTTTTTCTTCTCTTTTATGTTATCGTCTTCGGATGGTTCATCGTCAAGCCCCTTTTCCTCAAGTCTTTTGCCTACCAGCTCCACGATCGTAAAGTAGACAAGCGAACAAACCGGGACGCTGAGGAGCATGCCGAGCACTCCGAACAAATTGCCGCCAAGCGTTACGGCACCAAGCACGAGAATGCCGGGAAGACCAACAGCCCTGCCCGCAACATGCGGATATATGATATTTCCTTCGAGCTGTTGCAAAATAATAATGAACACGACAAACCAAAGAGCCTTTATCGGACTGTCAACAAGTATCAAAAACGCACCGACTGCCGTACCGATAAATGCACCGAAAATCGGAACAAGTGCTGTCACACCGACAAGAACAGAAACAACGGGTGCGTAAGGAAATCTGAAGATCAGCATACCGATAAAGCAAAGAGTTCCGATAATAAGAGCCTCTATCAGCTGTCCCGCGACAAAGTTGGAAAAGGTTCTGTTTACTCGCGCGATCTCCTCAAAAAGCTTGTCGGTATGACTTTGCGGCAAAAAAGCCGATGCAAGTTTTTTGAGCTTTTTGCCGTATTTTTCTTTTCCTGAAAGAATGTAGAGCGAGAAAACAAATCCGACGACTATATTGAAAATGGTAGAGAAAAGACCCTTTGTCAACCCGACGGTCTTATCGAAAACGACCTGTCCGCCCTGTGACACTATCTCCATCAACTTGTCAAAGATCCCACTGCTTCCGACATCAAATTCGGGAAGGATTATTGAATACTTGGCAAGCTGTTTTGACAGATTTGCCCAAGTGTTCTTCAGTCTGTCAAAATACTGCGGCAACATGTCTATTATGTTGACCACGGTCTCCGTAATTTCGGGGATGATGACAAAAAGCGCAGCGGTGAGTGCGCCGATCACGATAAGCGAGCTGGCAGTCAAACAGACAGCCCTTGCCGTTTTTTGCGCGAACTCAGGACGCTTTTTCCATATCTTAAACCACAGTTTCTCAAGAGGACGCATCAAAAGATTCATCACAAAGGCAATGCATCCGCCGATGAGAAGCGGAGAGAGTGCGTTAAAAAAATAGCGCACGACATTCACGATATTCCCGATGCGCAAAACGGCGAAAACTATAATGACCGTAAAAACTATCAGGAGTGCAAGCTTTTTCAGTGTGCGTTTGTCAAGATTCATGGCTATGATCCTCTGCTTTAGACAAATTTATGTGTTCGATGATTTATTCTTCAATAGCTCTCTCGAGCGACTCGCCAAGCTCTTTTATGCTGTCAAAAACGTAAGTCGGTCTGACATTTGCGCCGTCAATATCCGAAACTGTCGATACACCACTCAAAACGAGAGCCGTGCGGATGCCGTATTCACCGATCGCTATATCGGTCGAAAGTCTGTCACCGACCATGAGCAGATTTTTACGATCTACACCGGTGGCATGCTCGGCAAACGCAAGCATATGCTCGGATGGTTTGCCGCAAATCTTGTCCGGATATCTTCCCGTGCATGCGTGAATAAGTCGAATAAAACTGCCGAGATCCGGGAAAAATCCTTCCTCTTTGGGACATATAACATCGGGATGTGTCGCGATGTAGGGAAATCCGTCGGCAACATAATTTGTGAACTTTGTGAGCGAGTCAAATGTCAGCGATGTATCAAAGGTCGCAAGGAGTACTTCGGGATCGTCATCGCATATGTTGACACCGTTCTCTTTCATCTCCTCTTTGATCTTGTCGGTTGCCAAGGCCAAAACTCGCTTGTCTGCAAATTCTCCGTGACTAATGAAATACGCCGCCGACTGTGCGGATGTCAAAATGTTGTCACGCTCTGTGGGTATGCCGAGTCTTGCGAATTTTTCGAGATAATCGTCAACAGTGATCGACGAATTGTTTGTTAAAAAGAGTCTGCGTATACCGATACGATCAAGCCTCTTCAAAAAATCCACGGTGTAATCAAAGACTTTGCTGCCAAGGTATATCGTACCATCCAGATCGAGCATTACACATTTAATATTATGATCTTTCTCGATCTCGGTGAAAAAATCGGTCACTTTGCTTATCTCCTTTTTCCAAAAAGTCTTCCGAAGAAGCTTTTCTTTTCCTCTTTCATTTCATTTTCGCTATTTTCATCTGTGTCTTCATTTTCGTCTGTATCTTCCGCGACATCGACATCTGCCTCTGCATCGATCTCGTCGACATCGGACTCATCCTCATCGCTTTTTGCGCGGCGGAGCTTTCGGAACTCGGCGTAAAGCTCGGTGATCAGATACTGATCGGTAACGACATCGATAGACAGCTCGCCGTCATCATGCTTTGAAAGATCAAATATCAGATCCTTTCCCGTTGGCTCGTCGCTCTCGTTGATCGGTTGCATAAAAGCGAAATAATGACAGACGATATCGTCGTCGGTCTCGTCGGACGGATCGACGCTCATCGGAATAAGAGCGATCTGTGCAAATCTCGCGCTCTCGCCCTTGCTGTTAACTATCTCTATCGGCAAATCGTCACTTGGATCTTCAAGTCTTGCCAAAATCTCACTAAGATCGGTTTTCATCATTCTGACCTTCCTCATAAATATTATAAATCAGCAGATGGACACAAGCTTTGTGCATTATCTCCCATCATTTTATTATAGCATAATTTGTTCGATTTTTCAATAGCTAAAAACAATTTTTACGCAATTTACCGAAAATACTTGACAAACAGACAAAGATGTGATAAACTTCAATTAAATAAGATCAAAACAGACAGAGGACAGCTCAATGGACAAAATTAAGATCGGAATATTCGGATGCAGCAGAGGGCAGGATTTTATAAAGATCCTTTCTCTTCTTGATGACAGAGCCGAGATAAGCGCGATATGTGAGGGGCGAGAGAACAGACTTGAAAAGGTCAAGAGCGAGCTTTGCCCTGATGGTACAAAGACATTTACTGATTTTGATGAATTTATAAAGTGCGGACTTGACGGAGTGATACTCTGCAACTTCTTCCATGAACATGTTCCGTACGCGATGAAAGCACTTGAAAACGGAGTGGCTGTCCTGTGCGAGACGACAGCCGCCTCAACAATGGCTGAGGCCGTCGAACTTGTACGCGCTGTCGAGCGCACGGGAGGCAAATACATGCTTGCCGAGAACTATCCGTTCTTTTGCGCAAATCAGGAGATCAAAAAGATCTACGAAAGCGGAAGGCTCGGTCGTGTTCTCTATGCCGAAGGCGAATACATTCATCCGATGTCTGTCGATGAGCTGATCTACTGCTCGTCATTTCCGGAACATTGGAGATCTTGGATTCCGAGAACTTATTACTTGACTCACGCTCTCGGTCCGCTTATGTACATAACAGGTGAAACGCCGAAGACCGTAATGTCGAAGACAGTTTTTGCACCCGAGCTTGTCGAGGGCAGCGGCCGTCACTGTGCGGATGCGATATCGATCATGCTCGGGCAGACCGAGTCGGGCGCGCTTTTCCGCTTCACGGGTACGGGTATGACTGCCCCTCACGGAAATTGGTATCGTATATCGGGTACAAAAGGCGGCGCGGAAACCATTCGCGGAGACGAGCAGAGCGTGCGTGTCGGATATAATTATTGGTGCGTACCAGAGGGCGAGACTGAGACGAAAACATACAAGCCCGAATGGGAGTCCTGCGGCGAACTTGCTGAGAAAGCCGGGCACAATGGCGGCGATTTCTGGGTAATATACAACTTCCTTGACTATATTGAGGGAAAAAGTGAGCCTTTCTTTGATGTTTACCGTGCCGTAACAATGTCGGCGATCGGCATACTCGCATGGAGAAGCACGCTCGACCACGGCAAAGAGATGGTCGTTCCCGATTTTCACAGCGAGGCAGATCTTGTTAAATACGAAAGCGACGATGCATCACCCTTCCCGGGCGCGAAAAATCAGTGCGTTCCCCCCAGCAGTCAGCCGTATGAACCATCCCCTAAAAAAGGTTGATCGGTTATGAAAAGAGTTACATTAAAACCCGTTTTTTCGGAGATCATCGGCAGGATCAAGCCGATGCACGCCATTAACAACGCGCCGACCGTTCCCGACGATTATTTCGGACTTTACATATACTTGAGTGACGCAGCGATTCCTTATGCCCGTATGCATGACACGGGCGGCAGATACGGCGGCGCACGCTATGTCGATATCGCAAACGTGTTTCCAAACTTTGACGCCGACGAGACCGATCCCGCGTCCTACGATTTTGCATTTACCGACAGGCTCTTTTGCGAGCTTGTACGCTTTGGAGTAAAGCCGTTCTACAGACTCGGTTCGACGATCGAGAACTATCATCGTATCAAAGCGTACAACATATATCCGCCGAAAGACCCGGCAAAATGGGCGCGTATCTGCGAGCATATCATCATGCACTACAATGAGGGGTGGGCTGATGGTTTTCATATGGGGCTTGAATATTTTGAGATCTGGAACGAACCGGATAACGAGCCCGAGATCTGTGACAATCCCATGTGGAAAGGGACGAAAGAACAATTTTTCGAGCTGTATGCCGTCACCTATGGTCATTTGAAATCTCGCTTTCCCAGCCTCAAGATCGGCGGATATGCGTCCTGCGGATTTTACGCACTATCGTCATCCGATTTTTCTCATGTGGCTCATTCAAGTCCGAGAACCGATTATTTTGTCGAGTTCTTCCTCGATTTTCTGTCATATATTCAAAAGAACAACATCGGGCTCGATTTTTTCTCCTGGCACAGTTATGCGGGTGTTTCGGATAATGTCGGATACGCATCATATGTCAGACAAACGCTTGACAGCTTCGGCTACAGATCGACAGAGGTATTTCTGAATGAATGGAACCCCGGAATCAACGAACGGGGCAAGCTTTGCGATGCATCCAACATATTGACGATGATGATAAGAATGCAGGACACCCCGACGGATATGCTCATGTATTATGATGCCTGGATACTCACAGCCTATTGCGGATTGTTTGATCCGGTAGCCCATCGCCCATTCCCTGCATATTATGCTTTTTTGTTCTTCGGTAAGTTGTTCAAACTCGTCAATGAAACAAAATGCGTTCTCGAAAGTTCCGACGGATGCGACGGAATTTGCGCACTTTCGGCATCAAATGACGGCTTGTACGGAATAGCTCTTTCAAACAGCACCGACGACGATGTCGAGATCGTTCTTTTGTCGGGCAATGATTACGAGCTGACATTGGCAGACGGTGACACAGCGCGTACGATCGAAATGTGCGAAAACAGATTTATCCTTAAAGCGCGCGCCATCGCATATCTGCAAGGTAAAATTTAATGAAAGGATTGTATTCTCAAATGTCGGATAACAAAAAGATCGTATTAATATCGGGGGCATCGCGAGGCATCGGACGAGCTGTCGCACTTCGTTTTGCACGTGAAGGTTACATCATCGGCATCGGATGCCGCGATATGTCGGCAGGAAGAGAAACAGCCCGCCTGGTCAAAGAGGCGGGCGGAGATCCTATTTTTTTTAGTGCAGACCTCAGAAACAGAGCCGATGTTGAATGTGCGTATCAAACATTCAAGAGCGAAGTCGGTGTCCCGAGTGTTCTCGTGAACTGCGCGGGAGTGGCGTCGTGGGAACTCTTCCAGCTGACAGACGAGAGCGAATATGACCGTGTAATGGACAGCAATGTTCGATCGGCATATCTGCTTACAAAAGAAGTTCTCCCCGATATGATCTCGAACAAATCGGGATCTGTGATATTCATCTCATCAATGTGGGGACAGGTCGGAGCGGCATGTGAGGTCATTTACTCGGCGTCAAAAGCGGCACTGATCGGTATGACAAAGGCACTCGCAAAAGAGGTCGGACCGTCGGGGATCAGAGTCAATTGCGTCAGCCCGGGAGTTATCATCACCGAAATGACTCGCTCTCTCGGTGAAGAAACACTCTCCGATCTTGCATCCGATACGCCTCTCGGAAGGAACGGCGAGGCGTCCGATGTTGCTGAGTGTGTATATTGGCTCGCATCCGATGCGGCTTCATTTATTACGGGAGAAGTGATCGGAGTAAACGGCGGTTTCGCGATCACCTGACGCCCTCACTGCCGATGATCATTCCGCCGTACGACAGCGTACCTCTGATGACCTCTTCAACGATTGGAAAGTTCGCCGATACGCTGAAGTTTTCACTTCTTCCCATACAGATCAGTGTTACATCTGCGTTAACTGTAATGGTTATTTCATGAAGGATCTGATCTATCCCTGCCTCGGACAACTTGCTGTCAATATCGGTCGAAAACGAAAAATACGGTTCACTTCTGAATTTCAGCTTGACACCGCGTCCGGATAGATAATCGCCCCCCACAAGAGTGCCGATCGGTATCTCCACATACAAAAAGTCGATCCTGTCGCACTTTTCTTTTACGGCACTCAAAACAGCGTTGGCTGTCGAATTGATCGCTGATGTATCAGCGGCGATCGCGGCTATCGTGCCGTCTGAGGCATAGCTTACGCGGCTCGTTTCAGCAAGATCTGCTTTGGCAAGCTCTTGGGATGCGGCAGACCTGATAATGCTTATTATCTCTCCGCGAGCCGTCGCCGATGCTGTTTTCGCGGCTGTCTCGGCAGATCTCTTGTAAATGACGCCGCACCACACGAAGATCAGCAGTACGGCAAGCGCGATCGGGGCAAGATGAACGACAGATCTTTTCATAATTGCCGTCAGCGATCTTGCAAATCCTGCTTTGTTCACTCTGTTCAATCGATCATACCCCTTTTACGGTCTTTTAATTTCATATTATGCCGTAAAAAATCCGAGTATTCTGCAAAATAAGTTGATTTCCTATTGAAAAAAATCGCAAAATATGCTATAATATGTCAGGTCGAAAACAGTAAGACCTCAAGGAGATTAAAGATGAAACTTAATATCGACAAAAAAGATTACGCACAGCCCGATCCTTATGTAATTTCGGATAATGGTAAATATTACATGTACGCCACCGGATGTGACGGTGTACAACTCTACACAAGCGACAACATGACAGACTGGCAGTATGCCGGCATATGCAGAAAAAGCGGCTGGGAAAAGGAGTATTGGGCACCTGCCGTAATAAAGATCGGTGACAGCTTCTATATGTACTATTCTTCAATGCATATTGATGAGGATGATGTTCACAAACAACAGCTCCGCGTTGCCGTTTGCGACAGACCCGACGGCGAATTTGCGTATGTCTGCAATCTTGCAGTTCCCTTTTCCATCGACCCGCATGTCGTAAAAAACAGCGACGGACTTTTCATTTTCTACAGCGTCAACGATTATCAGGCAGAGCGTGCCGGAACGCTTATTGTTGTTGACAGATTGATATCGCCAACACAAGCCGCCAATTCGCCTAGCGTTGTCATTCGCGCAACTCTTGACGAAGAGATCTTTATGAGGGACAGATTCTTCAAGGGACAGCATTGGCACACCATCGAAGGCGGTTTTTACTTCAGAGACGGTGATTATCACTATCTCATGTATTCGGGAAACTGCTATCAGAATGAGAACTACTTTATAGGATATGCCGTTGCAAAGGGCGACACCGACGATCTGACAAAGCTTGATTTTGTCAAGTACCCAGATGCCGACACATACCACCCCTTCAAGCGTAAGGGCGGTCTTGAAGAAGGCACCGGGCACAACAGTGTGCTTTACGAAAACGGCAAGTATTATATGTTCTATCACGCACGCGCGCTTGGAGATCTTGTTCCCGATAAAGACACTAGACGCGCATATGTTGCAGAGATCAAAGCGTCCGACGGCAAGCTTGAACTTATATGATACATTTGGTTAATCTATTCTGAAAGGAAATTAATAATATGCAAACCATCATTCGTCCCGAAAACATGGAAAGAATCACAACAAAGGCTCTTGCTGATGAGTTCATCGACGCCAAGGTAAAAGAGATCCGCGAGCAGGTCGGAGATAAGAAAGTCCTTCTTGCACTCTCCGGTGGTGTTGACTCGTCGGTAGTTGCCGCACTTCTCATCAAAGCCGTAGGAAAACAGCTCGTTTGCGTTCACGTAAATCACGGTCTTATGAGAAAAGGTGAGAGCGAAAAGGTCATCGAGGTATTTGACAGACAGCTGGGTGCAAATCTCATTTATATCGACGCGACCGATCGATTCCTCGATAAACTTGCAGGCGTCAGCGACCCCGAGAAAAAGAGAAAGATCATCGGTGCTGAATTCATTGAGGTCTTCAATGAAGAGGCACGTAAGCTCGATGGCATTTCATTTTTGGCTCAGGGAACGATATATCCCGATATTCTCGAAAGCAACGGCGTAAAAGCGCATCATAATGTCGGTGGTCTTCCCGCCGAAATGAAGCTTGAGCTCTGCGAACCGCTCGCACTTCTTTTCAAGGATGAGGTTCGTGCTGTCGGATCTGCCCTCGGACTTCCCGATGAGATGGTCTACCGTCAGCCCTTCCCCGGTCCCGGACTCGGCGTTCGTTGCCTTGGTGCGATAACACGCGATAGGCTTCACGCTCTTCGCGAGGCTGATGCGATCTTGCGTGAGGAATTTGACAAAAACGGACTTGCAGGCAAGGTTTGGCAATACTTTATCGCCGTCCCCGATGTTAAAAGCGTCGGCGTCAAAGATGCAAAGAGATACGAAGGCTGGCCCGCAATCATTCGCGCGGTCAATACCACCGACGCTATGAGTGCAACCATCGAAGAGATTCCCTATTCCCTGCTCCATCACATCACGGATAGGATCACACATGAAGTTGAAGGCATCAATAGAGTCCTGTACGACCTCACCCCGAAGCCCATCGGCACTATCGAGTGGGAATAATTTCGCAAGACCACTTTCCCGGCTGTAGAGCCGTAAAAGTCCTGATTTTGCGAAGTTGTGGCAGCGATTTGACAACAAGATTTCATTATTCATAAAAAGAGAGCTAACTGATTTTGATTAAGATTGAAATCAAACAATATACGAAAGATCGTATCCCTGACGTGCTTAAATTTGAACACGACCTGCGCTCTGAGGAGAAATTCTGGGGATGGGAAATCGATGAGAAGTACATAGCCGATGTGACAAAGAGCTTTGAAGATCCTGCCTTTGCAAACTCCCTTTCGCTGCTTGCTTATGCGGACGGCAAGGTAGTGGGTCGAATCGACTGCTCACTGATTCACAGTCACTTTGACGGATCTGTAAAAGCCTATCTTGACTGGATATGCGTCATCAAAAGTTACCGCCATCAAGGTGTTGCACAAAGCTTAATGACCGCCATGCAAGCGAACCTGAAAATGCTCGGCATTGATACCCTCGTCGGTCTGATCGCCTCAAACGAAGATGCACAAAGATTTTATCGAAGTCTCCCCAATGCCATGATCAAAGACGAAGGTATTTGGATTGATTTGTAACAAAAAGAACTAACTGATTTTTGTCAAGTCAGTTAGTTCTTTTTTGTCTCGATACTCAGATACTGTACGGAAAGTCATTCAATTCATCGTCATAAAAATAGACATAGAGGTCTTCGGCGACATTATTGTCGCTTTTTGCTTCCATTTTCTTCCATCTTTCGTCAAAAATCGACACTGGTTGCGGGTAGTTTGGTATAGATAGT
>CAZMPO010000007.1:78294-98090 GCA_964568425.1 uncultured Lachnospiraceae bacterium | reverse complement strand
AAAATTTTCCGAACATCTTGCCGCTTTTGTTTTTGCTTAAATAACACGGCTGCCTCATCCGAGGCAGCCGTGTTATTGTTTAGGTGAGATCTTCGAGTTTTGCGATTAGTTCGGGTAATGTGTATTTGCCGAAAATTATTTGGTCGGTGTCGCCGATGACCAGGCAGGGGACGCTCATTACATTGAATTTTTTGCGAAGATCGGGGAAAAGGCGAGCGTCATACACATCGGCGCGGCATCCTTTGGCGAGCGCGAGCGTCTCTGCGGCATGGACGGTCTCGGGACAATTGGAGCAGGAGAGTGTCACGAGCACACGAAGATCGGGCAGGTCGGCGAGATCATCGATGCGCTCCCTCGTTTTTTTGTCGATCGGTGCCGATCTGCCGCCGACTGCGCATATTGCGAGCACGAAGGGGGTAAATTCGTGTCCGCTCGGGATGCCGTGGAAGGCGATCCCCGAAAATGTTCCGTCCGCTCGAAGTATTCGAACGCAGGGCAGTTGCTCTTCACGCTCGCCATCGGCACATTTTTTCACCGATATTTTGCCCGAGAGCAGGGCGATCTGCTCGATATAGTCGCAAAGTGCCGCCGAATGCTCGCCGTTATCGAGGCAAAGCTCGAGGTGCACATCGCTTTTCATACCGTCAAAGAGCTCGGAAAGCTCTTTTTTCATTTTCTCATCAAATATTTCGGCGGATGTTGCTTTTTCGACGACATTTTGCTTTGGCTGGTCGGCGATCTTTAGCTTCTCGCGCATTTTGGCGATATATTTTTCGAGTGCAGTCGAGGCTGCCGCTCCGTCGCCGACGGCGGTCACGACCTGACGCAGTTCTTTTTGGCAAAGATCGCCTGCGGCGTAGATGCCGTCGGTTTTTGTTTTGCCGCTTCCGTCGGTCACGACATATCCGTATTTGTCGATCTCGGCGATGCCCTCGAGCAGTCCCGACTCGGGCGCGTATCCGACGAAGACGAAAACACCGATAAAATCGCCCTCTTTTGCTTTTTTTTGCGTGATCTGTCCCGTTTTGTTGTTTTTATAGGTTATAGCTCTCGGCAGGCTGTCGCCATCGAGCTCGACGATCTCGGTGTTTGTAAGCACGGTTATTTTGTCGTTGGCTCGGACGGTATCGGCGATCGAGCGCGCGCAGGTGAAATCATCCTCGCGCACGAGCATTGTTATGCTTTTGGCGTATCTTGTCAGAAACAGCGACTCCTCTGCCGCGGCAAAACCGCCGCCGATCACATAAATGTCCTTTCCGTCGAAAAATTCGCCGTCGCAGGTCGCGCAGTACGCCACACCCCGCCCGCGATATTTGTCCTCGCCGCGAAAGCCGAGCACACGCGGATGCGCACCGCTGGCGACGATCACGCCGATCGTGCGAAATGTGCCGATGCTTGATCTGACCGTCTTGATATCGCCGTGTGCATCTATGCCGGTCACTCTGCCTATACGAAGCTCTGCGCCGAACGCCTCTGCCTGCGCGCGCATCCTCTCGCCGAGCCTGTCTCCGCTCTCGGTCATGATTCCGGGATAGTTCACGATCTCGGCTGTGATCTTGATCTGTCCGCCGAATGCGTCCGCCTCGAGCAGGAGAACCTTGTATCGTGCCCTTGCCAAATAGATCGCCGCCGTAAGCCCCGCAGGACCGCCGCCGACGATCACGGCGTCATATATTTCTTCCATTTATTATCTCCACCTGTTCTTTGTAAACAAATCGGATGCTGTCAGAGCTTGCCGACAAGGTCAAGGCTCGGGGATAGCGTTTCGTCGCCCGATTGCCAGTTGGCGGGGCAGACCTTGTCACCGTGCTCGGCAACGAATTTGCAGGCGGAGAGCTTTCGAAGCAGTTCGGCGGCGTTTCTGCCCACACCGCCCGCGCTTATCTCGAGTGCGCATATCTTAAGCTCGGGCGAGATTATCACACTTCCGCGCTCTGCCATGCCGTCTGCCTCGATGAGCAGATCGAGCGATCTTGTCAAGGCGTGTGTCGGGTCGGCGAGCATCGGGAACTCGAGCTTTGATATTCGCTCCGAGTGATCGTGCCACGCCTTGTGGACGAAGTGGCTGTCGGTGGATACCGAATAGATCTCGCATCCCTCGCGCCTGAATTTTTCGTAGTGCTCCTGCATATCGACAAGCTCGGTCGGGCAAACGAAGGTGAAGTCGGCGGGATAGAAAAACAGAATACTCCACCTGCCGCGAAGGTCGTCGCGAGTTACGGTCTTAAATTCGTCCTTTTGATAAGCTGTCAGCGAAAAGTCGCACAGCTCTCTTCCGATAATTGACATGATACTTTTACCTCCAATGTGAATGTGTGATAATTATTGTCAATAAATCGGTTTTTTATACATGTGGGGAAGATTGTAAAAGTTATTTGAATTTTGAACAAAACGAGCAAAATCCTCTTGACAAAACGCAAAAAATGATTAAAATATACAATGTGATAATTTGCAGATCAAGTGGATGAATTTTCGTTTGTTCACCATTTCTCATATTTTTCATGAAATTTTTATCCGAATTTTGAATTCTAACACAAAAAACAAGGAGGTGCAGGCAATTTGGAAAAATTTCTTATAGGCGGTGCGGCAGGGCTCGTTCTTGGCTTGCTCGTATGCGGAATTATTTACATGATCTTCCGCAAAAAGGCGAGAATTGCAAGTGAAAAGATTGCAAAAGCCGATGACGAGGCGAAAAGGATCGTTGACGAAGCGGTCAGAACTGCCGAGACTAAAAAGAAAGAAGCGCTTCTCGAAGCCAAGGAAGAGATAGTCCGTTCGAACAAAGAGTTCGAAAAGGAAGTACGCGATCGCAGAGCTGAGCTTACCAAGATGGAAAGACGCTACGCGACCAAAGAAGAACAGCTCGACAAAAAGAGCGACAATCTCGATCGCAAGGACGAGGCACTTGATAAAAAGATCAAAGAGACCGAGACACTTAAGGCGGATATTGAAAAGCTGAAGGAGGAACAGCTCGCAAAGCTCGAAACCATATCAGGCTACACGGTCGAACAGGCAAAGGCGGAGATCGTTAAACAGATCGAGGAAGAGGCAAGGTACGAGTCGGCAATGAAGCTTGCCGAGATCGATGCGGAGCTTAAAGAGGAGGCAGACGAGAAGGCAAGAAATATCATTTCGCAGTCGATATCGAGACTTGCGTCCGATTTCGTGTCCGAGGTGTCGGTCACATCTGTCGCTCTGCCCAGCGATGAAATGAAGGGCAGGATCATCGGACGCGAGGGACGCAACATCCGCGCCGTCGAGGCACTCACGGGCGTTGACCTGATCATCGATGATACGCCCGAGGCGATCACCGTCTCCTGCTTTGACCCGGTTCGCCGCGAGGTCGCAAGACTTGCGCTCGAAAAGCTTGTTGCGGACGGAAGGATCCACCCGACACGCATCGAGGAAACGGTCGAAAAGGCAAAGAAAGAGGTCGAGCAGTCGATCAAGCAGGCAGGCGAGCAGGCAATCTTCGAGACAGGCATCCACGGCATCAATCCCGAGCTTGTCAAGCTTCTCGGCAGACTGCGCTATCGCACGAGCTACGGTCAGAATGTGCTCAATCATTCGATCGAGGTCGCGTTCCTGTCGGGTATGATCGCAAGCGAGATGGGTGTCAATTCGGATCTTGCCAAACGTGCGGGACTTCTGCATGATATCGGCAAGGCGGTCACACACGAGGTCGAGGGCAGTCACGCCATCATCGGTGCGGACATCGCGCGTAAATATAAGGAAAATCGCGAGATCGTTCACGCGATCGAGGCGCATCACGCCGATGTCGAGCCGAAAACGGTCATCGCGTTCATCGTTCAGGCAGCGGACGCAATTTCCGCCGCAAGACCGGGCGCGCGCCGCGAAAATCTCGAAAATTATATCAAGCGTCTGCAAAAGCTCGAGGAGATCGCGTCCGCCCATCCGGGTGTCGAGAAATCCTTCGCCATTCAGGCGGGCAGAGAAGTGCGCATCATGGTAAAGCCAGAGGAGATCAACGATCAGCAGATGGTTCTTATCGCGCACGATGTCGCAAGACAGATCGAGTCGGAGCTTAAATATCCGGGTCAGATCAAGATCACCGTCGTGAGAGAGTCTCGCGCCGGCGATATCGCAAAATAATATTGTTTTTCTCTCTCAAATGCTTTTGCATTTGAGAGAGTGTGATATTAAGAGGTCGATGTGATCTGCGGCATCGCGGACGGGAAACGATGATTAAATCGACCGCCAAAACAAACAATTACCTGCCCCCATAGGGCGGGGTGCCGCGAAAAAAGTTCGCGGTGATCTCGCTGCCTCTTGGATGATCAGCGTATGATATATCGGCGTAATCTCTTTGTAATCTCGCCGATTTACTATAAATCAACCACCAAAGAACGGCGGGAGCAAGCCCCCGCCCTACGGGGACACCTTTATTTGGCGGTCGATTTATAATATATCGGCTACCAAAGAGGCGGGGGAGCACCGCAAACTTTTTTCGCGGTGCCCCTCCACTACCGAGGGACGAGTGTTCGGGCAACCGATCCGATTTAATCATCGTTTCCCCAAAAGGGAGCCCTTGGCAAAATATGTTTGTGTCGTCGATAGGTTTATTACAAATCGACTGCCAAAACAACAAAGCCTCGTCAATTCCTAATTCCTAATTTTCCAAGATCTCAGCAGGTGAACACCCAAATCTCCACCGCACAAATATCTTGTATCTTGTATCTTTTATCTTGTATCTCATATCTTACCGAAGGGAAAGCAAAATATGTCAATAAAAATTCTCTGTCTCGGGGATATCGTCGGCAATCTCGGCACAAATAAGGTCTGCCGCGAGCTTTGGGAGGTCAGACGAAGGCTGAATATCGATCTTGTCGTCGCAAACGGCGAAAACGCCGAGCCCGGGAACGGTCTGCTTCGCTCGAGTGCCGATCGTCTGCTCGCTTATGGCGTCGATGTTATCACATCCGGTAATCATATTTGGCAAAAAAAGGAAATGCATTCCTATCTTGACGAGTGCAAGTACATCCTGCGCCCGGCAAATTATCCCGATCGCACCCCCGGCGGCGGCGCGGTGCTTTTTGACGCAGACGGCAGACGCGTGCTTGTCATGAATGTGCAGGGCACTGTCTTTATGGAGTCGCTTGCCGACCCGTTCGATACCGTCGATCGACTGCTTGAAAGGTACAAGGGCGAGTACGATCTGTCGGTGCTCGATATCCACGCCGAGGCGACCTCCGAAAAGATCGCACTTGCGAGATATTTTGACGGCAGGATCAATGTGATCGTCGGCACGCACACGCATGTGCAGACCGCCGACGAGCAGATATTGCCGCAGGGGAGCGGATATATAACCGATCTCGGCATGTGCGGCGTGCAGAGCGGCGTGCTCGGAGTGGACGCCGGGTGCGTGATCAATAAGTTTAGAACAAAAATGCCGACGAAATTTTTGCATGCAGAGGGCGATCCGATCTGCCATGGCGCCGTTTTTGACATAAATGACAAAAACGGCAAGGTCGAGCATGTAGAAAGAGTGCAGTTTTAACGAAAAACCTAAAATAACTTGAAATCCTCTTTGTTTTTTGGTATAATAAGGGTAGTAGATCTTCCGACATTATAAAGTAAAGGGGTGTTTAAGTGGACAGTTTGAAGGTGTCGTCAAAATCAAGCCCGAGCCTTGTCGCCGGTGCGATCGCAGGTATCATCAGAGAGCGCGAGAGCGTCGTAATACATGCGATAGGTGCAGGGGCGGTCAATCAGGCGATCAAGGCCATTGCGGCAGCGAACCTCTATCTTGAGGACGACGGAATGTCGGTGTCCTGCAAGCCTGCTTTTGCAAACGCAGATGTGGGCGGCGAGATCCGAACGGCGATACGAATACTGATCGAACGCGATCAAATGACCGATTTGACCGATATAGCCGATATGACCGACGATATTGACGGATAATGATAAGCGACCGTCTCGGATGCAAGTGATGCATTTGAGACGGTCGCTTTGCTGTATGTCATTTTGTCAAGAATTTGACCGAGAAATTTACAAAAAACCCTTTACAAATCGAGAAAAATATAGTATAATGACCTTGATCGGAATTTTATCGATCTAACAAAACGGAATGTGAACAAAACGGAAGGACAGAGCTATGGATCTGTTTTCATTTATCGAATTGTTCGGCGGACTCGCGTTTTTCCTTTATGGTATGCACGTCATGTCGTCCGGACTTGAAAAACTCGCGGGGGGCAAGCTCGAGAGTGCGCTTAAGAAACTTACGGCAAACAAACTTGTGGGAGTGCTTCTCGGTGCGGGAATAACCATTCTCGTTCAGTCATCATCGGCAATTACCGTAATGCTTGTCGGACTTGTCAACTCCGGAATCATGCAACTCGGACAGACAGTGTCTGTTATAATGGGTTCAAACATCGGTACAACACTGACGGCATGGATGCTTTCTCTTGTCAGCCTGTCGTCCGACAATGTAGTCGTAAAGCTGATGAAGCCCGAGGTCTTTTCACTCGTGCTTGCGTTTATCGGTGCGGTTATGATCACAATGTCAAAAAAACCGAGAAAACGCGATATAGGATGCATTTTTGTCGGATTTGCCGTGCTTATGTACGGAATGAAGCTTATGAGCGGTGCGGTTGAACCTCTTGCCGACATGCCCGAATTTGCATCTCTTCTTGTGGCATTCAAAAACCCGATCATCGGCGTTCTGGTGGGTGCGGTGTTTACCGGTGTCATCCAATCGTCTGCCGCCTCGGTCGGTATACTTCAGGCACTTGCTGCCGCCGGAGGTATCTCCTATGGTATGGCGATCCCGATCATTATGGGACAAAACATCGGCACATGTGCGACTGCCCTTATTTCGAGTATCGGTGTAAACAGAAACGCAAAGCGCGTTGCCATCATTCATACGAGTCTTAATGTTCTCGGAACGGTGATCGTCCTTATAGTTTATCTTGTAACCGGTCTTTTTTGGGAGATACCTTTGCTTAACGAGGAGATCAACGCATTCGGCATAGCGGCGGTCCACACCGTATTCAACCTGTTTATCACCATTGTGTTTTTTCCGTTCACCAAAATGCTCGAAAAGCTTGCTTATATCCTCCTTCCCGAAAAGGCGGACGACAAGCCGGGCGAGGCGGTATTTATCGACAGCCGACTGCTTGCTACCCCCTCGATCGCGATCTCCGAGTGCATGGGACGCACCAATGAGATGGCAGAGGTCGCACGCGAGATGATCCACGAGGCATCCGATCTTGTCAGAAAATACGACAGCACCGTTCGCGAGAAGATCATCTCGGGCGAGGATCGCATGGATGTTTACGAGGACAAGCTCGGAACGGTCCTTGTCAAGGTCTCCTCTCAGGCACTGTCCGAGTCGGACTCGCAAAAGGTGTCGATCATGCTTCACGCGATCGGCGATTTCGAGCGGCTCGGCGACCACGCGGTAAATCTGGTCAAGACCTGCGACGAGCTTGAGGAAAAAAAGATAGCCTTTTCATCCCAGGCACGCGCCGATATCGATGTTCTGCAATCGGCAGTCGATGAGATCATCAATTTGACCATCGATGCATATAAGAATGCGGACGCATCGCTTGCCTTCCGTGTCGAGCCGCTTGAACAGGTCGTCGACGCGCTGATACTCAACATCAAGAACCGCCACATCGAGCGTCTGCAAGCGGGCAACTGCACGATCGAGCTCGGGTTTATTCTGTCCGATCTTCTGACCAACTATGAGAGAATATCCGATCACTGCTCGAATATCGCGGCGGCGATGATCGAGATCGCAGGCGGATCGTTTGACACGCACGAGTATCTCAGCGGTGTCAAATACGGCAACGACAGATTCGATGGTATATTCAATCAGTATGCCGAGAGATATAAAATAGACGTTTGATCAGGTATAGGGAAGGAAAGGACGGAATTAACATGTCAAACAACAAAAAAAGAGTTCTTTTGAAAATATCGGGCGAGGCACTTTCAAAGGGTGCCGACGGCGCATACAATTTCGACAAATTGAGAGAGCTTTGCTCGATCGTTAAAGAATGTCGAGACGACGGATATCAGATCTCGATCGTCTGCGGTGCGGGCAACATCTGGCGCGGCAGACAGGCTGAGAAAAAGATGGATCATGTTCGCGCCGATCACATGGGAATGCTTGCGACGATGATCAACTCGCTCTGCATCAGCGATTTTCTGGAGCAGGCAGGCGTGCCGTCGATCGTGCTCTCCGCCATTGCAACCGAGCCGTCATTTGCCCCGGCGTACACCAAGGAGCGTGCGATAGCTGAGCTTGACGCCGGTAAGGTCGTAGTTTTCGGCGGCGGATCGTCCAACCCCTTCTTCTCGACAGATACGGCAGCCGTTCTTCGCGCCGCCGAGATCGACGCCGATCTCATCCTCTTTGCGAAAGCGGTAAACTACATTTACAACCGTGACCCGAACGATAAGGAGAGCACCGAGGAGCTTTACAAATACGAGTATCTCAGCTACAACGAGATTCTTTCCAAAGGGCTTACCGCGATCGACATCACCGCGACAGCGTTTGCTCTTGCCAACGGGCTTGAGATAACAGTATTCGGCATGAACGACCCGCGCAACATCATTTATGCAATGCGCGGCGAGGTCAAGGGAACTATCATCGGCGGCGGTGAGAGCCGCATCATCCGCGAATGATTATAAACAATATAAATAAATATAATAAGGAAGGATTTTACCATGAGACTTGACACAAAGACTTACGAAGAAAAGATGAAAAAGACCATCGCGAACTATGAGGAAAATCTTGCCACGATTCGTGCAGGCAAGGCTAACGCATCGGTTCTTGACAGAGTGACCGTCGATTACTACGGCTCACCCACACGCATCAAAGATATTTCGCAGATCAAGGCTGCCGATGCGCGCACTCTCGTGATCACCCCTTGGGACAAATCCATGCTCAAGCAGATCGAGAAAGCAATTCTCGCGTCCGATGTCGGTATCACACCTGCAAACGACGGCTCTGTTATCAGACTCGTATTCCCTCAGCTGACCGAGGATCGCCGTCGCGAGCTGTCAAAGCAGATCGCAAAGCACGGTGACGAGGCAAAGGTCGCTGTCCGCAATGTCCGCCGCGAGGCAAACGACAAGGCAAAGGAAATGAAGAAGAACAGCGAGATGACCGAGGATGAGCTGAAGCTCTCCGATAAGGCTGTTCAGGATCTCACCGACAAGTACACAAAAGAGATCGACGCCATCACCGAAAAGAAAAAAGCGGAGATCATGAGCATCTGATCTGAACGATGAATCAGGCAAATGTAAAAGTCGGCAGGATGAACGATGAGCCCTCGTCGGTGCATTCCTTTCGGGGGATGGAGGATCAAATCGACCGTCTGAACGCATCCCCGCAGGGTGGGGGCTTGCTCCCGCCGACTTTTACGATGCAGGTAATGACAAGGAGGAGCCGCTGTGGCAGATCAGGATAAAAACAAAACAGTCTGCGATGAGCGGCTTCGACATATCGCGTTCATCATGGACGGAAACGGCAGATGGGCAAAGGCGAGAGGTCTGCCGAGATCGGCGGGGCATCGCGCCGGTGCGAAGACATTTCGCCGACTTGTCGACTACGCAAAGGTCATAGGACTGCGTCACATGACGGTCTACGCCTTTTCCACCGAAAATTGGGGGCGTCCCGCCGACGAGGTCGAGGCGATCATGAAGCTGCTTGAGCAGTATATCGACGAGGCACTTGCCGATGTTGCCGAAAACGATGTTCGCGTTATTTTCATCGGCGACAAAGCACCGCTTTCGGAAAAGCTTAAGAACAAGATCGCCCACCTTGAGAGCGTTTCGAAGGGCAATCATCTCATACTGAATATTGCGCTCAATTACGGATCACGCGCCGAGCTTGTCCATGCGGCAAATGAGGCGATAAGATGCGGCGAGGAGCTGACCGAGGCGGCAATAGATGCCCATCTTTACACTAAGGAGTCGCCGCCGCCCGATCTTATAATCCGCACTGCGGGCGAGATGCGCCTGTCGAATTTTCTCTTGTGGCAGGCGGCGTACAGCGAATTTTATTTTACCGACAGACTCTGGCCCGATATGCGCGAGGTCGATGTCGATGCGGCAATTGCAGAATTTTACAACCGTACAAGAAGATACGGAAAAGTTTAGCATAGGATATACAAATTTAAGATATAATAAAAGGAAGCCCTCGTCTTTTGCTTTTGGGGGTGGGATTTTAACATGAAGACAAGAATTATCACGGGTGTGGTCGCGATCGCGCTCTTTTTGCCCTTTATGATCTTTTCGGGTTCGGCGGCATATATAGTCTTTACCGAACTTGCACTGATCATCTCCGCGTTTGAGATGGTCGGATGCATGCATCAACGCTCCAAGCTCTATGTACTGATCCCTGCCGAGATCTATGTTATTTTGTCGGGTCTTGCGACAAGACTGTCGTCGAATTTCTGCGAGACCTTTATGATACTTACCGTTCTGCTCGCACTTTGGCTCGTCGGATTTTCGATGTTTTCAAAGGGCAGCTATCCGTTGACCGATGCGCTGACCGTTTTGTTCGGTGTGACCTATGTCGCACTCGGATTTTGCTCGATCGTGCTGGTTCGCGATCTCGAGCATGGTGCATTCCTCTTTTGGCTTATTTTCATCGCGGCATGGCTGTCTGATACGGGCGCGTATTTCGTCGGCGTCAAGTTCGGCAAGCATAAGCTCTGCCCCGACCTCTCGCCCAAAAAGACGGTTGAGGGTCTTCTCGGCGGTGTCGTGTCCTGCGTTGCGATGTTTGTGATATACGGACTGATCATAACACTTGCCACAAAGGATAAGGTCGCCAACATCTTCGCACTTCTCCTTGCAGGTGTCGTGCTCAGCCTTATCTCGGTCTTCGGCGATCTCTTGGCGTCCTATATCAAGCGTCGCTATAAGGTCAAGGACTACGGCAGTCTGCTCCCGGGGCATGGCGGTCTGATCGATCGTTTCGACAGCGTCATCGCGGTATCGATCGCAATGTTCGCATTCTGCCGACTGCTTAAATTTATGCCGCTCTTCAGCATTGTCTGATCTTTATCAAAAATGGAAAAAAATTCTGATTTTTACAATAAAAAGCTCGCCATAATAGGCTCGACAGGCTCGATCGGCAGACAGGCGATAGATGTCTGTCTTCGCGGCGGCATAAAGGTTTGCGCACTGAGTGCAAATTCGAGTGCGGCGGCACTCGAGAGGCAGGCGAGAGCCCTTCGCCCTGCCATGTGCGCGCTCACCGATGAGACTGCCGCCTCCGAGCTTAAGCTGCGGCTTGCCGATACCGATATCCGCGTTTATTCGGGCGAGCGAGGACTGCTTGAAATGATATCCGACTGCGACGCCGACACTCTGCTCAACTCGGTGATCGGCGGCGCGGGATTGCTCCCGACGATGGCGGCAATACAATCGAAGAAAAATGTCGCGCTCGCCAACAAGGAGACTCTTGTCACGGCGGGCGAGCTTGTCATGAGGGAGGTCAAACGCGCAGGGGTCACGCTTATGCCGGTCGACTCGGAGCACTGCGCGATATTCGAATGCCTGATGTCGGGCAGGCACGATGAGGTCACAAGACTGATCATCACCGCCTCGGGCGGTCCGTTTTACAAAAAGAAACGCGAGGATCTTGTCGGCGTGACACGCGAGATGGCACTTGCGCATCCGACATGGAGCATGGGCGCGAAGATCACGATCGACAGCGCAACGCTTATGAATAAGTGCTTTGAGATGATCGAGGCGGCACATCTGTTTGATATCCCGATCGACAGGATCGAGCCGGTCATTCACCGCGAGTCGATCGTGCATTCGATGGTCGAATTTGCCGACGGCGCGGTGATCGCGCAGATGGCAATGCCCGATATGCGCATGTGCATACAGTATGCACTCTCCTATCCCGACAGGATAGAGGGCGCAACGCCGAAAATGGACTTTTCAAAGGCATTTTCACTCACATTTGACAGCCCCGATTACGAAACATTCAAGCCGCTCTCGCTCGCGCGCTTTGTCATGAACGAGGGGGGCGTCCTCCCTGCACTGCTAAACGGCGTCAACGATGAGGCGACAAAGCTCTTTCTTGAGGGGAAGATATCCTTCCTTGACATCGGCGATGTCGCGGACAGCATAGTTCGCTCCTATAAAAACCGTCCGATCGGCGGAATCGATGATGTCGTCACCGTCGGTCAGATCGGCAGAGAGCTTGCAAGAGTCGAGCTTGGGGTAAAATAATATAATTTCAACTGAAAGAGGTAGCATTCATTGCCAACGATTTTAACGGTCATTATCGCGATCGCCGTTTTCGGCGGTCTGATATTCATCCACGAGATGGGGCATTTTGTCGCCGCACGCATATTCGACGTCCATGTTATCGAGTTTTCGATCGGTATGGGACCGAGACTTTTCGGCAAAAAGTCGAAGAAAAGCGGTATCGATTATTCTCTGCGCGCCCTTCCGTTTGGCGGTTATGTTATGATGTCGGGCGAGGACGAGGACAATGACGATCCGCGCGCCCTCTGCAAAAAACCGACATGGCAGAGGATCATAGTCACCGCCGCCGGGGCTGTCGTCAATATCGTCGTCGGATTTTTGCTCACCTTTGTCCTGGTGCTGACCATGAGCCGCCTCGGCGGAACGACTGTCGCCGAGTTTGACGAGGGCGCGACGAGTGCCGATTATCTCGCGGTCGGCGACAGGATAGTGTCGATCGACGGCTCGCGCGTTTACACCCATATGGATGTCGTTTACGAGATAACAAGACGCGGTGTTGACCCTGTTGACATTGAACTTTATCGCGGTGGCGAGAAGGTTACCGTCAAGGATGTCGTGTTCGGTCGCGAGACACAGAGCGGCGTGGCGTTCGGATCTGTCGATTTTAAGCTTCGCGCCGTCGAAAAGACAGCGGGGCAGGTGGCAGTGCAGTCATTTGCCTATTGCAGGCTTTATGTTAAGCAGGTCTGGGAGGGACTTTTTGATCTGATCAGCGGCAGATACGGCGTTGAGGCGGTGTCGGGTCCGATCGGCGTCACCGAGCAGATCGGTCAGGCGGCAAAGCAGGGTGGCAGTACGCTTCTCTCGATGATCATACTGATCAGCGTGAACCTCGGCATAATGAATCTTTTGCCGCTCCCCGCACTCGACGGCGGTCGACTGCTTTTTCAGCTCATCGAGCTTGTCACACGCAAGAAACTTCCGCCCGATGTCGAGGGCAAGATCCATTTCGTCGGGCTTGCGCTTCTCATGGTGCTCATGGTCATTATCGCGGGCAAGGACATAGTCTCCCTTTTCGGCAGACTTCGGGGGTAATTTCTTATGGATATGAATGAATTTAATAAAATCAGACGAAAAAGCAGAAAAATAGCCGTCGGCGATCTTTTTGTGGGTGGCGACGCTCCGATAAGCGTTCAATCGATGACCAACACGCGATCGGACGATCTTGAGGCGACCTTCAGGCAAATGCGCGCACTTGAGGAGGTTGGATGCGATATCGTTCGAATGACAGTCCCCGATCTTTCCTCTGCCGCGACCATCGGACGCCTTAAAGAGGCAGGCATTCGCATTCCGATCGTTGCCGACATTCATTTTGACTATAAGCTTGCCCTTGCCGCGGCGGACGCGGGTGCGGACAAGATCCGCATAAATCCGGGCAATATCGGAGATGACAGCAAGATAAAAGCGGTCGCCGATAAATGTCGCGAAAAAAACATTCCGATAAGGCTCGGCATCAATTCGGGATCGCTCGAAAAGGGCGTTTTGGCAAAATACGGCGCACCGACAGCCGAGGCACTTGCCGAGTCGGCGATGAACAATATCGCCTCTCTCGAACGCTTTGATTTTGAAAATATTATCGTCGCCATAAAGTCGTCGGATGTCTGGCGCATGGCGGCGGCAAACAAGATCGTCTCCGAAAGGTGCGATTACCCGATACATCTCGGCGTCACCGAGGCGGGCGGCGATCGCATGGGCACGGTCAAATCGGCGATCGGCATCGGCTCGTCACTGCTTTCGGGCATCGGAGACACCATGCGCGTGTCGCTGACCGCCGACCCCACCCTTGAAATAAAGCGCGCAAGGGAGATACTCGCCTCCTTGGGGCTTGATGGTAGCTCGCTTGTCAGCGTGGTGTCCTGCCCCACCTGTGGAAGGACCAAGGTCGATCTGATCGGACTTGCCGAGCAATTTGAGGCAAGAATGTCCGAGCTTCATCCGTCAAAACACATAAAGGTCGCCATAATGGGATGCGCGGTCAACGGTCCCGGCGAGGCATCAGATGCCGATATAGGCATCGCGGGCGGTGTGGATGAGGTGCTTCTTTTCAAATCGGGCAGACCGATATGCAAGATGCCGCAGGAGATGGCGGTCGATCGACTTGTCGATGAGATAAACAGGATGTGACCTCGGGAGACCCGGGATTAAAAATTTGAGGAAAAACGAACAATGGAAAAGACCTTTCTTGAAAAATTCGCAAAATACGATCCCGACGAAACAGCCCGCAAGATACTTGCGGGCGTTTCGAGATATTCGATAAAGGCGGACAGAGAGCGTCGAATGATCGAGACCGAGGTCGATCTTGACACGCCGATCAAAAAGGACGAGCTGTACAAGATCGAGGGAGATATCGCCGCCGCATATGAGCTGTCGTCGGTACGCATCCTTCCGCATTATCCGCCCGACACATTCACGATCGATTATGTTCACGAGGCAATAATCGAGGCGCACCGCATCGGCTATGTCGCAAGCGGCTTTTTCGGCAGTTATATGCTCCGCCAAAAGGGTGACACGGTCGAGATAGCCATTGATTTTTCGTCGGGCGGCGTCGGACTTGTCTGCAAAGCAGGCACGGATGATATCATATCGCGTATCATCGAGGCGGAGTTCGGTGTCAAGATAAATGTTGTCGTCAAAGAATCGGGCAGGGCAGACGAGCGTGAGCGTGCCTTTGCCGAAAATCGTCGCCGTGAGCTTGACGCACTGCAGATCGAGGCAGAGGCGGCGGCAAGAGAGGCGGCGGCGGAGCGTGCCGCAAGAGAGGCGGCTGAGGCGGCAGAAAAGGAAAAGGAAGATCCGCGCGCATCCTTTAAGAAGGTCGCAAGCCTTTATGAGGATTGCCGCTTTGAAAAGCTCGACGATTTTGTCTGGAAATGCGGATATATGACCTTTGACGCATCCTCCCCCGAGTTTATCCTCGGCGAGCCTATGCCGATCGAGCCGACACCGATACGTGTCGCCATAAGCGGCGGCACAAAAAAGGTCTGCCTGCTCGGTCGCGTAAATCAGTATGAGTCGAAGGTCTCAAGATCGGGCGAGAAACTGCTTATGACCGTCGGCATCACTGATAACGACGCGTCGGTCAACATGAAGCTCTCGCTTCCGGTTGAGGAGGGAACCGCTCTCGAAAAGCTGATCAAAAAATCGGGACGCACGATCAAACGCGGCATCTCTGATGTCGTGACCGTCTACAGCCTTTGGATCGCAGCCTTCGGAACGGTAAAATTTGATAAATTCGAGGAGGATACCATCCTCGCCGTTACATCGATTGCCAAAATTTCCCATATACCTCGAAAAGACAATGCCCCCGAGAAGCGTGTCGAACTGCATATGCATACCAACCTGTCCACGATGGACGCGCTGACCTTTCCCGAATTTGCGGTCGAGACCGCCGAGAGCTGGGGATGGGACGCGCTTGCCGTCACCGATCACGGTAATGTGCAGGCGTTCCCGATACTTAAGGATTGCACTGCCAAAAAGGACATCAAGATCCTTTACGGCATGGAGGCGTATTATGTGGATGACAGGGCGCGCGCCGTTTACGGCGAGTGCGATCTGCGCTTTTCGGACGGCGAGTTCTGCGTTTTCGATATCGAGACCACCGGTCTGTCCGCACTCACCTGCAAGATCACCGAGATAGGTGCGGTGCTTGTCAAGGGCGGCAAGGTAATTGACAGATTCAACACATTTGTCGATCCCGAGTGCCACATCCCCGAAAACATAACAGAGCTGACCGGTATTACCGACGAGATGGTCGCGGGTGCGCCCTCTCAGCTTGATGCGGTGATGAAATTTCTTGATTTCGCATCCGGCAGACTGCTTGTTGCCCACAATGCGGGCTTTGATATATCGTTCATCAGAAAGGTCTGCGAGGATAACAAGATCGTCTTCTCAAACCCCTATCTTGACACGGTCGCGCTCTCGCGATATCTCTCTCCCGAGCTGAAAAAGCACAAGCTCGACAGCCTTGCCGAGCATTACGGACTCGGCGATTTCAATCACCATCGCGCCTGCGATGATGCCGAGATGCTCTCGCTGATCTTTTTCAAGATGACCGAAAAACTGCTTGGTGAGGGAGTTGCGACGGTCGCCGAAATGAACGCCGCCATGGCGGATAAGGCAGATCCGCTGAAGCTTCGTCCCTACCACATGATCATCATTGCAAAAGATCTTGTCGGGCTGAAAAATCTTTATAAGCTCATCTCAAAGAGCTACCTTGACTATTTCAGACGCGTGCCGCGTATCCCGAGGTCACTTCTGAATGAATATCGCGACGGGCTGATCATAGGGTCGGCGTGCGAGGCGGGCGAGCTTTTCCGCGCGATACTCGACAATAAGCCTGCCTCCGAGATCAGAAATATCGCGAAATTTTACGATTATCTCGAGATACAGCCGATCTGCAACAACAGATTTTTGGTTCGCTCGGGTGCTGTCGCCGATGATGATGGACTGCGCGCACTCAACCGTCGTATCGTGGAGCTTGGCGAAAAGCTGAACATCCCCGTCTGCGCGACGACCGACAGCCACTTTCTCAACGCCGAGGACGAGATCTATCGAAAGATCCTCTTAAAGGGACAAAAATTCTCGGACGGTGATTCGGATGTCGGACTTTATCTGCGCACGACCGAGGAAATGCTTGAGGAATTTTCCTACCTCGGCAAAGAAAAGGCATACGAGGTCGTAGTAACAAACACCCGTGCCATCGCCGACAGGTGCGAAAAGATCCTGCCGATCCCCGACGGTGCGTTTACGCCGAAGATCGACGGTGCGGAGGACGATCTGCAAAATATGTGTCGCGCACGCGCCATGGATTGGTACGGATATGAGGGCAAGGTCCCGGAGCTTGTCACCGCAAGGCTCGATCGTGAGCTTGACTCGATCATTAAAAACGGATTTGCCGTGCTCTATCTCATTGCCCAAAAGCTGGTCGGCTATTCGGAGTCGCAGGGCTATCTTGTCGGCTCGCGCGGATCTGTCGGATCGTCATTTGTCGCGACCATGGCGGGAATATCCGAGGTCAACCCTCTGCCACCCCATTATCGCTGTCCGAAATGCCGCTTTAGTGAATTTATCACCGACGGCTCGGTCGGATCAGGCTTTGATCTGCCCGAGAAAAACTGTCCGCATTGCGGACAGCGTATGATCCCCGACGGACACGATATCCCGTTCGAGACCTTCCTTGGATTTTACGGCGATAAATCGCCCGATATCGACCTCAACTTCTCGGGCGAGGTGCAGGGCAGGGTGCATAAATATACCGAGGAGCTGTTCGGCCACGAAAACGTGTTCAGAGCGGGAACGCTCGGCACGCTTGCATCAAAGACCGCCTTCGGATATGTCATGAAGTATCTTGATGAAAAGGGCATCGCGGTCAATAAGGGCGAGGTCAATCGCCTCGTGAACGGTTGCGTCGGTGTCAAGCGCACTACCGGTCAGCATCCGGGCGGAATCGTCGTTATCCCGAGGGAATATGACGTTACCGATTTTACCCCCGTACAGCACCCCGCCGACGACCCGAACTCGGATATAGTCACGACGCACTTCGCGTTTGCCTATATGCACGATACCATACTTAAGCTTGACGAGCTCGGACACGATATGCCGACCAAATATAAATGGCTTGAAAAATACACCGGACTGTCGGTCATGGATGTTCCGATGAACGACCCCGAGGTCTATGAGCTTTTCCTGTCGCTCCGTCCGCTCGGACTCAAGGAGGGCGATATCGATTGCAATGTCGGCACATGGGCACTGCCCGAATTTGGCACAAGATTTGTGCAAAAGATGCTTGAAGAGGCAAAACCAAAGACATTTTCCGACCTTTTGCAGATATCCGGTCTCTCGCACGGCACGGACGTCTGGACGGGCAACGCACAGGATCTTATAAAGGACGGCATATGTACCATATCCGAGGTCGTCGGAACGCGTGACTCGATCATGCTGACACTGATCCGCTACGGCGTTGAAAACTCGCACGCGTTCAAGATCATGGAGAGCGTGCGTAAGGGTAAGGGATTGACCCCCGAGTGGGAACAGGAGATGCGCGACGCCAACGTGCCCGATTGGTATATCGGCTCGTGTAAGAAGATCAAGTACATGTTCCCGAAGGCGCACGCCGCCGCATATAATATGTCCGCGATCAGACTCGGATGGTTCAAAGTCCATCGTCCGCTTGAGTTTTACGCCGCATTCTTCACGGTCGCACCGTCGGGATTTGACTCGTCGCTCGTCACACGCGGTAGGACGGCAGTCAAGGGCGAGATGCAGGCGATCGTCGACCGCGCGAAGAATAAAACGAGCACCCCGAAGGATGACGATTCGATGACATATCTGCAGATCGTCGATGAGAGCATGGCGCGCGGGATCGGGTATCTCCCCGTCGATCTCTATAAGTCGGGCGCGCGCGAGTTCTTGCCCGAGGATAAGATCGGAAAGCGAATACGCGTGCCCTTCAACTCGCTCCCGGGACTCGGCGATACGGTCGCCGAAAAGATCGTGCAGGTCAGGGAGGACGGAGAGTTTCTTTCGCGCGAGGATCTGCGCCTTAGAGTCGGACTGTCTAAGGCAGTCATGCAGATACTGGACGACGCCGGCGTCCTGCGCGGACTCGATGAAACCAACCAAATGTCCCTCTTCGGTGCCGATCAGCAAAAGAACGAATCTGTAACCGATGATACCCCCACCCTCTCCGATACAGGCGATACCTTCGCCCAAAATAACATAGAAGACGCCTACGACGGAGATCAAATATCACTGTTTGGATGAGAAAGCCCCATATATTATGCAAAAAGCATAATATATGGGGTATTTCTATGGAATTATTGGCTTACTTCTGGGGGCCGAGAACGACTGTCGAGGAATTCGTTTCGTAAACATAGTTTGCCATGTACTTCTTGAGAAGAATGACATCCTTGCCGTCGATCTTGCCGTCGCCGTTGGCATCCGCGCCAAGCTCAACGTCCACTGTTGATGTGTTTGTTTCGTAAACGTAGTTTGCCATGTACTTTTTGAGAAGAATGACATCCTTGCCGTCGATCTTGCCGTCACCGTTGGCATCTCCGTACTTGTATGCCGCAACAGTCAGCACGCCCGCATTTACGGTAAAGTTGACGTCTCCGCCGTTGCTGTTGTACGCCTCATTGCAGGTCAGGTTTATGGTGTAATCGCCGCTCTTCGTGTTGTCTTTGACCCTGAATGTTAGTGTGACAAGCACGCCGTCATTCTTGATGTCGGTCTCCGATAAGAAGAGCATGTTTCTCTGACTTGTGAAGTCGTTGAAGATCTTGCCGTTTTTGGTATCGATAAGTTCGAGAGCACTCGTGTCGTATTTCGCTGTCAGCGAGATGAGCGCGACTCCGGGGTTCTTGTCGAGCTTGACTGCGATCGATACCGTCGAACCGGGAGCTGCAGAAACACTGCCGACGGTGATCGTCGCACCACTAACTGTGGCATTCTTCTCCCAAATAGCATACAGAGTAACCGCCGCGTTTGCGGTGTAGCTTGCGCCGGGTTGATATGCGACCGAGCCGTTTGCCGATGTA
>CAZMPO010000007.1:0-78194 GCA_964568425.1 uncultured Lachnospiraceae bacterium | reverse complement strand
GCCCAACCCTTGAAGGTGTAACCGCTTCTTGTGGGCTTAGTCGAGCTGAGCGTCAAGGCGACATTCTCGGTCTTGGTCTGAGCCGCCGGAGCACCGGTTCCACCGTTGGCATTAAAGTTGACACTGTATTTCGCGGGGATCTTCTCCCAAATAGCATACAGGGTAACCGCAGAGTTTGCGGTGTAGCTTGCGCCGGGTTGATATGCGACCGAGCCGTTTGCCGATGTAGCCCAACCCTTGAAGGTGTAACCGCTTCTTGTGGGCTTAGTCGAGCTGAGCGTCAGGGCGACATTCTCGGTCTTGGTCTGGCTTGCCGGAGCACCGGTTCCACCGTTTGAGTTGAAGGATACTACATACTTTCTCGCGACAGTCAGTGTACCTGCGTTTGATGCGAGCGTGTGATCTCCATAATTAAGATCTATAGCCTCATTCGCAATGAGAGAAACTGCATAAGAACCGCTCGGCACATTGTCTTTGATCTTGAACTTAAGTTTTATGAGAGTGCCATTCAGAGTTGTATCGATATTACCGGCATCAAGTAAAATTCTTTGTCCGACAGTTATGCCTTCGAAAACATCACCATTTTCGACGTTCAAAAGCTCAAGGTAGTTGCTGTTGTAGTCGGGTGATAAAACCATCATGGTCAGCCCCGGATTGTCGCTGATCGTGACTGTTACAGTCACTGTTTCTCCGGGAGCACCGACCGCATTGCCTACTGTGATAATGCCGCCGACGATTGCGGGATTCTTCTCCCAAACAGCATACAGAGTAACTGCCGCGTTTGCGGTGTAGCTTGCGCCGGATTGATATGCGACAGAGCCGTTTGCCGATGTAGACCAACCCTTGAAGGTGTAACCGTTTCTTGTGGGAACGGCTGTGCTGAGTGTGAGTGTTATGCCGTAGGTCTTGGTCTGAGTCGCGGGAGCACCCGTGCCGCCGTTTGCCGAATAGGATATCTTGTAAGTGGCAGGCTCATACTTGTAGAAGGTCTTGCTTTCGATCTCTCTGTTCGATGCAGTAGACGGATATGTCTCTGACCAGTCAGACCAGTTTGTGTAGGTGATGTTTATCGACTTGGTACGAGTTTGATAAGTGTACTCGTAAGTGTTGAACGGGCTTGCTTGCGCCCAAACATAGAAGTTTTTCGCGCATGCCCACTTGCTTTCGCCACCGTAGAGGGTTTTGCCGCCTTTGTCTGCGACGTTTGCTTTTGTCAGTGCGGTCGTGGTCCTCAGCGTGTGGTAAACACTGCCCGTGCCGTATTTTATCGAGTCAACATTGAGACAGCCCTCGTATGACTGACAGCAGTAATGGTAGTAGTTGTAATATGTTGTCGTTGAGATGAGCCTCAGTGTCTCGCTTGCAGTGACAGGGCTGGATGACGTCTTGTTTGCACTCCAGTCACCATATACCGGTGTCTCGGTCTTGTCTCTGTAACGATAGAATGTCTTGGACTTGTAGTTTTCAGAAGCAGCTCCCGACGGGATCTCGGCTACCCAACCATCGGGTATCTTTGACTCCTTCTTGTCGGTCGCAAGCCTGATCGTCGCATAGGCGATCTTTCCGTTTACCGTTCCCGAAAGACCGTCGGTGGACGCGATCTTGTAACCCGCTGCGGGAACGATATTCTTGACCTCGTATCTCGTACCGTCAGGGTACGAGGTGTTAAAATCTCCCACACCGCTCTTAGCCAGTGCTCCGTTTATGTACACATCGAATGTAACATATCCGTTGAGCGATGACTTGTATTCGCTGTCAACATAGCCGTTTACATCGACCGCGTAGGAGGAAGCTTGAGGAATTGCGTAATTGGCTTGCCAGCCCCATCCTCTGTATGTGTAGCCGCAGTTAATTACATAGTCTATAGTCGTACTTACAATTTTTCCGCTCCATGCATGAACGATCATATTGTTACCAACGTAGATAGACGAATGTCCTGCATCTTGACCGCATACAGAATCGGTTACCCCTGCACCGCCGAAGTATACTGCCGCACCAAGCGGAATATTACTTTTTGAACTTGATTTTCCCCACTGTTGCCAAGCTTTTGTAGCACAACAAGCGTTTCCGTCTTTGTTGAAAAATCTGTAAACTGTTTGCCATACAAATGCTTGGCAGGCATTGCTTGTGAAACTCTCGCCAACCCTGCCTTTTACATAAGCTACGAATCCGGTAACATCTTTTACAGTACTGCCGCCTGAACTTAAATATGTTGCGTAATCGAGGCAAACCCAACCAGAGATGCCGTTGCAGGTGGTTTTTCCCCAATTGCCGTTTACTGCGGTTACAACAAAGTTTGTGCTATATGTGATAGCACCGACTACAGAGTAGGATGTCGATGCACCACTGCGTATGTTAAGTCCGCTAGTATCGCTGGGCTTGTATGTGCCGGTAGAATAACTTGCGGAGGGTGTACTAGAATTCTGTTTCGTAAGCTTTTTCGCGGTTTCTACATGTTTATCAACCAAATCATAGTCCACATTATATTCGGTGCTTGCCAGCTTTTCGTCAACGCTGTTTTGGAATGTCTTGCTTGACCCTGTTTTTTCGCCAAACTCCATTAACGAGATAGCACCGTCTAAGATATAATTCGCCAATTCATTGTCGGATATTGGCGGAACAACGCTGTCTATAATTCCTTTCAGAACGTTTTGGCAGAACTTTTCAAAATCGTTTTGGTTTTGGATTTCCAAAATGTCATCTCCGGCAAGGGACATGAATGTTTCCCAAGAAGCATCCGAATGAATTTTATACCAAACTGCCGCGTTTATCGTGTTGTACTCGGTATAGGTGCCGGACGACAATGCTTTGCGGACCAACTCTGCATAGGCACTGGTATTATTCGAGTAATATCTCAGTAATTCCGTATATGTTACTTCCGCAATAGTATCTACCGAGATCGCATCTGTAGCCAAGGAAATAGAGAAATCAGTAAGGGCTCCAAGTGGTCCTTTAGGAGCGTTGCCTATAAGATTTCCGACCCAAGTCCCGAATCTGTCAAACCAGTCTGAATTCGTTATCATCTTAAAGTACAACGAAGCTGCCTCATCATGCATTGCCGCATTATATGTGCTTATGAATGATGGATCCAATTTAATGGCATCGTTATACATTTTCACAAGAGACAATTTTGCGATTGTATCTCTGTCAACAATTATGGCATTGCTGGCATCGACCCAAAAGAGTGTGCCCGCTACAACACCATTGTACTCGGCTTTGGTTCGAGACTGGTAATAAGGGGTCCCGTTTATTGTGTATACTGTTCCTGTCTTTTCATAAGACAACTCAGCCGCCGATACCATTATCGGGAAGCAGGGCAGAACGAACGCGATGATGAGCAGTACCGCGAGAAAAGAATTGAACTTTTTCATTGCAAGTTTCCTCCTGAATTATTGTATGGTAGATTTGTTTGGTGCGATTTGGTGACTCGGGCGCGCCCCTCCCGAGGTGTTGGTGCGGTTACGATCACTTTTCTTCGTATTCGTCGCAACCTCCTCTGTCTCCGACGCCGACCCATTTACGGTAATACCAACAGTAAACATCGTATTCTTCTGCTCCGAGATGATATTCCTCTTTGGGTTTGTATTCGCCGTGTATGCAGTTTTCACAGCACTCTCCGTATGCCATTAAGGTGTCCTCCTTTCCGAGCTGTATTCTTTAGCATTTTTTGGACGCTCTTTTATATAAAACGCATATGCCGATCGATTTTTCGCACGAGTCGGTCAGAATTTCGAAAATTCTCGAAATACCGTCCCTGTGATATGTGAACCGGCACCGCGTTTTGCGGCTCTGTAATATATAAAACGACGGTGTCAATCGATTTTTCGCAGAAAGTCGAGAAAAATTTGAAAAATTACTCGATACAAAGTTCCGCGATCTCAAATTCGCCGACAAGAGGATAGCCATTTGCGAAGGATGACTGTTTTATGACAAATGTTATCTCCTCGACACAGTGCAGGGTATCGCGATACTGAAAATCGGCAATATCGATCGAGTAGGTCTCAAACTCCGGACTAAGGTCAAATTCAAACGATTCGTGCATCCATTTTTTGCCCTCGGGCTTGATCTCCACCCAAATCGTCGCCATGCTTTGATTGGCTGAGCGTGCCTTAAAGGTGATATTTTTCGAGCCGCGCAGGTCGATCGGCGGTCGTTTTAAGTAATATGCCCCTGCAAATTCAGGAATTTCGTTGCGAAGACGAGTTTTTTCGAAGTTCGCTCTCAACTTGACAGAACACCCGTCGAGCGATTTTTTTACTTTGAGCACGCTGTCCTCGTTTCCGCAGGACGCGAATGTCCGCACCTGCCTCATGTCGAACGATTTGTCGTGCACCCGATAGCCGTCGTCGCCATCAATGAGTGTTACCAGATAATCCATCGAGGCGTCGAATGTGTGATCCATGCGAGGCTCAAGACCTTGAAAGGACTTGATCTGATCGAGCGGTGACGGAAGACCATCCGGAAATACAAATCCGCGCATCATTATCGGAATGATGTCCTTCTTGCATTTTATTGCGTGCTCGATCTCAAGCCGCACCCAATCATTTGGGTCATTTATACAGCGATCGAGTGCGTTTGGAGGAAGTATCAGCACAACCTTGTTTGATCTCTCGATCTCGTCGTAGAGTTGTTTGTTGAATTTGCCCGAGCGGAGCGACTCGATATCGTGAAAAACTCGATATCCTCGCTCTCTAAGCTCGTTTTTGATGGTCATCGCGAGACTGTCCCCACCGTCGCGGCGGTAGCTTATAAAAACATCGTAATCCATATGCTGTCCTTTTGTTATGTATTAATTGTTTGTTTATCTGTCGTTGTATGGGGTGTCCTCGTAGCCGTTTTCACGGAGGGATTTGACCTTTTTATCGAGAATTTTTCTCCATAGGCGTTTGAAGCACTCGGTCTTGCCGAAAATCTTGACGATCGTCGGGCTTGTGGCATAGTATACGCGGATGAACGCTCTGCCCGGTTTGCTTGATGCCAGCGAATTGTCGCGATAGCGGCGCAGTGTCCAAACCTCGGGGCAATCATACGACCCGTACACGCAGGTCGCAATGTAGCATCCGCTCTTTTTTGTTGCGATCGGACCTGCGTCCGATGCGACCTGCGGAACGCTTTTATCGATCTCGTCGAAGTGCTCGACAAAATATTTTGCCTCGGCGAGCGTCATTCCACTGACCTCGCGGCAAAGCTTTATTGCGGGGAGCTTCTCTGTCAGGCGCATTGCGTCGATATTTGCAATAACATCCTCCGAGACTATAGTCTGACCGATGTAAAAACGACTGACGAACGCCTTCGACTTTGCAATTTCGTTGTTTGCGTCGATGTCGAGCACTCTGTTGTAATATTCCCTTGCTTTTTCTTTGTCGCCGAGTGCTTCATATTGCTGAGCTCTTGCGAGAAGATTGTCGATATCGGCACCCGGAACGTTTACTGTCGCGTTTTCGATGTTTATGTTGCCCGATACGTTGAAATTGTTTATCGCTTTTTCGGTGATGAACGGAGTACCGCAGTATTCGCATATGCCTGCCTCTTTGTCACTGTCGACTTTGATCGATGCACCACATTCGGTGCATTTTGCGGGGATAAGTGCCATTTTGATTACCTTCCTTTTTGTTGTTTTATCATTAGTACCTGCAAAGATCTATGTAGGCGGATATTTTGGTGTTTTCGGCTGCGATCTTTGAAGTGTATGCCGCGATCTCTGTGTTTTTCTCGATCGCACTGTTGCTCGTGAGCAGTGATTCGTTCTGCTCGTATACCTTTCTTCCTCGAATACTACATAATCGGCATTATGTGGTTGAGTAATGACACGCTTCATATCATTTAAGCGAATAACCCAAACATACAACCGTGTGGGGACCGTTGTCCGCGACGGGCGGTCAAATAAACTTAATGTAACGATCGTTGTCTGCGCATTTTTACACACCCAAAAGACCAATGAAAAAATTACCTTTTTCATTGGTCTTATCGCCATGCAATTTTTTAGGATTGTTCGCCAAATTGTGACTTTTTTTGCAAAAAGCTATTGACAAATCGATAACATAGTGATATAATAATCACAAAAACATCGAATTACACCACATAATGCCGAATATGTGGTAAATCTAACATCGCAGGAGGCCGAGAGATTGGATTTGGCGGCGGCAGGTCGCGCCTGAGTCTTTGGTGTAGATCCTTGTCGTGTTTATACTGCTGTGACCGAGCAGGTCGGCAAGGCGCACGATGTCTTTATGTCGGTTATAATATGTTCGTGCGAAAAGGTGTCGCAGATTGTGCGGAAACACCTTAGTGTCTGCAACTCCCGCCTCGGCGCAGAGTGCCTTCATCGCCGACCATATATTCGATCTGTCGAGTGGATTGCCGTTTCTGGTGACAAAAACGCATCCGCTCTTAATTTTTGCCTCGCGAATGTATGAAATGAGCATCCTGCAAAGCTTATGCGGCAGAAAGACCTGCCGTCTTTTGCCCTTGCAATTGACATCGGCGACGCCGCGCATGACCGCCTCGACGGTGATCGATCTCAGCTCGGACACGCGTATGCCGGTTGAGCAGATCGTTTGCATCAAAAGCCAAAGTCTGCGGCTTTTTCCTTTCGCGACGGCAAGCAGGCGGTCATATTCGGCTGATGTGAGCTGTTTTTCGCTCGAAAATGTCTGCTTTTGGATCTTGAGCATCCTGACCTTCAACTTGCCGCATCCGATGAAATCGAAAAAGACATTTAGTGAGGTGAGTGCAGAATTGACGCTTGCGGGGGCGTAGGACTCGCAAAGCATCGCCTTGTATTCGAGTATCAGACCCCGACAGGGTGCGCGCCCGTCAAGCCATGCGGCGAGCTTTTTGAGATCGCGGAGATATTTGCAGATCGTCGCCGCCGCTCTTTCGCTCTCGATCAGGTGTTTTTCGAAGCCCGCTAACATTTCGATGTTTATCGTTTCCATTTTTGTGATCCTTCCTTTTTCTTTTGTCCCGACATTCTATCATCAAAATATTAACAAATCCATCAAAGCAAAACATCCCCTATCTTTGACAATAGGGGATGTTTGTTGCTATATAAATATTAATGGAAGATTTTGTGTCGGATCAATTCTTCGGAGCGATCGTTAGTGAGCCGGAGGCGCAGGAGACTTCGATTTTGACCTCGTATGCGCCCGAGCGGAAGGCGTATTTGTCGCCGAGCTTGGCGTCGGCAAAATCGCATTTGATCTTGCCGGATGCCGCCGATATTTTGGCATCAAAGCCTGCGTCGCTCGGCAGATACACCTTTGTCGAGCCGGATGCCGAATTGACATCGATGCTCTTTGCACGGTTGTCAAGTGTCAGCGTGATGCTGCCCGCCGCACTGTCGCACTCGATCTCCTCGGCACTTCCCTCGTATTTGAGCGAGCCGGACGCGCTGTCTGTCTTTAGCTTTGTGCAGCTGCATCCCGTGAGCGTTTTTGAGCCGGATGCGCTCTCGATATCGATCGTGTCCGCGCTTGTGTTTGCCACATCTGTACTGCCCGATGCGCTGTCGATGCTTAACTTGCTTGCCTTGCAATCGCTGACGATCGTCTTGCCGGACGCGCTGTCGATCTCTATCATATCGGCGGTGCACCTCTTGGTCTCACTGCCGCCCGATGCGGTGTCGATCTTGATCTCGTTTGCCGTTACACCGTCGATGAACACCTTTGCGGACGCGTTCGACACCTTCACCTTGTCAAGCTCGATCGAGACGGGAAGGGTGACATTCAGGGTCTTATCGGGCAGATTTACTGCAAAAAGTGACAGGCTTTTGCTATAGCGCAGAGACAGCTTTTCGCCGTCCAGCTTCCAGCAAAGCTTGTATTTGTCGGTCGTGCCCTCTTCGAAGATGTCAAATCCCGGGGCGTCGGCGCACTTTATGTCGACCCTACCGCACGCCCAGCCGATGTTTATTTCGCGAACGCCCGACAGATCTTCGGGGAGTGCGTCCGTGCTGTAGCTGTTGTCTCCCGAAAAGCCGGTCAGTCCGCCGATCGAAAATCCGTTTGGCATTGAAAATCCGCCTTTCTTTGATATGTTTATTCCGACGATCAGTGCCGCTGTCAGCAAAAGGATAAGTATCGAGCTGACGATTATGCCGACTATGCTGAGTGATTTGTTAGATTTCATAAGATTTACCCCCAAAACAAGCAGAGACGTGAGCACGAGTGCGAGAACTGTGCTTGTCACAACATGCATTGTCAACTGCCTTTTGTAGTTGTTGTTTGTATTTTTCTTCATTTTTGTTAAATCTCGTCTTCTTTTTCCTTTTTGCTCTCTGCCGCAAGCTTTATTATCGCAAGCACCAGATCGTCGACCGCACCGCTGATAAGGAAGATCAGCCATGTGACCGCCCACGCGCCTGTCGCGAACGAGACGACAAAATAAGTGATCAGCATGAGTGCGAAGATAAGCCGCTTGATCGGCTTGTAGATCGGCGGTGTGTCGTCCGCGATCCGACCGTCGTCATCGCTGTCATCGTCGTCATCATATTTGTCGCAGGGGATCATCGCTCCGCCGATTATCAGAACTATGCCGAGCGCGATCAGGATAAAGAGCATGGTCAGACCGAATGTCGTGTCGCCGCTCAAAATAAGCAGGGGTGCGGCACAGGCGATCTCGCACGCGACGCCGAGTCCGATCAGAAAATAGTGCAGTCGGGTTGCCAACGACACGCCGACGCGCATCGAACCTGCGAAGATAAAGAGCATCACGCCGAGCGCGACAGATATCAGCACGGGTGCGGCGATAAAGCCTCCCTCGTATCCGTTGACCGAGAAGAGCACGGTCGGCACCCAACAGAGCGCACAGAGGAGCACGCCGAGAGTTATGACAAGCTGTCGAAAGGGCGATACGGGCGGCTTTGGGCGAGCCGATCGTCTTTCGTTTTGATCGTTTTGATCGTTTTTGTTGTTTTGATCGTTTTGATGATCACTTTCGCTTTTTGTCTCTTTCTTGCCGAACAGCTCCGAAATGTCGCCGAGCGAGTCGCAGGTGCGAGAGAGTGCCTCTTCCTCGTCAACGCCCGAGGCGAGCAGATCGTCGTATTCTTGACGAAGGTTGGTCGTTATCTCTATCTTTGTTTCACATGCCTCGGGTGAGTTGGGTGAACCCTCAAATGCCTTTTCCAAAAAGGCATCGAGCCTTTCATATTTGTTTGTCATTGCCTCTTATTCCTTTCCGAAAATGAGTTTGTCTAAAATAATTCGCGCACTTTCCCAGTCGCGCCGCCCTTTCTCGAGCGTTTCTTTGCCGCGATCTGTCAGCCTGTAATAGTGCCGCCTCGCGCCGCCCGGCTCCGATCCCCAATAGGACTCAATGTCGCCGACTTCCTCGAGCCGCTTGAATGCACAATAGAGTGTTGCTTCCTTGAGCGCAAACTCGCCGCCCGAAAAATCCTTGATCGACTTGTTGATCTCGTAGCCGTAGCTGTCCCCTCTCTCGAGCAGGGCAAGCAGGACGGTGTCCGTGTTGCCTCTGAGCAGATCTGATGTTATCGACATCGGCATCCCTCCTTTTCTGTGTTATTATTATATCACGAGATACATCGCCTGTCAAGGTATCTCACAAAATTTAGTTGTAAACATTGTGTGAACGAAAGATCGTGCGTACTTTTTTGCTTTTTGACTTTTATTGGACATAATCTCGGGCAATTGTGTGTTATAATACATCTAAGGTGCTATTGACGAAAGATTTGTTTTGTGCTATAATACGAGCGTCGACAAAATTCGGGAGAGCGTCACCGAATCTCCGATAGTCGCCAAACCATAGATCAGACCGTGAAAACAAAACGCTCTCCCAACAAAAAACCATCTTACACAAGAGCCGCGGAGCTTGTGTAAGATGGTTCGTATATAAGATTCAATATTATTTTTTACCGAAAAGGGTCTTTATGTCAAATTCATCGTCATCGTCATTGTCATCATCATCATTGTCATCGCGTGCATCGTGCGCCGTCCGCATGACCGCCGTCTTTTGCTTCTCGGTCTCTCCGGACATGCTATCGTCGTCCGATATGACGTCATCGAAATCTATCGGGTCGGGAATGTGTTCGTCCGAAATTTCCGTGTCTGCGGTGCCACCCTTGCCCTCTCCCATCGCCGAGGTGAGCGCGGGGGAGAGCTTTTTCTCGGTCGCGACAGATGCAAAATGCTTCTTGCAGTGCTCGCTGTGGCGGACGATCAGCTCGCAAAGGGCGACCTGCTCCTTGCGGTCGAGTGCGCCGAACTCCGAAAATGACTTAAGCTCAGCGATCAGATCGGCACCGCCGAGGACCGAGTCGGACGATCTGTAATCATATCTCGCATAGTCGTCTGTCAAAAAGACATAGTGCCTGACCGTCGGGCAGGACAGGCTCTTGCGCATGATCAGCCCGGACAGCTCGGCAGTGTACAGATTTCCGCGCACGGCGAGATTTTCGATCTCCATCGTGCGTCGACCGTCATCGAGTGTCCACTTTCCGTTGTCGGGCGCGACAAATTTGCCCTCGCCTCGGCATATGCTGATCAGTGCAACACCGCCCGAGCAGACAAACGCCGCCGCCACGTTCGGGGGAGCCGAGGTCGCGTCCTCGAGAATGAAGGGATTTCTTATTATCTTGTCGCCGAAAACGAATGAAAGCAGTGACAGAGCAAATCTCTCGTCACGCGAGCGCATGGCGTAGATCTTGCCGAGTCTTGCGCGCTTTTTGATCGCAAATATCAGGAAAACACCGATCGCGACCGCAGCCGCTGCCGATGCAAAAAGTATAGCGTAAAGCAGTGTTTTGTTCATTGTCGTCATCTCCGCTGAAAATCATGTTGTTAGGTTCATTATATCAGCCAATCGACCCGTTTTCAAGGGCTTGGTGTGGATAAATTATTAAATTTCCGATAATTTTGGCAATTGGGAAAGGATGAATGAATCGACTGCCCGAACACGCATCACCCTACGGGGACAGATGTTTGTTCGTTTTAGCGGTCGATTTGATCATCGTTTCCTTAGAAGTTTGGGAGAGGCAGATCCTCTGAATTTTGTCGAGCATAACCGACAAACTATATCTAAAACCAAAATTTGTCGATTATAACCGATGAAATTACAAAAACGTCATTGAAAATCGAGTATAAATGTGGAATACTGTAATCAGTTGCATGATAAAGGGGGTTGATCTTTGTGATCAAACGCGAAAGATATATGGAGCGCATGCGTCCGTTTATCGGGACTGACCTTGTCGGGGCGATCTGCGCGGCGTAGCTCTCATCGGCGGTGCGGCGACAGTTCTGATCTCAAAGAAAAAGAAGGCAAAATAATATCCGACGCGTGATATTTTGCACATTCAGAAAAAGGTTACATTTATTTGTGCAATATCGGTTGCAATGCGGCAGATTTTGTGGTAAAATGTAAGAAAGACCTTAAAAGGAATGCGTACAAATGAACGACAAGATCGATAACAAGGATAAAAAAGCCAAAAGCAAAAAAAGAGCGGCGATATTTCTTATCGTCATGGGGGCAGCCCTTGCGGTGCTTCTTTTGATAACCTATCTCCCGAGCCTTGTCGGGTCGGGAGATAGCTCGCCGTCGGCGACCGCTGCCCCCGCAAAGACCTACCCGCCCGAGTGGTTTGTCGTGCCCGACTATAACGCCGACCTTGCCGCCGACGCCGATTATATGAGCGTTGACCGCAAAATGCACTACACCATCGGGAACGAGACCTTCATGATCGATGGTGACGCGGCAAGCTACGGTGTGCTCTGCGAGTTTTGGGAGGACTATTTCTCGGCGGCGATCGCGGGGGACGAAAAAAGGCTCTCGGGTATGCACACCGATGCCTATATCAAGAAGTTCGGGGAGTTCGGCAAGATCGCACCGCAGAAGATCTGCGATATAAATGTCGAACAGCTCTCAAGATCAGAGCTGACAAGCGGCGATTATGTCGGTTGTTTCAGGAGCTTTTTCCTCGTTTCTTACCGAATACTCGACAATAACGGCACGTTTCGCAATGATTTTATCGAGGATAACGCATCCGTGCCGCTGATCTACGAGCTGATCGAGGACGGCGAGACTGTCGTGATCAACAATTATTCAAGGGAGAGAACAACAACATCCGCCCACTCTGGCGATATTCCGCTCATCCCGATACTCGCTGCCGCCGCCATCCTCATCGTCGCATCGGTCGCGGTGATAATCGTCATCACGAAAAAGAGGGCAAAAAGGCGCGAAGGGACGATCAAAGAGACGGAGTGAATGTTTTTTGTCGGGCGATATTACAAAGAAGCCACGCCGGAGCCTCCCTTTTGGGGGAGGGATGATCAAATCGACCGCCAAAACAAACAATTACCTATCCATGTAGGGCGGGGGCTTGCTCCCGCCGTTCTTTGGTGTTTGATTTATAGTAAATCAGCGAGATTACAAAGAAGTCATGCCAGTGCCTCCCCCCGGGGGAATGATGATTAAATCGTGTTTTTGTATAACCTCTCTTTGACGGTTCGATTTTTAATAAATCTGTCGCCGGGACAAATAATTACGGCTGCCTTCCCCGCCGGGGAAGGCTCCTGGACTTCATTATCTCGGCAACCGATCCGAATTAATCATCGTTTCCCCGGAGGGAGCCATTGGCAAAATATATTTCTGCATCGGTCGATTTATAATATATCGGTTGCCGAAGAGGCGGCGGGAGCAAGCCCCCGCCCTACAGGGGTCGAATGTTCGGAAGCCGATCCGATTTAACCACCGTTCCCACGACATGCCGACCGATATCCACAAAAAATAAAATTTTTTATCAAACCTGCGAAAACCCCTTGACAGGGGCGAAATAAAATGGTATAATCGGATAGTACGATGTACCAAGCTTTGCGACTGACGGATAGAGTGGATTTAACCACAAAGGAGCAAAGTCTGAATATTTATGCCGACCGTCTGGGCGCACTTGACTTGTTAATGGTTGAAGTGCGCCCTTTTATCTGTTTAGGTCGGAGAATAAAAGGAAAAGGAAAAGAAAATGAAAAAAGTCGGAATTATCATGGGTTCGGACAGCGATCTGCCGACCGTCAAAAAGGCGACCGACATCCTGAAGGCATTCGACATACCCTTCGAGGTCCACATCTACTCGGCGCACAGAACGCCAAAAGAGGCAACAGATTTTGCGCTGTCCGCACGCGAGAGCGGATTTGGCGTGCTCATCTGTGCGGCGGGAATGGCTGCTCATCTTGCCGGCGTTATCGCGGCAAATACAACCCTGCCCGTTATCGGCATACCCTGCAAGTCATCCGCCCTGGACGGCATGGACGCACTGCTGTCAACAGTCATGATGCCCTCGGGCATTCCGGTTGCCACAGTCGCCATTGACGGTGGAGCAAACGCGGCACTGCTTGCGGCAGAGATGCTCGCGATCGGCGACGACACGCTTGCGGCAAAGCTTGCGGCAAAGCGTGAAAAGGACAGAGCGGCAGTCCTCGAAAAGGACGCGCATGTCCTCGAAAGACTTTAATTTTCGCATTCATCAAACAACAAAATATATACATGAAAGAAAAAAGGAGAAAAAGATCATGGAAAACAAACTCGTCTACACAGGAAAAACAAAGAACGTATACGCACTTGAAAACGGCAACTATCTGCTGAAATTCAAGGATGATTGCACCGGCAAGGACGGAGTGTTCGACCCGGGCGAAAATTCGGTCGGACTCACGATCGAGGGTGTGGGCGATGTCAACCTGCGCATGTCGATCTATTTCTTCGAGAAGATCAACGCCGCAGGCATAAAGACACACTACGTATCGGCAGATCTTGCAAACACCACAATGGAGGTCCTTCCCGCAAAGGTGTTCGGCAAGGGTCTTGAGGTAATTTGCCGCTACAAGGCGGTCGGCAGCTTCTATCGTCGCTACAGCGACTACATCGAGCTGGGCGCGGATCTTCCCGCATATGTCGAGATGACCTTCAAGAACGACGAAAAGGGCGATCCGCTGGTGACCAAGGATGCACTTGTCGATCTCGGTGTAATGACCGACTCTCAGTATGAGGACATCAAGGCAATGACAAAACAGATCACAAAGATCGTTGCCGATGATCTGAAGGAGAAGGGACTTGATCTTTACGACATCAAGTTCGAGTTCGGTTACGCTCCCGACGGCAGTGTCATGCTGATCGACGAGATAGCATCGGGCAACATGAGAGTCTACAAAAACGGAGAATACATCGATCCGATGACGCTGTCGAAGCTCTTCTTTGCCTGATTCTCGGGGGCACATCAAATGGGAGGATTTTTTGGAATTGCGTCAAGAGAAGATTGCCTCCTTGACGTCTTTTTCGGAGTCGATTATCATTCGCACCTCGGAACTCGCCGCGGCGGACTTGCGGCATACGATAAAGAGATAGGTCTGCAAAGGAAGATACACAGCATCGAAAATTCGCCGTTTCGCACGAAATTCGAGCATATTTTCGAGGAAATGAAGGGCACGTCTGCGATCGGTTGCATCAGCGACACCGACCCTCAGCCCATGCTGATAAGATCAAAACTCGGCACATACGCGATATCGACTGTCGGTATCATAAACAACGCCGAGCAGCTGATAAAACTCTGTCTCGATCTTCCCGGCGGCTATTTTGACGCGATGACCGGCGGTGCGATCAACACGACCGAGCTTGTTGCCGCGCTTATCAATCAAAAGGAAGATTTTGCAAGCGGCATAGCCTATGCACAGAGCATTATCGAGGGCACATGCTCGATACTGCTGCTGACAAGTGACGGCTCGATAATCGCCGCACGCGACAAGGTCGGCAGACTGCCGCTGCTTGTCGGCAAGGGCGAGAGCGGATACGCGGTGTCCTTTGAGTCGTTCGCTTACCAAAAACTCGGATATACCGACGAATATGAGCTCGGTCCGGGCGAGATCGTCGAGATAACGCCAGACACGCTGACAAGGCTTAAAGAGCCCGGCAAAAAGAAGAAGGTCTGTGCCTTTTTGTGGAGCTATTACGGCTACCCGACCGCCACATACGAGGGCGTCAATGTTGAGGCGATGCGTTGCCGCAACGGCGAGATCATGGCGGCATACGACCGAGAAAACGGATTTGACGCCGAGGTCGATTATGTCGGAGGCGTCCCCGATTCGGGAACGCCGCATGCGATCGGGTACTCGAACGAGAGCGGCAAAAAATTCGCGCGCGCCTTTATCAAATATACGCCCACCTGGTCGAGAAGCTTTACGCCGAACAACCAAACCGAGCGTAACAAGGTCGCAAAAATGAAGCAGATACCCGTTCATGATTACATAAAGGACAAAAATCTGCTTTTTGTGGATGATTCGATCGTCCGCGGTACACAGCTTAAGGAAACGGTCGATTTCCTTTATGAAAACGGAGCAAAATCGGTCCACATGCGTTCTGCGTGTCCGCCGATCATGTTCGGATGCAAATATCTGAATTTCTCGCGTTCGACAAACAACATGGAGCTGATCGCGCGCCGCGTGATCATGGAGCTTGAGGGCGAGGTCGGATTTGAGCATATCGACGAGTATTCGGACGGCAGGACCGAGCGCGGCAGAGCACTTCGCCGCGAGATCTGCAAGAAATTCAAATTTGACAGCCTTGAGTTCCAATCGCTTGAGGGCATAATCAAAGCCATCGGTCTCCCCGAATGCGATCTTTGTACCTATTGCTGGAACGGTAAAGGATAAAAGCGAAGCTTTTATCCTTTACCGAAGTTTTGACTTGCCCTCCGAGGGAGGGCATTCGCGTAGCGAAACGTCAAAACGCCATCAAATACAGAAGGGCTGTAATTTGCCGAAGTTTTGACTTGCCGTCCGAGGGACGGCATTCGCAGAGCGAAACGTCAAAACGCCATCAAATACAGAAGGGCTGTAATTTGCCGAAGTTTTGACTTGCCGTCCGAGGGACGGCATTCGCAGAGCGAAACGTCAAAACGCCATCAAATACAGAAGGGCTGTAATTTGCCGAAGTTTTGACTTGCCGTCCGAGGGACGGCATTCGCAGAGCGAAACGTCAAAACGCTATCAATTGAAGAACGCCTATAATTTACCGAAAGGAAAACTTTACTATGAAAAATTCAAGATCGGACAGCTACGCAAAGGCGGGCGTCGATATTACCGCAGGCTATCGCTCGGTAGAGCTGATGAAGGGTCACATTGCAAGAACGAAGACCGCCGGTTGCCTTGATGATATAGGCGGATTTGGCGGATGCTTCGGGCTTGACCTTGGTGGCATCGACGAGCCTGTGCTCGTATCGGGAACCGACGGTGTCGGCACCAAGATAAGACTTGCCATGCTGATGGACAAGCATGATACGATCGGTATCGACTGCGTTGCCATGTGCGTCAATGATATAATCTGTTGCGGCGCAAAGCCACTTTTCTTCCTTGATTATATTGCTTGCGGAAAGAATGTTCCCGAAAAGATCGCCTCGATCGTCGGCGGTGTTGCCGAGGGTTGCGTCCGCGCGGGTTGTGCGCTTATCGGCGGCGAGACTGCCGAGCACCCCGGGCTTATGGCTGAGGACGACTATGATCTGGCGGGCTACAGCACGGGTGTTGTTGACAAAAAGAAAATACTCGACAAAAACAGCGTAAAAGAGGGCGATGTCGTTATTGCGCTTGCATCCTCGGGCGTGCACTCGAACGGATTTTCGCTCGTTCGCCGCGTGTTTGATATCGAAAACGCCGATCTGTCCGCGCCCGTCCCCGAGCTTGACGGCAGATCGCTCGGCGAGGTGCTTCTTACGCCGACCAAGATATATGTTAAATCTATGCTCGCGCTCTTTGAAAAGGTGAGCGTCAAGGCGGTATCCCACATCACCGGCGGCGGATTTTACGAAAACATTCCGCGCGCGCTGCCCGACGGATACTCGGTAAAGGTCGACAGAGCATCTCTTAAGATCCTCCCGATATTCGAGCTTATCAGAAAGGTCGGCGGCATATCCGATCACGATATGTTCAACACCTTTAACATGGGCGTCGGCATGAGCGTCACGGTCGCCGCAGAGGATGCCGAAAAGGCACTCTCGATACTTCGCGAGGCAGGCGAGGACGCCTACATCATCGGCAGTGTCGTTCGCTCCGACGAGGGCGTTATAATCGACTGATTGGTGTATAATATTATGAAAAAAATCGTTGTCTTGGTCTCGGGTGGCGGGACCAATCTTCAAGCACTTATTGATGCAGAGGCTCGCGGTGAGCTCGGAAACGGAAAAATAACCGCCGTTATTTCTTCAAAATCGGGCGTTTATGCCCTTGAGCGAGCAAAAAACGCAGGGATAAAGACGATAGTCCTCCCTCGCGCAGAGTACGCCTCTGTCGCCGATTACAGCAGAGCGATGTGTGACAGGCTGACCTTGGAGGGCGCGGATCTTGTTGTCTACGCGGGATTTATGACCATCCTCGACGGCAGTGTCTGCGATGCGTTTTCGGGCAGGATGATAAATGTCCATCCTGCGCTCATTCCATCCTTTTGCGGCAAGGGCTTTTACGGACTTCATGTTCACGAGGCGGTCCTTGCAAAGGGAGTCAAGGTATCGGGTGCGACCGTGCATTTTGTTACCGCCGAGTGCGACGCAGGTCCGATCATACTTCAAAAGGCGGTCGAGGTCATGGACGATGATACCCCCGAGACGCTCCAGCGCCGAATAATGGAAAATGCCGAATGGAAGATACTTCCGATGGCGGTAAGGCTTTTCTGCGACGACAAGCTGACCATCACGGATGGTCGGGTATACATTAATAATTAATCGAAGGGAATGCAAAATGGAAATAAGAAATCTTGAGGGTGAGCTCAGATCTCTGTCCTATCACGGCAGAGGAATAATGGTCGGCAGAAGTGTCGACGGAAAGTCGGCGATAATCGCTTATTTTATCATGGGAAGAAGCGAAAACAGCCGCAATCGCGTTTTCGTGACCGAGGGTGACGGCATAAGAACAGAGGCGTTCGACCCGTCCAAGATGGTCGATCCCCACCTCATCATCTACGCACCCGTTCGCGTGCTCGGCAACAAAACGATCGTCACCAACGGCGATCAGACCGATACTATCTACGAGCTGATGGACAGGCAGATGACCTTCGAGCAGGCACTGCGCACTCGCGAATTTGAGGATGACGCGCCGAACTACACTCCGCGCATCTCGGGCATCGTTCATCACGAGTCGGGACTTATGAATTTCGCACTCTCGATCATCAAATCGGCAGAGGGTGACCCGACATCCTGTCAGAGATATACATTTGCCTACAATACGCCCGCGTGCGGCAGAGCGAAGTTCATCCATACCTATATGGGCGACGGATCGCCGCTCCCGAGCTTCGAGGGCGAGCCGAAGACACTTGAGCTCCCCGATCTCGGCATTGACGAAATGACCGATCTTATCTGGGACGGTCTCAACGCCGACAACAAGGTCTCGCTTTTTGTGAGATATATAGACCTCGAAACCGGCAATTTCGAGTCAAGAATAGTAAATAAAAACAAATAAGGAGCACCGAAATGAAAGAATTTGAGCTGAAATACGGCTGTAACCCCAACCAAAAGCCTTCGAGAATATATATGAAGGACGACAGCGATCTCCCGATCGAGATCCTTTGCGGCAGACCCGGCTATATCAACTTCCTTGATGCATTCAATTCATGGCAGCTCGTCAGAGAGCTTAAAGCGGTGCTCGGTATGCCCGCGGCGACCTCGTTTAAGCATGTCAGCCCGACCTCGGCGGCAGTCGGAACGAAGCTTCCCGAAAAGCTGAAAAAGGCATGCTTTGTCGATGATATCGAGGGTCTTGACGATTCGCCGCTTGCCTGTGCTTATGCGAGAGCAAGAGGAACCGACCGCATGTCCTCCTTCGGCGACTGGATCGCGCTGTCGGATGTTTGCGATGTGACGACCGCAAAGCTTATCGCAAGAGAGGTGTCCGACGGCATTATCGCCCCCGGTTACGAGCCCGAGGCACTCGAGATCTTAAAGGGCAAGCGTCGCGGCAATTATAACATCGTAAAGATCGATCCCGACTACACCCCTGCCGAAAAGGAGACCAAAGAGGTCTTCGGCATAACCTTTGAGCAGGGAAGGAACAATTTTGCGATCAACGCAGAGCTTCTTTCAAATGTTGTGACCGAAAACAAGGAGCTCCCCGAGAGTGCCGTGCGCGATCTTATCATTTCGCTGATCACTCTTAAATATACTCAGTCCAACTCGGTCTGCTATGCATACGACGGTCAGGCGATCGGCGTCGGCGCGGGTCAGCAGTCGCGTATTCATTGCACGCGTCTTGCAGGCACGAAAGCGGATACATGGCAGCTTCGTCAGCATGACAAGGTCCTCTCGCTCCCATTCAAGGAGGGCATGGGCAGAGCCGATCGCGACAACGTGATCGACGGATATATCAATCAAAATGAAGAGGATGTCTGCGCGGACGGCATTTGGCAGAAATATTTCACCACTCGTCCCGAACCGTTTACACGCGACGAGCAGAGGGCATATCTTGACACACTGGACGGTGTCAGCCTCGGTTCGGATGCATTCTTCCCGTTCGACGACAACATCGAGCGCGCCAAACGCAGCGGCGTCTCCTACATAGCCGAACCCGGCGGCTCCATCCGCGACGATATAGTCATCGATTGCTGCAACAAATACAACATAGCCATGGCATTTACCGGAATGAGATTGTTCCACCACTGAGGAGATACAAGATACAAGATACGAGATACAAGATATTTGTTCGCTAAAGCTTCTTTCTTCAGCGTCCGATATTTTATAATAGCTTGTATTTTTTGTATTTTGTATTATCTCTCTGCATGCAGAAAGCTGAACAACCAAGTCCGCATAAATAAGTATCTTGTATCTTATATCTTACTTCGGGGGTTTTATGTCTGTTGATAGTTTGTTGAAGGCGAAAAGTATGGAGTTTGCAAAGCGGATTGTCAGTCTGTACAAGTACCTTTGCAAGGAACATCGGGAGTATGTTATGTCAAATCAAATACTGCGCAGTGGGACGAGTATTGGTGCTAATATTACGGAAGCGGTCTATGGGAGCAGTCGAAAGGATTTTGTCGCAAAACTGCAAATAGCACGAAAAGAAGCGGCTGAGACCATCTATTGGCTTGAACTTTTGCATTCATCCGACTACATCCCGACCAATCTTTTCAATTCCATAATCAGCGATTGCAAAGATCTGATCTCCATGTTGACCTCAGCCATAAAAACGGTGCAAGAATAATAAGCTCAAAAATTCACCCACAAACAGAAAGCTGAACAACCAAGTCCGCACAAATAAGTATCTTGTATCTTGTATCTCGTATCTTGTATCTAATTTCCCCTTCCCAAGGAGGTAAAACATGAATTTATTAGTAATCGGTTCCGGTGGGCGAGAGCACGCCATTATAAAGAAAATCAGAGAAAACAGATCGGTCGAGCGGGTGTTTGCTCTGCCCGGGAACGGGGGGATCGCCGCTGATGCCGTGTGCGTTGATATAAAGGCGACCGATCTTGATGCCATAGTTTCGTTCGCGGTCGAAAACAAGATCGACTACGCGATCGTTGCGCCCGATGACCCGCTTGTCCTCGGGCTTGTCGATCGTCTCGAAGAGGTCGGCGTACCCTGCTTCGGCCCGAGACGGGCGGCGGCGATAATCGAGGGCAGTAAGGTCTTTTCGAAGGATCTTATGAAAAAATACGGCATTCCGACCGCTCGATACGAGGTCTTCTCGGATCCCGAGGCGGCACTTGCCTATGTCGAGAGCGCACCTCTGCCGACCGTCATCAAGGCGGACGGGCTGGCACTCGGAAAGGGTGTCATAATCGCCGAGACGCGAGATCAGGCAAGGGATGCGGTCGTCTCGATAATGAAGGACAGAAAATTCGGCGAGAGCGGCAAGGAGATCGTTATCGAGGAGTTCCTCGAAGGTCCCGAGGTGTCGGTGCTCTCCTTTACCGACGGCAAGACGGTCGTTCCGATGGTCTCGTCGATGGACCATAAGCGTGCACTTGACAACGATCGCGGACTTAACACCGGCGGAATGGGCACGGTCGCACCGAACCCGTATTATACAAACGCCGTGGCTGATGAGTGCATGAAAAAGATATTTGTCCCGACCATTGAAGCGATGAGAGCGGAGGGCAGGACGTTCAAGGGTTGCCTCTATTTCGGCCTCATGATCACAAAGGACGGACCGAAGGTGATCGAGTACAACTGCCGATTCGGCGACCCCGAGACTCAGGTCGTGCTCCCTCTTTTGAAGACCGATCTGCTTAGCATCATGATGGCGGTGACAAACGAGACCTTGTCCGATGTGTCGGTCGAATTTTCGAATGAGTCCGCCTGCTGTGTCATCATGGCATCAAACGGCTACCCTGCCTCCTACGAAAAGGGCTTTGAGATAGAGATCCCCGATGACATAGCGGACTCCGTTTATGTCGCAGGGGCGGCTCTGTCAAACGGACACCTTGTAACAAACGGCGGACGCGTGCTCGGCGTCACGAGCGTCAGACCGACGCTTTGTGAGGCGATCAAGGCATCCTACGAAAAGGTGTCAAGGATAAAATTTGACAACAGCTTTTGCCGACATGATATCGGAAAAAGGGCACTCGCGGCTCTTGGTGATAAAGCCTGAGAATATAATTTGAAGGTTTGAAAGGAAAGTCATAAGAAACATGGTTTATAGAATATATGTAGAAAAAAAGAAGGAGCTTGCCCACGAGGCGGCATCGCTTATGTCCGATATCTCGGGACTTCTCGGGATCTGCGGCATCAAATCGGTCAGAATATTCAATCGCTACGATGTTGAGAATATCACGCCCGAACTCTTTGATTATGCGGTAAAGACCGTATTTTCGGAGCCTCAGCTCGATATCACATCTACCTCTCTCCCGACCGATGCCGATCGGCTTTTTGCGGTCGAGCCGCTCCCCGGTCAGTTTGATCAGAGAGCCGACAGCGCGGCACAGTGCATACAGATAATCTCGGGCGGTGAGCGTCCGATCGTGCGCTCGGCGAAGGTCTATGCCCTCTACGGAACACTTGCCGAGGGCGATCTCGACGCCATTCGTGCGCATATCATAAACAAGGTCGAGTCGCGCGAGGCGTCCCTCGACCTGCCGACATCGCTCGAGGCAAAACACACCGCTCCCGAGCGCGTCGCCACCATCGATGGATTTACGAAAATGGACGAGGGAGAGCTTTCCGCACTGCTCGATGATCTCGGACTTGCCATGGATCTTGACGATCTTAAGTTTTTGCAGAATTATTTTATCGACAGCGAGCATCGCGACCCGACGATCACCGAAATTCGCGTGGTCGACACATATTGGTCGGATCACTGCCGCCACACCACCTTCTCGACCCACATCGACGAGGTGAAGATCGACGATGCGGCAGTACAGGCGGCGTATGAACGTTATCTCAAGGCGCGTGTTGAGGTGTACGGAGAGGAAAGAGCGGCAAAGCGTCCGCAGACACTGATGGACATCGCGACCATCGGCACAAAGGTGCTGAAAAAGCGCGGACTTCTGCCCGAGCTTGACGAGAGCGAGGAGATCAACGCCTGCTCCATCCATGTTAACGCCAAGGTCGACGGCAGGGACGAGGATTGGCTGCTCATGTTTAAGAACGAGACGCACAACCATCCGACCGAGATCGAGCCATTTGGCGGCGCGGCGACCTGTATCGGCGGTTGCATCCGCGATCCGCTCTCGGGACGCGCCTATGTTCATCAGGCAATGCGCGTTACCGGCGCGGGAGATCCGAGAACACCTCTTTCCGAGACTGTCCCCGGCAAACTGCCTCAGCGAACGATATGCAGAACGGCAGCCGCAGGATATTCGTCCTACGGCAACCAGATCGGGCTTGCCACGGGACATGTGGCTGAGCTTTATCACGACGGATTTGTTGCAAAACGACTTGAGTGCGGCGCGGTCGTTGCCGCAGTGCCTGCATGCAATGTCCGCCGCGAGTGCCCTGCGCCCGGTGATGTGGTAATATTGCTCGGCGGCAGAACGGGCAGGGATGGTATCGGCGGTGCGACAGGCTCATCCAAGAGCCACGATGCGAAGTCGCTTGCCACCATGGCGTCCGAGGTTCAGAAGGGCAACGCCCCCGAGGAGCGCAAGATCCAGCGTCTTTTCAGAAACGGCGAGGTCACGCGCATGATCAAGCGTTGCAATGACTTCGGCGCAGGCGGCGTTTCGGTCGCCATCGGCGAGCTTGCCGACGGACTTCGCATCGATCTTGACGCTGTTCGCAAAAAATATGACGGTCTTGACGGCACCGAGCTTGCGATCTCCGAGTCTCAGGAGCGCATGGCGGTCGTCGTCGCACCCGAGGATGCCGATAAATTCATATCCCTTGCCGAGAGCGAAAATCTCGAGGCGTATCGCGTCGCCGTTGTAACAAAAAAGGCACGCATGGTCATGACATGGAACGGTGCTGTCATCGCCGATCTTTCACGCGATTTCCTGAACACGAACGGCGCGACAAAGCACGCGTCGGTCAAGATCGATAAGAAAGACCTTTCGGCACTTTCGAGGGCACTTTACGGCGATCTGCGCGAAATGGCGTCCGATCTTCATACAGCAAGCCGTCGAGGACTTGTCGAGCGTTTTGACTCTACCATCGGTGCGGGCTCTCTGCTCATGCCCTACGGCGGCAAACGCCAACTCACCCCGACGCAGTCGATGGCGGCAGTGCTCCCGACACTCCCGGGGCAGTCGACCGATACCGCAAGTGTTATGGCATTCGGATGTGACCCCGATCTGCTGAGCGTTGATCCCTACATCGGCGCGCATGCCGCAGTTTATACCTCGGTTGCAAAACTTGTCGCAACAGGCGCGGACTATCACGGCGCGTATCTGTCGCTCCAGGAATTTTTTGAAAAGCTCAGAACCGAGCCGACCCGTTGGGGCAAACCCTTTTCGGCACTGCTCGGTGCACTCGATGCACAGCTGGAGCTCGGTGCGGCTGCAATCGGCGGCAAGGACTCCATGTCGGGCAGTTTCCTTGACAGGGACGTTCCGCCGACGCTCATTTCGTTCGCCATTGCTCCCATCGATAAAGGAGCGGTCATCTCGCCCGAATTTAAGGCGGCAGGACACCCGGTGTACCTCTTCGGTGCGGCAGATGAGAGTGCCGAGAGCCTTAGGGCATCATGGGATGCCTTCCATGAGCTTTGCAAAGAGGGCAAGGTCAAGGCGGCGTGGGCTGTCGAGCACGGTATCGGCGAGGGCATCATGAACATGTCCTTTGGAAACGGCATCGGCTTTAAGAGCAACTCGGGACTCGAAGGACAGTGGCATCTGCCCTCACTTTGGGGCTTTATCATCGCCGAGCTGACCGAGGATGTGAATGTCCGCGGCACGGTGAAGCTCGGTCATACGACCGATGACGGCGTGATCGATCTTGACGGCGACAGAGTCACCATCGATGAACTGCTTAGGCTCAACAGTGCGACGCTTGAAGACGTATATCCCACAAAAACGAGCGAAAAAGAGGAAAAAGCAGAGAATTTCACATATAAAATGACAGAAAACAGCCGTTTTGCACCTGCGGTGGCTGTGGCACGTCCGAAGGTGCTCATCCCCGTATTCCCGGGCACGAACTGCGAATACGACTCGGCTCGCGCGGTAATGGCTGCAGGAGCGGAGGCAGAAATTGCCGTTATTCGCAATCTGACCGCCGCCGATGTTGTGCGCAGTGTCGACGAGGTGGCAAAAAAGATCTCCGAGTGTCAGATGATATTCATCCCCGGCGGATTTTCGGGCGGTGACGAACCGGATGGTTCGGCTAAGTTCATCACGGCATTTTTCAGAAATGCGCAGATCAAAGAGGCAGTCACAGATCTTCTTGAGAGGCGCGACGGTCTGATGTGCGGTATCTGCAACGGCTTCCAGGCACTTATAAAGCTCGGACTTGTTCCGTACGGTAAGATCATCGATACCGACGAGCACTGCCCGACGCTCACATTTAACAACATTTCGCGCCACCAGTCAAGGATCGTTCGCACCCGCGTTTCGTCCAATAAGAGCCCGTGGCTGTCGCTGACAAATGTCGGTGATGTTTACAATGTGCCGATATCGCACGGCGAGGGTCGCTTCATCGCCGACGAGGCACTTATCGAAAGGCTTGCCGAAAACGGGCAGATCGCGACGCAGTATGTCGATCTCGACGGCAGAGCGACGATGGATGTCGACTTCAATCCCAACGGATCGATGTGCGCGATCGAGGGCATCACCTCGCCCGACGGACGCGTGCTCGGCAAGATGGGACACAGCGAGCGTGTCGGTGGCGGTCTTTACAAAAACGTCCTCGGCGAGTATGACATTCGCATGTTCGAGGCGGCTGTAAAGTACTTCAAAAAAATATAAAAAGATTGATAATATAAAAAAGGAGATCCGATCATGGCACACCTTACCGATATTGAGATCGCACAGCAGTGCGAAATGAGACCCATTACCGAGATCGCCGCAAAGGCGCACCTTTCGCCCGATGATATCGAGCAGTACGGCAAATATAAAGCAAAGGTCGATCTTTCGCTCCTTTCAAGCAAGCGAAAGAACGGCAAGCTCGTGCTTGTTACGGCGATAACTCCCACACCCGCAGGCGAGGGAAAGACTACCACAACGATAGGACTTGCCGACGGACTTGCAAAGATCGGCAAGGAGGTCACCGTGGCACTTCGCGAGCCCTCGCTCGGTCCCGTGTTCGGAGTCAAGGGAGGCGCGGCAGGCGGCGGATATGCGCAGGTCGTGCCCATGGAGGATATAAATCTCCATTTTACGGGCGATTTTCACGCAATCGGCGCGGCAAACAATCTGCTTGCCGCAATGCTTGACAACCACATTCAGCAGGGAAATGCCCTCGGAATAGACGTTCGCCGCATCACATGGAAACGCTGTGTCGATATGAACGACAGACAGCTTCGCTTTATCGTCGACGGAATGGGCGGCAAGGCAAACGGTGTTCCGCGTGAGGATGGCTTTGACATCACCGTGGCATCCGAGATAATGGCTGTTTTCTGCCTTGCAAGCTCGATCTCCGATCTCAAAGAGCGACTTGGCAGGATAATTGTCGGCTATACATACTCGGGTGAACCCGTGACCGCGTCCGATCTCAAGGCGGTCGGCGCAATGACCGCACTTCTCAAGGATGCGATAAAGCCGAACCTCGTGCAAACTCTTGAGGGAACGCCCGCATTCGTTCACGGCGGACCTTTTGCAAATATCGCACACGGCTGTAACTCGGTCATGGCGACGCGTCTTGCACTCAAAATGGGCGATTATACGGTCACCGAGGCAGGCTTCGGCGCGGATCTCGGCGCGGAGAAATTCCTCGATATCAAGTGCCGCATGGCAGGACTTACCCCCGATGCGGTCGTCATCGTTGCAACCGTTCGCGCACTTAAGATGCACGGCGGCATGGACAAAAAAGAGCTTGCAAACGAGAATATATCCGCCCTCGAGGCAGGCGTCCCCAACCTTCTTCGCCATGTTTCGAATATCAAAAACGTCTACGGTCTGCCCTGCGTCGTGGCGATCAACCGTTTCCCGACCGATACCGATGCCGAGATCGGCTTTATCATCGAAAAATGCCGCTCGCTCGGCGTAAATACCGTCCTTTCGGATGTTCACGCCAAGGGCGGCGAGGGCGGAGTCGCACTTGCAAATGAGGTCGTTCGCCTTTGCGAGGAGGAGACCCCGAACTTTAAGTTCTCCTATGAGCTTGATGAGACCATCGAGCAAAAGATCGAGAATGTCGTAAAACGCGTTTACGGCGGAGATGCGGTAACCTATACCCCTGCCGCAAAGAAGCAGATCGCCGAGCTTGAGGCACTCGGCTTCGGCGGACTGCCCGTTTGCATCGCCAAGACGCAGTACAGCTTCTCGGATGACCCGACAAAGCTCGGCGCACCGACCGGATTTACGGTCACCGTCAAAAATGTCAAGGTGTCCGCAGGTGCGGGATTTGTGGTCGTAATGACAGGCGACATCTTGACCATGCCGGGACTTCCCAAATCCCCTGCCGCAGAACGCATCGATGTCGATGAAAACGGCAAGATATCCGGGCTTTTCTGAGAAAACATGTTTACGTTTTGGGTACACCTCGAATTTATTCGCGGTGTACCCACACGGGGGTAATTGATTATTTATTTCGCCGATATATCATACCCCAATTGCCAAAGATGCGGTGCTCACGCCCCACGGGTGCGGCTATACCTATGCCCCATCCCTCTTCCTTGCCCCTTTTATCAAAGATAACCATAACACGGATAAAAAGTTTTGTCAAGCTCGTATATTTTTTTGGTTGACAAATCTCGAATTATGTGATATAATACTCAAGATAGAAACAAGATTTGAAAGGTAGCCCTTCATATGAAGACCATCATGTCGGAAAATAAAAAGCAGATCACGATCTCCGGTTTCGAACAATATCCCGAGGCTGAAGATTTTGCTGTGCACTATTTTTCTTCATTTGATCAATCTCTTTTTTCGTCGGTGTCTGATTGTTGTATCTTTCCCGGTTTTTGCGATGTGCATGTGCATTTTCGTGAACCGGGTTTTTCTTATAAAGAGACGGTGGCAAGCGGATCCGCTGCCGCCGCTCATGGCGGTTACACCGACGTTTGCACCATGCCGAACCTCTCGCCCGTGCCCGACTCGCTCCCGCACATGGAAAGCGTTCTTGAGGCGGCAAAGAGATCAAATATAAACATCCACCCATACGCCGCGATAACCGTCGGTCAGATGGGTGAGACACTCTCGGACATGGAGGCACTTGCCCCGTATGCCATCGCGTTTTCGGATGACGGCAGGGGCGTGCAGGATCGAGGGCTGATGCTCGAGGCAATGCATCGCGCAAAGGCACTCGGGAAGATGATCGTCGCGCATTGTGAGGATAACAGCCTGCTCCGCGGCGGTTATATCCACGACGGCAAATACGCCGCAGAGCACGGACACTCGGGCATTTGCTCGGAGAGTGAATGGGGACCGATAAAGCGCGATATCGAGCTTGTCCGCGAGAACGGTTGCCGATATCACGTTTGCCACATATCCTGCCGCGAGAGCGTCGAGCTTATCCGCGCGGCAAAGGCGGAAGGACTTCCCGTAACCTGCGAGACAGCACCCCATTACCTGCTTCTTGACGAGGGCGATCTTCGTGAGGACGGCAGATTCAAAATGAACCCGCCGCTTCGCTCGGCGGACGATCGAGCGGCACTTGTCGAGGGAATTGTCGACGGCACGATCGATATGATCGCCACCGATCACGCCCCGCACAGCGCAGACGAAAAATCGCGCGGACTTAAGGGCTCGTCGTTCGGGATCGTCGGTCTCGAAACCGCTTTTGCATCCCTTTATTCGGGACTTGTCAGGGGCGGCGTGATAACGCTCGATCGCCTTGTGGAGCTTATGGCGACAAATCCGCGAAAGATCTTCGGCATACCGCTCGGTGACAGCTTTACGGTGTGGGATCTCGGCGAAAAATTTACGGTCGACCCCACGAAATTCCTGTCAATGGGCAGAGCGACGCCGTTCGAGGGCAGAGAGCTTTGGGGATGCGCGCTCGCGACCGTTTGCGATCGAAAAACAGTTTACATCAAAAATTAATATATACTGTCAAACAAATCAACATACTAAAAAGTCGGAGGAGAAAAGAAAATGGCAAAGAGAAAAGATATCAAAAAAGTTCTGATCATAGGCTCGGGACCGATTGTCATCGGTCAGGCAGCCGAATTTGACTACGCAGGCACGCAGGCATGTCTTGCGCTTAAGGAGGAAGGATACGAGGTAATACTCTGCAATTCCAACCCCGCGACCATTATGACAGATACGTCGATCGCCGATAAGGTCTACATGGAGCCTCTGACACTTGAATATATCGCGAAAATACTGCGCTATGAGCGTCCCGACGCGATCGTCCCCGGAATCGGAGGACAGACCGGACTCAACCTCGCCATGCAGCTTGAAAAGAAGGGGGTCCTGCGCGAATGTAATGTACAGCTTCTCGGCACATCGAGCGAGTCGATCGAGCGCGCCGAGGATCGCGAGCTGTTCAAAGAAATGTGCGAGTCGATCGGCGAGCCCGTCATCCCCTCGAAGATCACATACAGCCTTGACGAGGCAAAAAAGGCGGCAGAGGAGATCGGCTACCCCGTAGTGCTTCGCCCCGCATTCACCCTTGGCGGCACGGGCGGCGGATTTGCGAACAACGAGGACGAGCTGATCGAGATCGGCATGAACGCCTTCAAGCTCTCACCCGTGCATCAGGTGCTTATCGAAAAGAGTGTAAAGGGCTATAAAGAGATCGAATTTGAGGTAATGCGCGACTCGGCAGACAACGCCATCACCATCTGCGGAATGGAAAATATTGACCCTGTCGGCGTTCATACGGGCGACAGCATAGTGGTTGCGCCCATCCTTTCACTCTCGGATGCCGATAAAAAGATGCTCAACGACAGCGCGATAAAGATCATCCGCGAGCTGAAGATCGAGGGCGGCTGTAACGTGCAGTTCGCACTTGACCCGACATCGAGCAAATATTATCTCATCGAGGTCAACCCTCGCGTGTCGCGCTCGTCGGCACTTGCATCCAAGGCAAGCGGATATCCGATAGCAAGAGTCACCGCAAAGATCGCACTCGGCATGCTTCTTGAGGAGATCCCGGTCGCGGGCGGCACTGCGGCAATCGAGCCGTCACTTGACTATATAGTCGCCAAATTCCCCAGATTCCCATTTGATAAATTCTCCGACGCGTCAAACACACTCGGTACACAGATGAAGGCGACAGGCGAGGTCATGGGTATCGGCTCTACTCTCGAGGAGTGCCTGCTCAAGTCGGTTCGCTCACTTGAGATCGGCGTTTCGCACTTCTATCTCCCGAAATTTGATAATTATTCGGTCGATCAGCTCTTTGACTATGTCAGCGAGTTCCGCGACGATAATGTCTTTGCAATGTTTGAGCTTCTCCGTCGCGGTGTGAGCATCGAAGAACTTCACCGTGCGACGATGGTCACAGAGCTTTTCCTCGAGTCCTATAAGAAGATCGTCGATGCAGAGCACAACCTTGCCGCAAATCGGATGGATGTTCCCACCCTCCGCTATGTAAAAAAGCTCGGATTTTCGGATAAATATATCTCGTCCGTTTGGAAGGTAAGCGAGACCGAGCTGTACGCGCTCCGCAAAAAAGAGGGCATTACCCCGGTGTTCCGCATGGTCGACACACTGCATACCGGAAAATATATCGCATATCTCTACTCGTCCTACAGTGGCGAAAATCAGTCGATCCTCACCGATAAAAAGAAGATCGTCGTGCTTGGTGCAGGACCTATCCGTATCGGACAGGGCGTCGAGTTCGACTACTCGACCGTGCATGCCGTTCAGACCATCGGTCGCTCGGGCTACGAGTCGATAATCATTAACAACAACCCCGAGACGGTATCCACCGACTACACCACCGCCGATAAGCTCTACTTCGAGCCGCTGACGCCCGAGGATGTCATGGCTATCGTCGATTACGAGTGCCCCGAGGGCGTTATCGCATCGCTCGGCGGGCAGACTGCCATAAATCTCGCCGAGCCGCTCATGCGCCGCGGCGTCAAGATCATCGGCACCGATTGCGAGGCGATCGATCGCGCCGAGAACCGCGACAGCTTCGAGAAGATACTCGAAAGTTTGCACATCCCTCAACCCAAGGGCAGAGCGGTTACAAAGATCGAGGACGGCGTCAAGGCGGCAGCCGAGATCGGATATCCCGTGCTCGTTCGTCCCTCGTTCGTGCTCGGCGGCAGAGCAATGCAGATCGTCGCCAGCGAGGAAGGACTTCGCCACTATCTTAAGACGGCGGTCGAGATCGACGCCGACAGACCCGTGCTTGTAGATAAGTACATTCAGGGCAAGGAGGTCGAGGTCGATGCCATCTGCGACGGCAGAGACGTATTCGTCCCCGGAATCATGGAGCTTGTCGAGCGTACCGGCATCCACTCGGGCGACTCGATCAGTGTTTATCCGACCTTCAGCATCTCGAACAAGGTCAAGGGAATAATTCTTCAGTATGCCAAAAAGCTCGGACTCGGCATAGGCATCGTCGGACTTTACAATATTCAGTTCATAGTTGATGAGCATGAGGATGTTTATGTCATCGAGGTAAACCCGCGCTCGTCGCGTACCGTCCCCTTCCTTTCAAAGTCGACAGGCTACAGCCTTGCGGATATCGCTACCGAGGTAATACTCGGCAAGACGCTCAAGGAGCAGGGTATATTCGATATCTATCCCGAGGAAAAGAAACGCTTCTATGTAAAAGTGCCGGTATTCTCCTTCAATAAGATCAAGGGACTTGATGCTTATCTGTCCCCCGAGATGAAGTCGACCGGTGAGGCGATCGGCTATGACAACAAGCTCAACCGCGCACTTTATAAAGCACTTCAGGCATCGGGCACGAGACTGCAAAATTACGGCTCGGTATTCGTTACCGTTGCCGATAAGGATAAAGCGGAGGCTCTGCCGCTCATACGCCGTTTCTACAATCTCGGATTTAACATTCTGGCAACTCGCGGCACGGCACTCTTCCTTAAAGAGAACGGCATCCGCACACACATTCTTGCAAAGATAGCAAGCGGAAGCGAGGAGATCCCCGACGCGATCAGACAGGGTCACATCGCATATGTCATCAACACACGCGATATCGGCGCACTCTCGCAGGCAAGCGACGGACACACCATCCGCCGCCTCGCGACCGAAAACAATGTTACGATCTTCACATCCCTCGACACCGTCCGAGTTCTGCTCGATGTCCTTGAGGAGACGACACTTACCATATCGACGATAGATTCGTAAGTTTTGCGTAAGATATTGCGATATCCCAGATCCTGTGCACTTACATCATTTTATGAGGAAATATCATGAATCAAACAATATTTGAAATAAGGGAAAATCTGCCGCTGACCGCAGATGTGTTCAAAATGACACTGATCGGCGATACATCGGCGATAACCGCACCCGGACAGTTTGTCAATATAAGGCTTGACGGACTCTATCTTCGCCGCCCGATATCGGTCTGCGATGTCTGCGGCGACCTGCTGACGCTTATCTATAAGGTCGTCGGCAAGGGAACAGAGCAAATGTCAAAAATGTGTCGGGGTCAAAAGCTCGATCTCTTGACGGGGCTCGGCAACGGCTACGATATGAGCCTCTCGGGCGACCATCCGCTCCTTGTCGGCGGCGGTGTCGGCGTCCCTCCGCTCTATATGCTCGCAAAGGAACTGCGCGCAAAGGGACTTCGTGTGTCGGTAGTGCTCGGATTTAACAAGGCGAGCGAGATTTTTTACGAAAAAGAGTTCGCCGATCTCGGTTGCGATGTCACCGTCGCGACGGTCGACGGAAGCTATGGTGTTGCCGGATTTGTGACCGATGCTCTGCCTGCCGATTACAGCTATTTCTACGCATGCGGACCCGAGCCGATGCTCAAGGCTCTGTGGCGTGCGACCGAGACGCTCGGTCAAATGAGCTTTGAGGAAAGAATGGGCTGCGGCTTCGGCGCGTGCATGGGATGCTCCTGTAAGACGCTGACCGGTAATAAGCGGATCTGCAAGGACGGTCCGGTGATGAAAAAGGAGGAGATCCTGTGGCAGTAATGAATAAAGACATGAAGGTGGATCTTTGCGGCATAACGCTCGACAATCCGATAATTCCCGCCTCGGGTACATTCGGCTACGGATATGAGTTTGCCGAGCTCTACGATATAAACATACTCGGAACCTTTTCCTTCAAGGGTACGACAAAAGAGCCGCGATTCGGCAATCCCACGCCGAGGATCGCTGAGTGTACATCGGGCATGATAAACGCGGTCGGACTGCAAAACCCCGGTGTGGACAGCGTAATATCAAACGAGCTTCCAAGGCTTGCAAAGTGCTTTAACAAAAAGGTCATGGCGAATGTCAGCGGATTTTCGATCGATGATTACGCATATACCTGCGAGAAGATCGACGCCTGCGAGCAGGTCGGATGGATAGAGGTCAATGTCAGCTGCCCGAATGTTCACGGCGGCGGAATGAGCTTCGGAACAGATCCGCACGCCGCCGCATCGGTGACAAAGGCGGTCAGAGCGGTCACAAAGAAACCGCTGATCATCAAGCTCTCGCCAAATGTGACCGATATCGTATCGATCGCAAAGGCGTGCGAGGATGCGGGCGCGGACGGCATCAGTCTGATCAACACGATGCTCGGCATGCGAATAGATCTGAGAACGAAAAAGCCGATAATCGCCAACAAAATGGGCGGATTTTCGGGTCCTGCCATATTCCCGGTGGCAGTTCGCATGGTTTATCAGGTCGCAAATGCGGTGGGTATCCCGGTCGTCGGTATGGGCGGCGTTTCAAGTGCCGAGGATGTCATTGAAATGATGCTCGCGGGAGCGAGTGCTGTCGAGGTCGGAGCTGCCAATCTCGTCGATCCGTTTGCCTGCAAGAATATAATCGAGGATCTCCCTTTAGTTATGGAAAAATACAAAATTGAAAATTTAAGTGATATAATAGGAGCATGTAATGGGTAAAGATGTAATTGTTGCCTGCGACTTTTCGAGCGCAGAAAAAACCTACGAATTTCTTGACAAATTCGAAAATTGCGGCAGAAAGCCGTTTGTAAAGATCGGAATGGAGCTTTTCTACGCGGAAGGTCCTGCGATCGTCAAGGAGATCAAGCGTCGCGGACATAAGATCTTCCTTGATCTTAAGCTTCACGATATCCCGAATACCGTCAAAAAGGCGATGTCGGTGCTCTCGCGCCTTGATGTTGATATCTGTAACCTTCACGCAGGCGGCACGATCTCCATGATGGAGGCGGCACTTGAAGGACTTACCCGTCCCGACGGAACAAGACCCCTTCTTATCGCGGTCACACAGCTGACCTCGACCGATCAGGAGAGAATGGAGAAGGATCTTCTCATAAAAGAGCCTATCGACCGCGTCGTTATGCACTATGCCCACAACGCCAAGATCGCAGGTCTTGACGGCGTCGTTTGCTCGCCGCTTGAGGCAGGCAAGGTACACGAGGTCTGCGGTGAAAATTTCCTGACCGTCACCCCCGGTGTGCGTTTTGCCGACGGCGATGTTGGTGACCAAAAGAGGGTAATGACGCCCTCCGAGGCTAAAAAGATCGGCTCCGATTACATAGTTGTCGGACGCCCGATAACCGCCGCCGATGATCCTGTTGCCGCATACGAGCGTTGTGTCAGGGAGTTCTGCGATTAAGGAGAAATAATAATGCGATACATATGGGATAACGATCTGCATATTCATTCGAAGCTGTCGCTCTGCTCCCGCGACCCTGAGCAGACGCCTGAGCGGATCTTGAAATATGCTGTAGACAACGGTCTTAAAACCATTGTGCTTACCGATCACTGTTGGAATGTTACCACGGTAGCCTCAAGCGATTGGTATAAGCATCAGACCCTTGAGTACACAAGGCAGTCTTTGCCTTTGCCGCAGTGCGATGGTGTGAATTTTCTTTTCGGTGTCGAGACCGAGATGCACAATTCCCACATCATAGCACTTAACCCCGAGGATTATGATACGCTTGACTTTGTTGTTGTTCCGCTGACGCATTTTCATATGGAGGGCTTTGCGATCACCAAGCAGGAGGCTGCAAGCCCCGAAGCGAAGGCAAGGGCTTGGGTCGAACGGTTTGAGGCTTTTTTGAGCTATGACCTGCCGTTCAAAAAAATCGGTCTTGCACACCTGACGTGCGGACTTATCGCAAGAGATCGAAGCGATTTTCTGAAGGTGCTGGAGCTTTTGCCTGAGGATAAAATGAACAGTCTCTTCAAAAAAGCGGCAGAGGTCGGTGTCGGTATTGAACTTAATGCCGACGATATGAGATTTTCCGACGAGGAGACCGACACAGTGCTCCGTATATACAGAATAGCCAAAGCCAACGGTTGCAAATTCTACATGGGCTCGGATGCACATCATCCGAGGTCGCTTGATAGGGCAAAGCCGATCTTCGAGCGTGCCATAGATCTGCTCGGCCTTACAGAGGACGATAAATTTCACATTTGTTAAGGAGAATTAAAATGGAAAACTACAAGAGAGAATTTATACAGTTTTTGGAGAGCGCGGGAGTGCTCAAATTCGGCGATTTCACCGCAAAAAGCGGCAGAAAGATACCTTATTTCATCAATGCGGGTGAGATAAAGACGGGCGTGCAGATATCTCGCCTCGGAGAGTTCTACGCAAAAGCATATACAGAAAAGCTCGGTCAGAAGAATGCCGTCCTTTTCGGACCGGCGTATAAGGGCATTCCGATCGCCGTATCGGTCTCCTGCGCACTCACAGATCACGGACTTGACCTGCCCTTCTTCTTCAACCGCAAGGAGGAAAAGGATCACGGTGAGGGCGGCGTTTTCGTCGGATATAAGCCGAAATCGGGCGACGAGGTCGTGATCGTCGAGGATGTCATCACCGCAGGCACCGCCATCCGCGAGAGCATGGCGATACTTTCAAAGCTTGAGGGCGTCAAGGTCGCGGCAACATTTGTCATGGTCGATCGCATGGAAAAGGGACTTGGCGAAAAGTCGGCAATGGCTGAGGTCGGCGAGGAGTTCGGATTCCCCGTATATTCGGTCGTTGATGTCTACGATATCATCGAGTATCTCGAAGAAGACCCCAAAAATGCCGAAAATGTGGCGAGAATAAAGAAATATCTCGAAACATACGGCGCAAAAGTCTGATCGACCCCAAGAAAGGATAACCATGAGAAGCATTATTGATATTACCGACCTGTCGGTGGACGAGATCAACGGGCTTATTTCGACCGCCCTTGATATTATCGAAAATCCGCAGAAATATGCGCATGTCTGCGAGGGCAAAAAGCTCGCGACCCTCTTTTTCGAGCCGTCTACAAGGACGCGACTCAGCTTTGAGGCGGCAATGTATGAGCTTGGCGGCAATGTGATCGGATTTTCGGCGGCGGCAAGCTCGTCCGCATCAAAGGGCGAGAGCGTTGCCGATACATCGAAGGTGATCAGCTGTTACGCCGATATCATCGCAATGCGCCACCCCAAAGAGGGTGCGGCACTCGTTGCCGCATCAAATGCGCGCATTCCCGTGATCAACGCGGGCGACGGCGGACATTGCCACCCGACCCAGACGCTTGCCGATCTTTTGACCATCAGGCGCGAAAAGGGAAGACTTTCCGATCTGACTATCGGTCTTTGCGGTGATCTCAAATACGGCAGGACCGTCCATTCGCTTATCCGCGCGATGAGCAGATATGAGGGTATCAAATTCGTCCTGATCTCGCCCCGCGAGCTTGCACTTCCCGATTATGTCAAAAATGAGATGGTAAGCGGCGGAGTTGCCTTCGAGGAAGACTCTGACCTTGTCCATGCAATGGCAGATCTCGATGTTCTTTACATGACGAGAGTTCAGCAGGAGAGATTTGAGGACAGGGACGAATATCTTCGCCTCAAGGACAGCTATATACTCACCGCCGATAAAATGAGTTTTGCAAAGAGTGACATGTCGGTGCTCCATCCGCTTCCAAGAGTTAACGAGATATCGGTCGCCATCGATGACGATCCGCGCGCATGCTACTTCAAGCAGGTCGAAAACGGCAAGTATATGCGCATGGCACTTATCCTAAAGATGCTTTCGCTTGCCGACGGCAGACCGATGCCGATCGACCGCTCGAATCTTGTCACATCCGAGCACACATGCCAAAATCCGCGCTGTATCTTCACATGCGAGCAGGAGCTCGCGCCTCTTTTCAAGGAGGTCGACGGCTCGCTCCGCTGTCTTTACTGCGAGGAAGGGCTTTCAAAATAAGGAGATTTGTTTATGCCATGAAAAACCTCATAAAAAGGTCTGTCGCGACTCTCCTTGTCGCATCGGCGGTCGCTGTGTCATATATGCCGATATCGGCGATCGAGACCTCGCAAACCGCAGCGGCAAGATCAAAGACCACCGCAAGGGCGGCGATAATCACCGCTATAGAGAAGCTTGACACCGACTTGCAAATGTATGAGTACAATGTCACCATCGATGAGCTGAACGAGATCTTTGACGAGCTGTTAAAGAACCCCGAGTTTTACTATGTCGGCAGCAGATCATATTCCTATTTTCCCTCGAACGGCAGAGTTACGACGCTGAGGATATCATATACCGCCGACAGTTCCGAGATCGCCGCCGCAGATGCTGAGATAGGGAAGATCATCTCCGCGATGCCGAGCGATATCACAAAGGATATCGACAAGGCACTCTGGATGTTTGAATATCTGTGCACGAATTTCGAATACGATACCGATTTTGAATATTACCGCGCAAACGAACTGCTCGCAAACGGCAGAGGTGTCTGCAATGCATATTCACAGCTTTACGCGATAATTCTCCAACGCCTCGGCATGAGCGTCGGATATGCGACCTCGTCGGCGATGAATCATGTGTGGAATATAGTCAAGATCGACGGCAAGTGGTACAATGTCGATACCACGTGGGCTGAATGGATCCCCGATAGGCTGTCACACGCGTCCAAGGCGTACTTCCTTCGTTCGGATGCCGAGATGAAAAAGCTCGGGTATCACGATTGGGTCTCCGATCATCCCTGCGATACCGATTATTGCGGCGATCTTCTCGAGAACTTCGAAAATTCGGGCGGATGGCTTAACGGCAGGTGGTATTTTGCCGATAGAAATGGTAATATCTGCGAGATAGACACCAAAAATCGCACAAAACGCACAGTATTTACAGTAGATGATATTTGGTATGCCGGTGCGTTCAGCTACTATGTCGACAAATTCGCCGGTGTCTGCGCATACGGCGGTAAGCTATATTATAACGGTCCCGACGGCATATACTCGCTCGATGTCAAAAGCGGCAGGTCGGAGTGCGTGCTGACCTGCTCCGACGGTTCGATATTCGCCCTGCTCGCAAGGGACGGCTTTATCGAGTATCTTGTCGGAGATGAGCCGTATTCAAGCGACTGCGAGATACGCAAATTCGCACCGATAAAATACGGCGATGCCAACGGCGACGGCATGATCACCTCCGCCGATGTCATTTTGCTCAAAAAGTATATCGCCAATTACGACGGCAAAACGGGCACTTCAAGCATCGTCATCCCCGGCAACGGCGATGCTAACGGCGACGGCAAAATAACCTCCGCCGACATCATTTTGCTAAAAAAATATATCGCAAACTATGACTCCGCCACAGGCGAGTCAAGCGTCATACTCGGCGCGGGATGAAAGACAAAAAAGAGGCAACAGTAGGCGTGCCTCTTTTTTTGTTAAAATGAGTGTAACATTTTTGTGAACTTCGCCCGAATTGTTGACAAACTACTCCTTTGGGAGTATAATAAACACAAGAAAATATAAAGAAAGGCGGTCATGCTTATGATCAAAAGGCTCTATCATGGCTCGGCGAATATCGTTGAGAAGCCGATCTATGGTTACGGTAAGGCTTACAACGACTACGGTATCGGCTTTTATTGTACAGAAAGCCTTGAGATGGCAAAGGAATGGGGCGTTTGTAAAGATCGGGACGGCTATGCAAACTGTTATGAGCTTGAGTGCAGCGGAATGCGGATGCTTGATCTCAGATCGCCCGAGTATTGTCTTCTGCATTGGCTCGCGATCCTGCTGAAAAATCGCGAATTTGATGTCCCGTCGGGACTTTCGCTTGAGGCAAAGGAATATTTGCTTGCAAATTTTGCGGTAGATTACGAAAATTATGATGTAATAATCGGATATCGCGCCGACGACAGCTATTTTTCGTTTGCGCAGGATTTTATAAACGGTACGATCTCCTATCGACAACTCGGCAACGCGATGTACCTCGGCAAGCTCGGTCAACAATTTGTCTTAAAGAGCAGGGCGTCATTCGAAAAATTACGGTTCGTCGGATTTGAGGTCGCAAAGAGCAGCGAGTGGTACCCTCGGAAAAGCTCGCGTGACAGAGATGCACGAAACGAATATTTCAGCGGTGAGCGAAACCGCCGTCAGCGCGGCGATCTGTACATTGCGCAGATCATGGACGAGGAGATGATGCCGGATGATGCGCGCTTACGATAAGGTCTATCTTGAAAAAGCTCGCACCGCCCTTGGGCGCATGCTTGATTTTGCGGTTTATGATCTGAAATATGATATTGCCGATTTTTTTGATCTGTTCATACGCTCGGGGGTCGCGAAACGCTTCGGCGATGGTGATTTTACACTCACCGTCGGTATGTCGGGCGTGGAGCTTGCTTATGAGGTGCTTGTGCGTGCGGAAATTTCGATCGATCGCGTAAAGCCGAGATACACGATCGATCGAAGTGCGGAATATTGGACCGGCTGGGCACTTGCTTACTATCAGTGGGCAACATCCTTAACCTTCGAGGAGATCGTGCGGTCTGTTCCCATCAGAGATGTTCGCGCCCTTTACTCGCCCTATCATGAAATGGATATTCGGCAATTTGTCGATAAGATGAACGAGATGTATAAATCGGCAAAGCCTGAAACAAATCTCAAAATGCGACGCCTTGCGGTCGGTCTGAGCCAACGCAAGCTTGCACAGCTGTCGGGCATTCCGTTACGCACCATTCAGCAATATGAGCAATGCCAAAAAAACATAAACCGCGCCGCGACAGAGCATATCGTCACGCTCGCAAAGGTGCTTTATTGCGATGTTGAAGATCTTATTGAAAAAATCGAATAAACAAGGAAGCTCTGCATGTTTGGAACTGCCTTGCTTGAGTGAGAGCAGTCGACCTTGCGGAAATATCCATCGTATGCAAATTGCCGTGATCGTCGAAATTCTATCACAAAAAATTCCGCCCTGCCAAGAACATACTTGACAATCGTGGTGAAATATGGTAAAATGCATACAACAAACCTCGAAAGGAGCTTTATCTATGAAAGAAAGATGGACAAAAGAAAAAGCGTGGGAATATTGGAACAGCAGACCGTGGATCGTCGGCTGCAATTTCGTGCCCTCGCAGACACCCGTGCTGTCAATGTGGAAGGATGACACGCTTGAAGAGATGCTTCCGACACTCGAGAGCGAAATGGAGCTTGCGCGTTCGATCGGATTTAACAGCGTTCGAATCTGGTTTCCGTTCGACAGCTGGTATCACGAGAGAGGCGTCTGCCTTGACAGGATCGATCGCGTGCTGGGACTCTTTTACTCGCACGGACTGTCGGTGATGCCCGTGCTCTTCAACGATTGTGTCTCGTTCGGTCGCCCCGAGAAGATCGAGATACCAAAGCCGACACCCGGGCATGGACATTACGATGTCGGATGCCACGGCGGACACAGAAACAGCGCACATATCACACCGCCCAAGGACGCAAAGGGATGGATACTCTGGGACGAGCCCGAGTGGCGACCGATCTGTGAGCAGTATCTCCGCGACATTTTCGGACGCTTCGCCAAGGACGAGAGGATAGTTATCTGGGATCTTTGGAACGAGCCGGGCAACAGCAAGAGAGAGGAAATGAGCGTGCCCTATCTCAAACGCACCTTCGAGATCGCGCGCGAATATGAGCCGACAGCACCGCTGACCGTCGGCGCATGGAGCTATTCGGACGATTACGGCGCAGATCCCGAGGCAAAGCTCTCCCCGATACAAAAGCTTGCCGTTGACCTGTCGGATATCGTGAGCTTCCATGACTACGAGCCCTTTTGGAAGGTCAAAAATATCGTTTCCGAGCTTGAAAAAGAGGGTCGCCCGATGGCAAACACCGAGTGGCTTCACCGCATACTCGACAACAATATCGCCGATCAGCTCCCCTTCTATCGGGAAAAGCAGATCGCAAGCTTCAACTGGGGACTTGTCGCGGGATATTCACAGTTTTATCTCCCTTGGGAGTGGCTTAAAGCCGCGCGCCCCGAGCTTGACTACACAAAATGGCAGCACGACCTTTTCAGAGAGGATCATACACCGTACGATCCACAGGAGATCGAACTGATCAAAGAGCTTACAAAGGAATAAAAATCCAAAAAAATCTGTCTCAATCGCCGAAGGGCGGCAATTGAGACAGATTTTTTGTTGCGGGTGTGATCGCCCGTCCTCGATTTTACTCTGCACCGTAGGTTTTGTTGTAATTTTCGATCGCGGCGGCGATGATCTTGGCGGCGTCTCGCTCGTCGCCGACGTTGTTGACTACCGTTTCCTTGTGCTCAAGCGTTTTGTAGACGGTGAAAAAGTGTTGCATCTCCTCGTAGACATGGCGTGGAAGTGCAAATATGGAGCGGTAACCGTTGTATGTGGGGTCGGAGAAGGGGATGGCGATGATCTTCTCGTCAAGCTTTCCGTTGTCCATCATGCGTATGACGCCGATCGGATAGGCGTGCACGAGGGTGAGCGGCGTGATCGACTCACTGCAGAGTATCAGAACGTCAAGCGGGTCACCGTCATCTGCGTATGTGCGCGGAATGAATCCGTAGTTTGCGGGATAGTGAGTTGCGGTGTAGAGTATTCGATCGAGCTTCAGAAATCCGGTCTCTTTGTCAAGCTCGTATTTGTTCTTGCATCCCTTCGGGATCTCGATGACCGCGTAAAAATCTTCGGGGTGGACTCTGTCGGGATCTATGTCGTGCCATATGTTCATATTAGTCATAATCCTTTCGTTTGTGTACAAACGGGGAGCGATCCGTTGCCGAATCCCTCCCCGTAGATCAGATGAAATTACTGTGCGGCTTCAACGATCGTTGCAAACGCATCAGCCTTGAGCGATGCTCCGCCGATCAGACCGCCGTCGATGTTCTCCATCGCGAGCAGTTCTGCCGCATTGCCTGCGTTCATCGAACCGCCGTAGAGGACGATCAGCTGACGTGCCAGAGACTTGCTGTAGAGCGATGCGACCGTCGATCTGATGAAAGCGCAGACCTCCTCAGCCTGCTCGGCTGTTGCGGTCTTGCCTGTGCCGATAGCCCATACAGGCTCGTAAGCGATGATAACGCGGTTCATCTTCTCGGCGGGAATGCCTGCAAGGGCAAGCTTTACCTGTCTTGCGACGACCTCGCTCGTGATGCCTGCCTCGCGCTCTGCGAGCAGCTCACCGACGCAAACGATGGCGGTAAGATCGCTGTTAATTGCAGCCTTGGTGCGAAGGTTGACCGTTTCGTCGGTCTCGCCGAAATACTGACGGCGTTCGCTGTGACCGATAACAACATATTTTGCACCTGCATCAACGAGCATCTCAGCCGAGATCTCGCCGGTGTATGCGCCCTTTTTCTCGTAGTGGACGTTCTGTCCGCCGACCTTTACGGCAGTGCCCGCAAGGACCTTTGCCACGACGGGAATGTCGATCGCGGGAACGCAGACGACGATGTCGCAACTGCGTCTGCCCTTGACATGCTCGAAGAGATCAGCGGCAAATTCCTTTGCCTGCGAGGGGGTAAGATTCATTTTCCAGTTTCCCGCAATGACGGGTCTTCTTTTTCTTGCGCTCATTTTATATATCCTCCAAGGTCCGATCTCAGTCTTTGTCGTTGAGGCATGCGATGCCGGGGAGATCCTTGCCCTCAAGGAACTCGAGCGATGCGCCGCCGCCTGTCGAAATGTGGGTCATTCTGTCGGCAAAGCCGAGATTCTCGGCTGCAGCCGCCGAATCACCGCCGCCGATGATCGAGATAGCACCCTCGTCTGTCGCCTCTGCAACTGCGGTTGCGACAGCGATCGTGCCGGATGCGAAATTCTTCCATTCGGAAACGCCCATCGGACCGTTCCATACGATGGTGCCTGCGCCCTTGAGCGACTTGGAGTAGAGCTCCTGGGTCTTGAGACCGATGTCAAGTCCCATCCAGCCGTCGGGAAGTGCGTCCGAATCCATTTCCATGAATACGGCATCCTCGGAGTAGGAGGTAGCGATCATGTTGTCAACGGGGAGGAGAAGGTTTACGCCCTTTGCGTGAGCCTTGTCCATGATATCGCGTGCAAGATCGACCTTGTCGTTCTCGCAGATCGATGTGCCGATCGATTTGCCCATTGCACGGTAGAATGTGTAAGCCATACCGCCGCCGATGATGAGCGTGTCGACCTTGTCAAGCAGATTTTCGATAACGCCGATCTTGTCAGAGACCTTTGCGCCGCCGAGAATTGCAACGAAGGGACGCTTGGGATCTGCAAGAGCATCGCCCATTACCGAGATCTCTTTCTGAATAAGGTAGCCGCATACGGCAGGGAGATAGTCTGCAACACCTGCGGTCGATGCGTGAGCACGGTGAGCTGTGCCGAATGCATCGTTTACGTAAATGTCAGCCATGGATGCAAGCTCTTTTGCAAATGCGGGATCGTTCTTTTCCTCTTCCTCGTGGAAACGAACGTTCTCGAGGATAAGGATCTGACCGGGCTTCAGAGCGGCAGCCTTTGCCTTTGCATCGGGACCGATAACATCCTTTGCCATGATGACTTCCTTGCCGCAAAGCTCGGAGATGCGAGCGGCAACGGGGGCAAGCGAGAGCTTCTTGACATCGTTCTTAGCCTTTTCGAGAGCGGCTGCCTTTGCTGCCTCCTGCTGATCCTCGGGAAGAGCGGCGATCTTCTTAAGCTCCTTCTTGTCGAGCTTGAGCTTCTCGTTGAAGATATTGTGAGGGCGACCCATATGGGAGCAGAGGATAACTGCCGCACCGTGGTCTGCCAGATAGTTGATCGTAGGAAGCGCGCCGACGATCCTCTTGTCATCGGTAATGACGCCGTCCTTCATGGGAACGTTGAAATCGCATCTTGCAAGAACACGCTTGCCGGATACGTCAATGTCTTCGATTGTCTTTTTGTTGTACATAGACATGTGTTTTCACCTCATATAAAATTTAAGCTGTTTTTTGCGATAATAATCTTACCACATTACGACGGAAATATCAAGTACTTTTATGAAAAAAAGTATTAAAAATTGCAATTTTTTTTAGAAATTTTCAGTCAGGCGACGATGTGGGCGAACAAAGTGAGCAAATATCCCGCAAAAAGCCCGAAAAACATGACCAGTGCGGTGATCGAGATGTTCTCTTTTATGCGTGAATTCTCCTTGTAAAGCACCATCAGCCCAAGCCCCGCATTGACCGACAGCCCCGAGACGACCGCACCGAATGTCAGACCATCGAGCAGGTAAAGCTCGGTCAGAACGACGGAGGATGCGCAGTTCGGGATCAGTCCGACAAGAGAGGCAAGTATCGGCTGTAACCATTCGCTCTGCCCGAGGAATATAACAAGCCTGTCCTCGCCGACAAGCTCGATAAGTGCCCCCATCGCGAAATTGACACAGAGAACATAGAAAAATATCTTTGCACAGTGGAATATCGGATGCTTCCATTCAAAATGACCGCCCTCGATCTCGTGCTTGCAACAGCCGATCGATGCGTGCGAGTGCGGCTTTTCGTGGATGTGCTCCTCGTGCTCGTGCTCGTGCCCGTGCTTGTGCTCGTGATCGTGATCACGGTGATCGGCGTGCTTGTGGACTCGATGCCTGTCAAGCAGTGCCATTGTGATGTATCCCGCAAAAATTCCGACGATAAGCTTTGTTAGTATCAAAGCGAGCATGTCGGCAAGCCTGTCGGGGCGCGAGAGCATTATCGGGATCGCCTCGTCGGATGTCGCAATGTAGACCGCGACGAGCGCACCTGCCGAGAGCGAGCCGCCTGCGAAAAGATCGGTCGCGGCAACAGAAAATCCGCATTGGGGTATCGAGCCGAAAAGCCCACCGATAAGCGGCGAGAGCCTGCCGCAGAGAAGGCGTGAATTTTCGAGCGCGGTGTATTTTTTGTACTCTATCCACTCGATCAAGAAGCAGATCGGAAGCAGGATCGGAAGTATCATCGCCGAGTCGGCGAGTGCGTGAAGTATAACGTGACCGAGATCCATGTGGTCGTGTGTGCTCCTTTCGGCGTCGGATGTTTGTCCGAACTGTCATTATTTTAACACAATTTGCCCGATATGTCAAGATGTATCGGCAAAAATGCTTGATTTATTCACATTTGAGTGGTAAAATAATAAAGTTAGAAGAAACAAACGCCCGAGCGATCGGCGAAAGGAGCGCATTTTTTTGAGCAAAACAAGATCAGAGAAAGAAAAACAGAGCGTCGGCAAAAAGATCGCAAAGATCCTTGCCATTATCGGTATAGTGATCATCTGTCTCATTTTGTGCCTTTTGATCGCCGCCTACTCGATCTACCGCCATTACTACGGAAAGATAAATTACATTCCTCCGACGGCAACGACCGAGGAGATCATATACGACATTCCGTTTGAGACCGACGATCTGCCGATCACCGATCTGCCGATCGTGCCGCCGAGCGTCCCGATCACCGATCTGCCGACGACCGGTGATCAGGCTCCGATAACCGGTCCGACGACGGGAGGTCAGGCTCCGACAACAACGCCGCCCCCCGCGACGACGACGGCACCGCCGTATACGCCCCCGAAGATCGATAACGACAAGGGGATGCAGTTCGGAGGTCATATCAGAAACATCCTGCTGATCGGCACGGACGCGCGCACGGCAAGCGATCGCGGTCGATCGGACACGATGATGCTCGTGACGATCAACGAGAAGACCGGGCAGATCATCATGACCTCGTTTTTGCGCGACATCTACCTTCATATACCGGTCATTGACAGCTATAACCGCATAAATGCCGCGTATGCCGCAGGCGGTGTGTCACTTTTGACCAAAACGATAAAAGAAAATTTCAACATTCAGATCGATCAGTATGTAAGGATAAATTTCTCGGGATTTGAGAATATTATCGATTATATGGGCGGCATTGACGTCAACCTTTCAAAGGCTGAGATCGAGTTCGTCGGTCTTGAAGGCTCGGCGTCCCCCGGGATGGTCCACCTTGACGGCAAACACGCGCTGAATTATTGCCGCTGTCGATATATCTCGCTCGACGGCGAGGGCGGTGATTTCGCGCGTACCCTCAGACAGAGAAAGGTCATGAATCTGCTCTTTGACAAGCTGCAAGGGCTGAGCGTCTTCGAGATAGGCGGTCTGCTCGACGAATTTTTGCCGCAGGTCACCACCAATATAAGCAGCAATGAGATGCTCGCACTCCTTACAAAAGCACCGACATATCTTTCGTATGAGATAAAATCCTACCGCCTTCCCGTTGACGGAAGCTGGAAGTATTCGACGATACACGGTATGTCTGTCCTCTCGCTCAACTTCGACAAGAATATCGCCGCGCTTGAAAAGATCATAAACGGCAAGTATGATTGATTTACGGGACAGGTGTGGAAAAAATTCACAAAATCAACACAGAAAACTCATGCAAAACTCGCGCGAATGTGGTACAATAGAGGAAAGATAACACACGAAAGGGATTTTTCGTATGATAGATATTACCTACATCGTTTTCGTCCTTCCGGCGGTCATATTTGCGATGATCGCATCGGCGAGGGTCGATTCCACATTTGAAAAATACAGCAAACAGCTCGTGCGCGGATACACCGCCGCACAGGTCGCTCGTCGCATTTTGGACGATAACGGGCTTTATCACATTCGCATAGAACGCGTTTCGGGCAAGCTGACCGACCATTATGACCCCAAAAACGACGTGATCAGGCTGTCGGACAGCGTTTACGGCTCGTCCTCGACTGCCGCCATCGGCGTCGCGGCGCACGAATGCGGTCACGCGATCCAGCACGCGACAGGCTATCTTCCGATAAAGATCCGCTCGGCGATCGTTCCGATAACCAACATAGGGTCAAAGCTCGCAATGCCGCTTATCCTGATCGGTTGCGTGTTCGCTTACGCGGGCGAGTTTTTCGTCATTGTCGCTTATGTCGGTGCCGCCTGCTTCGGACTCAGCACGCTTTTCCAGCTTGTTACGCTCCCGACCGAGTTTAACGCAAGCCGTCGCGCTCTCGCGACCATCGAGGAGGACGGCATACTTCACGGTGACGAGCTGACAGGCGCGCGTCGGGTGCTCTCTGCCGCCGCGATGACCTATGTCGCCGCTCTCGCGGTCTCGATCATGCAGCTTATCCGCCTGCTTATCATCATCGGCGGAAATCGCAATAACAGAAGAAGATAACAAATAACAAGAGGTCTCTCAAATGCGCCGTGCATTGCATGGTGCATTCGAGATGACCTCTTTCTGCTTTTTATCGGATAAAGGACAAAAAACCAACGAAAGGAAGATCGACCATATGACTTATCCGCGCTTTTACGAGCAGGCAATGCTCCCCGAAAATCCCGATTACGAGAGGGCGACAGCTCGACTTGTGCCCCTCTATGATCGCGAGGGGGATGTGCGCTCGCCCTTCGTCAGAGATTACACTCGCACCCTTCATTGCCTTGCCTACAGACGCCTAAAGCATAAGACTCAGGTCTTTTACAATGTCGGCAATGACCACATCTGCACGCGTATGGAGCATGTTTCGCATGTCGAGTCGGTCAGCGAGACCATCGCCACCAGCCTTGGTCTGTCGCGTGAGCTGACAAGGGCGATCTCGCTTGCCCACGACCTCGGGCACGCACCGTTCGGGCATAAGGGCGAGCGGATAATCAACGATCTGTCGAAAGAACATGTCGGCGAGAGCTTTTGGCATGAAAGGCACGGACTGCGGATCGTCGATCATTTTGAGATGCTCGAGGACGATCACGGCACATACCGTCCGCTCGATCTCACCTTCGCGGTGCGCGACGGAATAATATCCCACTGCGGCGAGGTCGACGAAAACGGCATTTTCCCGAGGTCCGAGCAGATATCGCTCGATGATTTTGTCCGCCCCGGACTTTATCAGCCGTCCACATGGGAGGGGTGCGTTGTCAAGATCTCCGACAAGATCGCCTACCTCGGGCGAGATATCGAGGATGCGCTCAGACTCGGCTTTCTTTCGCGAGACGATAAGGAAAAGCTCAGCAAGATAATAAAGGGCGATATTGCCAATACGACAGTGCTGATAAACGATTTCGTGTACGATATTTGCAAAAACAGCTCGCCCGAGCGCGGGATCTGCCTTAGCGACGAGATGCTTGCCATGATGAACGAAATAAAACGCTTCAACTATGAATACATATATAAAAGCCCCGAGCTTGACACGTTCGATCATTACTCGGAGCTTGTGATAAGCTCGCTCTTCAAAAAGCTCCGTGACGCGTACGATCCCGAATGTCCCGAAAAGACGCTTGCGAACCTTCGCGCAAACAGACGGCGGGGCGGCGAGCTTTGCAGGTCGTTTGCCGATTGGCTTGATCGCTTCTGCCTCTTTTCGCCTCACCCCGAATACGCCTCTGCGCCGATGTTCTCAAGGCTTGAGAGCGCACAGATCTACTACCGGGCGATAATCGATTACATATCGGGAATGACCGACAGCTACGCCATAAAGGCATTTGATGAGCTGATATCCTTCTGATGGCTTATTTGTTGTCCTTGATCATCTGCATGTAGGGGAGCGTCTCGTACCCGAGCCTTTCGTAGAGCGAACGGGCGCGCAGATTTTCGGGCTCGACCTCAAGGCGATATCTCGATGCCGATTCGTTTTGCTCAAGGAATGAGAAAAATTCGTGCCCGAGCCCCATGCCGCGACAGCTCTCTCTTATATAAAGCTCCTCTACCCAGAGGACGATGCCGCCGCATTCGTGCATGAACATTTTGTTCAGCATTGCGTATCCGACCGCCGCACCGTCTTTCTCGAATATATAACATATCAGATAATCCCCCGAGCGCATGAGCTCGTCAAAGGCGCGCTCGTGGTATGAGTTTGGAATTTCGTGCAAAACAGCATCCGACGAGTAAAATTCGCGGCTCATTTCAAGAAAGCTCTCGCGGTCGCCCTCGTTTATCCTGCGGATGATGGTGTTGTTCATTTTGTCTGTTCTCCTTTTGATGTTTGTAAAAGCCGGCTTTTTATCAAATTCGACTTTTACGATTGGCTTAATCCATTGTACCACATAATAATGAAATTTTCAACCATTCAAAGAAAAGTAATTGACAAATGCGGAGAAAAGTGTTATAATTATGTAAACAAAAATTATTTTCGATCTGTTGAAAGGAAAATATCATGAGATCACAAAAAATTTTAAGTCTGCTGTCGGCATTGCTTGCCGCGGCGGCTCTTGTTGTTACACTTCCGATGTCCATGGTATCCGCCGCCGAATATCAGGTCGGCGAGGTACTGCTTGAGGACGATTTCTCAAGCGGACTGTCGGAGGATTATCGCGCCGTTGAGGGCGCAGACCGCATAAAGGTCGAGGACGGCGTACTCTGTCTCGACGCGCGCGGACGCGAATCCGTCCGCCTTCTCCTGCCTAAGTCGCTTGACACTCGCGGTGATTATCGCATTGAGATCAGCGCGACCATCGAGTCCCCCGAAAACGATTCGAGATGGTGCTCGATAATGTATCGCGTCCAAAGGAGCAACTTCCCTTACTATCAGATGTGCGTGCGTCAAAACGCCACCCTCTCAAACGGTATCGAGTTTGCCGAGCGCACACAGTCAAATGGCTGGAATGTCCCCGAAACGGCATCTTTTTCGGAAAAGATCACAGCCGATAAGTTTTACGACATCAAGGTCGAGGCAAGCGGTACGCATGTCACATACTCGATAAACGGCGAGGAGCTTATCGACAGAAAGGGCGTTGAGACCTATCGCGAGGGTGCTGTCGGTCTTCAGGCAAACCACTGCGTTATGAAGGTCGATAGCATAAAGGTGACCGAGCTTATCAGCAATGAGGTAAAGCCGCGCGATTTTTCGACCCTTGCACAAAGCGAGACCAAGATCATCGGCGGGATGACCTTCAGCGAGTGTGTGGGAAGTGAGGCTGATCTTGACAGGGTGCTCTCTGCCGCCGAAAAGCCCGCAAATCTGATCTTTTATTTTAACGAAAACAAAAAACTCTGCGACAGCAGCATGCAAAACGAATTTGCCGATGCGGTCTCGGTGCTCGACAGACTCGAAAACACCATAATGCCGACCTATGTCGTTTCATCCGAGGCAGCGGCAGACAGTCTTGTTGCATTTATCGCCGAGACAGGACTTCGCGATGCTTTTGTCATGTCCTCCGATCCCGCACTTGTCGCCAAGGTGCGCAAAGAGACCGACTATATTCGCGGCGTGCTCGATCTTGCCGAAAAATACAGATCGGCAGAGGAGCTGACAACAGCCGATCTGCTCGAGATTCGCGGTGCGGCGGCATCAAATATGGCAAGCATCGTCGTTATCCCCGAAAATTGCGCAGTCGGTGACAATGTCAAGTATCTCGAGGACAGACTGATCGCCGTTTGGGTGGCGGCAGATGAGATGCGCGGCAGTGCAGACGCATTTGACCTGCTCGTCTCGGGCGCGCACGGCGTGATATCGAGCAATACCACCCTCCTTGCAACCACGGCTGCAACCTATTTCACCTCAAAAACGCTCGTTCGCACGCCCCTCATTGTCGGACATCGCGGACTTCCGTCGCAAGCACCCGAAAACACGCTCGAAAGCGCAAAGCTCGCTTACGAAAACGGCGCGGATGTTATCGAGAACGATATATATCTGACCAAAGACGGCGAGATAGTCATCATGCACAATGATACGACGGGTGCCACCTGCGACAGAGATATGCGCGTCGAATCGTCAACATTGAAACAGCTTAAGAGACTTTACGTCAACAAGGGATACGAGAACAGCGAGCTTTACTCGGAGTGCCGTATACCCACACTGCGTGAGTATTACGAGGAGTTCAAGGGCAAGGATGTGCAGATCTTTATCGAGATAAAGAGTGCCAACATCGAGATCGTACAAAAGCTTAAAGAGCTGACCGAGGAATACGAGATGCAGGGACAGATAAGCGTCATCACCTTCAATGCCGCACAGGTCAAGCAGATGAAGAAGGTCTTCCCCGAGGTGTCTGTCGGATATCTCTGCGACAGCAAGGTGAGCGGAACGGGCGCAAATTCCGTGACGGGTGTGCTTTCGGCAATACAGCCGCTCGGCACGACCTATAATCCGCTCTACACCGGTCACAACTCGAAATTCATCTATCAGGCGTCAATGCGCGGCATAATGGTCTATCCGTGGACATTCGAAAACGATATGAACATGGCGAAATTCCTGCTTGACGGCTACAACGGTCTGACAACTAATTACTGCGACACCGCCAAGGATTTCGGCAAACGCATCGAAACGGGCGGAACGTCTTTTGATATCGGATTTGGCGAGACCCACACTCCGAGCGCGACACTTTTGACCTACGGCAGGACCGAGACTCCGCTCCTTGGCGCGGAAGATGCAAATTCCGAGCTGATATTCCTTGAGGGCGGCGAAAATGTGACATATGAAAACGGTGTCATGACCTTCGCCGAGGGCAGCTATACCGTGTCTTATACGGTCAGAAGTAAAACAAAATGCGCAAGACCTTCCACATATGTGTATGATCTCTATTCGAGGGTCGTTACATTGAATGTTGAAAATGTCGAGCCTCTCCCGCCGGAAGAGCCGACTGTCCCGACAGTCTCGACCCCCGATAAGTCGGATGGCGGCAAGACTGTCGTGATCATCATATCCGCGTGTGTCGTTTGCCTTGTCGCTGTCGCAGTCGCGGTCATCGTGATAAAGAAAAAGAAAAAAGCGTGAGGGAATAACAAGGGGCATGCACCGTGAGGTCTCGGGCGTCAGATATAATTTCCCCATCCTATCCGTACATACATTATCTCCGTCTCAAATGCCATTTCGGACATTTGAGACGGTTTTATTTTTTTGAATAAAGAAGGTCAAAGAGGTCAATGCTAATGGCGAAAGAAAAAGTCTTGAAAGGATGACGAAAATGAAAAGATATAAAAAATGCCTGCTTGCACTCTTGACGGTGGCACTTTTGATGTCCGCTTGCGGTAAGAAGGATGACGGTAACGACGACGATGTCGGCGGAAAAACAAAATACACGCTTACCGTTTGGGGAGCGGAGCGTGATATGGACATGCTCAAGTCGATGTGCAGTGCGTACGCCGAGGCAAATAAGCAAAATGAGTATAAATTTCTCTTTGGCGTGCAGGGCGAGTCCGACTCTCCCGACAAGGTGCTCGGCGATGTCGAATCGGGTCCCGATGTTTACAGCTTCGCAAGTGACGCGCTCGGAAAGCTGATCGCGGGCGGCGCACTCGCAAGGGTCGGCGGCGATATCGAAAAGAATGTAAGAGAGATCAATTCTCCCGAGTCGGTCGGCGCGGCAAGCATGAATGTGTCGGGGCAGGATCAGCTCTGGGCATACCCCTGTACGGCGGACAACTGCGCGTTTCTTTATTACGACAAGCGTGTGTTAGGCGAGGGCGACATCAAGACCCTCGATGCACTGCTTGCCGCCGCAGGGTCTGTCGGAAAAAGCGTTCATTTCAAGCTCAACGATGACGGCTGGTATCTCTCCTCCTTCTTTTTTGCCGATCCCGAGCTTTACTACGAGGTCGAGCTTGATGACTCAATGGTCGAAAGATCGGTCAAGATCAATTTTAACAGCGAGGGCGGACTTGACGTCATGAAGGCATTGCGAAAATATATCTCAAACGATGCACTTGTCGTGCAGACAGATGACAGCAAAATGCTCTCTGCGCTCAGATCGGGGCAGGCGGCGGCAGTTGTCAGCGGAACATGGAACGCCGATGCCTTTTCGAGTGCGATAGGCAAGGAAAATCTCGGCGTCTGTGCACTTCCGAGTGCCAAGATCGGCGGCGAGGACAGACAGCTGTCGGGCTATATGGGATACAAGCTGATAGGAGTGAACGGATTTTCGAAAAACAAAGGTGAGGCGCACAAGCTTGCGGCATGGCTGACAAACGAGCAAAATCAGCTTATCCGCTTTCGCGAGCGCGGATTTGCGCCGACCAACAAAAATGCGGCGGCATCGAATGAGGTGTCGGGCGACAAGATCATCTCTGCCGTGCTTGAACAGGCGAAGCATAACCGCACGCAAAAGAGCGTGCCCGCAAATTATTGGACGCCGATGGGAACGCTCATCAGCCCGATAGTTAAGGCAAAGTCGAGCGGCGACAAGATCACCGACGAGATGCTCCAAAGCTATCTTGATGCCCTGTGCGCACAGATAAGAAAATGAAGACAGGGCAGTTTTTCGTCGGGCTGAAGGACGGAGATCTCTTGACCAAATGCTCCTATCTCGTGATGGGCGTGGGGCATGTCTTTCGCGGACAGCTTGCCAAGGGAACCCTCTATCTTGCGACGCAGGCGGCTTATATTTTATATATCGTCAAATTCGGCGGCAGATATCTCTCGATGTTCTTTGAGAATTTTTTCACGGGCGGAACGGTCGGCAGGGTCGAGACGCACATTTCGGATGTCTGGGACGAGGAGCTTGGGCAGTATGTCAAGATAGTCGGCGATAATTCATTTCATATCGTACTTTACGGCATACTGTCCATCCTGATAACCCTCATTTTCGCGGCGATATATCTAAACTCGGTCAAAGAAAGCTATACTCTGGAGGAGCTCTCGGACATCGGCGCGCCCATCCCGACGGCAAGACAGACGCTCGGCGGTCTGCTGGACAAAAATTTCCACCTGACACTCTTGTCTCTGCCACTGCTCGGACTGCTTGCATTTACCGTGATACCGCTGATCTCGATGATCCTTATCGCCTTTACAAACTACGATGCGGGGCATGAAGTGCCCGAGCGACTCTTTTCGTGGGTGGGATTTGACAATTTCGCAGGGCTCTTTACACCCGGCTCGGAGCTTGGCGGAACATTTTGGCGAGTGCTCGCATGGACGCTCGTTTGGGCGGTCTGCGCGACATTTACAAGCTATTTCTTCGGGATGCTGCTTGCGATGCTGATCGGAGCGAGAGGGGTTAGGTGCAAGCGGCTCTATCGGACGCTGTTTGCGACCTCGATCGCCGTGCCGCAGTTTGTATCGCTTCTTATCATGTCGAAAATGCTCGATTCGGGAAGCGGCGTTATGGGAGGCGGGGGCGGCATGATCACACTGCTTATCGAGCGGCTGTTCGGATATCACCTTCGCTTCGGCATCGACATAAATACGACAAGGATCTGTATCATCCTTGTTAATTTGTGGATAGGCGTGCCCTACAGTATGCTCATGTGCAGTGGGATCTTGATGAACATCCCTGCCGATCTTTACGAGTCCGCGCGCATCGACGGCGCGGGAGCGTCAAGGAGATTTTTCAAAATAACCCTCCCGTATATGCTTTTTGTCACGGGACCCTATCTTATAACGCAGTTTATCGGAAATATCAACAATTTCAACGTGATATATCTCCTGAGCGGCGGCGGACCGGGAGATATCTTAAAATACACGAAGGGCGCAAAGGGCACCGATCTGCTGATCACATGGCTGTATAAGCTCTCACTCGGAGTCGATCGCGATTACAAGCTCGCCTCGGTGATCGGAATACTTGTGTTCGTGATATCGGCGACATTCTCGCTTGCGGTATACAACCGCTCGTCGGCGGTTAAGGGAGAGGATACTTTTCAATGATCAAAGGGGCAACGATGCGGATAAAGAAAAACAAAAAAAGATGGCTCTCGCATATATGTCAGCTTGCGCTCTCAACCCTTTCGGCTCTGTGGATCCTGCCGCTTTTATATCTTGTTGTGCAGTCGTTTCGAGCAGAGCCCGGCGCGTGGAGTCAGAGCTTCTTTCCCGAAAAATGGACGCTCGACAATTACAAACGGCTCTTTTTTGAGACGCAGTTCCCGAGATGGTACGCAAACACTCTGCTCGTCTCGCTTGTGTCCACGCTGATAACCACGGCGTTTGTGCTTGCAACCGCGTATGCGCTCTCGCGCGTCAGATTTGCCTTTCGCAGACCTATGATGAACATGATGCTGATACTCGGCATGTTCCCGGGATTTATGAGCATGTCGGCGGTGTATTTCCTCCTAAAGATCATCCTTCCGACAAATTATCAGTCGCTTGTCTCGCTCGTTATCGTCTATTCGGCAGGCGCGGCACTCGGATATTATATCGCGAAGGGCTTTTTCGACACAATACCGCGCTCGCTTGATGAGGCGGCACGGATCGACGGTGCAAGCAGGGCGACCACATTTTGGAGGATATCGCTTCCGCTGTCGGGGCCGATAGTCGTTTACACGGTCCTCGTCAGCTTTATCGCACCATGGTGTGACTATATCTTCGTGTCGTTTATAATGTCGGGCGTCCCCGATACGGGGCTGTATACCGTGTCGCTCGGGATGTATCGCTGGCTGGAGCGTGAGATGATACAGGATTATTTCACGACATTTTGCGCGGCGGCGGTCGTTGTGGCACTGCCGATCACACTGCTCTTTTTGTGGCTTCAGAAATATTATGTCGAAGGCGTGACGGGCGGCGCGGTCAAGGGATAGGGCAGACAGGGCAGAGAAAACAGATAAAAGAAAGAAATAAGAGGAACACGGGATGGCAAGCCTTTCATTAAAGCATATATTCAAGGTGTACGACGGAAACGTCAAGGCGGTGAGCGATTTTTCAATGGAGATCGCGGATAAAGAATTTATCGTTTTCGTCGGACCGTCGGGATGCGGAAAATCAACGACGCTTCGCATGATCGCGGGGCTTGAGGACATAACCGCAGGCGAGCTGTCGATCGACGGCAGGGTAGTCAACTCTCTTGAGCCGAAGGATCGCAACATAGCGATGGTGTTTCAAAATTACGCCCTCTATCCGCACATGACCGTCTACGAAAACATGGCGTTCCCGCTTCGGACCGCGCACATGAAAAAGGACGATATAGACCAAAGGGTAAGGCAGGCAGCCGAGATACTCGGTATCGGCGAGTATCTTGAGAGAAAGCCGAAGGCGCTGTCGGGCGGTCAGAGACAGCGTGTCGCACTCGGGCGTGCGATCGTGCGTGATCCCAAGGTGTTTTTGCTCGACGAGCCGCTCTCCAATCTGGACGCGAAGCTCCGTGCCGCGATGCGTGAGGAGATATCACGCCTCTATGAAAGGCTTGGCACGACATTTATCTATGTCACGCACGATCAGGTCGAGGCGATGACAATGGGCAGTCGCATAGTCGTTATGCGCGCAGGGGTCATCATGCAGATCGACAGTCCGATGAATCTTTATAAATATCCCGAAAACATCTTCGTCGCGGGATTTATCGGAACTCCGCGCATGAATTTTCTTGATGCAAGGCTGCGAGAGGATGGCGAGAGGGTCAATATACTGCTTGATGGCGGCAAAGCGATCACCTGCGAGCGCGCCGCACTCGATAAGATACCGCTTGAGTATATCGACACCGAGCGACGGGTAGTCGTCGGAGCGCGTCCCGAGGATATCGTGATCACGGCATGCGATGCAGTCGGTACCGTCTGTGCGATCGTCTCGCAGATCGAGGCACTCGGAGGCGAGAGTATCGTGTGGGCAACGCTTGAGGGCGGCGGTGAGCGAGTGAGCGTCAAGTGCGATGCCGACATAACGCCGACACGCGGCGAGAGGGTCGGACTTCTTTTCGATATCTCACGACTTCACTTTTTCGATAAAGAGACCGAGGTCAGCATTCGCCGTCCCATACCAAATGAAACCACGCTCCCCTGCAAGGTTATCGATCGGACGCTTCTTGTCGGCTCGCAAAAATTCCCCCTTCCGTCGGCACTGTCCTGCCCCGATGCCGATGATCTCCGACTTTCGATCCCGACCGCGTCGGTAAGGCTTTGTCATGGGGATGCTGTCGCGACGGTGGCAAGGATCGAGACCTTCGGCGAAAGAGCACTTGTCGTGCTCTCGTTTGACGACCTGACGCTTTTTGCGACCTCTTTGACAGAGCGCGCGCCGAGCGTGGGCGAGAGGGTGAGATTTGACATCGATATGCGAAAGATCTCGCTTTCAAACGGTCGGATAGTGCCGCTTGATACGACCGATCGGCTGATCTGCAGGCTCATCAAAGAAAAAAGGGGACGAGCGGTCGATTTTTATTTTAAGCTGTCGGGCGGACAAAAAATATCCGCAAACGGTCCCCTGTGCGAGAGACTCTTTGCGACAAGATCGACCGCTGTTTTTCGCACCGAGCTTGAGATGGTGTTTGACGCGGATGCGGCAGAGATAAAAATGACCCCCTCGGGCGAGGGGGTCATTGGAAGGGTCTGCGAGATACTTGACTATACCTCGCATAAATATGTAAGGGTCGATATATCGGGCAGGAAGATCGTCCTGCTTTGCGGTATCGATGTCTCGGTCGGCGATGATGTCGAGGTAACGATCGATCCCTGCCGCGTCTCGATCATCGATCGAGAACTCGGTATAATAATCGCTTAAGACTTTGCGGCACTCGATGCGAAAAGCTGTGATGCCTGATCGAGCGAGAGACCGTCGTCGTAGAGGCTGATGTATGCGACCTGCATTTTTGCGGGATATTCGCCGTTTCCGAAGCCGTCAACATCTGCGCCGACATAGAATACCGACGATGCGGCACTCGGCGTTGTCACTTTGCCCGTGCAGGAGGCACTTTCAACAAGCTTGCCGTCAAAGAATACACGCATTGTCGCGCCGTCATAGGATGCGACGATGTGTACCCATTTGCCTGTCGGCGCGTCGACCTCGATGGTCTTCCATCCGCCGTTTATGTGCATGTCAAAGGAGACCTTGCCGTTTTCGTACAGGCACATGTCAAATCCCGACGACTGCGCACAGCCGAAGAGAGTCGTGTATCCGTAAGGATATTTCGCCTGATCTTTTTCGATGTAAACAAACGCCTCAAGCGCAAAGCTGTCGGCAAACGATGCGAACATGTTGCCCGAGAGCTTGTATCCGTAGCAATTTGTCGAGTCGAAGGTCGCATGTCCGCCTCCGATCACGGGAGTGCCCTGAGCTATCGCCGAAACGCCGGATGCACTGTCATCGGGAGAGCCGGATGAGTAGTCGACACTCAGTACCTTGTTCGGGAAGGAGACCGTGCCGCCATCGAGAGTTTCAAATTCGCCCGTGAGTGCGGTCGATTCTTTGTCCCATGCCGATTTTGCGACAACGCTGACCGTGTAGACCTTGCCGGCGTCAAGTCCGCTGACCGAGACGGTAAATTCGGTCTTTTCACCGTGGATGAGTTGCCAATCGTTGTGAACGTATTTGCTGTAATACGATGTGCCGCTCTCCTTGTCCTTGACATCGACCTGATAGCCGATGATGCAACCGTCGGTGACATTATCAACGACCGTTGCGGCAGGGAAGTTCAGCTTCGCGCCCGATGCAGTCACGTCAAGAGCTGTGATCTTCGCATCCGATACAAATGTCGGAACTGCTGCGGCTTCTTTACGCTTTGCCTCGGTGTAGGTGAAGTTGTCGGTCGATTTTACTATTTCGGGCGTGTTTATCACCCAAGGAGTGCCGATCTCGCAGTTTCTCGTGAAATCGTAACGCACAACGGTGACTACCTTTTCCTCACTGACCGAAACGAACAGTCCCTGAGATGCTGTTCCCGCGCCGTCGGGCTGGATGGGGTCGAGATATCTGTAGTTCCAGAAATCAGAGCCGACCGTCGATGTCTGTATGGTCGTTATGTCCTTCTGCCAGATCGTTCTCGGGTCGTTGAGCGCATAGTGCATGTGTCCCGAAAAAGCGATGATCTGGGGAAATTCCTTCAAGAGAGAGTTTAGCTTTTTGCCGAATGTCGCGTTGTCTCTGTCATAGACCTCGCTAAATCCCCAGTGCGTGTAGACAAATATCGGCATGTTGGGGTCTTCCGCAGCCGCGGCACGGACCTGCTTGTCAAGATAATTTGTCGCCGCCGTGTAGTCGCCCATGAGCGTCAGAGGCGACAGACCGATCATGTGAACACCGTTTATGACCGTGTCGGTGTGAAGATCGCCGCAGAACTTCTTGTACGCGTCCTGGCATTCCTTCTCGCTTGCGGTGTGACCGTTTCTGTGGTACTCGTGGTTGCCCATGACGGATGCAAGGACAGTGCCCTCGGGAAGGTGCTTTTTGACTACATTATTGTAAGTCCTGTACTGATTGTCCTCTCCGTTTTCGGTGAGATCGCCGACAACAAGGATGGCGTCGGGCGACTTTAATTTCTCGCCGATGATGTCAAGTGCGTCGGCGAATTTGTCGTCGGGGGACTTTTCAAGTCCCGTACGTCCGATGTGAACGTCGCTTATTACCGCAAAATTCACCGCGCCTTTGCCTACCTCGGTAGAGGGGGGCGTCGTCGGATCGACGCTTGGCGAATTGGTCGTCGTCACGTCAGCGCTTGTCGTGTTGCTTGTCGTTTTGTTTGTAGTCTCGGCAGGTGTGCCACCCGAGCAGGATGTCAAAAGCATCGCCGCCGATAAAATTGTGAGCATGGTTGCCTTTGTTTTTTTTAATGAAAATAAATGCATTGTGTTTCCTCCATTTAGCTTTTTTTCATATACCATAGATTATACATTTTTTTTCGGTAATTTCAATACAAATCGACACTTGTTAACACAAAATTAATAAAATAAATTGCGTATATGCTTTTAGATCCGGTATGTATCGCTTATTCTCCTCGAAGCATTTTTCTTATCTCGCGAAACTCGGGCGGCAGATCGTCAGATGTCATGTTTTTCGGGATCTGTGTACTGCCTTCTTTTTTTGCCACCTCGTAATACCACTTTTTGTATGCGAGCACACGGTGAACGCCCGACAGCTCGTCAAGTCGCCGCTCGATCGATTCCTTTTGCTTGCTTATGAGTGCAAGCCGCCCCTCGATCGTGTTGTCCCCCTCCATCGCCATCATGACAAACTCTCTGATGTCACAAAGCGGCATGCCCGTCTTTTTCAGGCATTTTATGATCATCAGCCACTCGTAGTCCTCCTCCTTGAACACTCGTATGCCGCCACCCGATCGCTCGACAAAGGGGAGCAGACCCTCCTTGTCGTAATAACGCAGTGTTGACGGCGCGACACCCAGCCGTTTCGCCATCTCTCCGATAGTGTATGACATAAATTCCCTCCGAAATATTCGAGATTTTGTAAATTTTCTGACAAAGTACTTGACTTAAAGTCAACTTTAACTTGTATAATATTATACAACGGAAAGAAAATTTTGTCAAGGAGAAATTTTTATGGAATACGTAACACTTTACAACGGCGTCAAGATGCCCGTCCTCGGCTACGGCGTCTATCAGGTCACAAGGGATGAGTGCGAGAGGTGCGTTTTGGATGCACTGAGGGTCGGCTATCGCTCGATCGATACCGCACAGTCCTACTTCAATGAAGAAGAGGTCGGAGATGCCATTGTAAAAAGCGGCATACCGAGAGAGGAGATCTTTCTGACTACAAAGGTCTGGATCGAGCATTACGGATACGATGCGTGTAAGGCGTCGGTGCTTGAGTCAATGAGGAAGCTGAAGACCGATTATCTCGACCTCTGCCTTCTTCATCAGCCTTTTAACGATGTTTACGGCGCATACCGTGCGCTGGAGGAGCTTTATGATATGGGCAAGCTCCGCGCGATCGGCATATCCAATTTCTATACCGACCGCATGGTCGATATCGCAAATTTCGCGCGTGTAAAGCCTATGGTCAATCAGATCGAACTGCATCCGCATCATCAGCAGACCGAAAATCTTGCCTGGCATGAAAAATACGGCGTCCGCGTCGAGGCATGGGCACCCTTCGGCGAGGGCAGGGGAGGCATGTTCGAGATCCCCGAGCTCGTTGCCATCGGTAAGAAATACGGCAAAAGCGCGGCACAGGTCATCCTCCGCTGGCATATTCAGCGCGGCGTGATCGTGATTCCCAAATCCACGCATAGAGAGCGCATGGAAGAAAACTTCAATGTGTTCGATTTCAGCCTGACCGATGAGGATATGGCGGCAATTTCGGCACTTGATAAGAAACAGTCCTCCTTTTTCTCGCATACCGACCCGAATATGGTCGAGTGGTTCTGCCGCATGGTGGAAGAGCGCAAAAAGACGCAGGATCTGTCAAAAGAAAAGAAGAATTGGTGAGGAGGACATCATGAGTAAGAAAATATTGATCCTGTCGGGCAGCCCCAGAAAGGGCGGCAATTCGGATATCCTTTGCGATGAATTTATAAGAGGCGCACTCGAGAGCGGCAATGATGTCGAAAAGATACGCGTCGCCGAGAAAAATATAGGCTATTGCCGCGCATGCTATGCCTGCAAAGAAAGCGGGGTCTGCGTCATCCGCGACGATATGGCGGAGATACTGCAGAAAATGATCGATGCGGACGTGCTCGTCTTCGCAACCCCGGTTTATTTCTATTCGATAGATGCACAGCTGAAGGCGGTGATCGACAGAACGGTCGCACGCTGGCTCGAGGTCAGGGATAAAGAGCTTTACTACATAGTCACCGCCGCCGATGAGGACAGATCAGCGGCAGAGACCACCATCGCCTGCCTCCGCGGCTACGCAGACTGCATCGAAGGCGCAAAAGAAAAAGGTATAGTCTACGGCATGGGCGTCTACGAAAAGGGCAAGGTCAAAGACACCAAAGCCATGATTGACGCCTACACCCTCGGTAAACAAGCAGGGATGTAAAAACCAAAACACCGATCGGAGAGGGATCTCTGATCGGTGTTTTGCGTTGTGTCAAGTTAAAAAACTTGTTTTTGCTCACCTTTAATAGAGGACCCGCAATAATCACACTCAACAACTACACCTTTTGGTATTGTGTTAATGCCGCCGCAGCCTTTACACTTGATGGTTACCATCTCTGCTGTCTGCAAAGCAACTCGGGGTGGAGCATATGCGGCTGACTGTGTCTGCGGTTGGGAGGCTTTATTAGCAGCGAAACTTTGTCTGTTCGCAATCACAATGCAATTAGAATTTTGATCAACAAACGCATTTGCAAAAAAGTTTTTCTTGATCATTAGTTCAAGGTTTTTCTTAACTTCGTTTTCGGATGCACCTAATGAAGCGGCGATGTCGGGAATATAGCCGTTAGGGTCGTTGGAAACAGCCGCAACATATTTTTTGAATTTGTTTATTAACGCAGCTTTTTTCGCGGAAAGAATTATAAGCCAAACGGCAAACGCAACTATAACTAAGCAGCATATCAAGAAACTTACGCCCGAATCTTCCATAAATTCTTTGTCTAATAAACATACAATTGCACAAATGCTAAACATGAATACCAAAAAAACGCCGATCGTCATTTGCACGACGCTGACTGTTTTAGTTAATGCTATTGCTACTTTGGATTTGTTCATATCGTTTCTCCTGATTAAATGAAATTAAATTTTACCTTTATTGGCTGTGCTTACCGAAACTTTTCTTTGTAAGATCAGCGAATTAAGGCGAATCAACGCTGCTTCGATTTTTTTATTGTCAAATCCGTCTGTACTGTCGGTCTCAATTTCGATGACAGAGATAGCATTGGAAATTTTACTGTCCTCTGCAACGACTTTTGAAATGTCAGTAAATCGCAAATCATCACTCAGTTTTTTTAGGGATGAGACAAAATGCTCACATTCCGGACGAAGAGCTAATTTGTTCAGTCGTTCAATCATCGCCTCGGTATTTGCAACCGCCTTTGCGGTGCGAATGTTTGATTTTTGTACGCCTTTGCTCACCCCCAGCGAAACGGCAATGCCTATCGATGCACTTGCTAACATGATCACTTGCATAACGGTAAAAGAGGTAGCCGCTTCTTTCAACAATATCATGTAAAAAACGGAAATCAAAAAGTTGATCGTTGAATAGGTTATAATAACAGAATAAAGCAGTGACCTTGCAAAAATCTGTTTGGATCTTTCCGCAAACCATTCTATAAAGATCGAACCACCGAACAATACAATTTCTGACCACAACATCGTGACAAACGCCCAATTCGTTAACCCGTGCCACTCATCTATACAGATCAGTGAGATGATCACCGTGGCAAGAAGCACGGTAACACCGCTTGCCAAAAACATTTTAATTCTTCTGCTCATTTGTACATGCTCCTTTACAGTTTTTCGCCGCATTCAGGGCAGAATTTCTTGACACCATCAATTGGTGAATTGCATTTCGGGCAACATTTTGTCAGAACAGCCCCGCATTCGGGACAGAATTTAGATTTGCTTGAGATTTCGGCACCACACTTGGGACAAATCGGCAGTTTTTCATAGCCGCAACTGTTGCACTTTGTTGCGTTATCTGCCATATCACTTCCGCAATTTGGGCAATGGTCGATCTTTCTTCCACATTCGGGGCAAAATTTGGTTGTCTCAGTTATTATGTGATTGCAAAAAGAACAGATCAAAGAGGCAGATTTCTTTGACTTCTTTTCGGTATCATATCCGCAGTATCCGCAAAATCTTTGATTTTGCTGGATCTGCGTGTAGCATTTTGGGCATTCCTTAGTGCTTTCATTGGAGCTGTTTACTTGAATTTCTTGTGCCATGTTACCAAATCCTTTTCCAACGCCTCGTCCCATGCCAAATCCCATTCCAATTCCCAGTCCAGCACTCATAAGCGGAGCTCCGGCTGAACCGCTGTTCTTCGCGGCACCTTCGAGGGTATCAAAAGAACGTTCTTGCTGATAACTATAGCCAATAATATTCATCTCCGCTCTCTTTGAAAGGGCATCTTTCAGTTTCTGGACAGCTGTATCGTCTTCGGGCACGCTTATCTCGTTTACATAGAAGGATATGAGCTCGATACCATAATCATCCATTGCAGGCTGAATTCTTTCCTTCATGTGCTGAGACAGCTCGTCAATGTATGCGTTTATTTCCAAAATGCTTATCTGCTTATGTACCAAATACGCAGAGATCGCATCCTTTACTTTTGTTACAAAAAGGCTTCTGAAGTATTTTGTAATGGTATTGGTATCGAATGTTGGCATCGTTGTCACGAGCTTTATTAAAAATTTTTTCGAGTCCGAGACATGTATGCCGAATGCACCATTTGAGCAGACCGGAGCAAAAATACCATATTTGGGGTCTTGAATTTGAATTGGAGTGGGTGTTCCCCATTTAATATCTAGATTGTAGCCCTTATTGATGTACCATACCTCGGCTGTAAACGGACTTCTTCCTCCAAACGGAAGATTGATTATTTTGCTCAGAATGGGAATGTTTGCTGTATCGAGCGTATGTCGTCCGCTACCAAACACATCGAGAACATTGCCGCTTTTTACAAGAACTGCTTCTTGAGATTCATTTACAATCAGTTGCGTCCATGTTCCAAGTTCCTCGCTAGGGTACTTCCACGCAAATACATCGGGTTTACCATTGTATTTTATAACCTCAACAATAGCCATTTTCAGCATTCCTCCCGTTTATCGCTTGTTTTGCGTTCAATTCTTGAAGATAAAACTCTATGTATGTTCAAAGCGTACCCAAAACCATTTTCTACCGTTTTGAAAGGTGTACTTTTACAAATTAAGGGAAAATCCATAATTAATTTTAAAAAATCCTCTCAGCCTCTTGACAATTCATGCTATTTGGTGTATATTGTATATCGAAAGGATAGAAGAACCAGTTCATATCTTCAAGTGTGCTCTTAAACTCGGTATGCGAATCGCTATTGAAAACTTAACTGAATGAGCACTCGGCGGAGAAAAAATCGCTGTCTTTTCCATTTACGAATAAACCGTTATAAACCGACGATAAGCTATCATAACTGATTGACAAATTGATGATATTATAGTATAATAGAGTAAATAATTGTATCTTTTTGCCGAAGGAGAATTGAAATGATTAACGAAACGGAAAGATGGTATTCACTCAAAGAGATCATGGAGCACCTCGGCGTTAGCCGCGATACCGTGCTCGTATGGATCGCAAAGCGTAATATGCCTGCTTCAAAGGTTGGACGTCTTTGGAAATTTAAGGTGTCCGAGGTTGTTGCTTGGGTAAAAGCAGGAAATGCAGCTGAGAAATAATCTTTTGATTGGAGAGCGTTATGCACAATATTGAAGTTGTTGGAAAAATAAATGAATTTTTACATACTGCCGCAAAGCTATTGGAATCTTGGCTTGATAAAATGCTTCCCAAGGTGTCCGAGAATTGGTGGCAGGAATGTGTCATATCTAATTTGAGTTATAATCAGCGAGAGATTGCCGAGAACAACCAATACAGCAATCTTTCGGATTTTGATTTGGCTGCCCTTCTCAGAATTACGGATAAGTCGTGGTATGCTATGCGCAACTTTGCATATCTTCCCACGAAAGACCGAGAGTGCGTAAGAGAAATGCAGAAGGTCAGAAATCGTTGGGCGCATTATAGTAGCGGAATGGCAGATAAGGATACCGTTGTTTATGACATCAATACGCTTCACGCCTTTCTTTCTTGGCTTGAAGCTCCTTTGAATGTGCTTGACGATGTAGACCGTTTTATGCAAGCGGTACAAGGCTCGAATATCCAAATTGAATCGGTGCAAGAAAATGAGTCTATTACGGAACCCGTTTCAACGGAAACCGTCAACACGGATGACATTGCGGCTATGAGCAAGGTGTATTTGATTGGAAACCCCGATGTTAAGGGAATGGTATGCTCGGTAACAGATCTTGGCGAAATCAAAAAATACGAAGTTTTCGTAAACGGCGAAACCAAGACCTTTTATTCGGGACAGATTGCATTGGTTGAAGAACGCCAAAACTATAATTGGGTTGATTTGGCTACTCTGCAAAGTTATTTGACGGCATATCAAATCAACAATCCCTCTGCCGGCAATCTTTATTCTTTGAATGCCGCAAGAATTGATTTTGTGCCGTATCAGTTCAGACCTGCGCTGAAGCTTATCAAGGCTGACGAACCTCGCATTTTGATTGCGGATAGCGTTGGTGTCGGTAAAACGATTGAAGCAGGCTTGATTATCAAAGAGTTGGAGGCTCGTAACGAGCTTGAAAACGTGCTTATCATTTGCCCCAAGCCTCTTGTAACGGAACGCAAATGGGAAAATGAAATGAAGCGTTTTGATGAGGAATTTGTTCCCGTTACGGGACAAGAGCTTCGTCAAATTATTTCGGATACAGATAGGGACGGAGAATGGCCTATTCGCTATAACAAAACCATTATTCCTTATTCTATTTTGGATAGCCGAGTCTATCAAGGCGAAGAAGGTAAAAAAGGAAAATCGTACGGTTTATTTGACTTAGATCCCGCCCCTCACTTTGATTTAGTCATCATTGATGAAGCGCACCATATCCGTAACGGAAGTATGGATAAAGAAAAGGCGTTTGCCTACAAGTGTGTTAAGTATTTCTGTGAGCACGCGGACGCGGTCGTTATGCTTACTGCTACGCCGCTTCAGACGGGTGATAATGACCTCTTTACGCTACTCAACGTATTGCGCCCCGACGTTGTAATTGATAAAGACACGTTTGTTACAATGTCTAAACCAAACGAGTATATTTCACGTTGCTCTCATATTATTCGTGGTGCGGCGGAAGGATGGCAGCTTGCGGCATCCGAGGAACTCAAAGGCGTATTGCAGACTCAGTGGGGTGTAAATGTAATTGCAAAGAACCCCTTGTATGCAGAAGTGTTGAAAAAGCTTTCAGAGGAAAACTTGTCGCGCGAAGATCGCGTAAAGCTGATTTCTGATGTAGAGTCGCTTCACGGCTTTGCAACGATGTTAAACCGCACAAGGCGTCGTGATATTCAAGATTTCTGTGTCAGAAGAACGCATACTATCGCAAGCGATTTCACGCCCGAGCAGGCAAAATTGCACAACGAATTGCTCGCTTTCGAGTATGCTGCACTTTCAACGCTTCACAATGTATGCTCTGTGCCCTTTATGATGAGCACTATACGCAGACAAGCGGCAAGCTGTATCTTTGGTCTTGCTCCTTATGTGCGTGATATTCTTGAAAGACGCTTGGTGCAGCTTGAAGCCGACTCGGAGGACGATGTAGATAATGCAAAGTTGAGCGACTACGATAGTTCCACTCTTTCGGCAATGGCAAGTCACGTGCTTGAATTGGCAGATTCGCTCCCCGAGGAAGATCCGAAATTCGATAGCGTGCTTGAAATCATCAAGGAAAAGCAAACCGCCGAAAATAATAAAATCATTTTGTTCAGCACCTTCCGCCATACGCTTGCATATTTGAAGAAGAAACTACGTGATGAAGGATTGCGCGTGGAACAAATTGACGGTAGTGTTAAGGATGATGTGCGTTACGAGCTTCGTAGGCAATTTGAGTTACCCAAGGAAGATGAAAATGCCATTGATATTCTGCTCTTTACCGAAGTTGGCTCGGAAGGTCTTGACTATCAGTTCTGTGATATGATGATTAACTATGATTTGCCATGGAACCCGATGCGCATTGAACAAAGAATCGGTAGAATTGACCGTCGTGGACAAAAGAGTGAGGTTGTAAACATTTACAACGTAATCACGAATAACACCGTTGATGCGGATATTTATGAGCGTTGCCTGCTCCGTATTGGTATTTTTGAAAAGAGCATCGGTGAATGTGAAGAAATACTCAGCGAGATCGGTGCACAGGTCGAAAAGATTGCGGTAAATGCTACGCTTACCGATGAAGAACGCAGAAGCAAGCTTGAACAGATGGCTGATAATGAGGTCAGACGTGTGCAAGAACTTAACAAGCTCGAGGACGAGGAAAAGGAACTGTTTGGCTTTGACCTTTCGGGATACCACACTTCCCAAGAAATCCAAGAAGCGGAAAGCCCTTGGTTGAGTCCGACGGGATTGCAGTATTTGGTTACAAGATACTTGAATGACCGTCTTGGCGTTGGTAATTACATTTTGGGCGAATCCGAGATAAAAACTCTGCGTTTGAATAAGCTTGCCCGTGAAGCACTGAGAGAAGATTTCAAGAAGCTTTCTACCATTCGTTCCTCTACAAAGAGGGATTGGGATAACTATTTGAAGGATAAAAACCCCAATCATGCGATTACGTTTGACTCGGAAGCCGCAGAAAAAGATAGAAAAGCGTTTTTTATTACGGCAGTACATCCTCTTGTAAGACAAGCTGCGCAGTATTACGCCACAAATCAAACCTCGTATATCAATTTAAGATACAGTTCCGATTTTTTGCCGGCGGGCACATATCATTTCTCGGTTTATGCTTGGAACTACATAGGACTCAATCCATGTTTCAAGATTGTACCAGTATGTGAAAATGATGTGGTTGCAGCGGAATTGACAGAAATTCTCCAAACTGCAGAAGAAGCACGTACGATACCAAGCATCAATGCGAGTGCTTGGGGCAAGCTTGAAGAAAAACAGATCGTTGCTTTGTTTGCGGAGCGCAAGAAGCACCAAGAGTCGGTTGATACAATGGCGAACTATAAGCTTGAAAGCATCCGCAACAACTATATCAATCGCAAGGTAAGTCTTGAAACACAGATTGACAATGCGGTAGAAATGAACTTGATTCGTATGTACCAATCTATGCTTGACGGTGCAACCGAAGCATACGAGGCAAAGGTAGCCTCCATCAAGAAAAAAGCAGGACAAGCAGATATTCATACATCGTTGATTGCAAACGGTGTTCTGACTATTGAGAGGTAAGAAAATGAGTAAAATACTCGACTTAAAAACAAAATATCATAATTACGACTCTCGAAGTATGAACAATCACCAAAAGACCGATTTGCGTGAAGCACTACGCGCTTTTTCGGTTGGTGATTTGGCGAGCATTGACGAGCATAAGATGTATGTTGAACTCTTGAAGTTGTTTCGCACCTCTCTTGCAGAGGATGACAAATTAAAGGGTGATAATTATCCCGCCTTGCTTGAATCCCTTCTTTCGGTTGGTGAAGATGGTGTATATTCTACGCCGTTAAGGTTTTTGTTTGAATTGATTCAAAACGTAGATGACTGCGATTATGCAGATCACAGCCGTGTTGAATTGGACGTTCAAACTGATTACAATAACGGAAAAATAGTTCTGACATATAACGAAACGGGATTTACTCCATTTAATGTCTTTGCCATTACGGGTATTGCCGAGGCGGCTAAAAATGTTTCCTCGGATAAGGTTGAAATCGGTGAAAAAGGCATAGGTTTCAAATCAGTTTTTGGCGTAGCGGATAAAGTTCTGATTCAAAGCGGTAAATTCTCATTTGAATTGTATAAAAACAATTTTACCATTCCCGAGCCTGCGTACGAAAACTTTGAAGAAGTTAGCGGAACGCGCTTAACGCTTTTTGTTGAACCAATGAAGGTTAAGGGAATTTATGACGAATTTGTTCGTAAATATCACAATAAGGAATCTTTGTTTAATCAGAACCCGCTACTGTTCTTAAATAAGCTTACCAAACTGCATTTGTATTTCGATTCTTTACGCAGTTTAACATTTAAGGTGTCAAGAAGTGCTCCTGTTCTTGGATCGGAATTGCAAATAGAAACCGACGTTCATTTGTCGGTTGATTTGCGCGATTATCACAGTCAAAATGACAAGCCCATAATCCAAGAAATTGATTGCACAAGATATACCAAGCAGATTATCTATAACAGAGATATGTGTGTATCGCGTTATGGAGCAAAAACAGCATTTGCAGAAAAGAAAATGTATATGCAGATCGTTTTTCCCTCTGTGGATTTTTTGTATGACGAAAATTCTATAAAAATGGGTTCGTTATACTCGTTTTTGCCTACGCAGATAAAGGTTCCTATGCCTATGGCTTGCCATATCCCGTTTAAACTTGGCGGCTCAAGAGAGTTTGTTGATTCCCAAAGCAATAATGCTTGGTTTAAGCATAGTTGCTCGTCCTTTGCTACTATGCTAAAAGAATCCTATATGGATTTCTCTCGAAAGGTAAAGGAGAATATAATTAACTATCTACCTTACAAAAGCAAGTACATATTTGAAGCAGATGTGGACACGATCATTTGTTTGCAACAAAACATTTTTAAGGGCGAAATACTTTTCGAATTGCCGATTTTCTATACGGTAGAGAACAATTTCTTGCCGGCTGAAAAGGTGTTTATGTTCCGATCAAATGAAGATGTACCGCAACCCGAGAGCACATATTTGTTGCTTGGAGAAACGCGCGAGCTATTTCTTCCTGACGCTCGATCAAGAAATAAAAATCCCGGTATAAGTACAATTTCAGATGTCAATGTGCGGTTGTTTAACCGAGCAATGTCTGTACTTACGGATTCGGATGCTATCCTTGATGTTTTATCAAACATAGAATCGTTTTCGTTTGATAAGATGATTGAAGCTATGGGAAAGAAAACGTTTAGTGCTGAGCAGATAACGGTATTTGCAAAATATGAAAAATGCTTGTCGGCTTTTCAAAAGCACTTTACCGAACAGATCAAAAAGATGCAGTTGCCTTCGCTTCAAGCAAATATTCAATCTCTTGATATTCAAGATGTTCGATTCGTTGAAAATGGCGAATTAGGACTTGATGAATCTGACTTTAACAAAAATGCGGGGATTTACTTTAGAAGAATCGGTTATAGGTGTTGCTATTTGCCGATAGAAAACGAGCGCTTTTTCTTTGCGTGTGATAATATTCTATTTTTAAGTGCACAGCATAGAATTACTTCATTGTCGGAGTTCTGCGAACTGATAGACAAGAATTGTACCTTGTCGATGAACCTGCGATTCAAAAATGCGTCAAATCAGTTGAATGCCGCGAATGAGGATATGGAGCCTTTTGAGTATATGAAGTTGCTTCGAGCAACAAGAAAGACGATTCAAAGTGCATTAGGTCCCGAAGCGTATAGGCGGTATATCAATCTGATCAATGATGCGGGAATGGACTCGGAAAGGTACATAAATGAGCTTTTACAAAATGCGGATGACTGCTCTTATGCAGAAGGTGTTAAGCCAAGTTTTGTTTTAACTGTATCCGATGACTTTTCTAAAATATTCACTCGATACAATGAAATAGGATTTACTCGTGAAAACGTTAGAGCAATTACGTCAATTGGAGAATCCACGAAAAAGCAAATACTTGTTTCTGACAGAAAAATGCCTGAAATCGGAGAAAAGGGCGTTGGATTCAAAGCGGTATTTGCGGTTGCAAGCAAGGTCTATATTCATAGCGGACATTTTCGTTTTATGTTGGCTGATAAAGCACCGACCATTCCCGTGTTGCCCTCTGATAAAAAAGAGCCATTCCAAGGCACGAGAATGACCTTTGAATTGAAAAAGCCGTTAAAAAAGGACTTCTTTACGGAGGAAAAGGTTCTGCGCTTGTGTCTTTGTTTACGAAAGTTGCGCTACTTAAAGTTGGGTGATTTTGAAATTCGCATCGAAGATGACGGAAACATTCGATGTATCAAGGTGAATGATAAGGTCTATGAATACAAGATCGTAACACATTGCTTTGAGGTATCGGATAATTCTATTGTTTCTGAACGCGAAAATCAGCAGCGTCGTATAGACAAAAAGCAGAAGGTAGTTTGCTATATCCAATCGGGAAAAGAAGCCAACAACTGCTATTTGTATGCGGGATTGCCTACGCAGGTGAAAATAAGAGTTCCTATGATTATCGATGCTCCGTTTGAGTTGACAACCTCGCGCGATCATTTAATAAATAATCGTTGGAATGATTATGTAACTGCTGAGGTATATGTTGCAATCCAAACAGCTATCGAAACCTTGGCAAAGAGCGAAGGTATTGACGTGCTTCGCTTCTTGCATATCAAGAGAGAAGGCACTACATATTCGACGGATATTTTCTCTGAGGATAGCTTGAATAAAATTGATCTGCTTTCAAAGCTCAGACGCTCTACATTCTTACAAACTTATAATTCAACGATTCTTGCTAAACCTTCCGATACACGAGTGGTTCGCATTCCCGATGTGTTAAGCTACTGTTTAGATGGTAATCAGAATATAGGAAGGTCGTTGAGCGAAATAGTCAAGGCAAAGGAAAAGCAATATGAGGCTGAATTGAATGCATTAAGCGTTGGTGTAATGAATGTTCACGGCGTAGTATGCGCTTTAAGACGCGTTTACGAGGCAAACATTACCGACGATGAATTTAGGAAATTGATGTTCTCTTACTTGTATGAGCATAGCGATGATTTGGATAATGAGCAATCTATGCTGCGCGAGTTAGAGATCGTTCCTGTTTATGCAGAGCAAAAAGGTGTTATCCGATATGTTAGTTGGGATGAATGTGAGGATCGACTGTATATAAAGCCTAACTGTACGATTTCATCTTCAAATTGCTATATTCTTGCTACGCACTTGTTAGAGAAAAAGGTATGCGAAGGTATATTTGGCGAGGATATAAGTGAGCTGACAGGACAGATTGAATTAGCAAATTATCGTGAAAAGCTAATGGAAAACATCAGAACAATGGAGAATGCTCGATTGTATGCCTATTTGTTGGCTGAATTTAGCGGTAACAAGCAGATGCTTTTCGGTTGTCAAAATGACCTTTTTGCAAATGCCAATGTCATCCCGCTTAAGAATGAGCTTGGCGAAATTCGACGTGGAAAGGTATATGTAAGCAACGAGCAAGAAGGATACTTCTTCGGAGAACTGCTTCCTGCTCATATTGCAAGCAAGGAATGCGAAGCCTTTGCGCGATTTATAAGATGCAAAAACATTACCGAGGTTCATTACGATGATTTGGATGTCGAAGATGATTTGACCGATGAAGATATTGAATCATTGCAAGATGAGCATATGCAAAACGGCTTTGAGATTTTGGAGAGATGTAAAAGAGCGGGCTTCATAGCTCCCGAGCTGATTACGGAATATCGTTTGGGTGGATTAACGGCGACAACGATTGATTATGATAAAAGCGTACTTAATCAGCCCATTCCCAATCAGTTCAATTTTAGACGGCATATGCAAGATGTTCTAAACAATTGTATCAAAATCGAAAAGCGACCGGTTGAACGTATTGTTTCTTATGGAGTGCCGCAAAATGGTAGAGGCAACGAATTTTTGATTGACAATCACGATATTCGTGCTCTTGCATTAAGAAGATACCAACCCGAAGCCGGATATTGCGTTTGCCAAATGTGCCGAGAAGCCAAAGATGTTAAGTATATGGAAGTCAACAATATACTTAAAGCACCTAAGTTTTATTGGCACGAGTGCGGCATTGCGCTATGCTTAGTATGTAGCAAGCATTTTGAGGAGCTTCGCGAGAATGATAGCATTCGAGAACAGTTCCATAATGAAATTTTGCGCACTGATGCCAATGTAAATCACCCTATTGTCGTTAGAATTGGAAATGACGATATTATTTTCGGACAAACGCATATAGCGGAGATACAAGAAATTTTGAAATCCGACAAAGAGTGAGGTGAATTGATTGCCACTACAAATTATCAGACAAGACATCACGAAAATGCGAGTGGATGCCATTGTAAACACGACCAATGAAGAAATGGTCGGTTATAGTGGCGTAGATCTCGCTATACATACCATCGCAGGAGCAGAGCTTGACGCGGAATGCGCCAAGCTTGCTCCGCTTGGGCTTGGTCAAGCAAAGTTGTCGGGTGCATACGGCTTGCCCTGCAAGTACGTGATTCATACTTCCGGTCCCGTATGGCGCGGCGGTTTGGTTGGCGAGAGTATTATATTACGATCTTGCTATATTGAATCGTTAAAGCTTGCTGTGAAAAGCGGTTGCCATTCGGTTGCTTTCCCTCTGATTAGTTCGGGCGTTTACGGATACCCGAAGGATCAAGTCCTCAAATTCGCTATTCAAACGATTACGGAATTTCTGTTTGACCACGAATTGACAGTTTATCTTTGCGTGTTCGATAAGGAATCGTATTCCTTCAGCCAGAAGCTCTTTAGTGATATTCAAGAGTTTATCAATGATGAATACGTAGACGAGCACGATGAAGATTTCTATGAGGCGTTTGACAGTAGCGTAGATGAGATGCCAATGGCAAAGTGTATCCAAGCACCTATGTGTGCCGATGCTATGATGCCGCGTAAACGGGAAACGAGTTCCGCTGCGGGTAAATCCTTACGTGAGTATATGAAGCAGATGGACAGAAGCTTCGGGAAAATGCTTTTTGACCTCATTGGCGAAAGCGGTATGACCGATGTAGAATGCTACAAGAAGGCAAACGTGGACAAGCGAACCTTCTCTAAAATCAAGAGCAATAAAGACTACAAGCCGTCAAAGCAAACCGTGATTGCCTTTGCAATTTCCTTGCAGCTTGATATGGATACAACACAAGAATTGCTTGCAACCGCAGGATTTACTTTGTCAAGGAGCAAGGTGTTTGATAAGATTATTAGATACTTTATCCATAACGGCAATTATGATATTTTTGAAATCAATGAAGCGTTGTTTGAGTTTGATCAACAACTGTTAGGAGTTTGAGAACTATGATTAAATTTATATGTTACACCAAGTGTACCACTTGTCAAAAGGCAAGAAAGTGGCTCGACGATAATCAAATTGAATATGAGTTTAGAGATATTAAGCTCGATAATCCCACACTCGATGAGTTAACGGAATGGCATAAGAAAAGCGGATTACCACTCAAAAAGTTCTTTAATACAAGTGGATTGCTCTATAAGTCCCTTGACCTTAAAAATAAGATTTCCACTATGACCGAGGACAAAATATTGAAACTTCTTGCAAGTGACGGCATGCTTGTGAAACGTCCGTTGCTTATTGGTGATGATTTTGTACTTGTTGGTTTCAAGGAAACTGAATGGAATACAAGATTGATTAAATAAAAGTCCCTCGTCAAGCGACCAAACCTCCCTTTGAAAGTGCTATACTAAAGGCACAAAAACAAAGGGAGGTTTTTATTATGAAAAACAACATTACTGAACTCGTATTTATCCTTGACAGAAGCGGCTCTATGTCCGGCTTCGAGGCTGACACCATCGGCGGCTTCAATTCTACTATTGAAAATCAGAAGGAACAGGAAGGCAAGGTTTTCGTTTCCACCGTGCTTTTCGATAATTACAGCGAGGTAATCCACGACAGAGTGGATATATCCGAAATCAAGCCGATGACACGAAACGATTATCAAGTGCGCGGTTGCACGGCACTTCTCGATGCAATCGGCGGTGCTATCCATCATATTGGAAACATACATAAGTACGCGCGCCCCGAGGACGTTCCCGAGCATACCATCTTCATTATTACAACCGATGGAATGGAGAATGAAGCCACCACTATTCAAGTGCGGAGATCAAGGCAAAAATTAAACGACAGACAGAGAAATACGGTTGGGAGTTTATCTTTCTTGCGGCTAACATTGATGCCGTTGAAACTGCCGAGAACATTGGCATTCGCCGTGAACGTGCCGCGAATTACCGTCAAACCAAGGAAGGAGTTGGCAGGAGTTATTATGCAATGAGCGAAGCAATCACAGCGGTCAGAGCTTGTCAAGCCGATGCGATGGACCTTGAAAAGTATCTCGAGGAAGATGACGACAAAGCCTAAATATATATTATACCACACTTTTCAAATGGATTGAATTTTTTTGTGGTTTGTAAATCCCCCGAAATTTTCAAGCGAAATAATGGAGGTGGTATAATAAATTGACCGTAACTGTTCGGCTTATCGGACACAATACGCGCTATAATTGGATTGCAAAATAAAAATGAAAAGAGAGGGCAACGGAATGAACGCGATAAACACAAATGAAAGAAAGACAGATAACTCTATCCGCAAGAACAAATTTTGGAGCACCTTGAAAAAGGTTCTGCTCTATACGGTTGCTGCGGTTGCAGTTGTGCTTATCTTGGCTGTACTGTATCAAATTTTAGAGTTTCTATTCGTGGGTGCCATACTGTTTCTCGCGTGGATTTGCCCTAAAAGATGGTGGTAAGTATGAATAAGATAAAACAAAAAATAAAAGCCGTAATGCTTGGTCATGCGATCGGCGATGCACTCGGTGTGCCCGTAGAGTTTTGCGAGAGGGATGAACTTGCCGCAAAGCCGGTTACGGATATGGTCGGCTACGGCACATATCCTTATCCTGCGGGATCTTGGTCGGATGACACAAGTATGTCGCTTGCCGCACTCGATAGCCTTGCGAGTGGCAAGGTGGATTTCGATGATATAATGGTTAAGTTTGGCGAGTGGTATTATGATGACGAGTACACGCCGACGGGCGAAATGTTCGATGTCGGCAACACTTGCAGCTATGCCATCGACAACTATTTTGCATATCACAAGCCCGTCGAGGAATGCGGATTAACGGGAGAACGTTCCAATGGCAACGGCTCTTTGATGCGCATTCATCCGTTTGCTTTGATAGCTTGGTGTAATCGAAAAGTAAGATCCGAGTGGGAAGCGATAATTGAAAAAGCATCTGCTTTAACTCACGCGCACGAACGCTCAAGGCTCTGCTGTAAGATCTATGCGCTGATTCTGTTTCATTTGCTTGATGTACCAAGCAAAGAATCCATCAAGCTTGCATTGAACATGGCGAAGTGTCGATATGTAAATAGTACCGAGTACCATCACTATCAAAGATTGTTTGCGGACAGTTTTGTTGAATTGCAATGCGATGATATCAAAAGCACAGGTTATGTGGTAGATACTCTTGAAGGGGCGGTGTGGTGTCTACTTACCACGGATAACTATAAAGATTGTGTATTAAAGGCGGTCAATCTCGGTGATGACTCCGATACTGTTGCTGCTGTTGCGGGTGGTCTTGCAGGTGCGCTCTACGGTTATGATGACATCCCGACAGAGTGGCTTGATACGTTGAAACGCAGAGATTATATTGAGAAAATGTGTGAGAGGGCAGCAGAAGTGTGGTGCAATGATCCATCTAATTGCAATACGAATATTGACAGCGATTACAATGTGCAATTTGCAACAATATGAATACGCAATGCAAGCTCAGCTGTTGAAATATCGTTAAGATCGTGGTATAATATAAATGTCAACAGAAGTCGGGAGCATGCACCGACTTGGATGACAATGTTTCGGTTGGAGGTAAGCAATGCATATAGACAGTCTTGATGCGATAGACAATCAAATAATCAACCTGTTGCTCGAAGATGCGAGAATAGGATATACAGAAATTGGAGATCGAGTCGGTCTTTCACGCACCGCCGTGAAAACAAGAATTACCTCTCTGGAACGCCAAGGGATCATCAAGGGCTATAAAGCCATTATAGATCCGCAAGCGGCACCCGAAACGATGACCTTTGTAACAAACATCGAAACAAAGCCGGATAGCTTTGATGAATGCAAACGAATATTTGCGGAATCTCCGGAAACCGTGACTATCGTACATACTACGGGTAATAACTGTCATTTAGTCGCAATCTGTCTTGCACCCGACGTGAAGACAATGCGAAACTTTGTAACTAAGATATACAAGGAAGTGCCCGGAATCACCTCAATCAATGCTAACTCTGTTCTCGATGTCATTAAAGGATCTATCATCCCCGAAAAATGATATGTTAGGAGAGCATGCAAATGAGAAAAGATGAAGTTGTAATCGAACTGTACAAATCGGCAAATGGAAACGGACTGATCCCCACACTTTATGGAGCATTCGGAAAGAGTGTGAAAGTGAATGTTCCGTTTAGCAAAAAGGCTTGCGATACCGGGGTGGATAACATCGAATTTTCGGTAAGAGCGATGAATGCTTTGAAACGTGCCGGATTGTTTACGATCGGTGACATTATCGACTGCATAAGAAGAGAGGAACTGTCTCGAATCCGTAATCTTGGCAAGAAGACAGTTAACGAAATACAAACCCGTATACTATTATACGGATATGAGAGATTAACAGAAAACGAAAAGAAAAGATTCTTCTATGAGGTAGTAGATAATAACTGCAGAAGATGAGTTGGACGATGTTCAGGAAATGTTGCAGCGAAAGATGTCTATTAGAAACAATAAAATATTATGAACAGCACGGTAAAAAGATTGGTGGTAGACGTACCGAATCGTTTGGTGGATACAACCATTATCATAATAACTGAAGAAAATTAGGCATAGTGAACCGAAATTCTTCGGCGATTATAGATCCTATGATGATAAAAACAAAGATATAGGTTCAAGCAATCTTATATTTTGGGGTTGATTCAAGTGTCAAAAATAAATAAGTAAGCGAGGCGGCTTCTATTATGGCACGAGGACTGTTCAGAAAAGCATTAATTCAATGAAATTGTAGGAGCTTACCGCTCGCAATGGAAACGCTTCTGGATGCGATTCTTTATGTTTGGAATGTCTATGCAGAAAGGAATGGGCTGGTGGCGAGATTTAAATAAATCGAGGAAACAATATGGCAATTATTACCAATAATATGTTAAATAACGGATTCCATGCATATTTGCACAGATCTTCAAAAAATGATTTTGAGGATGATAGGTGCTATGTTCTCATAATTGATGATTATAGTAAAAAGGTACTTGTGGTAAGGACTTCCGATAAAAGCATAGCGTTTGAAATTGATATGAAAGATATTTTAGTGGCTTCATGTCCAAATTATATGAAAAAAAGAGAAGAGCATCACTATTTTGATATAATCCCCTTAGAGTAGACACATGAAAAAACAAAAAATTTTCAAGACT
>CAZMPO010000006.1:0-105103 GCA_964568425.1 uncultured Lachnospiraceae bacterium | reverse complement strand
ATCCCTCGGCTTGCTCCGATGTTAGAAATAACCACATAATTGGCATTATGTGGTACGCCGACTCTTAATCTCGAAAAAAGCGAATTTTTACGCCTCATCCGTCGCCTTCGGCGACACCTTCCCCCACCGGGGAAGGCAACGGTGATCGATCATCTCGGCAGTCGAGATGTAAAAACACGCAAAGCTATTGCTCACTTCATCTCGGCGTGATGAATAAGCGGTCGCATTAGCCTTCCCCGGTGGGGGAAGGTGCCGAGCTTGCGAGGCGGATGAGGCGTTTCCTTTGAATTATTGAAGTTTCTGCCATATTGTTGCATGACGATCAGACCAATGAAAAATCACGCTTTTTCATTGGTCTTTTAGTGGTAGATATTTATCAGATAATTTGACTTTTTATGACGTTATTTGCCAAAAAACTATTGACAAACGGGTAATATAGTGATATAATAGTCACACAAACATCGAATTATACCACATAATGCCAATTATGTAGTAAAGCAAAAAAATCAAAAGGAGTTTGCTATGTTAACAGCCGACATTATCAAGTACGAGGGTGATAACAGCACCTTTATATGGAAGCATCCGCGCGAGGACTTCAATTCCATGACTCAGCTCATCGTTCACGAGAGCCAAGAGGCTATTTTCTTTATGAACGGTCAGGCTCTTGACCTCTTTGGTGCAGGGCGTCATACCTTGGAAACACAAAATATTCCAAAACTCGGAAGACTCATAAACAGAACGACAAACGGCGAGACACCGTTTCACTGTGAGGTCTACTTCATCAATAAAACAGTTCAAATGGCTGTAAAGTGGGGGACCGACTCAAAGGTCAGATTTTTGGACCCCAATCTCGGCATTCCGCTTGAAATAGGTGCGTGCGGTGAGATGAATCTCGCAGTCGCCGACTCTCGTAAGCTTCTCTTGAAGCTTGTCGGCACAATGCATGGAATTGCATGGGGACAAGAGGGCGCGGGATTCACAAAATCCATTCAAAACGCTTTTCGCCCGATGATCTCCACCGCGGTAAAAGCAAATCTGTCAAACGCTATCAAATCCAATAATATCAATATCCTTGAGATCGACGAAAAGCTTGAAACTCTTTCGGAGATCATGCGTCAAAGTATTGTCGGCGGATTTGAAGAGTATGGACTCACCGTACCGCAATTCTATATTACCAATGTCGCGCTTCCCGAAGACGACCCGAACTTCAAAAGAATGAAGGAACTGCATACCGTTTCCTTCCAAACAAGAATGATTCAAGCCGATGCACTTGTCAAATCGGCACAGGCAGATGCCGAGGCAGAGGTAACTGCGGCTCGGCGCAAGATTGAGATGGAACGCCAGCTTACCGAGACCGAGGTCGCAAAGCGAGAGGCGGAGCGTGATCTTATACGAGCGCAGACCGAAGCACAGGCTGCAAAAATGACGGGCTTTGCAGAGGCAGAGGTCATGGCTGCAAAGGGTTATACGCAAAAGGATGTTATGTCGGCGGATGTTCAAAAAGCATATGCCGAAGGGCTCGGCAACATGACCATAAACGGCGGTGCAGGCGGGGATGTTATCGGACTTGGCGTCGGTATGGCGGCGGCAGGCGCACTCTCGCCTCAACTCGGCGAAATGTTCAAGGGCTTTTCCTCGCCGAACTCGGCAGACTCGGATGCTAAATGCGCAAAATGCGGCGCAAAACTGCCTGAGAGGGCGAAATTCTGCCTCGAATGCGGCGAAAAAGTTGCATCTTCCGACACGTCGGATACGATCACATGCCCCGAGTGCGGAAAAACCGTCGTCAAAGGTAAGTTCTGTCCCGAATGCGGGTATAAATTTGTTACCGTTTGCCCAAACTGCGGTAAAAACGTAGTCCCGGGTGCAAAATTCTGCCTCGAGTGCGGCGAAAAGCTTTGATGGAGGTCAATGTCATGAATAAAAGATTTAAGTTTTACATAGTTGCGTGGGTGGCTCTGCTTGCCCTGTTCAATATTGTTTCGTTCGTTATACCCGGCGTAGACGGGACGGAAAAATACACCCCGTCGTTTTGGATCGGCTACCTGCTTATAACCGTAATGTTTGTCGATCAGCTTGTCTGCTCTTATGTTGCCTTTAAGGCTGATGATGCAAAAAAGCTGTTCTATAATATCTCGCTTGTCAAAACAAGCTACGCGGGTCTTGTCGCCTCGTTTATTGTCGGCGGCATTTGTATGCTGATATCGGCTCTGCCTTATTGGGTGGGCATTGTCGCCTGCTCGATCGTTCTTGCGGTAAATATTATTTCTGTCGTGAAAGCGACAGTCGCGATCGATGAGGTCGAGCGTGTCGATGCAAAAGTAAAAACGCAGACATTTTTCATAAAGTCCCTGACCGTCGACGCCGAAACGCTTACCGAAAGCGCGGCATCCGAAAATGTAAGGGCAGAGTGCAGAAAGGTCTGCGAGGCAATTCGCTATAGCGACCCCATGAGCAGTGATGCCCTTTGCTCGGTCGAATGTCAGATATCCGCAAAATTTTCCGAGCTTTCGGATGCGGTGATGTCGGATGATATCGATAATGTATCAAAGATCGCGGGCGAGCTTTTGGTGCTTGTCGGTAACAGAAACAAGAAGTGCAAAATGCTTAAATGAGAAATAACGGAGATAACAAAAATGTCACTGTTCAAATGTAAAATGTGCGGTGGCGACCTTGAGATAGCTGAGGGCGTCACTATTGCCGAATGTGAATATTGCGGCACAAAACAGACCGTGCCGAAGGTTTTGGATGAAAATCTGCAAAATCTATTCAACCGGGCCAACACCCTGCGTATAAAGAGCGAGTTCGATAAGGCGGAAAAGCTGTATGAGAAGATCATACAAGCCGATACCACTCAGTCCGAGGCTTATTGGGGGCTTATCCTTTGTAAGTATGGAATCGAGTATGTCGACGATCCCGCCACATTCAAGAAGATCCCGACCTGCCATAGAGCCTCGTATGACTCGATAATCGCCGATGATGATTACAGATCCGCCATCGAAAATGCCGATGCGGGTCAGCGTGCCATATATGAGGAGCAGGCAAGGGAGATCGATAGGATCCAAAAGGATATCCTTGCCCTTGCACAAAGGGAAGAAAAATACGATGTCTTTATCTGCTATAAAGAGACCGACTCCGACGGTCATCGAACGCAGGACAGCGTGATCGCAAACGATATCTATTATCAGCTCACGCAAGAGGGATTCAAGGTCTTCTATGCCGCGATCACCCTCGAGGGTAAGCTCGGATCCGCGTATGAACCGATAATATTTGCCGCACTTAATTCGGCGAAGGTCATGCTCTCGATCGGCACAAGACCCGAATATTTCAACGCTGTTTGGGTCAAAAACGAGTGGTCGAGATTTTTGAAGATCATCAAAAAGGATCGCTCCAAGCTGCTGATCCCCTGCTATCGCGATATGGACGCATACGAGCTCCCCGAGGAGTTCGCCCACCTCCAAGCACAGGATATGTCCAAGATCGGCTTTATTAACGATCTCGTCCGCGGTATCAAAAAGGTCATCCAAAAGGATAATCCCGAGCCGATCGTCTCTGCAGCTGAACCGAGCACCACTGTCGCTAATGCGAATATTGCGCCGCTTCTGAAACGTGCGTTCATGTTCCTCGAGGATGGCGAATTTGCCAAAGCCGATGATTTTTGTGAGCAGATCTTAAACCAAGATCCCGAAAATGCCGAGGCATATCTTGGCAAACTCATGGCAGAGCTTCATGTGAAAAAGAAGGACGATCTGAAGGATCAGCCAAAACCTTTTGATGATAGGAATAATTACCAAAAAGTCATCCGCTTTGCCGACGAAAAGTTGAAGTCCGAAATCGTCGGCTACATAGAATATATCAACGATCGCAACGAGACCGCACGACTTGAGGGCATTTATAACAATGCCGCAAATATCGTCTCCGTGGCAAAAAATGTGAGTGATTACAAAAATGCAGCTGATCTTTTTCAGTCGATAAGTGAATATCGCGACTCAGCGGCTCTTGCACGAGAATACTACGAAAAAGCCGAGATGATGCGGTTGGAATTAATATACAGTAACGCGAAAAACATCATGACAGGTGCAAATGATGCAAGCGATTTCAAGAAAGCGGAGGGTCTTTTCAAATCTATCGGCGAATATCGAGATTCGGCAACTCTCGCACAGACTTGTTGCGATAAAGCCGAGACCGTGCGGAAAGACGAGATACTTGCCGATGGCAAAATAAAAATGTCTTGCAAAACAGTAGCTGACTACAGTTATGCAATTACATTGTTTGAATCTGTCCCCGGATGGAGAAACGCAGATGAACTGATCGAAGTTTGTCGAAACAAGATTAAAGAGATAAACGCAAACGAAGAAGCACTTCGTTTGAAAATGGCGCGCCTAAAGGCAAGAAGAAAAAGGATAAAAATAATGACCGCAATTGTAATTGCGGTTGCATGTGCGATCGGCGTTTACATCTGCGTATTAAAAACAGTCATAGTTCCTAATGCTAAATACAACAAAGCCTTGGAGTTGATTGATGACGGTGATTATATCGAAGCATATGAGACATTGATTGCACTTGATGGTTATAAAGACAGTGCCGAGATGGCAAACTCAATATACAGCAAGTATAAATTAGAAAAACGAATACCAGAATTGAAAAGTGCCAAGGTCGGGGACTATGTATCCTTCGGAGCCTACGACCAGGATAACAATATCTTTAACGGCAAAGAAGAAATAGAGTGGCTCGTGCTTGATGTTAAAGACGACAGGGTGCTTGTGATTAGCAAATACGCCTTAGAATATGAGACATATCACTCATCTTTTATAGACATTACATGGGGAAATTGTTCTTTGCGCAGTTGGTTAAATGAAACATTTCTCAATACTGCATTTTCCGATGATGAAAGGAAAATGATTCCCGCCGTAATGGTAACAGCAGATAATAACCCCGGCTATAGTACTAATCCGGGTGCTGATACTAAAGATCGGGTTTTCTTATTGAGCATTGAAGAAGCCAACACATATTTCAGCTCAGATAGTGAAAGAGTGTGCGAGCTAACAACATCTTATGGAGGCATTTATGGTTGGTGGTTGCGATCGCCCGGATATCAGCAGACGAAAGCTGCAATTGTTGGCAAAAATGGCGAAATCAGCAATGCTGGTTTCAGTGTTATTGGTGTTCTCGGTGTACGTCCCGCTTTGTGGATCAATATAGGAGAATAAAAAACTATTAGCAAACAAGAGCACCGCTTTTTGGGCGGTGCTCTTAAAATTATCACATCATCTCGCTCATTTCTTCTCTTAATCGGTCGATGATCTTCTTTTCGAGTCGCGAAATGTAGCTTTGCGAGATGCCGAGGAGGTCGGCTACCTCTTTTTGGGTCAGCTCATCGCCGCCGGTGAGACCAAAGCGGAGCTCGATTATTTGTCTCTCGCGACTGTCGAGTCTTGATATCGCACTGCGGACCGCGCGGCGTTCTTCTTCGCTTTCGACTCTGCGATAGACGCAGTCCTCGTCGCCGCTCAGAATGTCCGAGAGGAGTAGCTCGTTGCCGTCCCAATCGACCTTGAGCGGCTCGTCGATCGATATTTCGTGCTTGCCCTGACCCTTGCGCAGGTACATAAGTATCTCATTTTCGATGCATCTCGACGCATATGTGGCGAGCTTTATGTTTTTGTCGGGGTGGAACGTGTTGATCGCTTTGATAAGCCCGATCGTGCCGATGGATATCAGATCCTCGATCCCGACGCCCGTATTCTCGAATTTTTTCGCGATGAACACGACAAGCCGCAAATTTCGCTCGATAAGCTGTTGCCTGACCCTCGGCTCGTCGATACGCGCGACCAGATCCGCCTCCTCCTTGGCTGACAGCGGTTTCGGGAGATAATCGGCACCGTTTATATATGCGCAGAGCCTGCCGCCCTTTATTATCCCGAGCCTCTGAAGCAGTTTTACAAATCCGTTTTTTATCATTGCATTATCTCCAATCTTGTTTGTCAGGATAAAAGGCAGGACGGAACTATCGCCGCATGCCCTTCAAAGTTCTCCGACATGCCGTCGGGGCAGGCGAGCACCGCACCGACCTCGCGACCGTTTATCTCGACCCTTTTGGCTATGTATCCGAGCGTCATCCCCTCGCCCGACGGCGTTTGATAGGGTATCAGCCGCACGCGCCCTCTGACCGTGTGAACATCAATGTCGCCTCGCCTTATCTCGGGCGGGAAAAGTCGATCGGCTGTCTCGGCACTGACGATGATCACCGGAAGTCTGCCGAGCGGATCGGTCAAGAGATTTCCGCTGTCAACAAGCCCGTCAAACTCGTGCGTGGAAATGTCCGATTCAACACGGACGGTCACGACCGATATCTGTCTGCCCCGTGATGTGACTCTGCCCCAAATGATCGCGATAAGCGCACAAATCAGTGCACAAAGCGCAAACACCCACAGTGGAATGTCGGCGTAAATATCCTCGACCCTGCCGTTTATCAACACATCGCGGTCGCGGATGAGCTTTCCCGCGAAATAATATATCGCGCTCATGAAACCGCCGCTGAGAAACGAGACGCAGTAGAACAGGAAGACTCGTTTTATGTACGCGCGCAGATTGCCGAACCCAAACGCGGCAAAGCAGACGGTCATCGATACGAGGATGTTGGTGACGACTTGCAGAAACTCATTTTCCTGCGGCAAAAGCGACAGGAGCGCATAGACCGCCCCGATCGACGCACCGACGCACATTCGCAAAAGGCGCACCTTGTCGTGTGTCAGAAAGGTCAGAATGTACAGGCTGAGAAAATCCATGCTGAAATTTATGAGTATGTAGATATCACCGTAGATCGTTTGGCTCATGCACTCACCTCGATGACATTTTAGCATCCTACGAATGCGAGATCTGTCGAACAAAGACCGCACAAAACAAATATAGAGCAAAATCAGCAGAAGGAGCGACCCCTTCTGCTGATTTTGTATATGATCATTTTTTGTTTGAAAGGTAAGCGATCGCCTCTTTGTAGCCCTCAAAGCCTTTGCCGATGATCGTCTTTTCGGCGTATAGCGACACGTATGAAAAATTACGGAAGCTCTCGCGCGTTGACACGTCCGACAGATGTACCTCGACGGTCGGTATCGCCACCGCCTTCAGCGCATCGAGAATTGCGACCGATGTATGCGTATATGCGGCGGGATTGATCACAATGCCGTCAAAATTGCCGTGTGCCGCCTGTATCGTGTCGACGATCGCACCCTCGTGATTTGACTGATAAAACTCGACATCAACGCCCTGCGTGTCTGCGACAGATCGGCAAAGATCAACGAGATCGCCATATGTTTGCTTGCCGTAGATATCAGGCTCACGCAGTCCGAGCAGATTGAGATTCGGACCGTTTATAATAAGAATTTTCATGTTTTTCCTTCCTTTTTCATGTTTATCGGCAAACGATCAAACATTTTGCATATTTTGTCGGCTGTCTCCTCGGGGCTCTTGCCGCTCACTCTGAAGTCACACGCCTGCTTGTACAGGGGCGCACGTCTACTGTACATTTCGTCAAGCGATCCGACAGCAGACAGCGGTCTTCCGTTTGTCGGCAGAGCCGATATCGGTCGCTCGATGAAAAAAACGGTCGAATTACGGCGGATGACGGGTATGTTTTCGGGCACGGTCACAACACCGCCGCCGGTTGCGATGACTCTGCCGCCCATCGATTTGCAAATACCCGCTGTGATCGCACTCTCGATCTCGCGAAAACCGCGCTCACCGCGCGACTTGAAGATATCGGGAATGCTCATGCCTGCCACTCTCTCGATCTCGGCGTCAATGTCAACAAATTCGCGACCGAGTTTTTTTGCGACGATCCGTCCGACTGTTGTCTTGCCGCACCCGGGCATTCCGACGAGAACTATGTCGCACATCGCACCGTCAAGCTTTTTAATGATCGACTCGACAATGTCGCCACTCTGCTTTCTGCCGAAAAAAATTTCGTCAGCTCTAAGTGCCTGTGCGACGAGCATGGGGAGACCGCCCGAATATTTTATGCCGAGATCGGTCGCATCAAGAATGAAATTCGTCCGTCGCGGATTGTATATCAGATCGACAGCGGCATAAAGCGATGAAAAATCCGACAGTCTGATCGGTGACTCGTCAAAATGCGGATACATTCCGACGGGCGATGTGTTGACTATAACTCGAGTGTCTGCAAGATATGGCGCACGCCCGACCTCGGTGTTGTCAGCATGCCTGAGCACGCTCACATCGCCCCCCAGCCTGTCAAGCACGGCGCAGACGGTCGCGGATGCGCCTCCCGAGCCGATAACAAGACATTTTTTGCCCCTTACATCGATATTCGCCCGACCAAGAAGATATTCGAACCCATATGCGTCGGTGTTGTCACCGTAGAGTCTGCCGTCGTCAAGCTTTACGACCGTGTTGACATTGCCGAGTGTCTGCGCTGTCTCGGACAGAATATCGCAGGCGGCATATGCGACCTTTTTGTATGGAACCGTGACATTTACCGCGCGAAAGTCGCGATCTTTGAAGAATCGTTCGATCTTGTCCTTTTCGACCTCGATGAGCGAGTACTCGTCATTTCCGAGCATGGAATGTATCATCGGCGAAAGACTGTGCGAGAGCTTTTCGCCGATCAAGCCGTATTTTGCCATAAAGTTTCCTCCGCTTATATTTGTTCGAGGTATGTTCCGAGATATTTGAAATAATCCGACTTGGTCTCAAGCTCCGAAAGCAGTGCGGGGAGATTTTCGGAATACATCGATTCCTCTATGTCAAAATAGAACATAAATCCGAAGTCACTGCCCGGGATCGGTCGGCTCTCGAGCTTGATCAGATTGACGCCCGATGCCTGTATCGCCGACATGATCGAAAAGAGCGAGCCGCGACGGTGGGGAAGAATCATCATGACAGATGTTCTGTTTGAGCCCGGGAAGATCATCGGATTTGCCGCGATGCAGATAAATCGCGTGAAATTGCCGTCGCTGTTTTGCACACTGCGTGCAAGCGTTGACAGCCCGTAGATAGACGCGCAGTGAGCGGCGGACAGAGCGGCTTTGCTCTTGTCGCCCGAAAGAGAGACCATTTTTGCCGCTGACGCCGTGTTTTCATAAGGAACGACCCTGACACCGTCAAGCGATGCCAAAAAATTCGAGCATTGATCGATAGCCTGCGGATGCGAATATATCTCCTTGATGTCGCTTATCTGCGCACCCTGCGGCGCGAGCAGATTGTGATCGACCTTGACTCTGACCGATCGCACGATCTTGGCTTCATGATCGGCAAGCAGATCGTAGATATGATTGACAGAGCCTGCCGTTGAATTTTCGATTGGAAGAATGCCGAAATCGGCACATCCCTTTTCGATCGACTCAAAAACATCGTCAAATGCCTTGACAAATGTGATCCTTGGCGACGAGAACAGCTTTTCTGCCGCCGCTTGCGAGTACGCACCCTCACTGCCTTGGCAGATCACACGCGCGTTTTTGGGGAACATTTTGGGCGTCGCATCGATCGCACGCGCAAAATCGCCGCTCGTCTTGCCGTCCCCCATGACAGAATGCTGGTATCTGCGCGACAGATCCATCACGGTTCGATAGAGCAGATCGGCGTATTCGCCAAACTCACCACCCGCAAGCGAGGAGACACGGTCAAGTACCGCGCGCTCGCGTCCGCCGTCAAAGACGGCGATCCCGTTTTCTTTTTTGTAATTTGCGACGTCGAGTGCGACATCCATTCGCTTTACGAAGAGCTCGACAAGCTTTTCGTCAATGTCGTTTATTTCATGTCGAAGTTCATCAAGATTTTTGCTCATTTTAATAATTCCTTTGCTGTTAAAACAGATAATCGGCAAGCACCATCGCACATACCGCCTCAACGACCGGGACGGCGCGCGGAAGAATGCAGGGGTCATGCCTGCCGCCGACCGTTAATTCGCGCTCGATCATTTGACTGATCGATACGCTCTCCTGTGTCTGTGCAATCGATGGCGTCGGCTTGATCGCCACCCTGAATACTATCGGCATACCGTTCGATATTCCGCCGGATATTCCGCCTGCGTGATTTGTCGGGCTGACTATTCTGCCGTCTTTTATGCGGTAGCTGTCATTTGAGAGACTGCCGCGCATGTGCGAGACGCCGAAACCTTCGCCAAATTCCACGCCTTTGACTGCCGGAATGGCAAACAGCGCGGTCGACAGCCTGTTCTCGATTCCGTCAAACATGGGGTCGCCAAGACCCGCGGGAAAGCCGATCGCGCCGCACTCGATCACCCCTCCGACAGAGTCTCCGACCGCCTTTGCCGACTCGATCACACCTATCATTTCATCTGCCGCGCTCTGCGACCTGACGGGGAAGCTCTCGCACCTTGTTGCAAGATCGTCTGCCGAAAGCTCTGCCATATCGTACGGTGCGTCTTTGATACCACAAAGATCAAAAATGTGCGCACCGATATTGATGCCTCTTTTCTCGAGGATCTGCATAAGCATTCCGCCCGCGATCGTAAGCGGTGCTGTCAGTCTGCCCGAAAAATGACCGCCGCCGCGCCAATCACGATGCTCGCCGTAGCGAAGATATCCGGTAAGATCTGCGTGCCCGGGACGCGGACAGTCCTTTAGCTCCTCGTAATCGGACGATCTCGTGTCGGTGTTTCTTATGATCGCCGCAAGAGGCGCACCGCAGGTGTATCCGTTAAAAAGTCCGCTTAATATCTCGACCTTGTCGCCCTCACGCCTTTTTGTCGAATAGGTAGCATGTGAGGGTGCGCGGCGCGCCATGAATGCCGCCAGCGTGTCAAGATCTATTTTTTCTCCCGACGGAAGACCGTCGATAACAACGCCTATCGCCTCACTGTGCGATTGACCGAAAATCGATATTTTTATATTTTTGCCGAATGTTGATGACATAATTACCTCTGAAACGATCGTATTTTTCCGCCCGACAGATCGGACAGATCTTTCCAAAAATTCTCGTATGACTTGCCGACGCATCCGGGATCCGTGATGGTCGTCTCACCTGTCGCCGCTAATGCGCATATCGCGGCAGACATTGCGATTCGATGGTCGCCAAAGCTGTTGACAACTCCTCCCTGCGGATGCCCTCCGATCACATGGAGGCTGTCTCTGTCCGCATGGGCGGCGATGCCGAAAGCATCAAGCATCGATATTACAGCCGCCACACGATCGGACTCTTTGATGCGCAGTCGCGATATGCCGTCAAATCGGCTCTCGCCATCCGCATAGGCGGCAACTACGGCAAGTGCGGGGACAAGATCGGGGATGTTTTGACATTCGATCACTGCTTTGTGAAGTCTGCCGTCCCCCTTTGCCGAAATACTGCCGTCCGCAGTTGTTGTGATGACGGCACCGAACTCTCGGAGCGCGGACAGCACGGCGCGATCGCCTTGGATGCTTGTCGTAGAGAGCGAAGAAACGCTTATATCCCCCACGCCGATCGCACCTGCGGCAAGCCAAAATGCCGCCGCCGACCAGTCGCCCTCGACATCATATATCGATGATCTTGCCGAAAGTCGAGCACTTTTTGCCTTGTTTTCGATAATGAACGCTCTTTCGCATCTTTTTGGCTCTCTGCCGAATTTTGACAGGACATCGAGCGTCATTTCGACATAATCTTTTGACTGAATTTGTCCGCTTACCCTGAGCGTGCGTTTTCCGTCGAGCAGAGAAAGCGCAAAGAGCAGACCGCTCGTGAATTGCGATGACAGCGAACCGTCGATCGAAAAATCGTCTCCCGACAGCTTTCCCGAAATATGCATGGGTAAATGATCCGAGTCGACTGAAATACCGTGCTCCGAAAACAGATCGGTCATCGGTTTCATCGGACGCTCGGGAAGCCGCCCCGAACCCGAAAATATGTAATCTCCGCCGAGTGCCGCGGCAACGGGCAGAAGAAAGCGCGCTGTCGATCCCGATTCACCGCAAAAGAGTTCCCGAACCACGGTGCAGTTTTGGGCAACATCTATCGGTGTGATCGATGTGTCACTGCCGCTTGTCTCGATCTTCGCACCGAGCGATCGGAGACATCCGATCGTCGCCCTTATGTCGTCACAATCGCCAAGCCCTCGTATAGTAGTCGGACGGTCACTAAGGGCGGCGCAGATCAGCAGCCTGTGCCCATACGATTTTGAAGCGGGTGCACACACCTTGCCGCGAATAGGGGTCGGCGATATCTTCATTGCTTCCATTTGATCGCCTCCTCGATCAGAGATTCGAGCTTGCCGCAGGTCAGATCGACCTCGTAAAAACAGGCATCTCCGATAGCTTTGGGCAGGATAAGCGTCAGACTTTTGCCGCTTCGCTTTTTGTCGGACAGTGCCGCATCAAAAAGCTCATTTGCACTGATCGGGCACTTTGTATCAAATCCGTATCTTTTCAGCAGGGACTCGACTCTGTTCGGGATATCCTCCGCGCAAATGTTCAGCAGGGCGGCAATTCTTGATGCAAGCACCATCCCGACCGCGACGGCGGCACCGTGTGAGTATTTAAACGCGGTGTGAAGCTCGATTCCGTGCCCGAGCGTGTGACCGAAATTCAGCAGACCGCGCAGACCGCGATCACGTTCGTCCGCCGAGACGATATCACGCTTTATCTCGACCGAGCGCGCGATCACATCGCAAATGTCGGGACGCTCGTCTGTCGACAGCCGTTCGAAAAACTCGCCGTCAAGTATTACGCCGTATTTTATAACCTCGGCATAACCGTCTCTGTAAATATCGCGGGGCAGACTGTCGAGCAGGGAAGGGTCGCATATCACAAGAGACGGCTGATAAAATGTGCCGATAAGATTTTTTCCCTCGGGCAGATCGACCGCAGTCTTTCCGCCGACTGATGAGTCTACACAGGAAAGAAGGGTCGTCGGGATCTGAACAAACTCGATCCCACGCTCGTAGATCGATGCGGCAAATCCGCAGAGATCTCCGACAACACCGCCGCCGAGCGCGATCAAAAAGTCGGAGCGAGTGAAATGCTCCCTTGCCAAAACTCGACACAGCTCAAGGAGAATCTCGGGCGATTTCGACGCCTCGCCGTTTGCAAACACATATTTGACGGTGCTTTTGTACCCGACATCCGAGAGCGATTTTTTGAGCTTTTCCGCATACAACACATTTACATTGTCGTCGGTGACTATGAGCGCACGGCGTGATTGAGAAAGGGCAGTGTTTTCGGCAATCAGCTTGCCCGCAGAATCGAGAAGCCCTTTCTCGATTAATATATCATATTCTCTTGACGCATTGACCCTTATTCTTTTCATTGTTGACTTTCCGATCTTTCTTTAGCAATTCGTCCCTCGCGGAGCAGAGCCTCGAGGCTCTCGCAGTCACGCGCTTTTATGGCATCCGAGTATTTTTGCAGATTTTCGATCACAAGATCGATCTCGGGAGCAAGATAATCTCCGTTTTCAATGAAAAGCTCGGTCCACATTTTTTCGTTGAGCCACGCAACTCGCGTCAGATCGCGGAACGACCCTGCACTGTAGCCCTTGTGACAGAGTGCGGACGGCGATTTTATGTAGGCGGATGATACAACATGCGCAAGCTGTGAGGTGTAGGCGATCATTTTGTCGTGATTTTCGGGATCGGTCGTCACTATCTTTTTCAGACCGAGCGGCTTTAGGGATGCCGTTATCCGCTCGATAAGCAGAAAATCACGCTGATCCTTCGGTACGAGTATCATCGTCGCGTTTGAAAACATCGTGGCTCTGCTGTAGCGAAATCCCGAGAAATGCGTGCCTGCCATCGGATGTCCGCCGACAAATGTAAATCCGTATCTGTCGGCAATATCAAAACAGGATGCGCAGATCTTTCGCTTCGTTCCGCATTCGTCGAGTACGACCGTGTCCTTGCCGATAAGATGTGCATTGTCCTCAAGCCACTTTATCGATGCGTCGGGATAGAGCGATAGATGAATAAATTCGCATTTTCCTATGTTTTTGTCGCAAAGCACCTCGTCGATCACCCCTGCGGCTATCGCAACATCCTCGACAGCACTTGTTCTGTTGCAGGCATAGACCGTGTGCCCTGCCTCTTTGAATGCTTTTGCAAGCGAGCCGCCTATCAGCCCGAGTCCAACTATTCCGACTATCATCGCTTTTACCGTCCTTTCGTCCGTATAAGAAAAGTTCTAATATAAAATAAAAAATGCAGCACGAGTGCTGCAAAGAGATCGATACCATGGGTAGTTTTTGGGCAGCACAAAATTCTATTATCTCTCGTAAAAGAAATAATAGCAATAATAGTATGCCGCAAATACTCTGCTCATCTGTTTGGTCTCCGTTTTTTAACTTTAGCTTATTTTATCACAAAAGCAGGACTTTGTCAAGTGGTATTTGATAATTTCCGCTTGAAAGTCCTGCTTTTTTGAAAAATTTAGTTGTTTGCCGTAAAATATGCAGTGTTGACCGTGATTATATACCCGTCCGTGTTGTTACCCGATATGCGGTAACAGTCGGGACTGCCTTGTACGGTGATCGATGTGCCGCCATCGACTGCCGGAACATAATATACCTGCCATGCGACGCCGTCTTTGTCGGTGTAGGTAATAACACTCTCGACCGTGTGCGATTTCAGCATGTCGATATAATCCTCAAAATCCATGCTGTGCTCGTTCATATATGTTGCGTGCGGAATGCCGACATAGCGGAAGGATGAATAAATATCCTGTCCTGACGCATTCTGCCCCTCTCCCACATGGATGAAACCGAACCGACAGCAATTTTCGATGAACCAATCGTAATATTCCGACTTGTGCGGCTCGTAGTTGAGCGGATAGGTCTTCTCGTCTCTGTAGACCTGCAGGTCAATATAATAACCCGTGCTGTTGTAGCATACCTGCTCGCTCTGGTCAAAATAATATGCGTTGCGAAGCTGTACGTCGCAGTTTCCGCTCTCGTGCGCATAAGCTGTCAGCATGTTTATAAATTCGATCGCCGCATCGCTGTTCAAAAACAGATTGTTGCTCTTTAGATTGTACGCGTTGCTTTTCGGAACTCTGACAAAGCCGTAACGATCGTAGAGCTGACTTTCCGAAAGAGCTGACATCTCGGTTCGGGTTATGAGCTGATCAATGGGCTTTCTGTATTCGTGAAGCTCGTCCACAAGAATCAGCGAACCGTTTCCGACAGAGTCCTCGGACAGATCGACATTTGTCCTGGTCTGCGGATCAACATAACTGTAGTGACGCGTCGTCGTCGTGATCTCGCCGCTCGTCGGAGGCGTCGGGATGCTCGGCGTCGTGGTTGTCTGCGGAGCGCCTGTCTGCGGAATGTTGCCTGTCGTTGTCGTCTGCGTCGTCGTGGTCGTTATCTGCGGCACCCTTGTCGTTACCTGTTGACCGCCGACCGTTGTAGTCGGAGCCTCATCGGGACTCTTTGTTAATACGGTCGTGACGACTATTATAAGACATACGAGCAGTGCCATAAGCAGAGCGGCAATAACTATCGGTGCTGATTTTGACCTGTATACATTGTCCTTGTTATTTTCGTTTGACATAATAATGATCTCCCCTCGGTCGGTAACTTTGTTATCTCCATTATAGCCTCTTTTTTTTAATATTTCAAGTATTTTATGAAAATTTACAATTATACGACCAATATTTCGAACCGAGAATACGGCAAGAACTCATTTTATCATCTCAATAAGATCGGGGAGCGCAGTCTCGAATTTAGCACCGTAGGTGTGGCTGTCATCGCCCTGAGAGTTTTTGATGCACCCCAGTGTGAAATCAGCCGCGATCTTGGCGGATCCAAACAGCCCCTTGCCTCTTACATACGCGCCGGTGAAGGCGGATGCGTAAATGTCGCCCGTGCCGTGCGATCCGCGTGCCATTTTTTCGTGCTCGTAATAGCCGACATTCCTGCCGTCATATACGGCGACCCCGGTCTTGCCCTCGCGATAGCTGACACCGGTAAGAACGACATTTTTTGCGCCAAGCTCTGTCAGACGCTCAAAGAGCAGGTTAATGTAGCTTTCGTCGTAAGTCTCGCGATACTCGGTATCGGTGAGGAAACATGCCTCCGTTATGTTCGGAAGGAGAATATCCGCATCGCCGCACAGCCGCTTCATTGCCTCAACATAGTCAATGTCAAAGGCAGGGTAGAGCCTGCCGCCGTCCGCCATTGCGGGGTCGACGATGGAAACATGATCAGCCTCCCCCATGTCACGCAGAATATCCCTGACATAGGCGATCTGTCGCCTGCTTCCGAGATAGCCGGTGTAGATAGCCGAAAATTTGATTCCTTCCTTTTTCCAGTGATCAACGATCCTCGGAATGTCGTCGGTCAGGTCGCGAAAGGTGTATCCGCTAAAGCCTGCGGTGTGTGTGGATAATACCGCGGACGGGAGTATGCATGTTTCGATCCCGCAAGCGGAGATTATGGGAAGTGCGACAGTCAGCGAGCACTGACCGACGCATGATATGTCCTGTATCGTAAGAATTTTTTTGTAAGCCATGGTGCTGTAGCCCCCTTTTATCGATATGACAATATTATACTCTTTTCTCGAATATTTTCAATATCCATTTTCATATAAAAAAGTAATACCAGATGAAAAATTCACCTCAAATTCTTCATTTGAGGTGAATAAAATAGTATCTGTGTTTTTAAGCGTGGATCTTGCTCTTAGAAGCTCGATCGTCCGAGTCCTTTTCGTCGGCATCGTCATTGTCGTCGCACTCTCCGTCTTCGGGCAGGGGATTGACCTTGATCTCGATCTCGGATGCGCGCTTTCCGTCGGTCTCTTTTACCTCGACCGAGAGATTTTCATATTCAAAGCTGTCGCCGACCTCGGGGATCTTTCCGAGATTGTCGAGCACCCAACCGTTGACCGTCGCGTTGTCGTCAAGCACCTCATCGCTGAACTCGTGCAGATCGGACAGCTCGCTTATCGGAGTGCCGCCGTTGACAAGGTATGTGTCGTCCGAAATGGTTTTGATGTTTTCGATGACCTCGTCGTGCTCGTCCCATATCTCGCCGACAAGACCCTCAAGAACATCCTCCATCGTAACAATGCCCGCAGTTCCGCCGTATTCGTCAACAACTATCGCGATGTGCGCTTTTGCCTCTTGGAATTTGCGCAAAAGCTTCGATATCTTCATGCCTTCTGTTATAAACATGACCGAATGCATTGCGGAGCCTATGTCGACCTTCTTGTCGTGTGTCAGCTTGTTAAAATCTTTTTCATGGATAACGCCGATTATGTTGTCGATCGTGTCGTGATATACGGGCAGTCTCGAAAATCCGCTCGTGCGGAAGAGCTCGCTGATCTCATCGATAGGCGTGTCATCGGATATCGCCACGATATCGATACGCGGTGTCAAAATGCTTGACACTTCAAGATCGTTAAACTCGATGGCGTTCTTTATGAGATTGCCCTCGTGCTCGTCGATTCCGCCCTCGCTCTGCGCCTCCTCGACCATCGTGATGATCTCATCCTCAGTGATGGATGCGGCTGAGTCGTCCTGCTTTACGAGCTTTGAAATAAGAAGCTTCCAAAGCGAGAAAAGGGCAGTCAAAGGTGTCAAAACGATCATAATAAAGCGAACAACGCCGACTACCGACATTGTAAGCTTGTCGGCAAAGTCTTTCGCGATAAATTTCGGCGTAATTTCTCCAAAAATAAGTATAATGACCGTCATGATGATGGTTGACATCGTCGCGGCAAGACTTGCGTTACCCTTTATCCATTCGGTAAAGAGTAGGGTGGATATCGTTGACGCGGTGATGTTCACGATATTGTTTCCGACGAGTATGGTCGACAGAAATTTTTCGTAATGATCCTCTACCCAAAGAACGGATTTTGCCTTCTTGTTTCCGTCCTGAGCGAGCGTTTTCATTCGTGTTTTGTTAAAGCTTGTAAAAGCTGTTTCGGTTCCTGAGAAAAAAGCTGATAGCAACACAAGAACCACAAGTGCCGCTACCTGCATACTACCGGCAGGATCCATAAATAAAGTTCAACTCCCTGAAAAATGAATTTTATCGACCCACAGATCGACTTAAACACAATTATACCATAAATACACTAAAAAAGCAAGACTTTTTTGAAAAATAAATCAAAAAGTCTTGCAAATTTTCATTTTATCTGAATATTTGGAAACAGATGATACCTATAACGCAGATGATACCGCCCAAAATATTTGTCGGCGAACTCTTTTCGCGACGCAAAAGCCCGATGAAAAAGAGGACCGCGAGTATCATCGGCTGAATAAACGCGTAATCCGAAAGCGATACGGCAATGACCGCATTTTCAAGCAGCATCCCTGCGGTATTCGGTATTCTGACGAGCGCAACCTTCAAAACTCCCGAGTGCTTTTCGCGAAAAAGACGCGGAAGATCGATCTTTATGAGCAATATGAGCGAAATGATCAAAAATGCCGCAAAGAGAGCAAGATTTGAAGAAATGTAGGGCGTAAATGCCTTGACCACAAGTCCGTATGAATATTTTGACATTATGTAGAGAAAAAGCGGCAGAGCGATCTTTTTGTAGTTTATACTCTTGGACGCTCCCGAATGCGCAATAAGGACAAGTCCGACCGCTGAAAGACAGATGAAGACGATCGGAAGAGGGGCGAGCCGTTCGCCGTAGCAGATATCGGTAAAGTATGACGCAAAAAGCGAGAGCCCCAGCCATGCTTTAAGCTCAAACGCCGACAGCTCTTTAAGCACCCTTGCGCTCATTTGAAACTCAAACATTTTACAAAGCGCGATAAGCACCACGGCAATGATCGATCTTATGTCGAGCTTTACGAACACATTTTGAAAAGGCAGGATCAGCGCGAGAAAGATCGACATCGACGAGCACATCAAAAAAGTGAACTCATCACCGCTCAGCTTTGCCCCGACTATCGCATATTTGTCGCTCAGCGAACAGATCGTGTAGCAGACCGTCACACCGAGCATCATAACAACAGCATTCATGACTTAGTTTACCATCTGACTTTCCATCTCTCTTTGATATTTCCGACATCCTCGTGGACTTTGTCGCCTTTTTCACGATCGAGTGTCCGAAGCTCTTCAAGATGTTTTTCAAAAAGCGACTCGTCAAGATCAAGCGACACTTCTTTGCCGAGTCTTGACGAAAGGTAGGCGGCGTTTGATATCTTCAGTGAATAAAGCCCCTCGCGACCGTCAGCTATCGGCTCACTGCCGTCGATGATCGAACGCGCAAAAGCTTCAAGGACTGTTGCATGTCCGTCGGGCGCATCTGCGGTAAATTCGCTGTAGTCAAGCTCGGGCATGGCAAATCCCGTCTTTGCCTCAAAGCAAAACGCTCTTTCGGGAGTGTGCAGACGCCACCATTTAAGCCTGCCGTCCTCCATGACGATCTTGCCGAGATCACCCGAAATTTCAAGTCGGTTGGTGCCGGGAGCCTCGCCGGTCGTCGTTATAAAGGTCGCTCGCGCGCCGTTTTCGTATTTTGCGGTGATCGTGACATCATCCTCGACGGCAATGTCGTGATATTTCCCGAGATCGCAGACGGCGTACAGTGAATCGGGCATGCCGAATATCCATTGCCACAGATCAAGATTGTGCGGTGCTTGATTAAGAAGAACACCGCCCCCCTCGCCACGCCATGTCGCGCGCCATGACCCCGAGTTGTAATATGCTTGCGTTCGATACCAGTTCGTGATGATCCATACAAGCCGCTTAGGCTTGCCGAGTTGTCCGCTTTTTATAATGTCGTGCGCCCTTTTGTATATCGGGTTCGTGCGCTGATTAAACATGATACCGAATTTCAGCCCCGATCGGTCGGCGGCATCGATCATTTCACGCACCTGCCTTGTGTAGACCCCTGCGGGCTTCTCTGTCAGAACATGCACGCCGCGCTCGAAGCTGTCGATGGCTATACTAGGGTGGAGAATGTGCGGAGTGGCGATGAGCACCGCATCGACAAGTTCGCTCTCGAGCAGGGAAATGTGATCCGAAAAGCAGGCAATCCCGTCAACGCCACGCACTTTGTCATTTTTTTGCGGATCGATGTCGCAAACGGCGGTGAGTCTTACCGATGGGCATTTTCCCGACATTATGTTGTCAAAATGCCCGCTTCCCATGTTGCCGAGTCCTATGATCCCAAGTCGCACGCGACCGTCTTCATATCTGTTCAATTATCGTCTGTCCTTTCCTTTTTGACCTTTCTTGCCCTTTTTGCCGATTTTCGTCTTGGTGAGTTCGAGAACGATCGACAATCCGACAGTCAGTATCGGTATTCCGCACCATGCCGCACCCGACATTTTGTAAATTCCGAAAAGTGCCCCGAAGGTCGGATATATCCTTCCAAACAGCGTCATGAGCAATATCGAAAGGAAAACGGTCAAAAGCATGTTCGAAAGCGTAAGATTGCCGCTGAACAGCTTGTCTCTGTTTCCGCCCTCGACAAGTATAACGATGGATGACAAAAGGAGTGTTATAAATATCGGGGTGCAAACGGTTGCGGCACTCGCATTTCCCGTTTTCAAAAGAATGATCGCAAGTGCTATGCCCCCAACACCAAGCCCCATACCCGTGATAAGCGAGGCGAGAATGCCGTGTCGCTTTTTCGGCGAGCTTCCGACAGGGAAGGAGGACAATATATCTCTCGGAGGTTTTTCAAATGCGATGATCATGACCGCGGCAAGATCGTAGACCATGCCGCATATAAGCATTTGCACCGGGGTCAGGATAAAGATGCCCGACGCAAAACTGTATAAAAGTATGATAAGTCTTGCGATATTGACCGTGAGAAGATAGCTCATGAGTCTGTAAATGCCGAAATAGATCGCTCTTGCGCGTTCGAGCGATGATACGAGCGCGTTGATACCGCCCGATGTGTCGTTTTTCGAAACGACCGACAAAATAACATCGGATACAAATCGAAGCGCATCGCAGCCGCTCGGAGCACCGCCGCCCGCCTTGCTTACACTCAGCGGAAGATTTTCGCTCTTTTTGGTACTCGATCTTCGCTTTTTGCCGTTATTTTCGCGCTTGTCGGATAGCGTAATGCTCTGGGTGTAGGCAACATTCGCCTCACGCATGGCGGTTATTTCCTCGAACCGAAGTCCGAGAAATCCCACCTTGTGACCGCGTTTTCTGAGAAGCCGTATCACACGCCTCTCGCATGCGGCATCCATGTTTTCAAAGACCTTTATATGATCGATCGAATCAAGCAGCTCCTCGTCTGTCATTGTCGACAAAGCTGCCATGTCGATCACCTCATCCTCAAATCTGTCGGTGATGATCCCTGCGGCATTTGCGATCCGAAGTCCGCGCTCGGATGTGTCGGAGGTGAATAAGAGAACATTTACACCGGCAGATCTGCATCTGTCGACCGTTTGCTCGATGTTCGGAAGAAGCGGCTCGGAAAAGCCGAGAAATCCTTCAAACACCATGTCGGAGAGCGTGTCCGACAAACGGACAAGCGTTGTGTATATTGATTTCGCGGCGGCAATTGCCGAGACGATACCGCGCTCTCTGCTCATCTGAATCGCGATCGTTCTCAGCCTGCTGCGTATGACGCTGTTCATCGGACGGACCTTACCGTTTATGTCGCGATATCTGTTGCATGCCTCAAGAATGCTCACTGCGTCACCGCGCGCGATGACCACATTGTCGTCGCCGTGCTTTGTCAGCGTGACCTCGAAAGGCGAGTAATCGCACTTCCCGAGATGCTCGCACAGCGCGTACTTTTCGTCAAGCTCGCGATTGTACAGACCGCTGTCCTCTGCCGATCTGATAATTGCCTCCTCCTCGGATGTGTAAACATTGTTGCCTGCGGCGTTTATCGACGCAAGCCTCTCACCGTAAATGCCGGTCGATATCACGGCATAGGAAAGAACTCTCGCGCAAATGTCGTCAAATCCGCCTCTCCCTTTTTCGCACCACGCGTCCTCGTCGTTGTCTATGTAAATCCGATCAAGCGCAATGTCGCCGGTCGCGGCGGCACCCTCGGGAGGTATGATCAGTGTGTCAAGCTCGCAAATGTCGGATAATTTCTCGGCGTTTTTTATGAGCGCACCCTTGCCGATCCTACCCGATCTGCCGAGCGTACCGAATACGCCGACAGAAACGATCATATAACCGAATATCGCATAAAATTCGGTCATAGCCCCCGAACTGTAGGAAAGCGCACAGATCAGTCCGTCAAGCGCGTCAAATTTGCCGAAAGACGGGAGCATGTTGACTATCGTCAAAATAAAGGTCAGCGCGATTGCGGTGAGAGTTGCGACAAAGGATATCCTCTTGAGCCTCTCAAACACCGCAAGCTTGTCGTATGACACCGCCGATTTGTTCTTTCCGCTTTTGCATACGAGAGTGTCCTTGCCCATGCGACAGGCGATCGCCTTGCCGCTTCCCGAGCGAACGATCGTTGACGCATAGACCATGTTCAATGCCTCGTGCGGCTGAATAAGCCTGATGTTGCGATATTTGCTGTCCTTGCGTATGGGCGCTTTGGCGTCGGTGATGCCCGCCTCGAGAACAACGAGATTTTCGTCATCGATCAGCCTTGCGTCGCATGGAACGATATCGCCGGCGGATAGACAAATGATGTCTCCCAAGGCAATGTCCTCTTGACGCACGAGCATCATCCTGCCGCCTCGCATGACCTTCGCACTCGGCAGAGAAAGCTGCCCCATTTTCGCCAGAACCCCTTGCGCCTTTACATAGGTGACTGCGACCGCGATATAGTTCAGCGCAAGCGTTATTATAAGCACGATCGCCGTTTCGGTGTGACCGAAAAGTACGGCAGGTATGCAGGAGAGAGCAAGCAGGATCGACAGCGTGTTTACCGACAGTCGGCGAACATATTCGCCAAATGACGCACGCGGTATCGGAAAAACTCTGTTCGGACCGTTTTTCTCGATTCGCGCTCTTGCCTCTGCCGATGTAAGTCCGGATATCGGATCGGTCTCAACCTTTTTAGCCACCTCATCGGGTGACAGATCATACCATCTGTTTGCCATAACTCTCCTTTCCGCCGCTACGGGCTGATCGTTTTTGTACTTTGATTGATTAAATGCAGGATACCACGAGATTTGTCTCGTCGGCATCGATGAATGTTTGACTGATGCTTCCGTTGTAGTCACCGATAAGCTTGTTTGCAAGCACATCCTCGACCTCGCGCTCTATCACGCGGCGAAGATTTCTTGCCCCGAACTTTCTCGAATAGGCTTTTTTTGCAAGCAGTTTTGCCGCCGCATCGGTGTAGTGCAGGGTGATCGATTTTTCCGAAAGCGTCTTTGCAAGATCCGAAAGCTGAATTTTCGCGATCTGCGTGAAATCATCCTCGGACAGCGATCTGAACGTGATAATTTCGTCGACTCTGTTGATAAACTCGGGGCGAAGGAACGCCTCAAGTGCCTTCATCGTTTTGCCTTCCTCGGCAGAATTTGCCGTCGCGGTAAATCCGGGCGTCGCGTCGACTCCGACCGCTCCTGCGTTTGTTGTCATTACGATGACCGTGTTCTCGAAATTGACCTTGCGTCCCTGCGCGTCGGTGATCAGTCCGTCGTCAAGGATCTGCAGAAGAATGTTCATAACATCCGGATGTGCTTTTTCGATCTCGTCAAAAAGCACTACCGAATAGGGCTTGCGTCGAACCTTTTCGGTCAGCTGTCCCGCCTCGTCGTATCCGACATAGCCGGGAGGTGCGCCGATTATTCTCGATACGGCGTGCTTTTCCATAAATTCGGACATGTCGAGCCTGATGAGCGTCTCCGGCTGATCAAACAGATCGGCGGCGAGCGTTTTGACCAGCTCGGTCTTGCCGACTCCGGTCGGACCCGCAAATATAAACGATACCGGACGACGCTTGCTCGATACCCCTGCGCGATTTCGCTTTATGGCACGCGCGACCGCATCGACTGCGGCGTCCTGACCGATTATGCGGGACTTTAGTCTGTCAGCAAGCGTGTCGATCCTTCGAAATTCGTTTTCGGTGATGTTGGACGCAGGGATGCCCGTCCAGATCTCAATGACATCGGCAAGCTCGGATGTGCTGAGCGCAACCTTGTCACGCGCCGCGGACGCCGCGTCAAACTCGGCTCTTGCACGAGCAACCTCTGCACGAAGCTCGGCGATCTTTTTGTATCTTTCGTCCTCGTTGCCCTCTGCGGCATCCTCCGCCTCTGCCGCCTCGCATTCGGTGCTGACTCGCTTCAATGCGGCGGCGGCAGCCTCGGCACGCGCGATCTCGGGCGATGTCAGCGCAAGATGCGCCGCCGCCTCGTCTATCAGATCGATAGCCTTGTCGGGCAAAAATCTGTCTGTGATATATCGCTCGGACATTACCACGGCACGCTCGACAGTCGTGTCGGGAATCTTCAGACCGTGGAAGACCTCGTAATATCCCTTGATGCCCTTCATTATCTCGATCGTGTCGGCGACCGACGGTTCTTCAATTACGATAGGCTGAAAACGCCTCTCGAGTGCCGAATCCTTTTCGATGTATTTTCTGTATTCGGCAAGCGTTGTAGCACCGATAAGCTGTATCTCTCCTCGCGAGAGGGCGGGCTTTAGGATGTTTGCCGCGTTCATACTGCCCTCACTGTCGCCGGCACCCACGATCGAGTGCACCTCGTCGATGACAAGGATAATATTTCCGAGTGCTTTCGTCTCCTCGATAAGCCCCTTTATACGAGACTCAAATTGACCGCGAAACTGCGTCCCTGCGACAAGTGCGGTGAGATCTACAAGGTGTATCTCTTTTCCGATAAGTCTTTGCGGAACATCGCCTGTTGATATTTTCTGCGCAAGTGCCTCGGCGATCGCTGTCTTTCCGACACCCGGCTCGCCTATAAGGCAGGGATTGTTTTTTTGCCTGCGGCAGAGTATCTGCATCATTCTCGCAAGCTCGCGCTCACGCCCGACAATGCGGTCAAGCTTTCCCTCGCGCGCACTTTTGGTCAGATCGGTGCAGTACATTTCAAGATATTTGCGACCCTTCTGTGCCTTGTCTTTTTTGGGCTTTTGCTGATTTTGACCATTGTTTTGCGCAAATCGAGGGTCGACTCCCCCAAGTCTCCCGAAAATGCCGCCAAGCCCGAGATTTCCGAGCATTTTGCCGAAATCAAGCGGAGGGGTTTTCCCCATAGGCGCGTTTTCGTTATCGACTGCCTCTACGGCATGAGATTCGTCGTCTCCCGTATCGGACGCTTCGAGCATGTCGTCAAGCTCCATGTCCATGCGGTCGAGATCCTCGTCCGAGAGACCCATGTTCTGCAAAATGTCGTTTACGGGCTTGATCCCAAGCTCTTTTGCGCATTTTATGCAGATTCCTTCATTTATTGTCTTGTCGCCGTCAAGTCTCGTTATAAAGACAACGGCAACTCTTTTTTTACAGCGTACACACATTTCCATATGATATTACCAAAACCTTTCAAATGCCGATATCCTTTGAATGTCGGCGGGGAAGGGATGAATCTTTGAATAACAAAGCTTTATCCGAAAATATAGGTGAATAGATTGTGCTCGAAAAGCCACTTTGCGACAATGGAGCTCTCAAACGCCTCCGCAGTCAGCCAATCGACGCGCCCGATCAAAAATTCGGAAAAACAAAAGAGCACGATCGAGAGTATCTGCGCGTATCCAAGCCCGAGGATGAGTCCGAGAATGGCACCGACCAGGTGATTTACGCTACCGATTATCGGAATATTGCCGAGCCCGTTTGCTAAATTGCCGAGCAGCTTGCATACGAGCGACGCAACAAGGAAGACAAGCCCGAAAGCAATAGCGGTCGCGATAGCACTCGAATCAAGCACCTTGGATGCCAGCTTGTTGACCAGCGAGTTGTCGATATGAATGCCGTCGATCGCATCGGCAATAAGCGGCTCTATAAGCCCTCCCACCGAATGGCAAAGAGCGCTCGCGAGTATCAGGGAGATGACAAATCCCGCTATTCCGACAAGAACCTTTACGATACCCTTTTTTGCGTAAATGATCGTTAAAACAAGTATAATCGCGATGACTGCAACGTCAATTATCATGCTCATTTGTGTAGCCTCCATATGTGTTGATCTGTTGATCTGTTAATTATTTGACTGCTTTAATTCGGCAAGCGAAAGCCTTGTCGGATGGCAGGCGTATATGTCACCGCCCTTTATAAGCAGCTCGCATATGCCGCTCTCCGACAGTTCGCCGATGACCTTTGTGTCGGATGAGATCAAAATGACGCCGTCGTCTGTTATCAGTGCCGTGTTCTCTCCGACGGTGTACATTTTGCGTATGTCTCGATCGGTCTTGAATGAACGCTCTGTGTCGGCATCCGCCTCGAGCACCATCGAGCTTATGTTGTCCGCGCCGCTCTTGATCAAAAGTAAAACGCGGTCCTCACCGATCTTGTAGCTGACCGTGCTTCCGCCGATCGACGAATAATAAAGCTCTTTTGTGATCTTGCCCTCTTTGTCGATAAAGCAGACCCTGTCATCTCCGACGAGCACGATCGAGCCGTCCTCGAGATATCTTGCCTCGTAGGGGATCGTTCCCTCAAGCGTTATGACAAAATCGGTGTCTGTCGATGATGTCGAATGTGCCGCGACCTCGGTCACGCTTTCGCCTCTCTCACTCGCATAAAATGATGTGACTATCACCTGCGAGCCGTCGCTCGATATGTCGACCGATACGGCATATTTGTTCTTTCTGATGGTTTGTACGAGCTTCATGCTGTCGCTGTAGACATTTACAATGCAATAATGCGAATTGTCGCGCGTCGCAACAGCGTAATATCCCGAGTTTGATATCGCGGCATCTGTTATCGCGTAGTCGAGCTTTTCGTTTCCGACCGAATTGAAATAAGAGTAGAGCGAATATTCGTTGCCGCCTCTGTCGAAACAGAGAAGATAACTGTTCGAGCTTTTCAGCGCGGGAGATGAGTAGCTGTTCTTTTCGTCATAAGCCTTGTTCCCCGAGCTGTCACATATCATAATGCGTCCGTTGCCGACGCTTGCGAAATAGTCCTTGTAGACAGCGAAAACGCGCCCGTCGTCACGGCTGTATATAACGCCGCCCGTGTCCTCGGACGGTACGGTCGATGCCTCAAGCCTGAAATTCACGTTTCGCATCAAAAACCTGAAATTTTCGACTGTTATCTCGTCGCGATAGGCAACGAACATCATTCCAAGCCAAAGAGCAAAGATGAGGACCGATATCCAAGCGGCAATTCTGAATCTGCCGGATATCCTCAGATAATAGACGCTTTGAAGCTCACGCTGTTCCTCCTCAAGAGTCGGATCGTCGGGCGGTAGAACGTAGAGATTTTCGACCTCATTCTCGGTCAGTGCACCGCTCGGCTTTCTGTTTAGCCGCCGCATCCTCTTTTTTTCAAGCTTTAACTGCTTTTTCTCGGCAGGAGTGAGCTTTTGAGTGCCTTTTTTGGTCAAAGAGAGATTGCGTCTTGCTCTTTTCTTTTTATCTTTATCCTTTTTCACGGTAAATTATACTCACTGCCTTTCTCAAACTCGCAAACTTGCAAACTTGCAAACGCTTGTTTTTTGATTTTTCAGATATTATTGTATACGACTTTGTTAAGATAAAGCCCGTCGGGCGGCAATGTCGCACCTGCGCGCCGTCTGTCATGAGAGTCAATGATGCTCTCGATGTCCGATATGTCGATCTTTTTGTCGGATACTGCGATCAGCGTTCCCGACAATATCCTTACCATGTTGTACAGAAAGCCGTCCGCCGATACATATATCTTGATAAGATCGCCCTCACGCTCCACGCGAAAATCTCTGATCGTTCGTACGGTGGACGAAACGCTTGATCCCTGCGCCATGAACGCCGAAAAATCATGCTTTCCGATAAATTTTTTCGCCGCACGGTTCATAAGTTCGTCGTCGAGCCTTGTCGGATGGTGCGTCGCACGCCCCACAAGAAATGGGTCTCTCGTCGGACGGGACAGGATAAGATACATGTACTCTTTGTACAATACATCATAGCGTGCGTGAAAATCGTCCGAAACCTCCATCGCCGATAAAACCGCAAGATCGGGCGGCAGATAGGGTGCTATCGCCAAAGGAATGCGCTCGGGCGGTATGTTGCAGACATCACCGCCACATGCTGCCTCGGCTGTCAGACAAAACATCAGCGCGTGAACCCCGGCATCGGTCCGCGAACAGCCGGTAATGAGAAGTTTTTTGCCAAATAGCTTTTCCGCGGCATCTTGAAAGACACCTTGAACCGTTCTTAGCTTTGGCTGTACCTGAAAGCCGTGAAAATTCGTCCCGACATAAGATATCGTAAATAACAGCTTTTTCATGTATTTCTCTCCTCAAGACGGTGTGATTGCCCTGTTAAAAGCAGATTATTTCGGGCATCGGCAGATAGCGCATGAACACAACGCCCGCGCAAAGCAAACTCATGAGAATAAGCGCGACAAAGTCGGACGCATGAAAATGAAGCTTGTTCATTCGCGTTCTGCCCTCGCCTCCGATGTAACAGCGGCATTCCATCGCCGTCGCAAGCTCACCTGCATGGCGAACCGATGATACGAAAAGCGGAATAAAGATCGGAAGCAAAGCCCTTGCTCTTGATACAAGCGACCCTGTTTCGAAATCCGCACCTCTTGCCTTCTGTGCCGTCATTATCTGATCGGTCTCGTCAACGAGCGTCGGAATAAAGCGAAGTGCGATCGTCATCATCATGGCAAAGTCGTGAACCGGGATGTGGAACACCTTGAGCGGCGACAAAAGCTGATCGATCGCATCGGTCAGAGCACTCGGTGAGGTCGTGTATGTGAGTATCATGCTTGTTCCGATCAGCAGTGCGACAAGCCTTAGCGCAATCAGCAGGGCATAGACAATACCCTCCGCGTATATGTGTATGATCCCAAACTCAAAGATCGCGGTTTCACCCTTGTGAAGGAAAATGTTCAGTATCGCAGTGAAAATCAGAATAAAACGAAGCGGTTTCAGGGATTTGAGCAGAGTCTTTATCGGTATACGCCCGATCGGTGCAAGAATGAACCCCAAAAGTGTGATCACGCCGACGGTTACGATATCTTTCGCCAGAAAAATTATGACAATATAGTAGATCGCGAGTATGATCTTCATTCGGGGATCAAGTCGGTGCAGGGGAGAGTCTCCCGGAAAATATTGCCCCAGTGTGATGTCCTTAAGCATGCTCGTGACCTCCCTTCGAAAGAAGACGCAGGATCTCGCGCTCGGCATCCTCGACTGTGAATATCCCTTGCGATATAGGATATCCGCGACGTCTCAGCTTAAGCATGATCGAGCTGACCTGCGGTATGTCAAGCCCCATGGAGCAAAGCGTATCAGCCCTCGAAAAGATCTCCGCCTTGCTTCCTGTCATGGCAAGCCTGCCGCCGTTCATGACGATTATGTCGTCGCTGTAGCGCGCCATGTCTTCCATCGAGTGACTGACAATAATCACAGTCGCACCTGTTTTTTCTCTGTATTCCAGCAGTCCCGAAAAAACAGTCTCGCGTCCGATCGGATCAAGCCCGGAGGCAGGCTCGTCAAGTATGAGCACCTCGGGACGCATCGCAATAACTCCCGCTATCGCCGCGCGTCTTTTTTGACCGCCCGAAAGTTCAAACGGAGATTTTTCCATAAGCTCGGGTTCAAGACGAACGAATGCCGCCGCCTCTTTAACTCTTTGATCGATCTCTTCCTCCGACAGCCCTTGGTTCTTCGGACCGAATGCTATGTCGCGTGCGACCGTCTCGTCAAAAAGCTGATATTCGGGATATTGAAAAACAAGCCCTACACGGAATCTTACACTTTGAAGCTTCTTTTTGTCCAAAAAAATGTCCTCTCCGTCGAGATAGACCTTGCCTTCATCGGGACGAAGAAGTCCGCACATCATTTGGACAAGCGTCGACTTGCCCGAACCCGTGTGCCCGATTATTCCCGTGACGCTCGACCGCCTGATCGACAATGTCAGATCATCGACAGCCTTTTTGTAAAAGACCGTGTCTTTGCCGTAGCTGTAGCTTACTCCGCACAGCTCTATAATGCTTTCGCTGTTGCGCTCATGCGCGGCATCGGTAGAGTTCTGTATCTGTTTTGTGTCTTTTTCTTGTTTCTTTCGCATTTTAATGCCTTTATTATAGTCTTTTGTTAAATATGCTGGCAGTTTACGTCAAGAAGAGCCGCAATGGCATCGACGGCAGCTGCCTCTGATATTATCCCGTCGGGAAGCTTTGCTCCTGACGCACGAAGCTTGTGTATAAGCTCGCTCGCCTGCGGAACCGCAAGCCCCATCGCGTGAAGCTCGTCGACCTTTGTGAAGATCTCGCTCGGTGTGCCGTCAAGGGAAATCCTGCCGTCATCGAGGACGATCACACGATCGGTAAGGATCGCCTCGTCCATATTATGCGTGATCGTTATTATCGTCATACCGTTCTCGCGGTTCAACCTTTGCATGATCTTCATTACATCAGATCTGCCGAGTGGGTCAAGCATCGCGGTGGATTCGTCAAATATTATGCAGTCGGGCATCATCGCAATAACGCCCGCTATCGCTATGCGCTGTTTCTGACCGCCCGACAGCTTTGACGGCGCGTGACGTGCGTATTCGGTCATGCCGACAGCCGCGAGAGCATCCTCGACACGGCGGCGTATCTCGTGTGGCTCAATACCGAGATTTTCGGGGCCAAACGCCACGTCTTCTTCAACGACGGTAGCCACGAGCTGATTGTCGGGATTTTGAAAAACCATTCCGAGTGAGCGTCTGACCTTGATAATATCCTCGTCGGTCATTTCGGGACTGCATTTTATGCCGTTTACCGTGATCTCGCCCGAGCTCGGCTCGAGTATGAGCGATAAAAGTCTTGCAAGTGTAGATTTTCCCGATCCGTTTCGCCCGAGTACCGCGGTAAACGACCCCTTCTCGATGGTGAGATCGAGACCCTTCAAGACCTCGATCGGTCTGTCCTCATCGTCCGTGTAGTGAAAACAGAGGTCTTTTATCTCAATGTACGGCGTGTGAAGCATATTCTTGTCTGTATTTTTATCTGTTTTTTCGTTGTGCATATCGCCAAGCTCCTTTTTTGCTTGGATCATCTTTTCGGTGTCCATCTTGCGGCGGCACCGCAGGGAAGTATCAGTCCTCGCTCGGAAACGGGCAGCCCGACCTCGTCGCAGTCGACCGTACCGTCAAATCTGTCAGCAAAAGCCGCTTGGAGTACATATCCCATCGTAGATGCCGAAAGACCGGTGGTGTATGAATTGATCAGTACAAGCAGCGGATCGGACGAAAGAACGCCCGAGCAAAGCTTTACAAATTCGTAAATGTTGTCCTCGAGCTTCCATATCTCGCCCGTCGGACCTCTACCATATGAGGGAGGGTCCATTATTATCGCATCGTATTTGTTTCCGCGGCGAATTTCGCGTTCGATAAATTTCTGACAGTCGTCAACGATCCATCTTATCGGCGCGTCCGACAAACCCGAGAGTGCGGCGTTTTCTCTTGCCTTTGCAACAATGCCGCGAGCCGCATCGACATGAGTGACCGATGCCCCTGCCTTTGCGGCGGCAAGGGTCGCACCTCCGGTGTAGGCGAAAAGATTTAAAAGCTTGATCGGTCTCCCCGCATTTTTTATCAGCTCGGAAAACCATTCCCAGTTGACCGCCTGCTCGGGAAAGAGCCCCGTGTGCTTAAATCCCATCGGTTTTATCTTAAATTTCAGCCCGAGTCCCTCGTAGCCGATGACCCATTCCTCAGGCAAGCGTTCGGTACCGTTCCAATGACCGCCGCCACCGCTCGATCTGCTGTATGAAGCATTTGCACGTTTCCAAAGTGGCGAGCGTCCGCAATCCTTCCATATGACCTGCGGATCGGGACGGATGAGCGTGTATTTCCCCCACCTCTCGAGTCGCTTGCCGTCCGAGCTGTCGATCAGCTCATAGTCTGTCCATTTATCGGAAATAAACATCTGTGTTCGTGTCCTTCTTTAGTGTTTCATTCGTTCGTGCCGTCGGCGTCAAAAAGCCCGACCTGCTCTGAATTTGCGCCTGCGGGTCTGTATTCCATCCCGAGATGCTCGTAAGCGAGCCTTGTCGCACATCTTCCTCGCGGAGTTCGCGATAAAAACCCTATCTGCATGAGATAAGGCTCGTAAACATCCTCGATGGTGACCGATTCCTCGCCCACCGTAGCTGATAGGGTCTCAAGTCCGACAGGACCGCCGCCGTACAGCTTTATGATCGTTTCGAGCATCCGTCTGTCAACGCTGTCAAGTCCGAGCTCATCGATCTCGAGTGCGGTAAGAGCGTATTTCGCGATTTCGCCGTCGATTATGCCTTTGCCCTTGACCTGCGCAAAATCGCGAACTCGCTTTAACAGCCTGTTGGCAATTCTCGGTGTTCCGCGTGAGCAAAGGGCGATCTGCCTCGCACCGTCCTCGGTTATGTTGAACTCGAGTATTTTCGCCGATCTCGTGACGATACGCGCAAGCTCGTCGGCGTTGTAAAGCTCAAGCTTTAAGACCACTCCGAATCTGTCGCGCAGAGGGGTCGATAATTGTCCTGCACGCGTCGTTGCGCCGATCAGAGTAAAATGCGGAAGCTTCATGCGAAATGATCTTGCCGCAGGACCCTTTCCTATGATTATGTCTATCTCAAAGTCTTCCATGGCAGGGTAGAGGACCTCCTCGACCAGCCTTGGCAGACGGTGTATCTCGTCTATGAAAAGTATGTCGTTTTCCTGCAGGTTCGTGAGCAGGGCAACAAGATCGCCCGCTTTCTCGATCGCGGGTCCGGATGTTATCCTTATGTTTACGTTCATCTCTGCGGCAATGATCGCAGAGAGCGTTGTTTTACCCAGACCGGGCGGTCCGTAAAGAAGAACATGGTCGAGCATGTCGCCGCGCATTCGAGCCGCCTCTATATATATTTTCAAGTTTTCTTTCGCTTTTTCCTGACCGATGTATTCGGATAAACGTTGCGGACGCAGTGTGGTTTCCGTGTCGGTGTCGTTTTCCGTGTATTCGGCGGAGAGCATTCGGTTGTCAAGTTCAAAATCTTCCATTATTTGATGAAACCGTCCTTTCGATGGTTATCAGCCCTTCATGAGCCTCTTTAGACCCTCGCGTATCAGACTTTCGGCATCAAGCGTTTGGTCAAGCGTTTCAAGCGCATAATTTGCCTCGGCACGCGTGTATCCGAGAACCATAAGCGCGGCGTGCGCATCCGCTACAGCCGATGTTCCGACCGGCTCCTCCGAGAGTGCGCCACGAGCAGTGCCGACTTCGGCATTTGGTGTACCGAGCACCTTTGACACCTTGTCCTTCAGCTCAAGGACGATCCTCTCGGCGATCTTTTTGCCGACGCCGTTCGCCTTGCATATTAGCTTCGTGTCACCCGATATGACAGCACCCGACAGTCGGTCGGGGGTCAACACCGATAAAACGGCAAGCGCCGCCTTAGGACCGACGCCGGATACCGATATAAGCAGTTCAAAGGCTTTCTTTTCGTCCTCGTCGGCAAAGCCGAAAAGCTCCATGGCATCCTCGCGGACCGAAAAATAGGTGAATAGCTTTACAAATTCGCCCTCTTTACCCGAAAGGCGACCGAGCGTATTTGATGATATGCTCAGCATGTATCCGACACCGCCCGCGTCTATGACCGCCATCGATGTCGAAAGCTCTGCAAGTGTTCCCGAAATGTAATAATACATGAAAAAGCCTCCACTTTTTGCCGTTGTCGGTTGATCTTCTCGTTATTTCAGATTGTAATATTCTCTCAGCCTGCTGCCTCCCGTGTGGGCGTGGCAGATAGCTATCGCAAGTGCGTCACAGGTGTCATCAAGCTTTGGCGCGTTTGTGAGCGATAAAAATGTCTTGACCATCAGCATGACCTGCGTTTTTGTCGCTTTTCCGTAGCCGACGACCGACTGCTTTACCTGAAGAGGAGTGTACTCGAATACCTCGACCCCTTTTTCGGCGGCTGACAGCAGTATGACCCCTCTCGCCTCGGCGACGATTATGCCGGTCGTTGCGTTGGTGTTGAAAAAGAGCTCCTCAACCGCCATCGCATCGGGATGATACAGATCAATTATCTCGCAAAGCTCTTTTTTGATCTGCAAAAGCCGCGACTCGACAGGCGTGTGCGCCGGTGTTTGGATCGCGCCGAACGCAAGCGTACGAAAACGCGAATTTTTGTATTCGATCACGCCGTATCCGACGATCGCGATGCCGGGATCTATTCCGAGTATTATCATTGAAGCAGACCCCTTTCGCAGTCAATAGTATATCATCTTATTATATCATACAACGCCTGTTTTGCGGCAGAACAATTTGTAAACTTTTTATTATTTTTCAAAAAAGTATATAAAACACAGATATCCGTGAGTGAAGACTCACGGATGCCTGTACTTTGTCGGCTTACTTCTTAAAAAGCTCGGATGAACGCTTCTTTGATGCTACTACCGCATCGGATACAGTCGCTCTGAATGCTGACTTTTCGAGGACCGAAACGCCCTCGATCGTGCTCCCGCCGGGTGAGCAGACCGCATCACGGAGCGCGCAAAGGTGCATTTTGCTCTCAAGCGCAAGTGCCGCACTGCCCAAAACCGTCTGCTCGGCAAGCTCTTCGGCAAGTGCCCTCGGCAGACCGCTCCGAACGCCGCCCTCTGCAAGCGCATCCATAAAAATGTCGACAAATGCAGGCGAACAGCCGGATATCGCGCCCCCTGCGTCAAATAGCTTTTCGTCAAGATCGACGATCTTGCCGCTTTGTCCAAAAAGTCTGTCAAAATCGGCAATGTACTCCGCTCCCGACTCGTTGCAGGCACGAAGGATCACGCCCTGACCGATCGATACGGGTGTGTTCGGCATCATCCTGATGATGGGCGTTTTTGTTGAGGTCAGCATGCTTTCTATGTCAGATATCGTCACTCCCGCCGCCATGTTGACAAGACAGAACTTCTCGCCGCGACAAGCCCTTTTCGAAAGTATCGGTGAGATATCGGATATCACACCCGAGATCATGGACGGCTTTACACCGAGCATTATCATGCTCGATGAGTGCGCGACCGCGGCATTGTCACCTGATGCGACCGATAACTCGCCCGCGAGAGCCTCTGCTTTGCTTTTTGTTCTGTTGGAAAGAATGATCGACTTTGTTACCCTCGCCGCCGCTCTCGCAAGTGCCGCGCCCATGTTACCGACTCCGATCACACCAAGCTCATATTTGACCCACTCGTGTCCGTTGTTTTCCATAAGCCCTCCGTTTTATTTGCGTGTCTGTCCGTTTCCGTGAATTACGTATTTGTATGATGTCAGCTCGCAGAGCCCGACGGGACCGCGTGCATGCAACTTCTGCGTCGATATTCCCATTTCGCAACCAAGCCCGAACTGTCCGCCGTCGGTGAATCTCGTTGATGCGTTTACATATACGGCGGCACTGTCGACCGCATTAACAAACTGCTCTGCGGCTTTTGCATCCTCGGTTACGATCGCCTCCGAATGTCCGGTCGAATGCGCGGCGATGTGATCTGTCGCGTCTTTTACCGAATCGACGACCTTGACCGCCAAAATGTAGTCAAGAAATTCGGTGTCAAAATCACGCTCGCTCGCAGGTACTCCGTCGATCACTTTATGCGCCGCCTCGTCAAGCCTTAACTCGACACAAGGAAGGGATGCGGATGCTCGCCTGTCAACAAGCCGTTCTTTGAGCCTTGGCAAAAAGCGATCTGCGATGCCGCGGTGGACAAGGCAGACCTCGGCGGCGTTGCATACCGACGGTCTGCTCGTTTTGGCGTTTTCAACAATGTCAAGTGCCTTTTCGATGTCGGCATCCTTGTCAACGTAAATGTGACATATGCCCGTTCCCGTTTGAAGTACGGGAACTTTTGCACCTCTTACGCAGGCTGATATCAGTCCCGCACCGCCTCTCGGTATCAAAAGGTCGACATACCCGACCGCCTGCATTATCTCATCAGCCGATCGGTGATCGGTGTCCTCAATGAGGCAGATCGCATCGGTCGGTATCTCTGCCGCCCGAAGCCCCTGCCGCATTGCGGAAACTATCGCGCCCGACGAGCGGATGGCATCTCTGCCCGTTCGCAAAAGGCAGGCATTTCCTGATTTTATGCAGAGTGCCGCGGCATCCGACGTGACGTTCGGTCGGCTCTCGTATATGATCGCGACAAGCCCCAAGGGAACTGTCCGCTTTTCGAGCTGTAAATTGTTTTCGAGCACGCGACTCTCTGTCACACGCCCGACAGGGTCGGGAAGCTTTGTAAGTGCGCGTATGCCGTTTGCCATGTCGGCGATCCTCTGATCGGTCAGCGTCAACCTGTCGATCATCGCCGATGACAGATGATCACGCGCCGCGTCGAGATCGGCGGCATTTGCCGACAGTATCTCGTCCATTTTTGCCAATACTGCATCAGCCATGAGACAAAGTGCCTTGTCTTTCTCGGCAGATGTGAGCGCCGCGATAGACGGTGCCGCACTTTTGGCGGCGGATATTATTTCACTCGTAGTCATCAGATCTGCTCCTTTCGAGAACCTTCGAAATATGTTCCGACTTTTTTGCCCTCGAATATGTCATAGAGGATCTCGGGTCGCTCTCCGTTTGCGATTATCATCGGAATGCCGGATGCCGTCGTTATCTGCGCGGCGTGAAGCTTTGTTGCCATGCCGCCCGTGCCGAGCTTTCCTCCCGAGCCGCCCGCAAGCGCGATGATCTCCGGCGTGATCTCGGTGACCCGATCTATGATCCTTGCCTCTTTGTCAAAATGCGGATCGGCAGTGTAGAGTCCGTCAATGTCGGATAAAAGTATAAGCAGATCGGCTGACAGCGAGCGTGCGACGATGGCGGCAAGACTGTCATTGTCGCCGACCGAAATCTCGTCGGTGGCAACCGTGTCGTTCTCGTTGATTATCGGCAGTACCGAAAGCTCAAGAAGCCTGAATACCGTGTTGTGGAAATTCTGCCTGCGCTCGTCTGATGTAAGATCGGCACCCGTGATGAGTATCTGCGCCGTTGTGTGATTGTAGCTTGCAAATATCCTCTCGTAGCTGTCCATAAGCTCGCATTGACCGACAGCGGCGGCAGCCTGCTTTGTTGGAATGTCGGTCGGACGCTCGGCAAATTTCAGTTTGCCCATGCCCATGGCAATAGCTCCCGACGATACAAGGACGATCTCCTGCCCCGAGTTTTTCAGATCGCTGATGACCTTGCAAAGGCTCTCGAATCTGCGTATGTTTATGTTGCCGGAGGGATGCGCCAGCGTTGACGTCCCTACCTTTATAACCGTTCTCATTTGTTTTCCTTTCTCGCCCTCAGGATGCGTACCTCGAGTAAATGTAGTCCTCGATCATGCGCTTCTCGAGCGCGTCGCCTGATGCGTATGCGATATCGGCAACCTCATGAAGATTTGCGACGATGCCGCCGCCGACTGCCTCATCGCCTGTCGCGGTGAAATAATATGTGTGCTCAAATCCGTTTGCATCCTTGTATGTGATGTACGGTCGCGCGACAAAATCGGTGTCATAATATTTGCTCTCGTATCCGTTTACAAGGGCTGTGTATACGATGTATGTGTCATATTCGTAAATGCTGTTTGCCGCGGGGACGATCAGTGCCTTCTTGCTGCTCAGATAGGCGGTAGTCGCACTTCCTTTTTTGAGCTCTCCCGAAAGTGCGGATCGCATAATGACGACAGTTCCGTAGCCGATACCCTTCGATGTGCAGGAAAGATCGTTTGGCAGGGAGTTGTCGGAGTGAAGCTTGGCAATGTCCAAAAGCAGTGAGCGGTTCACTCTTGTGTAAAAACGCATGCCGGTCGATTGACCGTCGGCGCGAACACCGACACCTGCCGATGAAAGTCCCTCGAGAGTGCCGCTTTGGTCAAGCTTGTCGGACGGGTCGAGATTTATCTTGCCGATCTCGATCCAACCTGCATAAAGCGTCAGGTCGCCCGTGATCTTCACCTCTTTGCCGACCGCCTCCGATCTGTCAAGTGCCAGCGCGGCGCGATTGGTCTTAAACCACCCCGCAAAGATATATCCGTCCTTTGAAAGCGTGTATTTGCTTATGTCGATGTATGTGTTAACATCGACCGCCTGCGGATCGTATATGTCCTTTCCGTCAGAGATGAATGTCATCGTGAATGAACGGAATTGGCATTCGATCTCGGCATCCAGTCCGCTCGGGATCGCGGAATATACCCACTCGGAGAAGGTGCCGTCGCTCTTTTTGGTTCTGTATCTGATCGAATAGTCCTGCGGATCGATACCGTCGGGCAGGGCGGGCAGGGGATTGCCCTCAGCGTCGACCGACCACTCTGTATCATTCGGCATCTCTATCGAGAGTATCGAAAAGCTTGCTGTCAGATCGTTCTCGGTCGTGACCGTGATGATAGTCCGTCCGACCCCGCCGATCGTGACCTGCCCGGACTCGGATACCACGGCGACACTCTCATCACTTGATGTCCAGACAAGCTTTCTTTGCGTTGCGTCCGACGGCAGGATCGTGACTGTCGGCTGTATGCTGTCTCCCTTGATCGATACCTTGTCCGAAACATCGAGCGATACCGACGTCGGATAGATCATTTTCAATTTGACTGTTATTTTGAATGTGTCCGAATATCCGCTCGCCGATACGCGAACGGTGTAGTCTCCCGCTCTTGACATGTTGTACCCGGTGCAAGTGTAACCGTCAATAACGACCGATGTGCCGTCCGAGAAATATGCGGTCACCTCGAGTCCCGATGTGTCAAACGTGTCGCCGACGAAATAGTTCGTCTTTGAAGGAGGCGAGGTTATCTTGATCGATGTCACGCGTCCCGATATCGGAACGGCATAGTCAAGCCGTACCCAACCCTCTTTGTCGTTGTAGGATGTTTTGCCCCAGTAATAATTTCCGACCTTGAGTATCTCGGTCACGGTAAGCACCGTTCCGTTCGGGATGGTGCATATTATGGCTGAAGACGTTGTCGGCAACTCTCTCATGTTGAGAATGTCGGCAAGCGTCTGATACGTTCCGGGGGTCAGATCATCGCCGCTCACAACTCCGCCCGAGGTGTCAATGTCCTTCGGCATGTTGTAATAGAGCATTGCACGCGAGCCGTAGCGACTGTGGAAGGAATCCCAAGTCCATGTACGCGTGTAGATTATGCAGTTCTTGCCTGTCTGCGACATGTTGCATTCGTAGGTGATAAAGCCTGTCGAGCTGACCTGCATTACAAAGAGCGAGTGTCCGCTACCGGTGCGCAGATGTCCGCCCGGTCCGGCTGTTGTAAATATTTCCTTTATGGTGTTCGCAGTCCATCTGCCCGCACTCAGCGTTCCGCCGAAAGCATTGTAGAACTTTTTAGCCTCAGCATCGTGATAGCCGTAGGCGCGCCATTGACAAAATCTCGCAAAACCATAGCACTGCGATGAAAGCAGGTCGACCTTGCAGGTCGCCTTGACTCCTGTCGGATAATATCTCATGCAGTTGCATCGCGCAGGAGATGCAACACATATTCCTTGATTGTGACATGTGCATGATTTCCCGTTTTTGGTGAAGAACGAACCGACCGGATAGTCGGCAAACGGAAATGAAACTCCGTTGATGGTCGCCGCCGATGTCGTGTCCGCAAATTCGGGCAGATAGAGTGCGTTTCCGTCAGACTCAAGATTTTCGTCGAACTCGATAAGCAGGGAAGAGTCGATCGAGTAAAGATAGCTCACATATTGGTCGTTCTTGCCCTCATAGTCAAATTCGCCGCCGTTTGGCTCGGTTATGTAGTCGGGGTTGTCCGCGTAGAGAACAAGCTCGTCGTCATTTGACATGCAAAGCGACGCAAAATTGTCAAGCACCGTCTCGCAGGTCGGATATTCTCCGCCCGATGTGTGCATGAGTCGATCGCCCGATTTGTACCAGATGTCATCTCCGCAAAGGACAAGCGGACCGTCCGCTTGCGCCGAGGCAAAGAGCAGCTCGGAGTTTTGTCCGTCGGGGGTGACCTTGAATATCGATCCGTCACGCCCGACGCAGATAAAGTCCTCTCCGTCATAGCAGATCGAGCTTGCAGATATTTGTGCGATTACATGAAAATCGCCGTCTTTTTCGTTCGACATGAGATTTCCGTAATCGTCGAGTGCGTAGGTGATCTCTCCGATGTCGACCGCCTCTGCCGAGTTGTGTATGCTGCTTTCGGGAATGCTCTCTTTGCCCTCTCTTGTCAGTATCGGCAGGGCGATCGCCACGGCGGAAAACAGTGTTACCGTAGCAATGATCATCGCTCCCGCACGCCTGATCATTGTACTTTTTTGTGTGTTTGATGATTTATTAAATAAACGCATTCTGCGAGTCTCCTTGGTTTTTTGCCGACCGAGAAAAATAATAAGGGTCAACATCTGCCGACCCTTTAATTTTACCATATTTCTGTCTTCATTTCAAGTCTTTTTTTATAATTTCTAAACTTTTTTGTCCGAAAACAAAGTCTTCCCGCGCCGAATGCCATCATTCGGTGCGGGAAGACTCTTTGGTTATTACCTGCGCGGCTTTGTCAGCTCGCGAAGTATGATGACCGACAGGATTATTACTGCCGTTACAATAAAGACTCCGAGGAATCCGTTGCCCATAACGGGAAGCGCTTTCATGAATTTTTCTATATCAAGATGCATGTGTCAGATCCTCCTTATTAAAGCATTTTCTCAACCATCGACAGAACAAGTCCGCCTGCGATGACCGATGCGATCTGTCCGGATACGTTTACGCCGATCGAGTGCATGAGAAGGAAGTTCTGGTTGTCTTCCTTTTGACCCATCTTGTGAACGACACGCGCCGACATGGGGAATGCCGATATGCCTGCCGCACCGATCATGGGGTTCATCTTTTTGTCCTTCGGCAGGAACAGATTGATAAATTTAGCGACCAAAACACCGCCTGCGGTGTCGAAGATAAAGGCGATAAGCCCGAGACCGATTATTATGAGTGTCTCTTTCGTGAGGAACGCATCTGCCTGCATCTTGGTCGAGATCGTCAGACCGAGGAACAGCGTGATCAGATTTGCAAGAACCTTCTGAGCGGTCTCGGAAAGCGCGTCAAGCACACCACACTCGCGAATGAGGTTGCCGAACATCAAAAATCCGACCAAAGCCACGCTCTGCGGAGATACAAGTCCCGCGATGACCGTGATGATTATCGGGAACAGGATCTTTGTGAGCTTCGATACCGATTTCGGCTTGTAGGGCATTCTGATCAGCCGCTCCTTCTTTGTTGTGAGGAGCTTGATGACAGGCGGCTGTATGATCGGAACGAGCGCCATGTATGAGTATGCGGCGACCATGATCGCACCGACATATTTCGAGCCGAGCGTCTGTGCGACAAATATCGATGTCGGTCCGTCTGCCGCACCGATGATGCCGATCGATGCCGCGTCCTTGATGTCAAAGCCGAGCAGGGATGCAAGCCCGATCGTGAAGAAGATGCCGAACTGCGCGGCGGCACCGAAGATCATAAGCTTCGGGTTGGTCAGGAGCGGTTCAAAGTCGATCATTGCACCGATGCCGACAAAGAGGAGCAGCGGAAAAAGCTCGTTTGCTATGCCTGCGTTAAACAGTACATCGATCGGTCCCTCGGGTCCGACAGCACCCGAAAGGGGAAGATTTACGAGGATCGTGCCGAATCCGAGCGGAAGCAGGAGAGTCGGCTCCATGTCAAATTTTATCGCAAGGAATATGAGTATCGCGCCGATCGCCCACATTACCGCTTGCTGCCATGTGACATTTAATACATTTGAAAAAAGATCTGCCATGATTTGATTTGCACTTCCTTAGTATTAGGTGTTTTTGATTATGACCTGTTCGATGACGTCGGATGCATGCTCGCAAAGGTCACAGCATTCCTCAAGCGCATCGTAGATCGCCTTTGTGCCGATCACGGCTCCGACGTCTGTTTTCTTTGCAAACAGCTCGTGTATTGCGGCAGTGTAAAGATCATCCGCATCGCTCTCGATATCATTGATCTTTATGAGCTTTTCGCGGAGAAGATCGGGCTTTTTGAAGTTTTTCAGTTCGGATGCCGCATCAAGGAGAGCATGGACACATTCGTTGACCTTGTGCGAGAGGTCGACTGCGTGAGAGGGTATCTTGTCCACACAGTACATGTAAATGTCAAGTACGACCTCGTCAAGCGCATCGGTGATGTCGTCAATGATCTGAATAAGACGCAGAATGTCCTCTTGATCGATCGGGGTGATAAACTCGGTCGAGAGCTTGCTCATAATGTCGTGACGGACGCCGTCCGCGTTGTGCTCGATGGCGTGTATTTTCGTCCTGTACTCGTCGATGCGCGCCGCCTCAAAGCCTGCAAGAATGCCTTCGAGCAGATCGGATGCCTCAACGCAGTGGGATGCCTGCGTTTTTATCAGTTCAAAGTAATTGTTGTTCTTCTTAGCCATTTTTTTGCTCCTTTTCGTTCAATAAGAAAAATAAGATAATTTTACGCAAATATCATAAGGAACAGCTTCGCCATTCCGAATCCGAGAAGTCCGCACCCGGGGAAGGTGAATACCCATGTCAGGACGAGATCCTTGACAACGCTCCAGTTGACATTCGATATCCGTCGCGCTGCTCCGACACCCATGATCGCGGTGGTCTTCGTGTGAGTGGTGCTTACGGGAATGCCGGTAAGCGAGGATAACAGCAGACATAGTGTTGCCGAAAAGTCGGCGGCAAAGCCTTGATATGGCTTTAACTTGACCATGTCCATGCCGACCGATTTGATTATTCTGTATCCGCCGATCGATGTACCGAGTCCCATCACCAGTGAGCAAAGAACCATCAGCCATATCGGAACGTCAAAGGCGGTTGCGTTACCCTGACCATTCGCCATAGCCGCGCCGAGCAGAAATATTGCCATGAATTTCTGACCGTCCTGCGCACCGTGCATGAATGCCATAGCCGCACCGCCCGCGACCTGCGCACCCGAGAAAAATCTCTCCGATTTCAGTCTGTTCTTGTTCTTGAATATCAGAACAGTCAGCTTCGAAGACAAAAATCCGAGCACGAATCCGAGCAGAGTCGAAAGCAGGATGCCGTATATGACCTTGATCCATTCGCCGCCGTTGATGCCCGAGAAGCTGTTTTGAATAGCGACAGCCGCTCCCGATATCCCCGCGATCAGAGCGTGGCTCTCGCTGGTCGGTATGCCGAAATACCATGCCACGGTAGCCCATATGACTATCGCCGCCATCGCCGCACAAAGTGCTATCAGCGCAAGATGCGAGTCGCCTCCGAAATCGACCATATTGTATATGGTAAACGCTACCGAGGCATTGATCGATGTCATGACGAGAACTCCGAGAAAATTGAAGATCGCCGCCATGATTATCGCAGGTCTGACGCCTATCGCACGCGTTGAAACGCAAGTGGCAATGGCGTTCGGCGCATCCGTCCATCCGTTGACAAGGATGACGCCGAGCGTGAGCAGGGTCGACACCGCAAGCATGGGATTTGAGAGTACACCGCTGAAAAATTCGAAAAAGTCCATGTTTTTCCTCCGTTTTTTTCTTAAAAAAAGACCTTTATCGAGGCGTCGATGTCGATGCTCCTCGATAAAAGTCTTACCATTTAAGTCCAAAGCGGGCGATGCCGTATTGACGCCGTAGACACGGGAAGATCCCGTCGGTTACTCCCTTTTACGAAAGTTATTGTATAATTTCTATCGTTCGATAAAGATCGCACCTATTATAACATATTATTTTCATTTTTGCAATAGAAATCGCGAAAAAAAGTAAAAATTTTCGGCAAAAAAATAAAACAACTGCCCACTATAATAAAATCTATTTTCGTCGCGGGCGAGAATGTTCCGATCTTCTTACCTGAAAATCGACCGAGACATATATCTCGGTCGATCAATAACTGGTCTTATTTTAACTCAATAATGCTCTCGTCCCACATGTCGGGTGCTTCGTAGCCCATGAGATTTACGGTCGTTGCGGCAACATTCGAAAGTCCGAATTTCGCGTCTGTCTTTACGCTGTAGCGATCGGCCGAGAAATTGTCATAGATGATGCAGGGAACGGGATTTAGCGTATGGCTTGTCTTTGCCTTGTACGAGCCGTCCTTGTTCTTCTTGGGCTCGCCCGTCTTTTTGTCAAGCTCGTACATCTCGTCCGAGTTTCCGTGATCGGCTGTGATGATAGCCGCGCCGTGCATCTTGTCGATTATCGGGAGAAGCCTTGCAAGCTGGAGGTCAAGTGCCTCAAGCGAGATGATCGTTGCGTCGATATTGCCGGTGTGACCGACCATGTCGCCGTTGGGATAGTTTACGCGGATGAATTTGTATTTGCCCGACGAGACAAGCTCGATCATCGCATCGGTGATCTCGGCACACTGCATCCACGGACGCTGTTCGAAGGGAATAACATCCGACGGCTTTTCGATATAGACCTCAAGCTGATCGGAGAACTTGCCCGAGCGGTTGCCGTTCCAGAAGTAGGTAACGTGACCGTATTTCTGCGTCTCGGAGATAGCCGCGACGGGAATGTCGGTGTCAGCCATATATTCGCCCATTGTGTTTGTGATCTCGGGCGGATTTACAAGATAGTGCTTCGGAATGTGCAGGTCGCCGTCGTATTCGAGCATTCCCGCGTAATATACCTTGGGAGATCTGATCTTGTCGAATTTGTCAAAATCGTCGCCTGCATCAAAGGTCTTCGATATCTCGATCGCACGGTCACCGCGGAAGTTGTAGAAGACAACACTGTCGCCGTCCTCGATGGTTCCGACGGGCTTTCCGTCTTTTGCGATAACAAATGCGGGAAGATCCTGGTCGATCACCCCTGTCTCGGCACGATAGGTCGTGATCGCATCCTCGGCAGAGTCAAAATATCTGCCCATGCCGAGTACGTGGGTCTTCCACCCCTCCTCGACCATTGCCCAGTTTGCTTCATAGCGGTCCATGGTGATCTTCATTCGACCACCGCCCGATGCGATGCAGACATCAAAGCCCTCATCACGCAGGGAGTCAAGGAACGCCTCGAACGGGCGAACGTAATCGAGCGCGGAGGTCTCGCCGACATCTCTGCCGTCAAGCAGGATGTGTACGCGCACCTTTTTCACGCCGTCCTCTTTGGCGTGGGAGATCATCGCCTTTAAGTGATCTATGTGTGAGTGGACGTTGCCGTCCGAGAAAAGTCCGATGAAATGCAGGGTTGATTCATTTGTTTTGACATTCGATGTAACCTCCTGCCATGTGGTCGAGGCGAACATCTTGCCCGATTCGATCGAGTTCGAAACAAGCTTTGCTCCCTGTGCGAACACCTGTCCTGCGCCGAGTGCGTTGTGTCCGACCTCCGAGTTGCCCATATCGTCATCCGAGGGAAGCCCGACTGCCGTTCCGTGTGCCTTAAGCTGAACACAAGGATAGTTTGCCATGAGCTTGTCAAGTGTGGGAGTGTTTGCACGCGATACCGCGTTGCCGGGACCTGCGGGAGCGATGCCGACGCCGTCCATTACGATCGTTACGACCGGACCTTCAACGCCGCTGAATTTTTCGGATCTTACTAACTTTGCCATTTTATTTGTCCTTTCAAATCTTTGTGCTTATATTATACACCTTGTTTGTGAACAATCTGTGTAAAAAACGCTTTTTCGGATAATTTTCAACGCTTGAATTGGCTCATCCAAAGATCGGCATAGAATCCGCCCTTTTCGAGGAGCGTTTTGTGATCGCCTTGTTCGATGATGTTGCCGTCCTTCATCACGAGAATGATATCAGCCGATCTTATCGTCGAGAGCCTGTGCGCGACGATGAACGAGGTGCGTCCCTTCATCAGCTCGGCAAAGGCGTCCTGTATCTTCATCTCGGTTCTCGTATCGATAGAGGATGTCGCCTCGTCGAGGATCAGCATGGGCGGCAGACAGAGCATAATTCTCGTTATGCAGAGAAGTTGCTTTTGTCCCTGAGAGAGCATACCGCCGTCCTCACCGATCTGCGTGTCATAGCCGTTTGGCAGACGCTTTATAAAGCTGTGCGAGTGGGCGGCCTTCGCGGCGGCGATCACCTCGTCGTCGGTGGCGTCGGGTCTGCCCATTAGGATGTTTTCGCGGATAGTCCCCGATTTGAGCCATGTCTCCTGGAGTACCATTCCGTAGCTTGCTCGCAGACTGTGCCTTGTGTAACTGCGGATGTCGTGCCCGTCGACCGAGATCGAGCCGTCGTTTACATCGTAAAATCTCATGAGAAGATTGATAAGCGTCGTTTTGCCGCATCCAGTCGGTCCGACTATCGCGACCATCTGCCCGGGTTTTACAGATAGGCTGAAATCCTTGATAAGCTCCTTTTGCGGATCGTAGGAAAATCTCACATCCGAGAGGTCGAGCTTGCCGTCTGCGTGGGTGAGAACACGCGCACGCTCGGCATCGGGCGTCTGCGGCGTTTCTTCGATAAGGTCAAAAAGCCTCGACGCGCACGCAAGTGCATTTTGCAGCTCGGTAATTACGCCGGTTATTTCGTTGAAGGGCTTTGTGTACTTGTTGGCATATGAGAGAAGTGCCGAGAGCGCACCGACCGAGAAAAGCTCGGGATTGCCGCTTTGAACTGCCGAAACGACAGACAGTGCTCCGACGAGCGCGACTGCGGCGTACACGACATTGTTTACAAATCGAGTGCAGGGGTTTGTTATTGATGAGAAGAAGGTCGCACGAAGCGAATAGTTTGAAAGTCTGCCGTTGATCTCGTCAAACCTTTCGAGATTGTCCGCCTCCTTGCAGAACGCTTTCGAGACCTTCTGCCCGTCGAGCATCTCTTCGATAAACGCTGTCTGCTCGCCTCTCGTTTCGGATTGCTTTAAGAACATCGAATGTGTGCGCTCGGCGACGAATTTTGCGACAAGCAGTGAAAGCGGTGTCAATATCACGACGATAAGTGCGATCTCAAGGCTTTGCGAGATCATAAATCCCACCGTTCCGAAGATCGTCAACACACCGGTGAACAGCTGTGTAAACCCGATCAAAAGTCCGTCGGCGAATTGATCGGCATCGGCGATCACTCGGCTGACTATATCGCCTGCGGGGTGCGAGTCGATATAGGACAGCGGAAGACTTTGTATCTTCTTGAATGCCTCTTTTCTGACATCTCTTACTATGTTGAATGAGATCTTGTTGTTGATGATGTTCATCAGCCACTCTGCGACAGCCGTGGCAATGATAATGATCGCACTTTTTACGATAACGTCAGATACAGCCGCAAAATCAACATTATCTCGTGAAACGATGGCATCTATGCCATCGCCTATCAGGAGGGGGAGATAGAGCGTGAGAGATACCGAAACAGCGGCGAGAATAATGGTCAAGATCAGCAATATGCGATAGTTCTTGACATAGTGCAGAACCTTTTTTATGCTCGATGAGCCGCCTTTGGGGCTTTTATTTATGTTCTTTTTCATTTGCGATCCTCCTCCCCGTCTTCTTTCGGATATTGCGAGTAGTAGATCTCGCGGTAGACCTCACAGCTCGACATAAGCTCGTCGTGGGTTCCCATGCCGACCGCCTCGCCGTCGTCAAGGACGATGATCTTGTCGGCGTGCATTAGCGAGGATGTACGCTGTGAAACGATAAACACGGTCGGTGAGTAGGGAAGTGCCCTCAGCGATGTACGCAGAGCGGCGTCTGTCGCATAGTCAAGTGCCGACGCGCTGTCATCGAGGATCAGTATCTCGGGATTACCGACGAGCGCACGGGCGATCGTCAGTCGCTGTCTCTGTCCGCCCGAGAAATTCTTTCCTCCCTGCGCAACGGGTGCGTCAAGACCACCTTTTTCTTTTACAAAAGACTCCGCCTGTGCGACCCTCAGGGCATCCCAAAGCTCTTTGTCGGTCGCGTACCTGTCGGCAAGACAAAGATTTGATCTTATCGTTCCCTTAAAAAGCTGAGCTTTTTGCATTACATAGCCGACCCTGTGACGCAAACGGTCGGTGTCGTAGCTCTTGACATCCTTTCCGTCAATAAGCAGTTCACCACAGGTAGAATCGTAAAAATGCGGTATCAGATTCACAAGCGAGGTCTTACCCGAGCCCGTGCCGCCGATTATGCCGATGGTCTCGCCGTGCTCTGCCGAAAAGGATATGCCGTCAAGCGATTTGTCTGACGCATTTTTGTAGGTCAACGAGACGTTTCTGAATTCAATAAAGGATTTGGAGCTTGACGGAAGGTCGGGGGATGTGTGCTCATCAGGCTCGTCGATCGCAAGTACAGCCGAAACTCTGTTTGCGCAGGCGATGGCTTTGGTGATGGTAACGATCAGATTGGCAAGCTTTATAAGCTCGATCAGTATCTGCGACATGTAATTATAGAGCGCAACAAGATCGCCCTGCTCGATAGCACCCGAGTTTACCTGCTTTCCGCCGATTGACAACAGAAACAGAACGGCAAAATTGATGATAACATATGTCAGGGGATTGAGCAGTGCCGATATCTTTCCGACAAGACGCTGTGCGGAGTTGAGCAGATCGTTTCGCTTGTTGAACTCGATGATCTCGCTGTCCTCCTTGCAAAATGCGCGAATAACGCGGACACCGGTCAGATTTTCACGCGTGACCGACATGACGCCGTCAAGACTGCTCTGTGTCTTCTTGTAAAGCGGTATCGTGATGAGCAGAATGCCGAACACAACGATCGACAGCGCGGGAATTGCGACCGCAAAGATGAGTGCCGACTTGTAATCGACCGTGAATGCCATGATCATTGCACCGAACACAATGAAGGGTGATCTGAGAAAAAGTCTCAGCGTCATGTTGATGCCCGACTGCATTTGATTTATGTCGCTCGTCATTCGGGTCATGAGCGTTGATCTTCCGAGACGGTCAAGCGTCGAGAAGGAAAATGACTGAATCTTTTCAAAAAGGGCGTGACGGACCTTTGTTCCGAACCCTATCGCCGCCTTTGCGGCAAAATATTGCGCGGTTATCGAGCAAACAAGTCCGATAACACCAAGCGCCAGCAAAATAAGGCACCTTCCGACGATAAATCCCCTGTCGCCGTTTGCGATACCTTCTTTTATGATCGATGCGACCACAAGCGGAACGAGAAGCTCGAACGCCGCCTCAAGAAGCTTGAAAAACGGACCGAGAATCGATTCGAGCTTGTAGTCCTTCATATATTTCAGTAATTTTTTCATTTGTGAGACCGAGCTCTCCTTTTGATGGGTTCTGATTTTCAGCATAGAAAAACGGCTTCCGTTAGCTAACGGAAGCCGTTTGAAAGTCATATTTGACCTTATTCCTCGTCGCCGTCGGCGTCGATGTCTGCTTCCTCGTCCTGACCCTCAAGAAGAGCGCGCATGGAGAGGGAGATCTTCTTCTTCTCGGCGTCGATGTTAATGATCTTGACCTGAACAACATCGTCGAGATGAACTACCTCGGCAGGAGTTGCGATCTTGTGATCGGTGATCTGAGAAATGTGGATGAGTCCGTCAACCTCGGGAATGATCTCGGCAAATGCGCCAAAGGGAGTGATGCCGACGACCTTTGCGGATACAACATCGCCGATGTTAAAGGACTTGATGAAGAGATTCCAAGGATTGGTCTCCTCGGTCTTGCAACCGAGCGAGATCTTCTTGGTCTCGGTGTCAAAGGACTTGACGTAAACATCGATCTTGTCGCCGACCTTAACGACCTCTGCGGGATTCTTGATCCTCGACCATGTCAGCTCGGTGATATGTACCATGCCGTCAACGCCGCCGATGTCAACAAATACACCGTAGGGCATGATCGACTTGACGGTGCCGGTGAATTTCTGACCGACCTCAAGCTCGGACCAGAACTTTGCCATAGCCTCTTTGTACTCAGCACGGAGAACGGCTCTGATCGATGCGGTTGCGCGCGAACGATCGGTGTCGACCTCGATGACCTTGACCTTCTGCATCGTTCCCTTGAGGGGAGTGAGCTCCTCACCCTTCGGAATGCCGGTCTGCGATGCGGGGATGAATGCCTCGATCGCGCCGAGAGCGATCATGCAACCGCCCTTGATGATCTTTGTGATCTTGCCTTCGACGACCTCGCCGCTCTCATGTGCGGCAACGACCTTCTTCCAGCTGTCAATGCGCTCAATGCGCTTTCTGGACAGACCTGCGACACCTTCGATGTCGCTGACTCTGACGACGAATGCCTCGATGGTGTCGCCGACATTATACTGGGTCTCTGCGTTTGCAATTTCTTCGTAAGGAAGAATGCCGGTAACGTTTGCCGAAAGGTCGACGTGTACATCGGTGGGTGTGATCGATGTGATCGTACCCGTTACAATATCCCCTGTATTTAATGTTTTGAGTGACTCCTCAAGTAATTCTTCGAAATTTTCTTTCTCAAGCTTTTCGCTCATAGTGGTTTTTACCTCCTGTATTATATCGCTTGGTGTCGATGCACCTGCGGTAATGCCTATTTTGCTTGCTGTCCTTGCAAGCGATGTTATCTGCGGTGTGATGTCGCACACGTCCTCGATCAAAAATGTCGCCTTAAGATTTCGCTTTGAAACATCGAAAAGCTTCTTTGTGTTCGATGACTGACGTCCGCCGATCACCAGCATAAGATCGACCTCTTTTGATAGACGCTCGACCTCGGTCTGCCTATTTTCAGTAACACTACATATTGTATCATAAATATTTAATTTTGTCAAGTGTTTGTCGAAAAGTTCTTGCGCTTTGTACCATTCGGACAAATTTTGGGTGGTTTGAGCCACCATTATCGCACATTTTTGCGTATATTTTTCAATTTTAACGGTGTCCGTGTGCTCAAACACTTCGCTTTCGCCATGCGCGTAAGACACGATGCCCTTGACCTCGGGGTGATCTTTGTCTCCCATAACAAGGAGTGCCTCTCCGTTTGCCGTTTGATTTCTCACTATGTCGTGTATCTTCTTGACATACGGACAGGTGCAATCGATGACCTTGAAGTGGTCATTTTCACTCGAAAAGTCGGCAAGCTTTTGATTTACATGAAGCGTGCTTCCGTGCGCGCGCGTCACGATCGTACTCGGCGAATTTTCGGTCGTCTCGGCAAAGATCCTGTCGAGATCGTCCTCACCGACGGTGATGACCCCGGCACGATCGATCCGTTCAAGCACTCGCGGATTGTGTACAAGCTCACCGAGTATGAATATCCGCTCGCCCTCTTTTTTATTTTCGATGAGCCGCTCGACCGTGTCTACGGCACGCTTTACGCCAAAGCAAAACCCGGCATATTTGCCGACTGTTATCTCCGCCTTACTCATCTTTGCCTTTTTTGCCCTTGTCGCACGGCGTGTCGATCAGATCGGTGATCGACGAAAAGATCTTCTTCGATGCCGCCGCAAATTCGACGCCTCTGCCGTTTGCATAGCCGAACGACTCATATTCGAGTGGCTTGCCGATGATAACGTATGTACGCCTAAACGGCATGACCTTCCACTTTTTTGTTTTTATCAGCACGGGCACGACCTTGACCTTTGCGTGATATTCGATCATGCCGACTCCGTTTTTGAAAAGAGTTTCCCTCGGATCGACACCCGGATATCTCGTGCCCTGCGGAAATATGCCGACCGTCTTGCCCTCCTCAAGCAGAGAAAGGGTCATTTTTATCGGACCGAGGGACGCCGCCGCATTCTGTCTGTCAACCGGGAACGCTCCGAGAGCCTTGATAAAATGGCGAAGTATCGGGATCTTGAAAAGCTCGGCTTTTGCAAAATAGTGGACCTGCCTTTTGAAGCTTGCTCCCACGACTATGACGTCTCTGTTTGATGTGTGATTTGCACATACCATAAACGCCTCGTCTGTCGGCTCGTTCTCTTTGCCGATGATCTTTATGTTGTAAATAAATCTGAAGAACCCTCCGAGACAGGCTCTTGCAACCGTGTAAAAATTCATTCGGATACCTTAACCTTCTTTCACTGCCGTCTTGCTATTTATTATCGCAAGTGCGGCGTCAAGCATTTCGTCTATCGTCATGTCCGAGTTGTCAAGATATACCGCATCGTCTGCCGCCTTGAGCGGTGCAAGCTCGCGCGATGAGTCTCGCTCGTCACGCTCAGCCATGACTCGGACCGTTTCCTCAAGCGATATGTCAATGCCCTTTTCGATATACTCAAGCCTGCGCCGCTTTGCGCGCGCCGTCGGGGAGGAAACGAGAAATATCTTTACATCGGCATTCGGAAGTATTACGGTTCCTATGTCGCGTCCGTCCATTATAACATTGTTTTCTCTCGCGATCTTTCGTTGTGTATCAAGCAAAAACGCTCGAACCTCGCCGATCGCCGAAACGGTCGATGCCCACTCGGATATCGACGGCGTGCGGATCTTGTTTGATACATCCTCGTCGCAAAGAAACACCTTTTGGCACTCGCCGTCATGGACAAGCGAGATGGAAATGTCCGAAAGTGCGGCAATTATCCCTGTCCTGTCGTCCTTGTCGATGCCGGCTCGCTCGCAAAACAGCCCGACCGCTCTGTAAAGTGCGCCCGTGTCAACATATACATACCCGAGCTTTTTTGAAAGCATTTTTGCCAGGGTGCTTTTTCCTGCGCCGGATGGTCCGTCAATTGCTATCTGTATCATACTTTTGGTATCCTTTCATAATTGTTCGGTTGCCGACATTGCCGCAACATATGCCGTCGAAAATGCTGTTTGAAGATTAAATCCGCCCGTGTACGCATCAACATCGATGACCTCGCCGATAAAATAGAGACCGCCGATCTTCTTGGATTCCATTGTCTTCGGCGATATCTCGCGGATGTCAATGCCTCCCGATGTGATTATCGCCTCGTCGATCGGGCGCGTGCCGTTTACCGTGAAGCGCATATGTTTCATCAAGTGAACAATGGATGCACGCTCGTCTCTCGTGATGCTGTTGACCTTTTTCTCGGGATAGATCCCCGACAAAGAAACAAAAACGCTTACAAGCTTTGACGGAAGAAGGTCGGACAGCGCGTTTGAATAGTTTTTGTTCGAATATTTTTTAAAATCGGAAAGTATGCGCCGATCGAGCGTTTCATCATCGAGTGCGGGCTTCAGATCTATCTCTGCCTTGTATCGTCTCGGGCGAATGTCACGAAGATATGCCGATGCCGAAAGTATCATCGGACCGGTGACACCGAAATGAGTGAACATCATTTCGCCGAAATCGTTGTAGACCTCTTTTCCGCCCGATTCGCTGTCAAAAAAGCGTATCGCGACATTTTTCAGTGACAGCCCTTGAAGCTTTGGACACCAACGCTCGCAGACCTCGAGCGGCACAAGGGAGGGGGAGAGCTTTGTGACATTTATGTCCAGTTCTCTCGCAAATCTGTATCCGTCTCCGGTTGAGCCCGTCCTCGGATAGGACAGTCCTCCGGTCGCGACAAATACCGCATCGTACCGTTCCTCTCTGTCGGTTTTGATCGATAAAGCTCCGTCCTCCGACTTTATTATTGCCGTGACACGCGAATGTACAAATCGAACGTCCAACCGCCGACATTCGGACACCATTGCATCGGCGATATCGCAAGCTTTGTCCGAGACGGGGAACACTCTGTTTCCGCGCTCGGTCTTCAGCGGTACGCCAAGCTCCTCAAAAAAGGCGATCGTGTCGGATGGGGTGAATCTCGATATCGGACCGTACATGAAACGCGGATTTTTGGGTACATTTGAAATGAACTCGTTTGGAGTGCAGTCGTTTGTCAGATTGCATCTGCCCTTGCCGGTGATCATGAGCTTTCGCCCGGGACGCTCGTTTTTTTCGTAGATCGTCACAGACGCGCCGCGACGCGCACAGACGATCGCAGCCATCATTCCCGCGGCTCCAGCACCGATAATTCCAATATTCATCCCATATCTCCATTTTTTGTTGTATCTTAAATATTATACTTGTTTTTCTCGATAATGTCAAGAGAATTTTTTGAAAAAGTGTTGAAATTTACGCAAAAACGATAAGACATTGCAAAAACATAGATCGCCTACGCTCGGAATATCATAGCACAAAGAGGTGTAATGTGTGAAATTTGACTTTGACAACAAAGATTATGAGCGGCATAAAAGGATCGCCTTCTACATCGGATGCGCCGCGGTGATCGCGACAGTTCTTTTTGTGTCGGTAAAATATCTGTTCTTTCCGTTCTTTGCGGCATGGCTGACCGCGCTTTTGTTTGACGGGGCGGCGGGAGCGATTTGCAAGAAGACAAAAATGCCGCGCCTTGTCGTGTCGGTGTTTCTCGCGCTGATCATATTGGCTCTTTTGACGGGTGCGCTGTTTTTTGTCGGAAAAAGAATTTACTCGGAGTCCCTTGAGCTTCTTCGAGCCTTTACCGGAGATGACAGCATTTTGCTTGATGAAAAGGGATTGAAGATCGACGCGCTTTTTGCGAGATTTGGGCTAAAACTGCCCGATCACATGTACGAACATGTCACGAAATATATCAATAAAGCGGCGGGCGAACTGCTCTCAAAGCTCACCGCATCGGCAGGAAGCTTTGCCGCGTCTCTTCCCAAAAGATTGATCTCGCTTTTTGTCTATCTGATGTCGACCTGCCTCATTCTTTCGGATCTTGACCGATTTGAAAATGGACTTGCGTCCTTCCTTCCGAGCACTGTTTCAACAAAGCTTGCAGCTCTCAGATCGGGGCTCGTTCGCTGTGTGGGCAGATATTCGAGAGCTTATCTCTTGATTTTTGTCATGACCTTCGGCGAGCTGTTTATCGCCCTGTCCATACTGCGTATCGATTTTGCAATGCTGATCGCGGCGATCATCGCCCTTCTCGACCTTTTGCCCGCACTCGGCGTCGGTACCGTCCTCGTACCCTGGGCGATCATTATGCTTCTAGCCGGTGAGCAGACAAAGGCACTTGGACTTGCATTGTCGGCAGTCGTAATATTCGTGATAAGACAGATATCCGAGCCGCATATCGTGGGCGCAAGGCTCGGACTCTCTCCGCTTTTTACTCTGTTTTCTGCCTTTGTCGGCTACAGGCTTTGCGGCGTCATCGGTATAATTCTCTCTCCGATCGTCGCGATAGCCTTAAAAGATGTTTCACAAAAAAGACGGCATTAGTGCTTGTAGTGCTCCGCAAGCCCGCCCTTTGCCGTCTCGCGATATTTGCCGAGCAGATCGCGACCGGTCGCGTACATCGTTTCGACGACGGTGTCAAAGCTGATCTTTCTCGTGTCGGTGAGAAAATTCGCAAGCGACAGAGCGTTTATCGCGCGCATGGCGGCGACCGCGTTTCGCTCGATGCACGGGATCTGCACAAGCCCGTTTATCGGATCGCAGGTAAGCCCCAGATGATGCTCCATTGCGACCTCGGCGGCATATTCTATCTGATCGATGCCCATCTCAAAAAGCTCGCCGAGTGCGGCGGCTGCCATGGAGCACGCCGATCCGATCTCGGCTTGACAGCCGCATTCCGCACCGCTGATCGATGCGTTTGTCCTGATCAGATCTCCGATGATCCCGCCTGTCGCAAGTGCGTGCAGAATGTCGGTGTCGTCAAATCCTCTCGTCTCCTGCATGTAGCGAAGCACCGACGGTAAAACACCGCTCGATCCGCATGTCGGAGCGGTAACTATCCTCCCGGCGGCGGCATTTTGCTCGCTTACGGCAAACGCGTATGCACAGACAAGTCTGTTCTCTCTCGTTTGTGCGGATTCGTCGATGTGACGTTGATTGTACAGATAATTTGCCTTGCGGCTTGTCATCAGCCCACCGTCCAATGTGCCGACGGCGGACAGACCGCTGTTTATGCTTTCCTTCATCGCCGACCAGACATCGAACAGATAATCGCGTATTCCCTCGCCTTCAAACTTCTCGACATACTCCCAAAGGCGTATATTGTGCTCTCTGCAATAATTTGCTATATCGGAATACTTTTTGTGCGGATAGATCTCGGGCTCGATCTCACTCTCGCGCCCCTCGAAAATTATGTCACCGCCGCCGATGCTGTAGACTCTCTCGCGACCGATCTCAAATCCTCCGCGGCAGGCGATAATGTCCATCGTGTTTTGATAAGCCTCACACGGTGTTGATGTGTCAAAGGCTATTGCGACCTCTTTCGGCGCAAAAGACTCAGTGATGACCTTGTCGGTCATGTGCCCCTTGCCGGTCATGGCAAGCGAGCCGTAAAGGGTCACCTTGAACATGTCGGCGTCGGGGTAGAGTGCGAGCATCTTCGCACACGCAAATCCCGGACCCATCGAGTGAGAGCTCGACGGCCCTCTCCCTATTTTGTATAAGCTGCGAATAGATTTCATTTTTTTCGTAAGCTCCGTTTTGTTTTGTATTTCTGCATGTCTATTTTACCATGCAAGTCGCAAAAGGTCAATAGCTGAGCGATAATTTTTTTATTTTTTCGTATCTCTTGACATTTTGGCAAAAAGATTGTATAATAATGGCGTTAACGATTTTTCGGAGTATATTTATTAATGATTTCTTTAAGTTGCGACAACATATCTTTCTCGGTCGGGATAGACACGATCCTCGACCGTGTTACATTTTCGATAAACGAAGGCGATCATCTCGGCATTGTCGGAGTAAACGGCGCGGGAAAATCGACCCTTTTGCGAATAATAACAAATAAACTTGCCGCCGACGGCGGCAGCGTTTATATCCAAAACGGCGCGACTGTTTCGATGCTTGAGCAAAATGCCGAGTATTCGAGTGATCGCAGTGTGCTCGACGAGATGCTTGCGGCATTTTCAAGCCTTATCGATACCGAGCGCGAGCTTGAGAGACTGCGAATGCTTGCGGACGACGGTGACGAGGCGGCGGCACTTCGCTTTGCCTCAATGCACGAAAAATTCGTCTCGGACGGCGGACTTGAATACAGGGGCAGATGCAAGGGCACGCTTCAAAGTCTCGGACTTGGCGCTGATTTCTTTGATGTGCCGATAACCACGCTCAGCGGCGGTCAAAAGACTCGTGTGGCACTTGCGAGACTTCTTTTGTCCGATCCCGATATAATAATTCTGGACGAGCCTACCAACCACCTCGACATCGACAGTATCGAGTGGCTTGAAAAGTATCTTTCGTCCTGCTCGAAAACGGTAATCGTCGTCTCACACGACAGATATTTTCTCTGTAAGGTCACGGGCAAAACGCTCGAGATAGAAAACTCCAAGGCAAAGCTTTACAGCGGAAATTACGATAAATATATTGCCGAAAAAAAGAGAGAGCGCGAAATACTCGAGCATCAGTATAAAAATCAGCAAAAAGAGATCGCAAGGATAGAGGCGTATATCGAACAACAGAGACGTTGGAACAGAGAGCGAAACATCATCGCCGCCGAGTCAAGGCAGAAACAGCTCGATAAGATGGAAAAGATCGATGCACCCTCGAGACTTCCCGACAATATACGCATGAAGTTTTCCGAGTCGGATGAAAGCGGCTTTGATGTGCTGTCGGTAAGACGCCTGTCAAAGAGCTATCCCGGCAAAACGCTTTTCGAGGGTCTTTCGTTTGAGCTTAAAAAGCGCGACAGACTCTTTATCATCGGCAAAAACGGTTGCGGAAAATCGACTCTTCTCAAGATACTCAGCGGACATGCGACACAAGACCTTGGCGTGTTTGATTTTGGCTATAATGTCAGGCTCGGATATTACGATCAGGAGAACCAAAACCTGTCCGAGGACAAAACGGTCATCGACGAGCTGTGGGACTCCTATCCGACCCTTTCGCAGACCGAGATAAGAAACGCACTCGCACTCTTTTTGTTCAAAGGAGACGATATCTTCAAGGAAATACGCGTGCTTTCGGGCGGCGAAAAGTCAAGAATTACATTCGCAAAGCTCATGCTGTCAAAGTATAATCTGCTTTTCCTCGATGAGCCGACCAACCACCTTGATATCATGTCTCGCGAGGTCCTCGAGGATGCATTGACCGATTTTGACGGCACGATCCTCGCGGTATCTCACGACAGATATTTCATAAAAAAGCTTGCCTCCCGAATACTCGCGTTTGAGGACGGCGGCGTGCGCGATTATATGGGCACATATGAGGATTACCTTTCCTATGTTTCGCGCTTTGCCCAAAAAAGTGCCTCTACCGCGAGTGAAGCACCGACGGCGACCGAGTCTAAAAAGCAGTACATGAAAAGCAAACAGGAGTCTGCCGAGAAAAGACGCTTGGCAAACAGGATAAAAAAGAGCAGGGAAGAGATTGCCGCGATAGAGACAAGACTTGACGAGATTTCCCGTGAGATCGATGAAAATCAAAGCGATGCGGACCTTCTCTCAAAGCTCTATTCCGAGTCGGAAGAGCTTGAGACACGAATGATGACCCTAATGGAAGAGCTTGACTCGCTCGGAGAGGAAATATAACAAATAAGGCTGTCTCAAATGCTTTTCGCATTTGAGACAGCCTTGATCATTTGATCATAAAACGGCTCCGTGAGCCGATTCATCTACTGCTTTGTCGTATCGGGCTCGGTTGAAGAGTTGTCATCGGTCGTTGTTTCGATATTGGTATCCCCCTTGTTCTGTCGCGGTGGCTCTTTATCCGAAAGCTCCGAAAATCTCCTTGTGCTGAAATATTCTGCGGCGGTATCAGGGGACGAGAGTGCCGAAACGGTTTCTTCTTGGGCGTAATATGATAGGGACGTATGTCCGAAAACACAATGATCTTCGGGATCGAAGACCGGGAGATATATACCGTAATAGGACTCGTAGTAGCCTTCCGACTCCGACTCTTCAGAATCCAGGTAATACGGATTGCAGATGTTGAGTGACAGATAGTATTCTTCGCCGATCTTATACTTTGCCTCTTTGCTGTTGCTTTCACGCAGATGAAGCGTTGATCCCGAGAACTCTCCACAGTAAACCTTGGTCACATCGAACAGATAGTCCCTCGCGATACCCGCATCATTATTGTCGATGGCTCGACAAGTGCCGCATACGATCACTTCTGATTTTTGGAATGCCCACTCGACCGAGTAAAAATACCTGTCAACAATAATATCTGTCTTGACAAATGTAAAATATTATTCTCGCTCAGCAAAGAAAAAGTTAGTATGCGATGTATCCTTTCGATAAAGCAAGCAGGACGGCTTAAAAATCAATTTTCTGTTTGCCAAGCTCCTTGTAGGTCATAACGATCAGCGGGAGCGAGATCGTGAATGTCAAAATATCAGACAGCGGCATCGAATAGAGTACGCCGTCAAGCCCGAAAAATATCGGGAGCAAAAGGGCAAAGCCGACCCCGAACACTACCTCGCGGATCATCGAGAGTACACTCGAGCTTGCCGCCTTGCCCATTGCTTGCAGGAAAATAAAGCACGCCTTGTTGATACATGCGGGTATCATCATGCAGAGATAGACGCGAAACGCCCTTATCGCAAAATCGGTGTAATAGACACTCTCGTGTGATGCTCCGAATATCCCGATCAGCTGTCGGGGACATAATTCAACAAGCAGCAGTGCCGCCGCTCCGATCGCCGCCTCGCCGATAAGCAGTCTCGTAAAGAGCCCCTTGACCCTGTCGTGCCTCTTTGCACCCATGTTGTAACCGACGATGGGTATGCATCCGGCAGCCATTCCGACGACTGCCGAGATCACGATTTGGAAAAATTTCATAACAATTCCGACGACTGCCATCGGGATCTGCGCGTATGCCTCCTGTCCGAATATCGGATCGGTGACACCATATTTTCTCAGCATATTGTTGATCGCCGCCATTGCCGCGACCAGACTGATCTGCGATAAAAAGCTCGTCAGTCCGAGAGTCAAGACACCTCTGCATATCGCGGGTGTCGGGATGAAGTCGGAGGTCTTGGGCATTGCAGTTTTCATTTTGAACAGGTAAAACAGCGACAGCAGGGCAGTCGCCGCTTGACCGATGACCGTTGCAAGTGCCGCACCCGTCATCCCCCACTTAAAGGCGAAAATAAATACGGGATCGAGAATGATGTTGGTGATTGCACCGATAAGCGTCGAGACCATCGCAAATTTCGGAGAACCGTCGGCTCGGATTATGGGGTTCATCGCTTGCCCGAACATGTAAAGCGGGATGCCGAGCGATATGCAGAAAAAGTATTCCTTTGCGTATCTTGCGGTCTCGGCGTTGACATTTCCGCCGAACATGCTTATTATCCGAGTGTCGAATATCAAATATATCGCCGTAAGCAGGACCGATGCCGCGATAACCATGACCACAGAACTGCCGACAGCCTTTTCGGCACTCGATCGGTCGCCCTTTCCGAGGCTGATGCTCACCAGCGCACAGCATCCGTCACCTATCATTACAGCGATGGCGAGCGCGACGACGGTTAACGGAAAAACTACGGTGTTTGCCGCGTTTCCGTATGAAGCGAGATAATCGGCGTTGGCGATAAAGATCTGATCCACTATGTTGTAGAGCGCGCCGACCAAAAGCGATATTATACAGGGCAGAGCATATGATGCCATAAGCGATGTCAGCGACCTTGTTTCAAGATATGAGCTTTCTTGTTGTGTTGTTTCCATTTTTGATAAAAATCCTTTCGTTACCTGTTTCAGAGTTTTGTAACAAAAAATAAAAGCGTGCAGCCATGATGCCGGAATTACGCCGCATGGCTACACGCTTGTTTGTTATTTGGTTTTACCTCTCTGTCATTCAGTTGAGATAACCGCCGACAGGGCAGGCGTTGTACTGCTTTATGATCTTTATGATGATCGATCCGTCTTCCTGCACACTCTCATCAACGATCTTGTACAGCGTTCCCGCACGCTCGAGACCCTTCTTGTAATGGGCGACCTCGTCCTTTACGAGAGAGACCGCGTAGTCGTGTCCGACGTCCTCCTTTAACATAAAATGCAGTGTTTGGCAGATGCAAGCCGCTTTTACACGTTTCATGCCATTTTCCTCCGTTTCGGATTAATATGAGGACATTATTGTCCTCTTTGGCATAATTATAGCATTTTTTTGCATTTTTTTCAAAGGCTGTTTTTGACAAAAAATCTCGATTTTTTCGACCTTTTCGTGAGCAAAAGCTCCTCTCTCGCTTATTTTGCGACTGCCGTTTTCGCGGCTTCTTTTTCGCGCTTTCTTTGACTTTGCGCCTGCCTGAGATTATCCTTTGCCGTTGCGAGCATAAGCTTTATGCGATTTAGCTGATTGACCTCGGAAGCACCCGGATCGTAATCGACGGCGGCGATGTTGGAGTAGGGATAATCCTTCTTGATCGCCTTGATGACACCCTTTCCGACGACATGGTTGGGCAGACAGCCAAACGGCTGTACGCATACGATGTTCGGCGCGCCGTCGTGTATCAGCTCGATCATCTCTCCGCAAAGGAACCATCCTTCACCGTATTGATTGCAGATCGAGAGATATTTCTCGGCATATTCGGCAGTCTTTTCAATATCGGTCGGGGCAGAGAAACGCTTGCTGTTTTTAAGCGCGTCAGCCGCAGGCGCGCGAAGAGCCTTAAGCGCATCAATACCCACATGCGATACGAGCAGTCCCCAATATGGCGTTCCGAGCTCCTTTACCTTCGGTATCATGTTGTAGATACACATCGACAAGAAGTCCAGAAAATCGGGAACGACCGCCTCGGCACCCTCTTTTTCAAGAAGCTCGACGAGATTGTTGTTCGCGATCGGCATGTATTTTACGAGTATTTCGCCGACAATGCCGACACGCGGTTTTTTCATGTCTTCGTATATCGGGAGTGCGTCAAAATCGTCGACTATCTCGCGGCAGATCTCCTTGTACGAGACCTTTTTGACCTTGCCTGCAAGGATATCCGAGCATCTGCTTATCCACTTGTCGCGCAGTGTGTTCGCCGAACCGATCTCTATCTCGTAGGGACGGGTGCGATAGAGACAGCGCATGATGATATCACCCCAGATAAGCCCCTTCATTGCATCGATGAGCATACCCGGCTTGATTTTAAATCCGCTGTTCTTCTCAAGCCCCTGTGCGCTGAGCGATATGACCGGGATATGAGAGAGCCCCGCACTGTCAAGCGCGCGTCTGATAAATCCGACATAGTTGCTTGCCCTGCAGCATCCGCCTGTTTGCGTCATCATGAGAGCGAGCTTTGAGGTGTCATACTCGCCCGAGAGCACGGCGTCCATCATTTGTCCGACCGTTATGATCGACGGATAGCAGGCATCGTTGTTGACATATTTGAGCCCCATGTCCACCGCGCGCTTTGACGGCTTGTCGAGCATTACGATGTTGAATCCGTTTTTCACAAATATGGGCTTCAATATGTCAAAATGTATCGGACTCATCGAGGGAGCAAGTATCGTGTATCCCTCGTCAAACATCTCTTTGGTAAATTCGACACGCTTGTAATCGTACTTTTCTCTGTCGCAGCCATCATCGCAGGAGACATTCTTTTTCATCTTCATTGCGGCGATAAGACTGCGCACGCGAATCCGAGCCGAACCGAGATTGTTGACCTCGTCGATCTTGAGCACCGTGTAGAGCCTGCCCGCATTTTCGAGTATCTCGCACACCTGATCGGTCGTCACCGCATCAAGACCGCAACCGAACGAGTTGAGCTGTATGAGCTCAAGATCGTCACGAGTGCAGACATATTCGGCGGCGGCATAAAGCCTTGCGTGATAAGTCCATTGATCGAGCACGCGAAGCTCGCGACCGCTGCCCATGGGGAGCGGAAGGCTGTCCTCGGTAAATACCGACAGCCCGAAGGATGCGATCATTTCGGGAATGCCGTGGTTGATCTCGGGATCGATGTGATAGGGTCTGCCTGCCAAAACTATGCCGCTCTTTCCTTCGCGCTCGAGCTTTTCAAGCAGTCGCGTCCCCTCTTTTCTGATATCTTCCTTTGCACGCGTTTGCTCCGCCCAGGCGAGCGCGGCGGCGCGCTTTACCTCGCTCTTGTCGATCGACCAGACATCCGAGCATATCTCACAAAGTCTTTTTGTGACCGTCTTTTCGTCGGTGAACGCAAGGAAGGGATGGAGATATCTAACATTGTTTTCGGAGATCTCCTCCATGTTGTTCTTTATGTTCTCAGGGTAGGAGATGACCATCGGACAGTTGTAGTGATTTTTCGTGTCCGAGTTTTCGGTGCGCTCGTAGAAAACGCTCGGATGGAAAATCGTCGTTATCCCTTTTTCAATCAGCCATTTTACATGACCGTGGGCAAGCTTTGCGGGATAGCACTCGGATTCGGACGGAATGCTGTCCATTCCGAGCTGATATATCTTTCTGCTCGAATAGGGCGAAAGAACCACTGAAAAGCCGAGCTCTTTGAAAAATGTCGCCCAGAACGGGTAGTTTTCGTATATGTTCAGAACTCTCGGGATGCCGATAACGCCGCGAGGAGCATCCTCTGCCGGAAGAGACTCGTATCCGAAGATCCTCGATCTTTTGTATTCGACCAGATCCTCTCCGCGCTGCCCGACGCCGTTTGCGCCGACCATTTTTTCGCACCTGTTTCCCGTGATGTATTTTTTGTTTGTGCTGAATGTGTTGACCGTCAGCATGCAGTTGTTTTCACATCCGCCGCAACGGGTCGTTCTGCTCTGATACGAAAAGCTGTCAAGCGTGTCAAGCGAAATGATCGAGCTTTCCTTGCCGTCGAAATGCTCTCTGGCGATCAGTGCCGCACCGAACGCTCCCATAAGACCGCTGATGTCGGGACAGACAACATTTGTCCCCGTGATAGTCTCGAGAGCGCGCAGGACTGCTCTGTTGTAGAATGTTCCGCCCTGTACCACTATATGATGCCCGAGATCATCGGGACTTGCAAGCTTTATGACCTTGTACAGAGCGTTTTTGACGACCGAATAGGCAAGACCTGCGGATATATCCGAAACGCTTGCACCCTCTTTTTGCGCCTGTTTTACATTTGAATTCATGAAAACGGTGCATCTCGTGCCGAGATCGACGGGAGCTTTGGCAAAGATCGCCTCTTTGGCAAATTCCTCAGCCGACATCGAAAGGGAATTGGCGAAATTTTCGATAAACGAGCCGCATCCCGATGAGCATGCCTCGTTGAGCATGATCGAATCGATCGCACCGTTTTTGAGGCGTATGCACTTCATGTCCTGACCGCCTATGTCAAGTACGCAGTCAGTCCGGGGATCAAAAAACTTCGCCGCAGTTGCATGTGCGACCGTTTCGACCTCGCCCTCATCAAGCGAAAATGCCGATTTCAAGAGTAGCTCGCCGTAACCCGTCGAGCATGCGCGCGAGATCTTCGCGGTGGCGGGAAGGGTGTCTCGTAATTTTTTCATCGAGTCAAGGGCGGTCTTTACCGGATCGCCTTTGTTGCTTTCGTATGATGAATACAAAAGTTCGCCACCCTCGCCGATAAGCGCAAGCTTTGTCGTGGTCGAGCCGGCGTCAATGCCCAAAAAGCAGTTTCCGGCGTATGTGGTCACATCGCTCTTTTTGACAGTTGCTTCGGCGTGGCGTTTGACAAACTCGCTGTATTCGTACTCATCTTTGAACAGCACATCAAGGCGTTTGGTCTCAAACTCCGAAACGCCTTTTTCCGAAAGGGCATGCGAGAGCTCGGAAAGCAGAGTCTTGCTTTGCGAGCCGTCGTTTTCCTTTTCGGAGGTCATTGCCGCACCGATCGCGGCAAAAAGATGCGAATTTTCCGGGTCGATCACCTCGTCCTTGCCGAGACCGAGTGTTTTGATAAACAGCTTTTTGAGTTCGGGCAAGAAGTGCAGGGGACCGCCGAGAAAAGCGACCTTTCCTTTGATCGGCTTGCCGCACGCAAGTCCCGATACCGTTTGATTGACGACGGCTTGAAGGACCGAGACGGCGATGTCCTCTCTTGCCGCGCCATCGTTTATGAGCGGCTGAATATCGGTCTTGGCGAATACGCCGCATCGCGAGGCTATGGGGTAGATCTCGCGTGCATTTGCGGCAAGAGCGTTAAGCCCCGAGGCATCTGTTTGGAGCAGAGCCGCCATCTGATCGATAAACGATCCCGTGCCGCCTGCGCATACGCCGTTCATCCTTTCGTCAAGTCCGCCCGCAAAATAAATGATCTTTGCGTCCTCGCCGCCGAGCTCGACCGCGACATCGGTGAGCGGATGATACTTCTTGAGTGCCGTCGCTACCGCAACGACCTCTTGAACGAATTTGATGCCCAGCGATTTTGCAATGCCGATAGCACCCGAGCCGGTAATGCAGGCGGATACCGCGAGATCACCGAGCGTATCGCGCGCCTCGTCGAGCAGACCTATCAGCGTCTGTTTTGTGTTTGCAAGATGTCGGCGATATTTTCCGAATACCGTTTTGCCCTCTTCGTCAATTATCGCAAGCTTAACCGTCGTTGATCCAATGTCAATTCCGGCATGAAAGCCGTGAAGAATTTTTTCTTCTTTCATTTGCTATCCTTACTTCCTTCTTCGGTTTGCGAAGCTTGCTTTTCACTTTTGAAAAGCTCAAACTTGCGCTCTTCTCCTTTTATGAGTTGTTTTATATTTTCAGTGTGCCTGAATATCATAAACAGTACACACAAGGAGTAGATAAGAACAGCGGACAGCGGTGCACCGAGCAGTGCCGCGGCAATCGCACCCGAGGACAGCGCGCACATGGTCGAGAGCGACATGTACTTTGTCGAAAGAAGGAGGATCACAAGGACAAGACTTCCGATAAGCCCTGCCCGCGGATCGATAAACCAAAGCGTCGAGAGGTTAACAAGAAATCCCTTTCCTCCCTTGAAACCGTAATAGATCGGAAAATCATGACCGAGCATCGCAAAAAGCCCTGCAAATGCAACGCCTATCTGACGGTTTTGCCCAAAAGCGATAAACAGCCCTCCCGAGAGGATCGAAATGAGTGCACCCTTGAAAATATCAAGTGCGAATACGAACCATGCGTATCTAGCACCGAACACCCTTTTGAAGTTGGTAAATCCCGGATTTTTGCTCCCGAGCGTGCGAATGTCCTTCTTGTATATCGCGTTTGACATTATTATCGATGGGTTCAGCCCTGAGATAAAATAGGCAAAGATCGCGGATACTATGTAAGGTGTGCAGACCATTTTGAGCCCTCCTTTCGCTTTTTGTTTTGATTTATTCGGCTATGAATATGTATTTGTAAATTTCCTGTCTGCCGTCGACCGTGTATATTTCACAAAACGGATGCGACGCACCGACGTACTCTTTTATTGCCTCTGTCTCTTTCGGATCGGTGCCCTTGCCGCAGATGATTATGAATATCTCACACTCGCTAAGGTCGATCTTGTCAATAAGGCCTCTTGCCGTGTCGAAGACATCGTTGTCGGCGGATAGGATCTTGTCGCCTATAAAGCCTATGTATTCACCCTTGTAAAGCGACAGCCCGTCCGCACTCGTGTCACGCGAGCAGGTCGATATCGCGGCGGTCGTTACATTTTCGATCGCACGACACAGATCGGCGTATATTTTGTCGGGATCGTCGGTTTCGGGACTGAGCATCGCGAGTGCCGCATGCCCCTGACCGATGTTTTTTGTCTCAACTACCCGAATGTCAATGTCCGGGCAAAGAGCGGCGGCTTGCTTTGCCGTCATTATGACATTTGAATTGTTCGGAAAAACGAACACCGTGTCGGCACTCGCTCTTTCGTATGCGTCTTTGAGCTCACTTGCCGACGGATTCATGCTCTGTCCGCCGCGCACGACAATATCCGCACCCATCCCTTTGAACATTTCTTCAATACCGCTTCCGGGTGCTATAACGACCGTGCCGAATTTTTTTCTTTCGACATCGCTGTCTGCGACCTCTGCATGCGTGTTTTCGAGACTGTTGTGCTGAAGTGACATGTTTTCGATCTTTACGGTCAAAAACTCGCCGTATATCCGACAGAATGAAAGTACCTTGTCGGGGTTGAATGTGTGAACATGTATTTTGACTATGCTGCCGTTTTTGAAGGCGACGACCGAATTTCCGATACTGCCGAGATAGTCGGTGAAGGTCGATATGTCAAGGGCATCAATGTCGACCTTGGCATTTTGAAGTCTCAAGAGGACCTCCGTGCAGTATCCGTGCTCGAGTATGCTGTCCTCGTCAAACTTGCTTATGTCGATCGCTTGTCTGCCCGAATCGACAGAGCCTTGGTCGGCGTAGCTTGCAAGACCTCCGTCAAGGCAGGCGCGCATACCCTCGAATATTCTGATAAGTCCCGCACCGCCCGAGTCAACGACACCCGCTTTTTTCAGAACGGGCAAGAGCTCGGGGGTGTACTCAAGTGTCTCGGATGCCCGAGCGATAAATGCGTCAAGCAGATCTTCAAACGAGTTGTAACTGTTATCTGCCACATACTCTGCCGCAACTCTTGCGACGGTGAGTATCGTGCCCTCGGTCGGTGTCATTACAGAGCTGTATGCCTGCGATACTCCTTTGACCAGAGCTGTCGAAAAGATCTTTGTATCCGCTACCCGGACGCCCTCAAGCCCTGCGGCTATTCCGTCAAAAAACTGAGACAGAATAACTCCCGAGTTTCCCCTTGCGGAAAGGAGCATCAGCTTGCCGACATGTGCGGCGGCAGAGCCGAGATCGTCTGCGATATCTGCCGAAAGTGCCCCCGATATCGTCATCAGCATGTTGTCGCCCGTGTCGCCGTCGGGGATAGGGAACACATTCAGATCATTTATTTCTTTCGCGTGAGCCCTGAGATTTGATGCTCCCGCGTCTATCATGCTTAAATAAAGTGCCGCGTCTATGCTTTGTGTGTTCATCCTTTACACCTCTGCATTAAACGTGACCGACTTTCCAAACCCGAATACGCCGATGGCGTCGGGTCCGACCGATGCGCCGATTATCGGTCCGATGTAACAGGTGTAGACCTCTTTGCATCCGATCTCGCTCTTTATTAGCTCGCAGACCTTTGTGTACTCATCTTCCTTGCAATCCGAATGAGCAACATATATCGTCTGCTCCTCGGGGTCTATGATGCTCTCCTTCAAGAGGGAGACTATCTCGCACATCGAGTTTTGTCTGCCCTTGACCTTTTTGTAGGCGGCTTGCGCACCTTCAAGATCGGCAATGATGATCGGCTTGACACCCATGAGATTGCCAAAGAACGCGGCAGAGCCTTTGACCCTTCCTGCACGACGAAGTGCGTCGAGCGAATGGACGGTGCAATATTCGTTGACATTTTTGCGCATCTTTGTGATCTTGTCCGCGATCTCATCGGCACAAAGTCCTTCTTTTGAGAGCTTTGCCGCCTCGATCGCGAGCATTCCCTCGCCGATACAAGCGTTGAGCGAGTCTATCGAAAAGATCGATGCCTCGGGATGCTCGTCCATCAGCTTTTTGGCAACGACATGAGCGGTGTTAACAGAGCCCGATTGCTTTGATGAACAGCCTATGTAAACAATGTCACAGCCTTCGTTTATGTACTTCTCAAAGAGTGAGTGAAATTCATCTACCGGGACCTGCGTTGTCGTTATACGGCATCCCGAGCGCATCGCCTCGTAGAACTCGTGTGCCTCTTTATCGCTCCATGACAGCAGAGCAGGGGACACGACACCGTCTCTGACGGTGTTCATGCGCGCGTAGTCGATGTCGTATCTTTCCATAAGCTCGGGTGACAGATCCGAGCAGGAATCGGTTATGATCTTTACTTTTCTTTTACTTTCGGAGTTTTCCATGATATTGTTCTTATCCTTTCAGACGGTCGGACGGAATCCGACATTATTTGTCTGAATGTTACATCATGAAAATAAACCGAAACGAAACTTATGAAAAAAACTTGAAAAAAGAATTTTTTTACTGCTTTAACGGGAGATTTATCGTAAATGCGGTCATGTCACCCTCGGATGTCAAGTCGATCGTGCCGCCGTGAAGATCAACGATACGCTTGACCACCGCAAGACCTATCCCGTTGCCTGCCGTTGAGTGCGATTTGTCGCATTGATAAAATTTCTGAAAGATGCGCTCGCGCCCCTCGCTCGGAATGCAGTCACCGCTGTTGCTTATCGTCACGGCAAGGTGATCTTTTTCCGATCTGATCGATGCCGAAACTCTGCCGCCGTCTGTCGTGAACTTGACCGCATTGTCGATCAGATTGAGCCATACCTGAAGGAGAAGTTCTTTGTTTCCGGTTATCGTGTATTCGTCAAAATCGAGCGACAGATCGACCTTCTTTTTGACCCATTTGTCCTCAAGAATAAGAAATGCCGTGCGTATCTGTTCGGAAAGATTGAACTCGGAAATGTCGGTGAGTATGGTCTGATTTTCGATCTTGGTCAGGTTGAGAACATTTGTCGCCATGTTCGAGAGCCGTCTGGACTCTTCCTCAATTGTGTCAATATATTCAAGCCTCTGTTTCTCCGAGAGCTTGGGATCTTTTAACAGCTTCGCAAAGCCCGCGATCGACGCGATGGGTGTCTTAAATTCGTGCGAAAAATCGTTTATGAAATCCTCGCGAAGAAGCTCAGTGTTTTCAAGCTCGGATGCCATCGTGTTGATGCTGTTTGAAAGCTCTATGGCAGTCGGATGCTTTGCAAGAACTCCGTCAAATGAGATACGCGATTTAAAATTGCCTGCCGCAAGCCTGTTCATCATGTTTATGATGACGTTGATCGGCTTCATGAAAAATCTGCCGAATATAAACGAACAGAGCGCACCGAGGACGACGCTGATCAGTATCATAAAGAGTATCAGCTCGCGAAGGCTGACACCTGTGCTGTCCGTCTCTGCGATAACGCCGAGCATGGTCAGCAGAACAAGCGAGATCGCCACAACGATCAGCACCGCAAGCAGTATCGCAAAGACCGCTCCCGCAAATAAAAGAGTAAGCGAGAGCCTTGATTGGCTCTCCTTAAACTTTTTGTTGATAAACTCGCTGTCAATAACAGTTTTCAGAGTTGACCTCATTTCAGACCTGTCCCTCCGATCTTATCGCTTTGTATCCGAGTCCGCGCACCGATTCTATCGAGAATTCGTCCCATCCCTCGAATCTTTTGCGAAGCCTGCCGATATGGACGGTGACCGTCTCCCAACCGCTGTCGGTGTCGGGTCCCCATATCTCATCCATAAGCTGTATTCGGGTAAATATCTTTCCCGGGTAAGATAGGAGCTTGTAAAGAAGCATAAATTCCTTTTGAGGAAGCTCCTGCACCATGCCGTGCCCGGTGACCGTGAAGGAATCGTAATCGAGAATGACATTCCCGATGACTATCCGTCGCTCGTTTGCGATCTTTGCGCGACGAAGCAGAGCCTTGATGCGCAGAAGCATCTCCTCCTCGTCGATCGGCTTTGTTATGTAATCATCGGTCCCTGCAAGAAATCCGAGATGCTTGTCGACAGGGAGTTGTTTTGCCGATACCATGAGTATCGGTATCATGTTGTTAACATCGCGAAGAGCCCTTGTCAGCTCGTATCCGTCAAGCTTTGGCATCATAATGTCGAGAACGATCAGATCAACATGATATTTTTCAAGTATGTCAAGTGCGACCTCGCCGTCCTCTGCCGTGTAAACGGTGTAGTTTTCGCGGATAAGCACCGCCTCGATGTACCGCCGCGTGTTTTTATCATCGTCGGCAACGAGAATGTGAAACACTATGATCACCCTTCGCTTTTTTGAATTACAGATGGATAAAAGACAAAACCTCGGATGCCAAGGGCATCCGAGGTTTATTGGTGGAGACAATTGGAATCGAACCAATGACCTCATGCATGTCAAGCATGCACTCTAACCAGCTGAGCTATGCCTCCGACAGATGATATGATATCACATTTTTTCAAAAAAATCAATACCCAAAATTGCACAAACTTTTGCGTCTTTTGAGGGCATGTTATTGTATGTTTGACAAAAATCACCGCTTTGTCGCCATTCACTCGAATATTTGCCCCCATTCTTCTTGACTTTTTTCGAAAAAATGCTATAATAAATGTTATTAAAATCGGGGGAAGAGAACCAATGAAAATCAAAGAAATACTTTCAAAAAACAGATCATCGGGCAAAAACACACTTTCCTTTGAAGTCTTTCCGCCAAAGACTTCATCAAGCGTTAACAGCGTGATCGCCGCCGCCGAGAGTATCGCCGCACTTTCACCGTCGTTCATGAGCGTCACCTACGGTGCGGGAGGCGGATCGTCCGAGTATACGCTCTCGGTGGCATCCGACCTTCAAAGAGTCGGAGTGACCGCCCTTGCGCATCTTACATGCGTCAGAGCATCGCGTGAGGGGATATCGGAGAAGCTTGAGCTTATAAAGAACGCCGGTATCGAGAATATACTTGCCCTGCGCGGCGACCTTCCGGCAGACTATGTTCCGGGAGAGTTTAAGCACGCCTGTGAGCTTGTTCGTGCCATCAGAGAACACGGCAATTTCTGCATCGGCGGCGCGTGTTACCCCGAGGGACACCCCGAATCGCCGACACTTGACGATGACATAACCCATCTGAAGGAAAAGGCAGACTCGGGATGTGATTTCTTCACGACCCAGATGTTTTTTGACAACAATATTTTCTATAATTTTATGTATAAGGTCAGAGATGCCGGTATCACACTTCCCGTGATCGCCGGTATCATGCCGGTCACCAAGGCAAAGCAGATAACTCGCATATGCTCGCTGTCGGGATCGCCCCTGCCCGTGAAGTTTAGACGAATAGTCGAGAAATTCGGCGACAGCCCCGATGCAATGCGTCAGGCGGGTATTGCTTATGCTACCGAGCAGATAATCGATCTGTACGCAAACGGTGTCGATGCCGTGCATGTCTATTCGATGAACGATGCCGACGTTGCCAAGAAGATATCCGACAATCTGTCATCGATCGTCGGAATATAAGGGGTGATCTTTTGCGTACAGATATAACAAAGAAGATCCGCGAGAAGATCTTTTATCTTGACTGCGGAATGGGAACTTCGCTTCAAAAAGCGGGACTCGGACCAAACGAGTGCTCCGAGACCTTCGGTGCCGATCACCCCGAGCTCATTACCGCACATCACCTTTCGTGCTACAATGCGGGCGCGGATGCCGTATACGCAAATACGTTCGGAATAAACGGCATTCGATATGATCTTGCCGACTGTGCACGCCTTGCCGCATCGGCTCTTTCATGCGCAAATGCCGCAAGGGATGCAGCAGAAAAAGACGGCAGAGAGCTTTATGTCGGGCTTGATATCGGTCCGACGGGTAAGATGCTCGCGCCCTTTGGCGACCTGCTCTTTGAGGATGCCGTGGACGCTTTCGCCGCTCTCGTAAGATCGGCAGACCCCGAGCTGTACGATTTCATCGTCATCGAAACGATGACCGATATGTACGAGACCAAAGCCGCAGTCATTGCCGCAAAGGAAAACTCGGACAGACCCATATTTGTCACAAATGTTTACGGCTCTGATTGCAGAATGCTCACGGGCGGCACACCCGAGTCGATGGTAACGATGCTTGAGGGGCTCGGGGTCTGTGCGATCGGTCTGAACTGCTCGCTCGGTCCAAAAGACATGGTCGAGACCATAAGGCGTCTGTCGGCTGTCTGCTCCCTGCCGATAATAGCAAAGCCAAATGCGGGTCTTCCCGACAAGGTCGGAGACAGCTTTGTATATTCCGCAACGCCCGAGAGCTTTTCGGAGGAAATGTCAGAGCTTGTCGGCGCGGGTGCGACCATTGTCGGCGGATGCTGCGGAACGACCCCCGAATTTATCTCCGCACTCGTAAACAGAACCTCCAATATGCCGTTTGGACTGCCGAGTGTAAAGAGTCACTGCGCCGTGTGCTCGTTCTCGAAAACGGTCTTCTTTGATGGCGCGACCGTTCCGATAGGTGAGCGAATCAATCCGACCGGCAAAAAGAAGCTTAAAGAGGCACTTAAAGCCCGCGATATGGCGTATATCACCGAGCAGGCTGTCGGTCAGGCTGAAAAGGGCGCGCATGTGCTTGATGTCAATGTAGGCATGCCCGGCATCGATGAGGCGGATGTTATGCAAAAGGCAGTCAGATCGGTGCAATCGGTATCCGATCTTCCGCTTCAGATCGACAGCAGTGACCCTGCCGTGCTTGAGGTCGGAATGCGCGCGTATATCGGCAAGCCGCTTGTAAATTCCGTAAACGGAAAAGAGGAGATCATGCGCGCCGTATTTCCCCTTGTGAAAAAATACGGCGGAACGCTTATCGCACTGACGATCGATGAAAACGGTATTCCGGGCGATGCGGACGGCAGGATCGATATTGCCAAAAGGATAATAAAGACCGCCGCCGAATACGGCATATCCGAGAGGGATATCATAGTAGACCCTCTTGCCATGGCTGTGTCTGCCGAACCGAATGCCGCGAACGTTTCGCTTGAATGCGTAAAGAGACTTCATGAATGCGGCATAAGGACAAGCCTCGGCGTGTCAAATGTCTCTTTCGGGCTGCCCGATCGCGAGGCGGTCAACTCGACATTTCTTGCGATGGCAATGCAAAACGGACTTTCCGCCGCGATAATCAATCCCTATTCGATAGATACGATGAGAATAATGAGAGCCGCCGAGGTCATACTTGCAAGGGATGAAAACTGTGCAAATTATATAACCGCCGCCCTCGACGCTCCTGCAGTCACTCCATCCAATACAGCGTCCGATGATATTACGCTTTATCGCGCGATCATTAGCGGCATGGCAGATAAGGCGAGCGAGCTTGCACTCGAAGAGCTTCGAGTCCGCGATCCGCTCGATATCGTCAATAAAGACATTATCCCCGCCCTTGACCGTGTCGGAACCGATTTCGAACAAAAGAAGGTCTTCCTTCCGTCACTGCTCACCGCTGCTCACGCAGTAAGTGCGGCATTTGAGAAGATAAAGGCGACCCTTCCGAAAAACAGCGGCAAATATACGGTAGTAATTGCCACCGTGAAGGGCGATATTCACGATATAGGCAAGAATATCGTCGCAACACTGCTCGAAAACTACGGCTATAATGTAGTAGATCTCGGCAAGGATGTCCCTCCCGAGACTGTTGCCGATGCGGCGATTGAAAACGGAGCAAGACTTGTCGGGCTTTCCGCGCTCATGACAACGACCCTTCCCGCAATGCAGGAGACCCTCGAGGTCCTGCATAAGAGATGCCCCGATGTTAAGACAGTCGTCGGCGGAGCTGTTGTTACCGATGAGTGGGCACGTTCGGTCGGTGCGGACAAATATGCCGCCGATGCAATGGAAACGGTGCGATATGCAGAGGAGCTTCTCTCATGATGGCTCGCTTCTATGAAAAGCTCAATGCCTTTGCGGCAAAAAGCAGACCGTTATCGGCGTTTGTAAGGATCGCCGATAAAGTGATCGTTGTCGGTGTGTCCTTGTCCTACCTGCTTTTGTTGATCTCGCTTTTTGTCGGTCGATCGGACAGATCTCTTCCGTCTCTGCTCATCCCCGCGATCTCATTTCTTTGTGTGTCGCTGATCCGATACATTATCGATCGAGATCGACCGTATGATAAACAGCATTTGCAGGAGATATTGAAGGCGCGAAAGAAGGGAAGATCCTTCCCGAGCCGACATGTTTTTTCCGCATCCGTCATAGCGGCAACATTTTATCCGATCTCCCCCATATTGTCGATCGTCCTTTTTGCGGCGGCAGTTCTTCTTGCCCTTTGCAGAGTGATCGGAGGCGTTCACTATATCTCCGATGTGCTTGTCGGACTTGCCTTGGGGGCAATAGTCGGAATTTTGTATCTTTTTTTCTGATTTTTGTAAAAAAATCTTGATATTGTATTGACATTTATATTCTTAAGTGATAGAATATCGATGTACGCAAAAAAATAACAAAAAGAAGGTTATATAGATGACGAAAACCAAAATCGTGATTTTCTCGGGCTTTCTCGGCGCGGGAAAGACAACTCTTATAAAAAAGCTCATCGCCGACGGATACAGAGGTGAAAAGATCGTTCTTATCGAAAATGAATTTGGTCAGATAGGAATTGACGGCGGATTTCTCGGTGAGTGCGGCGTTGAGATAACCGAAATGAACAGCGGTTGCATTTGCTGTTCGCTCGTCGGAGATTTCAGTAAGGCTCTCCGCAAGGTCATAGACGAATACGCTCCCGAGCGCATACTGATCGAGCCGTCGGGTGTCGGCAAGCTCTCGGATGTCGTCAGAGCAGTTCAGACGGTCATTGACGACGGAGTAGAGCTTACCTCTTTTACGACTGTCGTTGATGCATCAAAATGCAAGATGTATATGAAAAACTTCGGCGAGTTCTACGACGATCAGGTGTCAAACGCAAGCTGTATCGTACTCAGCCATACGGGCAAGATGACCGATGCAAGGATCGCCGAGACGGTCGCCATGCTTCGCGAGAAGAATGCCGATGCAACGGTCGTTACCACCGATTGGGATAAGCTCTCGGGCGCGCAGATCATCGAGGCAATGGAGCATACCGCAACACTTAATGCGGAGCTTGAACGCCTTGCAAATGATGTCGAGCATCACCACCATCACCATCACGACGATGATGAGTGCGACGATCCCGACTGTGAGTGCCACCATCATCACCACCATGATGACGATGATGACGATGATGACGATGAGCATGACCACCACCATCACCATCACGACGATGACGAGTGCGACGATCCCGACTGCGAGTGCCACCACCATCATCACCACCATGATGACGATGAGCATGAGCACCACCATCACCATCACCATCACGACGATGACGAGTGCGACGATCCCGATTGCGAGTGCCACCATCATCATCACCATCATGATCACGACGCAGACGATGTTTTCTCAAGCTGGGGAATCGAAACAACGGCAAAATATACACCCGAGAGGATAAGCGAGATCCTTGGCGAGCTTTCGAGCGACAGCAGATACGGCACGATCCTTCGCGCAAAGGGAATCGTTTGCGGACAGGATGATAAATGGATACACTTCGACTATGTTCCGGGAGAGCCGGATGTCAGATACGGTGCCGCCATCGTTATCGGGCGCGTGTGCGTAATAGGCTCGGGACTTGACAAGAGTGCGATAGCAAAGCTCTTTGCCGTCGATTGAGAGGTTTTGTATGGAAATACCCGTATATCTTTTTACCGGCTTTTTAGAGGGCGGTAAGACAAAAGTAATTCAGGAAACTCTGAATGACCCGAATTTCAATTCGGGAGAGCGTTTTCTTCTCCTTGTTTGCGAGGAGGGTATCGAAGAATACGACCCGACCGCATTTGCCGCTCCGAATGTTTTTCTCGAGACCATTGACGATCAAAGCGAGCTTACCGAGCAAAATCTCGACAGCCTTTGCAAAAAGCACAGGTGCGAGAGAGTTATCATAGAGTATAACGGCATGTGGATGCTGAACGATCTCTACAGCGCACTGCCAAATGGCTGGATGGTATATCAAGAGATGTTCTTTGCCGATTGCAGGACATTTGTCAGCTACAATGCCAACATGCGCCAGCTCACGGTCGATAAGCTACAGTCTTGCGAGTCGGTCATACTCAATCGCGCACCGCGGGATGTTGATCAGACCGAGATCCATAAGATCGTTCGCGGAGTTAACAGGCGTTGCTCCATAGGATATGAATTTGAGGACGGCGAGTTTGTTTACGATAATATCGAAGACCCTCTGCCTTTTGATATAAACGCTCCCGTGATCGAGATAAAAGATGAGGATTTTGCCGAATGGTATCGCGATATAAGCGAGGAGCCTCAAAAGTATGACGGCAAGACCGTCAAATTCAAGGGAATCGTCGCCACATCTCCAAAACTCGGCAAGGGCAGCTTTGCCGTCGGCAGACATGTTATGGTCTGCTGCTCGGACGATGTCAGCTATTGCGCATTTGTTTGTAATTATAAGGGTAATATCACCCTTAATACAAGAGATTGGGTGATAGTCACAGCAAAGATCTCTATCGAAAAACATAAGATCTACCGCGGTGCAGGCCCTGTCCTTACCGCCTCACAGATAGCCATGACCACCCAACCCGAGCAACCGGTCGCAACTTTTTATTGAATTAATTAAATCAGACAAAAAACATCGATCACAAGTCAAAATGTGATCGATGTTTTTGCTATACGGAGATCAAACCAGCGGCGAAAAAAGTCTGAGCAGGGCGTACCAGATCTGCCCAAGTGCCCCTGTCCTTATGCTCATCTGCTTTGCAGGCGTCGAACGCTCGAGCGTCCTTAGAAAATCTTCCTTGACCTCTTTGACTATACTGCTTTTGTAGAAAAAGCATCCGCATTCAAAGTGGAGGTAGAGACTTCTGTAGTCAAGATTTATCGACCCGACGGTCGCTATCTCGTCATCGCATACAAATGATTTCGCGTGAACAAATCCGGGGGTGTATTCGTAGATCTTCACACCATGCTTTATGAGGACGGGATAGTACGATCTTGTCAGCTGATAAACGATCTTTTTGTCGGGTATGCCGGGGGTTATGATGCGCACATCCACACCGCGCTTTGCCGCAAGGGTGAGAGCCGTTACCGTCTCGTTGTCAATTATCAAATACGGCGTGAATATGTACAGATACTTCTTTGAATTGTTAATGATGTTCAGATAGACATTTTCCGCGCAAATCTCACTGTCAAGCGGAGAATCACCGTAGGGCTGTACAAATCCGTCCGATTCTATGTTTTCGCAATCCTTTGTCGGCATGAATTTTTCAAGCTCAATGTCTTCGGTGTGCGTCACGTTCCATTGATTGAGAAAGAGCAGGGTCAGATTTCGCACCGCTTCGCCCTCGATCATAACGCCCGTGTCCTTCCAATGCCCGAATTTGCTTGCCTTGTTAATGTATTCGTCGGCAAGATTTATTCCGCCCGTAAAGCCGATGTTGCCGTCTATTACCGTGATCTTTCGGTGATCGCGGTTGTTCATGATTATCGACAAAAATGGTCTGAATCTGTTGAAAACAAGGCATTTTATTCCGTAGCCCTCAAGCTCCTTTTCATATTTGTCGGGAAGCTTGAAAAGACAGCCGACATCGTCGTAGATCAGCCGAACATCAAGTCCTTCGGATGCCTTTCTTTTGAGTATTTCGAGAATGCTGTCCCACATCTCACCCCTCTCGATGATGAAATATTCCATAAAAATAAATCTCTTTGCTCCCTCGAGCTTTTCGAGAAGAACCGGGAAATTGTCGTCGCCGAGCGGATAATAGCTTGTCTTTGTGTGCCTGAAAACGGGGAAACCGTTGTTTGACAGATATCTGCATTGACCCGCCGCGTGCGGATCGATCGCCTCAAGCTCGCTCATTACATCGGCGTCATCGGCAACATATTTCGATGTCAACTCATCCGCGTTTCTGTAAAGAAATTTGCGATCTCTTATCGGATGCTTCATTCCGAACAGAACGTAAATGACCCCGCCGAACAGCGGAAATACGAGAAGCGGCACTATCCACGCAAGCTTAACACTCGGATTTGACTCAGAGTTTATGACATGTACCACCATTAAAAATGACAAAAACTCAAGCAGTATAAAGATCCATAGCTTCGATGTTCCCGCAAGCGACAGTATCAATACCAGAAAAGCAAGCTGGATTATTATCGCTACCGCATAAAAGAAGGTCCTGCCCTTTATTTTTTTCAGTAATTTCATTAAACACCTACCGCCTTTGTGAGTTGTCGGTACAAAAATTTGCAGTTTCGGCACATGGAAATTATATATTAAATACAGGCAAATTTCAACGGCGATTATGTAAATTTTTTGACCGAACCCGAATTTTATGATTTTTCGGGTATCGGTCAAAAGTCATCTTGTTTCAATGCCAATCCCGTCCGAGCTTGCGCGTATGAAAAACTTGCCCTTCTCGACCAGCCTCTCTGCTATCATCTCGGTGATCTCTATTTTGATCAGACGACGAAGCTCTCTGACACCGTACGGACTGCCGCTCGAGGTTCTTGCCAAATATTTGTAAACGCTCTCGTCAAACATGCATTCGTATCCGTCTTTTGCAAGCTTTTTCGACAGCTCGGACAACTCTTTTTCGGAGATCTTTTCAAGATCCGATGTGTCGAGCTTGTTAAATACCACGATCTCATTTATCCTTCCGAGCAGCTCCGGGGAGAATCTCTTTGACAGCTCAGTCTTGACGCCCGACTCGTCGGTCTTGTCCGATCGATCGGCAAACCCTCTTATCCGTAAAGAAGAACCGTGCGAAAATCCGATGTTCGATGTCAGCACGATCAGCGTGTCTCGAAAATCGACCGATCTTCCCGCACCATCGTGGATCCTGCCGCTGTCGGCGATCTGAAGCAGAATGTTGAGGATGTCGACATGCGCCTTCTCGATCTCGTCAAATAAAACAAGCGAGCTCGGATGCCGCCTGACCGCCTCGGTAAGCCGACCGCCGTCTCCGTAGCCGATGTACCCGGGCGGCGAACCGATAAGCTTTGCGATATCATGCCTCTCGGTATATTCGGACATGTCGAGCCTGACAAACGATCTGCTCCCCGAAAACAGCTCGTCCGCTAAGGCACTTGCAAGCTCGGTCTTGCCGACGCCGCTCGGACCGACAAAAAGAAATATTCCGTGCGGACCCTTGTCGTTTCCGAAGCGTTTTGCAAAAGCAAGTCCTCGCAGGACACGCTCTATCGCAGAGTTTTGCCCGATCACCCTCGAGGATAGCCTTTCATACAGAGCACGACTGCTCGAAGCTTTGCAAAAATAATTGGCATTTGCCCCATAAAACTCATAAATGTCCGTGTCGGTCACGATCGGCATCTCGCCCGATCGTTCATCCCTGTAAAACAACGCCTTTTTCGCCGATACATCGTCCAAGAGATCGATCGCCTTGTCGGGCAGATATTTTTCGCTCGACATTTTTGTCGATATCGAAATTGCCGCACGCACCGCAGACGGCGATATTTTGACCTCGTGATGCGCTTCGTATCTTTCGCGTATGCCCATGATCATTTTCTCACATTCATCGATCGACGGCTCGTCCACCGTTATCGCGCAAAATCGCCGCTCAAGCGCACCGTCACGCTCGATCGCACGATATTCTCCGGGCGTGGTCGCACCGATCAGCCTTATGTCTCCGCGTGCCAGGGCGGGCTTTAATATGTTCGCCGCGTCAACCGCGCCCTCGGCAGACCCCGCACCGACCAATGTGTGGATCTCATCCAAAAAGAGGATCACCTTTTTGTCGGATGATGCCTCCTTCATCACGCCGCGCACTCTCTCCTCAAATTCGCCCCTGTATTTTGCTCCCGACAGCATCGACGCCATGTCGATCTGATATACCCGACAGCCGATCAGCCTGTCGGGTATATCTCTGTCGGCGATCCTTTGGGCAAGCCCCTCGACTATCGCACTCTTTCCCACACCCGGCTCTCCGACAAGACAGGGATTGCTCTTTTTCTTTCTGCAAAGTACGCGTGTCAGTGCCTCAAGCTCGACCTCACGCCCGATCAGCGGATCGCATTTTCCTTCTGCCGCAAGCTTTGTAAGCTCTTTGCCGTATTTTTCAAGATATCGCGTGTCCTTCTCGGACCTTTCTTTGACCGGTGTGACCGCCGGAGCATGGCTTTGTCTGCCGACAAGCTCGCCTCCGATGTCCGAGAGTGTGCCCCCTGCCGAAACGATCATTTTTGCCGCACGGCAGGTCGGAGAGCTCACGATCGAGTAGAGCAGCTGTTCGGTCGATATGAGCGGCGATCGCTCGCTTATCGCCTGCATATACGCACCCTCAATGATATGCCTTGCCTGTATGCTTATCTCGATGGGTATTTTGTTATTTTGACCGCCGTCCTCACGTCTTCCTTGTAACCTGTCAAGGGTGATGCCGCATGATGACAGTATCCTTGTCGCAGGGTTTCTCCCGTCCGCAAGGATGCCGAGGAGAATGTGCTCCGTGCCGATGTAGTGATCCCCCATGTCGCGTGCGAACGCCTCTGCTCTGTTTAATGACTCCTCTGCCGATCTCGAAAATTTGCTCTGCATAACAAATATCACCTCTGCCGATCTTGTGTCGCTTGCGAAAGTGATTTTTGCCTGCTTTTGCGAGATCTATACAGTAATAATTTGCAGGATCAGATGTTTGGGTCTCCTCTGACTGCGTTGTTGTAAGCCAGTGCCAGGGCATTCCATGTTGCTTTGTCAACATTTCCGCTTTGCGGCAGGGCGTTCAGATCTTGAAAGCCCTTGACAAGCCGCACGGTCTCGCCACCGTATATGCCGTCGATCTTTGTTTTTTCATAGTCATATCCCGACAGCCTGCCGAGCATTATCTGAATTATCGCGACAAGATCGGATCGCTCGCCCACTGTGACCATGCCCGATGCGAGCCTCTCCGAAAACGGAAATATCCCCGACGCCTCCGACCTGCTTGCATAGGCTCTCTCGGCTGCCCCCGAGAGAGCCTGCCATGTGATATCGTCCACCCTGCCGCTTGTCGGGAGAGAGTACAGCCTTTGAAATGTCAGGACAGCGGCGCGCGTTTCTTCTCCGTAGATCCCGTCGGGAATAACATAGGGCAGATCGACTCCCGACTCGTACAGTTCGAGAAGATTTTGCTGTATTTCGATCACCGTTAATTTTTCGTTTCGCAGATCCATGTCAAAATCTCCTTTCATCGCCCGATCTCGTATCCGGGGTATTGCGATGGTGATCGCTCATATCCGAGGACGATCTCATCATAGACCTCGCCTATCTGCTCCCATGTTACAGCCCCGACATTACCGTCTGCCCGTATTCCGCGCCACTCCTGAAATTCGATGACCGCGTTCTCGGTCAGTTGCCCGAAAATGCCGTCAACCTCAACCGACGGTATCTCGGGATAGACCGATGCGATCGTCCTCAGATACTCTTGGAGGTATTCCACATCCCGCCCGCTTGAACCGATACGCAGTGTCACACCCGAATAGGGACGCGCACGATCGACAAATTCGGAATCGGGCAGGGAAGCGATTATCCCCGAGTAGCTGTTGTATATGGCTCGCCAATCCTCGAGTTTGATAATTCCCGTGACCTCAAGACCGTTTGCCCTTTGGAACGCTTCGACCGATGCCGCCGTGGCATCGTCATATTCACCGCTTATCGGCGGCGCGGGGATCTCGTCATTGTATTCGGATATCAGCGTGAGAAAATATTGTACACCGGCAACATCGCGACCGCTCGAGCCGACAGACAGCTCCTCGTCAAATTGCCGCTCGACATCACCGTAGGCGATCCCCTCCGATATTATCTCGGATAGCCTCTTTATGCCGTTGTACAGGTATATTATCCGATACCATGTTCGTTTGCCGACAATACCGTCAACGCCAAGCTCGAATATCCTTTGAAATTCCTCGACCGCTCGCTCGGTCTCTTGCCCGAAAATGCCGTCGGTCGGGTATATCTTCGGTATTGCGGGGTAATTTGTCGATATTCTGTTCAGCCTGAGCTGAATGAGCCTGACCTCGTTTCCGTTCGTTCCGATCGATAAAGGAACGCCCGGATAGCTGTCCTCGATCTCTGCTATATCAACGTCATCGACAAGCTCAATGTCCTGTCCGTAGTAGCTCTTCAAAATTTCGAGCGCATCAAGCCCCGAGCGCGCAAGATCGACCGATCCCCATTGCGACAGCCCGTCACAGGTGGTTCGTACCCCATCACAATAGGCGGCAAAGAGCGGCTCAATATTTCCGCGCCGCCTGATATAGCTGTTGAATATCTCATCAACTATGTCGGATATGTTCTCGAAAATGTCTCTGCCGTTTACAAACGACTGGTCTCTTGAGGTCGAATTTGTAATGTCAAAGTCATATCCCTGCGATCTGTAATATTCGGTGTAGACCCTGCTCAGCGCAAACGAGATCTGTGCCAAAATGTTTGCTTTTAACGCCTCGTTCGGCCATGTCGGATATATCTCGCTCGACGCGACATTTTTGATGTAGTCGGGGAAGGACACTCTGACATTTGCCGCCGCAGTGTCGGGTGCGGCAAGATGTACGGTTATAAATGCAGGGATGATCGGAAATGTCGATCCTGTCATAGATCTGCCGCCTCGCTTTCGTTGTATACACGCATGTCGTCCCGCCCCGAATATTCACCGGACGGTATCAGGTTCACCTGCTGTACAGTGGTCACCCCGGGAAAGATCGCCGCACCGATAAATTCGGTCGAGACAAACCCTTCGCGCGATACATCGATCATCACCGATGTGTACCCCTTTTCGCCGCCCGGAGACTCGGAGAGAGAAATAGACGGGGTCGCGATCTCGATCGTATCCGTGTTTCCCGAAATGTCTGTCGTCCGTGATGCGATGATCGATGACTCGCCTGTCGCAAAGCTTCGGACATTCACCAAAGCACCCTTTACCGGTATCGCACCGTTTGCCGTTCGCACATTTACGATCAGCCTGCCAATGTCTTTTTTGTCATTGTCGTTCAGTTTAAGCACCGCCTTTCTTTTTCTCTTTCATCCTATGCAAAAGAAAGGCTTTGTGTGTTTTGTCAAATAAACAAAAAGAGTCATGACCGCAGGGGGTCATGACTCTTGGAAGAATATTTGAGAAAAGATTACTTAATGCACTTTTCTGCGAAATACTTAATGGTGCGAACCATCTGGCTGGTGTAGGAGTTCTCGTTGTCGTACCACGAAACGACCTGTACCTCGTAGAGGTCGTCAGCGATCTTTGCAACCATGGTCTGAGTTGCATCAAAGAGAGAACCGTAACGCATGCCGATAACGTCGGAGGAAACGATCTGATCCTCGTTGTAGCCGAAGGACTCGGAAGCGGCAGCCTTCATAGCGGCGTTGATGCCTTCCTTGGTTACGTCTGTGCCCTTAACAACAGCGGTAAGGATGGTGGTGGAGCCGGTCGGAACGGGAACTCTCTGAGCGGAGCCGATGAGCTTGCCGTTGAGCTCGGGAATAACGAGACCGATAGCCTTTGCAGCACCGGTGGAGTTCGGAACGATGTTTGCCGCACCTGCTCTTGCACGACGGAGGTCACCCTTTCTGTGAGGACCGTCAAGGATCATCTGGTCGCCTGTGTAAGCGTGGATGGTGGACATGATGCCGCTCTGGATGGGAGCGAAATCGTTAAGTGCCTTTGCCATGGGAGCAAGGCAGTTGGTGGTGCAGGATGCTGCCGAGATGATGTCATCCTCGGGAGTAAGTGTATCCTCGTTTACGCTGAAAACGATGGTCTTGAGATCGTTTCCTGCGGGAGCGGAAATAACGACCTTCTTTGCGCCTGCGTTGATGTGTGCCATCGACTTCTCCTTGGAGCAGTAGAAACCGGTGCACTCGAGAACAACGTCAACGCCGATCTCTCCCCAGGGAAGATCTGCTGCGTTCTTTTCGCTGTAGATGGTGATCTTCTTGCCGTCAACTACGATGTAGTTCTCGCCTGCCTCTACGGTGTGAGCACCCTCACCGATCTTGCCGCAGTATCCGCCCTGAGCGGTATCATACTTAAGAAGATGAGCAAGCATTTTGGGATCCGTAAGATCGTTGATGGCAACGACATCGTATCCCTCTGCGCCGAACATCTGACGGAAAGCAAGACGGCCGATTCTGCCGAAGCCGTTAATGGCAACTTTTACTGACATAAATAATTCCTCCGAATAAATGGTTTTTTTGATCTGCATAGCCTGTCTCGCTTTTTTTGCGCACAAACTTTTGCGTATACATTGTATAACAAAAAATTCCTTATTGCAAGTGTTTTTTTGATAATTTATTAAAATGTAACATTTTTGACGCTGATAATTCACACAAATACTTGACAGAAGGGGGTATGTTTGGTGTATAATAAGAACTGCGGATTTTTGTGTTCGTGAAATCGTCATAAAAAGCCGCTCTGACCTAATCGCTGAAAATGAATGAGGACTCAAAAGATGATTTTTAAGACCGATGTTAATGGCTTTGACGGATTGACGATGCCGATAGTTGTGTGTGATGCGAGCGGGATCGTCATTTACAAGAATGATGCTGCGGTAAAACAGATAAGACTCCCAAAGCGAAGAACCGATATACACATACACCTAAGCCCGTCCGACTGTGAATTGCTCGACGGAATATCAAAGTTTTCCGACCCACTGCAGCTCCGTGTTTTTACCGGTGACCGAGATGCATCGGCATTTGTTGCTCTGCACGAATGGGAGGGTAACCCCGTGACGATTTGGATATTTCTCGGCTATATGCAGTCAAACGCGTCGGGCTCATTCTTGACAAGCTTTGAGAAAAATCTTTCGACCTACGCAAAGGATGTTTGCGAGATCGTGAAATATGTCGATATAAAAAGCAGACTGACCGATGCCGGTAGCGAGAGCGTGGCTTGTAACAAGATACGCAAAAGGCTCGAGCGTCTGGTGAGTAATGTTCTCCGCGATCGTGAGAGCGTTTATGTCTGCGCACTCAGCCAATCGGTGTCGGCACTGTTCGAGAGAGCTACCGACGCATTCAGAAACCTCGGCTACGATGTTATCGTGAATATCTCGCCCGAGGTGACGAAAAATCACAATCGCATTAATTACAGAGATATGCTGCTATTTTATGTGCATATCGTTACGCTCTCGTGCGAGATGACGAGAAACAAGCGTGTGCGTATCAATATTTTCGAGAACAAATACGGCGAAACGGTGGTTTCGATCACGTTTTCGGTCATTTATACGCCCTTTCGCGCGGTCGAAGAGACCGATATGCGAAAACTTGCCGAGCTTATCGAGGGTCACGACGTCGATCTCGTGCTTATAAAGAGCCTCATCGATATATGCGGTTATTCGCTGAAATATACGGTAAACGATGAGACCGACGACAATATCACATTCAGATTTGTTATTCCGTACATGTCGGACGGAAAGATCAGCAATATCGGCGGCAGTGATCGGGGCGAGAAGAATATCGAGCCGGATACGCTCACCTTCATCACCGATCTGCTCGTCTTTTCGGCGTTTGTGTCAACTATCGATTACACCTCGTATTGACAGCATCTCAAAGCTGCCGCGTATCGCGTGTATGCCCGATTTTGTCGGCAAAAAGAGACTGTCTCCCTTTTGAAAGGGAATACCGTCAACATCGCCCTCTCCCGAAAGACAGAGAAGGTGCACAAATCCATCCGATGCATCCTCGATCGCGTCGGAATGTATCATCCTTATCGAAAAGTAGTCGCAGTTTACGAGCAGATCGTCGCCGCCTCTCCCTCTTGAAAAGCGGAGAGACTCGATCTCGCTCTCACTGTATGTCCTTATAACATCCAGTGCCTTTTCGAGATGGAGCTCGCGTCGCATTCCGTTTTTGTCCCTTCTGTCGTAGTCGTATACGCGATATGTCAGATCGGACGACTGCTGAACCTCGGCGATGAGTATCCCGTCCCCGATGGCGTGGACCATGCCCGACGGGATGAAAAAGAGATCGCCCTTCTTGACACCGACATAGTTTAGTCTGTCTTCAAGCTCCCCCGACAGAGCCGCCGCTCGAAAGCTCTCTCGGTCATACTCACCGCACATGCCGTATATGATCTTTGCGTTCGGCTTTGCATCGACGATGTACCATGCCTCAGTCTTTCCCGTATCACCGCCCTCGTGCAGAGCGGCGTACTTGTCGTCGGGATGGACCTGTATCGAGAGCTTGTCGTTTGCGTCGATCAGCTTGACAAGAAGCGGAAAGCGTTTGGTGTTATCAACCACAGCCGAAAGAGGCATCCCCGCAAGCTCTCCCGATGTGATCATGCTCATCGCATCGGGTCTGCATGTAAGCTCCCAGCTTTCGGCTATCCTTTCAAGAGAGCTCCGCTTGTGAAATTCGGTTTTAAGCCGCTCGCCTCCCCATATCGTTTCCTTGAATACGGGACCAAGCTTCAGCGGATAGGAAATGTTCATTTGACCACCTTCATTTTTTTCTTTGCAATGAATATTTTATATTATATCAGATAATAATTGCTTTGTAAATATCTTTTAAGGAGATTTTTTAGAAAATGAAAGATCAAAGCAAAAAAAGAGCAGATCAGCAGATACCCGAGAACACGAAAAGCAAACCCGAGGCAAAGGATTGCCAAAAGAGCAAAAACAAGTCCGACAATTGCAAAGAGGACGAAAAGTCCTGTAAGTGAGATCCCGGTTTTGCTCAGCTAATACCAATATTTACAAAAAGTTCAATCCTGCTTTACAGCAGGATTACTTTCTTTTATTACAATTGTTTCGATCTGAAAAAATGTTATATCGGTAATGGTGTTGTCATGTTCGGATACATAAAAACCTGCACTCCCGAGCTTTTGGTTAAAGAAAATGAGTTTTACCGTGCCCTCTATTGCGGTCTCTGTCGCACGATGGGCAGGATGAAAAAGGCATTTTCTTTTTCTCTTTCTTACGATTTTGTTTTCCTCGCTCTCGTCAGAATGGGTACATCCGACAGATCCTGTGATCCGGTCGAGTTCGGCAAAAAACGCTGTCTTGCACATCCGCTCGCGAGACGCCCGTATGTCAAGGAAAATGCCTCGCTGCGCTATACCGCCTCGGCGGCATCGCTCCTGCTTTATTATAATCTGCTTGACGACATCGACGATGAAAAAGGCTTTCGGCGACTTTTTGCCAAACTTTGCGCGCCGAGCTCCAAACGCCTTTTTAACAGATCAAAAAAGACATGCGACATCTCGGATATAGAGCCGATCGTAAAAGATGAGCTTGAAAAGATCGCAGATGCCGAGAAAGCATTGTCCGAAAGCCCCTATCCGCCCGCCGATCATTTCGGCGCACTCCTCGGGGCGATCTTTTCGCATGATGCGGCGACCGACGCCCTTCGCAGATGCCTTTATGAGCTGGGTTTTCATGTCGGAAGATGGATCTATATGGTCGACGCACTCGATGATATCCCGTCCGACACAAAGAGCGGGGGATATAATCCTTTCGTTGTTTCGGGCGAATATGCGACCGATGGGTTTGAGTCCCGCATATCGGATGCCTTAAAGCTTGAGCTTTCAGAGGCGGTCCGCGCACTCGAGCTTATCGATTTTAACGATCGGGGCATACTCTCGATCGTGCAAAATATACTCTGCCTCGGAATGCCGCGTGAGGTTGACAGAGTACTGAAAAAACAGAAAGATGCTCGAGAGGGCAACGGCAAAGATCACAAATGTAAAAGGGAGAGACATAAATGAGTGATCCGTATAAAGTTCTCGGTGTTTCGCGAGATGCGACCGACGATGAGATAAAAAAGGCGTATCGCGATCTCGCGAGAAAATATCATCCCGATAATTATGTAGACAGTCCGCTGTCCGATCTCGTTCAGGAAAAGATGAAGGAGATAAATGAGGCATACGAGACCATCCGTAAGGAACGCTCGGGTCAAAAGAGCGGCTCGTCATCGACGGGATCTTATTCGAGCGGCGACTCGACATATTCGGGTGAGCTTGTACATGCACGCTCGCTGATCAACGAGGGCAGATATTCGGAGGCCGATATCATCCTGTCCGGTATACCCGCGCAGGGCAGAAACGCCGAATGGAATTTCCTTATGGGCATTGTGAAATCAAGACGCGGATATTATTATGACGCGATGCGATTTTTCGAGACCGCATGCTACCTTGACCCGAACAATACCGAGTACAGACAGGCTCTTAACGATATCAGAGCGCAAAGCGGAAGCTATTCGCAAACCTATAAAACATACAGATCCGATTCAAACGGCGGCGACTGCACCGTCTGCGATATTTGTCAGGCGATGATATGCGCAAACTGCTGTTGCGAGTGCATGGGCGGCGACCTCTGCTCCTGCTGATGATCACCGTTTGATATTTTATCGATCACGAAAGGAGAGTTGTTGTGAGACGAAAAAAAGCACAATCGATCAAAAAAACAGTGCTTTCCGCCGTTTTTTCGGCGATAAGCGTCGTTATACTTTGGCTCGGCGGTCTTCTCGGCGATCTTGACCTGACCTTTACCGCCTTTGCCTCGCTCGTCGTTGTGCTCGCACTGATAGAGATGGGCGTAAAATATGCCCTTTTCGTCTATGCCGTCACATCGGCACTCTGCCTTATCTTGTTCCCGACCTATTTCGTGACACCGATGTATATCCTTTGCGTCGGCATATATCCGATACTTAAATATCTGCTCGAAAAGCTCCCGAGAGCTTTGTCCTACCTGCTGAAGCTCGTTTTCGTGAACGCAATGCTGCTTTTGCTGATCTTTCTCGGCAGACGGCTGTTCGGCGTCGAAGAAGATGCGGCACTGTGGATAGTCCTGATCCTCGGAAACGTCGCTTTTCTCCTCTTTGATTACGCCGTCGCCGGACTCTCTGTCATCTACGAAGGGAAGATCCGCAAAATGCTCGGCATACAAAAAATGCTGAAATAAATTATTTCGAAATATAATAATGCCCCGAGGGATGCTTTGAAAGATCAAAGCATCCCTCGGGTATGTCTTTATGTCGATTATTCCTTTGTCGATCTGCCTTTGCCGCCCAGCATGTCTTGTTTTATGTTCCAGAGTTTCTCGGACAGGTCAACATAGTAGTTGTGCGGATTTTCGAAGCGTTTCACCTCGTCCCAAAGCTTCGAGAGTTGATCGGCACAGTATGCCCTTATCTCGGCTGTCGTGGGTCGATCGTAGACAAGCTCGCCCGACTTGAAGATCGGAACGAGAAGCTCGCGAAGCTCGTAATTTTCGTAAGTCTTGCGTTTCCACGTGTAAACAGGGTCGAATATCGTGAGCGGGAGCGTATCGTCAAAGCTCTCGTCGTGTACGCATATAAGATCCGCCTCCGCCTTGCCGGTGTCCTTTGAGAAGACTCTGTAGACCTTTTTGAAATGCGGATTTGTGATCTTTGCCGTGTTTTCGGAGATCTTTATCTTCGGGATGATGTTGCCGCCATTGTCTTCAATAGCGCAGAGCTTGTAAACACCGCCGAATACGGGTGCTGATTTTGATGTGATCAGTCGCTCGCCGACGCCGAATGCATCGATCTGCGAGCCTTGGTTGAGCAGATCACGGATGATATACTCGTCAAGCGAGTTGGATACGACGATCTTGCAGCTCGTCATGCCTGCCTCGTCAAGCATCTTTCTCACCTTGCGCGAGAGATACGCGATGTCGCCCGAGTCGATCCTGACCGCGCACTTTTCTATGCCGTTTGCCTTGAACGCCTTTATCGCGTTCGGCAGACCGCTCTTTATAACATTGTATGTGTCGATAAGAAGCGTCGCACTGTTTGGATATATCTTGCAGTAGGTGTCGAACGCCTCGTACTCGCTGTCAAACATCTGCACCCAGCTGTGCGCCATCGTTCCGCCTGCGGGAACGCCGTACAGCTCGTCGGCGATCGTGCATGCCGTCGAGTCGCAACCGCCGATGTAGGCGGCTCTCGCACCAAGTATCGCCGCGGCAGTGCCTTGCGCGCGCCTTGAACCGAATTCCGAAACGGGGCGACCGTTTGCGGCTCTGACTATTCTGTTCGTTTTTGTTGCGATAAGCGATTGGTGGTTGAGCGTGAGAAGCAGAAATGTCTCTATGAACTGCGCCTCGATCGCCGGAGCGCGGACCGTCATGATCGGCTCGCCCGGGAATATCGGCGTTCCTTCGGGGACAGCCCATATGTCGCCGCTGAAATGAAAGCTCTTAAGATAGTCGAGAAACTCGCTTGAAAAGAGATTTTTTCCGCGAAGATATGCGATGTCCTCGTCTGTGAAATTTAAGTTTTGAATATACTCGATGACTTGGTCGAGCCCTGCCGCAATGGCAAATCCGCCGCCGTCCGGGATGTCTCTGAAAAACACATCAAAATAGGATATCGTGTCCTCTTTGCCGCTTGCAAAATAGCCGTTTCCCATGGTCAACTCGTAAAAGTCAAAGAGCATGGTGTAATTTTCGTTTTTGAATGCCTGTGAATTCATTGTATCGGTGTTCCTTCCGAATGTCGCGGAATCTTCCGCTGTTTAGTTTTGACAGTATTATAGCACATTATTTTTCGGTTGTCAATAACCGAGGCGAATATTCGGAGCATATTCTTTGACTTTCTTTAATATTCTGTTAACAATCGCCTGAAATTCTTGATTTTATCTCGGTTAGGGTGTATAATTTACGAGAAGATAACGCGATGAGCGATAAATATATCAGCCCTCTCATGCATGACGGGCGAAAGAAAGGTAATTCTGTTTATGAAAGAAAAGATCGTTGCAATTGTTGCCGAGTATAAAGGCGTTGATGCATCCGAGATAAAGACCGATGCTTCGTTTGGAGAACTCGGGCTTGACTCCCTCGATACGGCAGAGCTTCTCATCACCGTTGAGGACGCTCTCGGAGTGACCGTAGAGCTCTCGTCCGAGATCAACACGATCGACAAGCTCGTTACATATCTCGAAAACAAATAATTCTTAAATCACGATCGGCAGGGCTAAGACCCTGCCGATCGTGATTTAGATCTGATAGGGATGTTTGCCGTCACTTAACGTGAGTTCCCATGACCTCGATCTCGGTGATCGCCGCCCATCCGTTGTGGTCGTCCTTCTCAAGCTCCGTGATCTTTATATAAGTCGTTTTTATGCCGCCGATCTCAAAGCTCTGTTCGTCCGCAGTCTTTTCAATGTCAAATTCCACAGAACTGCCGTCCGAGAACTCGACCTTCATCTTCTTGAAATAGGTGTCGTGAGGGAAATCGGCTCTTATGTACATGTTGAGGCTGTCAACATTCACCTCGTGCCCGAAATCGATCTTGATGTACCCCTTTTTCTCGCTGAAATCAGAATCGGGGCCCCACGACTGATAGGGATATGAGCCGTGCGAGGTGTTTTTCTTGATGCCGTCTATCGCATTTCTTGCCTCAAATTGATACTTCGACTCCTCGCTGTCGTAGAGTCTGCATACGCTTGATGTTGTCGCGTGAGGATACACGTCCCCCGACCATGCGGCATATGTGTAATTTTTGATCTTTGTATCCTTGCTTATCAGATCAAGCGGATTTCTCGCGAGATTTTGAACTGTCGCAAGCTCGTCGTCGCTCGGAATACGCGCGCTTATCGTGTGTCTTGCCACTCTTTTCAGCTCACTCGGATAGCTCCATGCAAGGTTTGGGATGGTGTAGTTGAATACGCCGCTCGGAAGATAAACGATCGCCTCGTCGACGTGATCCTTGGAGATGCTGATGGCAAGATAGTGCTCATCCTTCGGCAGCTCGACCTTGACGGTCGCCCCTGCCTTAAATTCGCTCTTGGTAACTTCAAGCAGAACGGTTCCGTCCCCCGATGAGACCTTGTCGCCGAAAGTCACGGTGATGGTTTTGTCCTTGCTCTCCTCGGAGATCGGTGCTGTGGTCGTATCGGCAGTCGGGGCGAGTGTGGTTTGTGTATCCGTGCTCCCCTTGGCGTCACCGGATGCGTCCGAGCATCCCGAAAGTAGTGCCGCGGCGGCAAGACATGCCGAGAGAGCGGCGATCATTTTGCTTTGAATTTTTGACATAAACATAATGTTTGTCCTCGCTTTGCTTCGTAATAATGATATTCGGTTGTCCGTACATATATTTTACCACACTTTTTTTCAAAAGTCAATAAAAGCTATTGACATTTTGGTGGGTTTTGTGATATAATCAAGTGTAAAAATAAAAAAATAAAAAGAAAGGTTTCTGCAGCGACCCTCGGCGCGGCAGAATAAAGCAATAACATGTCAACAGAAACCAACATCTCAGATATCCTTGCGGCTTATGGCATCGAAAGCGATGTCGCTCCCTTCGGAAACGGTCACATCAACGACACATACGTCGTAAACGATTTTGTCGTTCAGAGAATAAACACGACTGTGTTTGCCAATTACAAAGGACTCATGAACAATATCGAGCTTGTGACCGAGTATTTGAAGAAAAAGATCGCCGCCGCAGGAGGAGATCCCGAAAGGGAAACGCTAACCGTCGTAAAGACAAAGTGCGGCAAACCTTACATCAAGAACGATCTCGGCGTTTTCAGAGTCTATAAACTCATCAAGGACGCGACAAGCTACGATACCGTCACCCCCGAGCTCTTTTACGAGGCAGGCAAGGGATTTGGTCGTTTCCAGACCATGCTTTCGGATTTTCCGTCCGAAGAGCTCGTCGAGACCATCCCTAATTTCCACAACACAAGATCACGCTTTGAGGCATTCAAGGCGGCTCTCGCGGCAGACCCCCTCGGCAGAGCGGCAGATGTCCGTGACGAGATCGCATTTGTGCTCGAAAGAGAAAAGGATGTCGATGTCGTCACCGACGCTATCGAAAAGGGAAAACTTCCGCTCCGCGTTACCCATAACGATACAAAGCTCAACAATGTTCTGATCGACAACGAGAGCGGTAAGGCGATATGCGTTATCGATCTCGATACCATAATGCCCGGTTCACTCCTGTATGATTACGGTGATGCCCTCAGATTCGGTGCCGCCACCGCCGCAGAGGACGAAAAGGATCTCTCCAAGGTCGGATTTGACCTTGAAAGATTCGAGGCATTCACCAAAGGCTTTGTCGAGGGCATCGAGGGAAGCTGTACCAAGGAAGAGACCGAGCTGTTCCCCTTCTCGGTGAAGCTGATGACCCTTGAGTGCGGCATAAGATTCCTCACCGACCATCTGCTCGGCGATACATATTTCAAGATAGCGAGAGAGGGACACAACCTCGATCGCGCTCGCACACAGTTCAAGATCGTCTCCGAGGTCGAGCGTCTTGACGATCAAATGAAGGCAATTGTCGCAAAAGTGGTCGGAAACTAAACAAAAGACCTGCCTTTTCGGGCGATGACCCGAAGATAATGAAGATAATATAATATAATAAAAAACAAAAAAGTCAAGAAAGGTTTATAAAAGCCATGGCAAAAAGCAGAAAACTTATATCGGTCTTGTCCGTCTTTACATCGGTAGTTCTTACACTCTCGGTACTGTCGGGATGCTCGGGTGATAATAAAGACAACAGCATAACGACCAACGCGGACACGCAAAAGAGTGAGCCGGTCACCATCGTTTCGAACAAAGAGACAGAGTACAAGATCGTGAGAGCGACGAGCGGATCGTCGGCATATACCAAGATCTACAGCGGCTTTAAGGTAGATCTGTTCAATGCTGTCGGAAAAGTACCCGATTTTAAGAGCGACAGCGAAGATCCTACCGAATGCGAGATAATTCTCGGTAAGACCAACAGAGCCTTGTCCGAGACAGCATATGCGAGCCTTTCCGAAAACCAGTTCAGCTTTTCGGCATCCGGAAAGACCATCGCAATATCCGCATATGACCCCGACTGCATGAAGATCGCTCTCGATAAATTTATCGAGCTTTTTGTAAAGGACGGCAATCTCGTGGTCGATACTACGGGCTTCCCCCGCACCTTCAACTGCAAAGACGAAATTACCACCGTCAAATACAGCAATACCAAATCTCGTCCGGGCAACGACCCCTATATAATCAAGCATGACGGTTACTACTATTACTGCTGGAGCGACGGCGGCGTCAAGGTCGCAAAATTCGAAAATCTTGAGGATGTTTCCTATGAGGGCGGCAGCCAGGTCTTCTCCGCAGGCTCTTTCCAAGCGGTGTGGGCACCCGAGCTTCACTATGTAGACGGCGAATGGTACATCTATGTCGCAATGCAGGATAACTCGGGCGATAATGCCGATCACCGCATGTACTGCCTTAAGGGCACATCGCAAGACCCGACAAGACCTTTTAAGCTTGTCGGCAAGGTGACCGATCCCACCGATAAATGGGCGATCGACGGCACAGTGTTCAAACACAACGGCGAGCTCTATACCGTCTGGTCGGGATGGGAAGGAAATGTCGATGTCGCACAGTATCTTTATATTGCCCATATGAGCAACCCGTGGACGATCGACAGCGAGAGAGTTCTGATATCAAAGCCCGACAGCTGGGACTATAAGACGAAATCACCCTGCGTCAACGAAGGTCCTTGTCCGCTGAACATCAACGGAAAACAGTATATCCTTTTCTCGGGCAACGGCAGCTGGACAGACGATTACTGCATCGGGTATCTGGCACTTGAGGGCGACGATCCGCTTGATCCCGATTCGTGGGTAAAGTCGGATGAACCCATTTTGAAGGTCAGCTATAAGACGGCAGGACCGGGACATTGCTCTGTCTTTGAGGCGGATGACGGAAGCTGGTGGATGGCATATCACGCAAATCTCGTCCCCGGTTCGGGCTGGTCGGGCAGATCCTACCGCATACAGCCGCTTGAGATCGAGGACGGCAAGCCTGCCGTTATGACGGGAAAACTCAGCGTCGAGATCCCGCACGCCAAGAAGGTCTTCGACGGCGAGGTCAAATAAGTTAAGCGGATAACAAAATGAACACACAGATAAAAGTCAAGATTAAAAAACTCTCCGAGACCGCGCACCTTCCGACCTACGGGTCGGAGGGCGCGGCGGGAGCCGATCTGTACGCTCTAACCGACAGCGATATAACGATCGAACCCGGTCGGACACTCATGATCCGCACCGGTATCGCACTTGAAATTCCTGTCGGATATGTCGGGCTTGTATTCGCTCGAAGCGGACTTGCCTCAAAGCGAGGACTTGCTCCCGCAAACAAGGTCGGCGTGATCGACAGCGACTATCGCGGCGAAATAATGGTCGCACTTCACAATCACTCGGACATGCCGCAAACGCTGACCCCCGGCGAGCGTGTCGCGCAGATCGCCGTGATGCCCTGCTGTCAGGCGGTATTCGAGATCGTCGACTCTCTTGACGATACCGATCGCGGAGAGGGCGGATTCGGCTCTACGGGCAGATCTTAGACCGAAACGATAATATTACGATAATACTCATTAAACCCATCAAACCCAAGGAGATTTCCCGTGGAAGCAGTTGAAAGATTTTTAAGATATGTAACGATAAACACAAGATCGGACGAGGAAAGCAACAGCACACCGTCGTCCGACAATGTCTTCGCTCTTGCCGAACTTCTGAAAAGCGAGCTTTCAGAGCTTGGTGCATCCGATGTTGCTCTTGACAGATCGGGCGGTGTCGTGTATGCCAAGATCCCCGCGACAGAAGGGTACGAGTCGAAGAAAAAGATAGGATTTGTCGCACATATGGACACATCCCCCGATTTTTCGGGCGAGAATGTTTCGCCGCAGATCCACGAAAACTATGACGGCGGCGATCTGGCTCTCGGCGATAGCGGACGCGTGCTGAGGGTTTCCGATTTCCCGCATCTCGCCGATCTTCGCGGCAGAACGCTTATCACCACGGACGGAACGACCCTTCTCGGCGCGGATGACAAGGCAGGCGTCGCGGCGATCATGACGATGGTCGAGAGAGTGCTTGCCGAAAAAATCCCGCACGGTCAGATATCGATAGCCTTTACCCCCGACGAGGAGGTCGGAAGAGGCACCGAGAGCTTTGATCTTGAAAAATTCGACGCCGATCTTGCTTATACGGTTGACGGAGACGATGAGGGCGAGATCGTGTACGAGAACTTCAATGCCGCCTCAGCCGATGTCGTCGCATCCGGATTCAATGTCCATCCCGGCTCTGCCAAAGATACGATGGTGAATGCCGCACTCGTGCTTGTCGAGCTTAACTCGATGCTCCCGTCGGCTGACACACCGAGAAACACCGAGGGCTATGAGGGATTCTATCATCTGACATCGATCTCGGGAGATGTCGAGCACGCCGAGTCGCACTATATAATCCGCGACCACTCGAAAGAGTTCTTTGAGGCTCGAAAGAGAACGATCACCCATGCGGTGGATATACTCAATGAAAAATACGGCAGCGGTACGCTTTCGCTGAAGCTTACCGACTCCTACGGCAACATGCGCGACAAGATCGAGCCGTATATGGAGGTTGTCGATCGCGCAAAAGAGGCGATAAGATCTATCGGACTTGAGCCTAAATCACCGCCGATCAGAGGCGGTACGGACGGAGCAAGACTTTCGGCACTCGGACTGCCCTGCCCGAATCTCGGAACGGGCGGTCACGCATTCCACGGTCCTTATGAGCATATAACCGTCGAGGGCTTGAATCTTGCTGCCGATGTAATCGTCGGCATCGTCAAAGCATTTGCTGAACATGGAGAAAATAATGGATAACATTGAAGTGAATTTTAAGGAATATTCGGATTTTATTTTGAAAAAGCTTTGCGAGATACTCGCCATTGACAGCCCGACGGGATATACCGATAAAGCCGCCGCATATGTCAAGAATGAATACGAACTGCTGGGATTTAACGCAAAGCTCACGAATAAGGGCGGCGTGCTCGTCGACCTCGGCGGAAGTGATGCCGAAAACGGACTTTTGATCGAGACGCATATGGACACACTCGGCGCAATGGTTGCCGAGATAAAGGGCAACGGCAGACTCAGAGTGACGCCTCTCGGAGGAATGAACGCAAACAACGCCGAGGGCGAAAATGTCAGGGTCTATACCAGATGGGGCAGGGCATATGACGGAACGCTTCAACTCGTCAATCCCTCAATTCATGTCAACGGCGCGTACAATTCCACCTCGCGAAGCTTCGATACCACCGAGGTCGTTTTGGACGAGATAGCATCGTCGGCAAGCGATGTGTCCGAACTTGCAATATCGGTCGGCGATATCGTTTGCTTTGATCCCAGAACCAAGATCACACCCAGTGGATATATCAAGAGCAGATTTCTCGATGATAAACTTTCGGTAGCGATCGTTCTCGGTTTCGCAAAATATCTCGCCGATCACGATCTCACCCCAAGCAGGCGCATCTATGTTCATGTGACCGCTTATGAGGAGGTCGGACACGGCGGATCGGCATCTGTCCCCGCAGGGGTGACCGAGGCGCTTTCTGTCGATATGGGATGCGTCGGCGTCGGGCTTAACTGCACCGAGCGTCAGACCTCGATCTGCGTCAAGGACAGCGGCGGGCCCTATGATTACTCAATGGTCACAAGACTTGTAAAGGCTGCTGAAAAAATGAGAGCCGATTACGCGCTTGATGTCTATCCCCATTACGGTTCGGATGTCGAGGCAACACTGCGTGCGGGTTATGATGTTCGCCACGCCCTTATCGGTGCCGGCGTCTATGCATCCCACGGCTACGAACGCAGTCACATTGACGGTGCAGTAAACACACTCAAAACTCTTGTTGGATTTGTTTTCTGATTTGATTTGGAAGATATATAACGAAAGGATTTTGTAATATGAAACCGAAACGATTTGGCAAAATACTTCTGTGCGTGCTTCTTTGTATGTCGCTTGTCGTTCCCGAACTCACACTGTTTGCTTCGAACGCAAAACCGCTCAAAGAAAACAGCGATATCGCTCTTGAGATCGCCGAGGAAGGAGCTGTCCTTCTCAAAAACGATGACGGATGCTTGCCGTTTGACTCATCGATGAATATAGGTATGCTCGGTAGTGCTCAGGACGATGGTTACATAGCCGGCGGCAGGGGCTCGGGTGAGGTTCAGACAAACAAAATCATCACTCCGAAAGCAGGACTTGAACAGGCGGCAAAGGACGGACTTATAAAGTCGGCAAAGACGATGAAAAAGGCATCCGAGACCGGATATGACAGGGTAGTTTATTTCATCAGTCGCACTACGACCGAGGGCGGAGACAGACCGATAAATGACGGTGGCGGTAATGACGGCTATTACCTCACAACAAAGGAAAAAAACGATATCCGAGGTCTTGTCAGATCCTATCCCGGAAAGGTTGCGGTCGTTCTCAATGTAGGCGGTCTGGTCGATACCACATGGCTGAATGAGTCAGGCGTTTCGGCAATACTCCTGCCTTATTTCGGCGGTCAGATCGGCGGAACGGCGATCGCAAATCTCTTGACAGGCAAGGTCACACCGTCGGGCAAGACCACCGATACATGGGCTGCCTCTTATGATGATTATCTCTCGTCGAGGACCTTTGATCAGTGTGTGGATACGATCTATTACGAGGATATCTATGTCGGATACAGACAGTTTGAGACCTTTGATCCAAAATATGAAAAGGTCAACTACGAATTCGGCTTCGGACTCTCGTACACAACATTCGATATTTCGGTCGATAAGGTTTCGTTCGATGACGGAAATGTTACCGTCACATCGACAGTAAAAAATACGGGTGAAAAATTCAGCGGTAAAGAGGTCGTTCAGGTCTATTACAGCGCACCCGATAATATCCTCGGCAATCCCGCCAAAGAACTCGGCGGATTTGCCAAAACTAAGCTTCTCGCACCGGGCGAGAGCCAGACACTGACCGTCTCGTTTGCTATCGACAGTATGGCGGATTACGACGATACCGGAAAGATCACAAAATCCGCGTACCTGCTCGAAAAGGGCGATTATAAGATCTATGTCGGCAATTCGATCAAAAATGCAGGGCAGGGCGGCGTCCGCGCGACCTATACGCAGAGCGAGCATAAGATCGTTGAACAACTCAGTGCAATAAAGACGCAGATCCCCGAAAGACTTCTTTCAAACGGAAAATACGAGACAATAAACGCCGATTATATATCGTCTAAGACCACTACGATAAAGGCGTACGGTAAATCGACGGTTCGCGCACTCGATGCGGCAAGCTACAGCGATTGGGTGCATCAGGAGAACGCCGATTATTATAACCTCATAATGTTCTACGGACTTTCTTACCTTAACGCCAATACCGAGCTCGTCTATAACCTCAAGGTCGAAAGAGCCGGAACGTATATGATGGCGATGACCAATACAAACGGTAACAGTTATGCGCTGAACGATATGTGTCAGATCTATGTTAACGGCACCAAGCAGAACGTGAGATTTGATTGTCCCGTGACAGGCGGCTGGTATTCGTATAAACTCGGCGCGGACAGATGTACTATCGAGCTTCCCGAGGGCGATGTCGAGTTTAAGATCAAGGTTCCGTCCGTTCTTGCAAACCTTTCTCATTTTGACCTCTGGAACACCGATCTGCCCGAGAACGGCAGTCTGATCATCGGTGCGGAATATGCCGAGGAAAAGCCCCGGACATCGGTATACCCGTATAATAACTTCGTCTGCGTGACAAAAGATACCACCACACTTACCTATACCGTAAATGCGGCAGACGAAGGCGACTACGATCTCGTGGTATCCTATTCCGATTGGACAAAAGCCGCAAAGAACGCTTTCGATGTCAAAGTCAACGGTAAAAAGATCGATGATGGTCTCTCGTTGGTCAGAACGGGCATACATTCCGGCGCGGGCGATACGTATCAAAAATATCGCTTCACCGACAGCGACCCTATCAAGATCCACCTCAATAAGGGCGAAAATACCATTGTGCTCGAGGGCGCACAGCTTGACGGTGTCGAGGCGTTCCTTGATACGCTCACGTTTTCTCCTTACACTGAAGATAAGGAACGTACTTGGGTCGATAATACCGATGACTTCACACTCGCCGATCTTTCGGGCGTAACTCTCGAAACAAAGATCATGTATGAAGATCTCATGAAGAAGTATTACGACGGCAGTGATGATTTTGAAGAGACGCTCGAAAAATTCCTTTCTCAGCTGTCGATCACCGAGCTTGCAAATCTTGCAGGCATATTCCATATCGATACCACCGCAAACGGCGGACCGGGCACGGGTACGGGATGCGTCGGCACTCTCAACGGCTCTAATGCTAAAAACGATTACGGCGTGCCGCTTGCATTCACGGCAGATGGCCCTGCGGGCATTAGATTCACAAACGGTCAGAAAGCAACATATTTCCCGTGCTCTGCCGCCCTTGCCGCTACATGGAACCTTGAGCTTGCCTTTAGGTTCGGCGAAGCATTCGGCAAAGAATGCTACGCAAACGGGGTCGATATAATCCTCGCACCCGGTATGAATATTCATAGAAATCCGCGTTGCGGAAGAAATTTCGAGTATTATTCGGAAGATCCGCTTGTTGCCGGACTCTTTGCCGCCGAAATGGTAAAGGGATGCCAGATGAACGGCGTCGGCGTGTCAATAAAGCACTTCGCACTCAATAATCAGGAATATAACCGTACCGACCATAACGTAGTCGCAAGCGAAAGAGCAATTCGCGAGATATATCTTAAAGGCTTCGAGATCTGCGTCAAAAACGCCGATCCGATGACCATCATGAGCTCGTATAACCTCGTGAATGGCTCGGAAATGTCGAGTAACAGCGATATTATGACACAGATACTCAGAAATGAGTGGAAATACGAGGGTATCACCATCTCCGACTGGAGCAATAACAATATTGAGACCGCGGCGATCCTCGGCGGAAATAATGTTCAGTCGGGCAACCCCAACAACTCTGATGTCGTGTCCGCATACAGAAGCGGCATCATCTCTCGCGAGCAACTTCAAAATAACGCAAAGTATATTATCAAATTCCTGCTCCGCTCAACAGCAGGCGATCAGATGACCTCGGCAGTCCTTTCAAGCGGAAGTACGATCGATGTTAACGATCATAATATCGCGGAGAATGTCGAAGGCGTCACCCAAAAGGACGGCGCACTCTGCGGACTTACCACCGGATCGACCTATTACTATAAGATCGGCACCGATGCCGAAGCAAAATATTCGATCTCGGCAAATGTCCAAAATGTCGGCTCTGCCGCTAAATTCTCGATCTATGTCGATAACAAAAAGGTCATAACGGTCGAGACCGGCACCGACGGCGAGTACCACTATTATTGCGGCGGTCTCCCGATCGATCTCGAATTTGATAAGACCGAGCATGTCCTCAAATTCGTCGTTGAAGAGGGAACGCTAAACCTCAAGGAACTCTATGTCGGAGATCCCAAAAACGTCTCTCCGATCGATTATGTCGAGCCTCCCACGCCCGATCCCGATCCTAAACCCGAAGATCCCGCAATAACGACCGATAACGGACAGCCCGTCACTAAGGACGATAGCGGTAACGCGACAATGATCATGATAATCATCACCGCCGCCTGCACGGTCACAGCAGTCGCGGCAGTCCTGATCGTGATCCTGAAAAAACGCAAAAAGTAAATCAAAAACCAAAAACAAGGAACCCCGCAAAAAGGGGTTCCTTGTTTTTTGCATGTTGATCAGGCTTGTTTGCTCGGACCAAGCACCACAGTCGAATTGCCGCTTGAATCAAGATTTGCAATGTACTTCTTGAGAAGAATTATGTCCTTGCTGTCGATCTTGCCGTCGCCGTTCGCATCAGCACCTGTGGCAACATCGATCGACGACCCCACACCGTCGAAGTTCGCAATGTACTTCTTGATCGTAATAATGTCCTTGCTGTCGACCTTGCCGTCTCCGCTCGCATCGCCGTAAACGACCATAGGCTTGTCATACCCACACTCACAGTGCCCGTCAGCATCAAAAACATGCCCCGAAAGATCGCCCTTGTCACCGCAGACAGAGCATTCGCGCCAGTGATTGTCGGTGTCGTGCGACCATGTCTCTGCATAATCATGCACGATCTCGCGAACATATTCGCAAATGTTACAGACTGTGTCGCAGTTATTGTCATATGCGTGATCTGCGGTGTCCTTTTTGTCGCCGCATATCGTGCAAGCATGCCAGTGACCGCTCTCGTCCGATGTCCAGGTTTCCGCATAAACATGATCGTGCGAAATCTCGATGAACTTTCTCTCATACTTTTCCGCATACACCTTGGCAGTCGAGTCCGTCATGCCGAAAATTAATGCACCATCAATAATTGCCGCCGCATCGTCCGGAATCACGGTTGAAGCACCGTTTATGCGAATGCTGATCAGATTTACGCATTCCTTAAAAGAGCAAATGCTCGTGATTCCACTGTCGATCTTTATGGTAAAGATACGATCGATATACTCACTCCAAGGAGCCTCTCCCGATAAATACTCCGGCATCGCACCTGTGCCACTGATGGCGAGCTCGCCATCATATGTCTGCAATTCCCAAGTCAACCCGTCACCAAATTCGCCCGAATGGATCAAATTCTCAGGATCAAGTGGAATAAACTTGTTGCCGAAAAATTGTGCATGTATTTCCGCAGTTGAGCCCACATAACCGTAAATGACCGTGTGAGATGGAATAGTGTCATAACGACCGGATATATCTGTCACGGGGTTAAGAATGTATATACTTGTAAGATTCGTGCAACCTTCGAACGCATATTCGCCGATACTGGTCACGCTGTCGGGAATGGTGATGCTTGTAAGGCTTGTGCAATCATAGAACGCACCATAGCAAATGTTTGCTACACAGTTGGAAATAGTGACGTCTGTAAGGCTCGAGCAACCATAGAACGCCCAGTCACCAATGCTCGTCACGCCGTTACCAATGGTGATGCTCGCAATGCTCGTGCAATTCCAGAATGCATATTCGCCGATACTGGTCACGCTGTCGGGAATGGTGATGCTCGTAAGGCTCGTGCACCAAGAGAACGCATATTCGCCAATGCTCGTCACACTGTCGGGAATGGTGATGCTCGTAAGGCTCGCGCAACCCCGGAAGGCATATTCGTTGATCTTTTTTATCGTATCCGGCACTACAACACCGGTAATAAGTTCGCCGTTGAAGAAAAGCGAAGCACCATGGTACAGGGGATTGGACTCGTATTTGCCAAACGATATTTTCAGCCACGATTCAATATCGCCGGTGTAATTGACACTCTTGAGATTAGAACAACCCCAAAATGCATCTTTATCAATCCAGTACACACTGCCGGGGATGGTGATGCTCGTAAGGCTCGTGCAACCATAGAACGCACTATTGTCAATGCTTGTCACGCTGTCGGGAATGGTGATGCTCGTAAGGCTTGTGCAACCGCTGAACGAACTGCTGCTAATACTTGTCACACTGTTGGGAATAGTGATGCTCGCAAGACTCGTGCAACCACTGAACGAACCATAGCCAATGCTCGTCACGCTGTCTGGAATGGTGATGCTTGTAAGGCTCGTGCAACCCCAGAACGCATATTCGCCAATACTTGTCACGCTGTCTGGAATGGTGATGCTTGTAAGACTTGTGCAACCACTGAACGCATACTGGCTAATGCTCGTCACACTATCCGGGATGATGATACTTGTAAGGCTCTTGCAATTCCAAAATGCACCTACATCGATGCTCGTCACGCTGTCGGGAATGGTGATGCTCGTAAGGCTCGTGCAACGATAGAACGCACTTTCGCCAATACTCGTCACACTGTCAGAAATAGTGATGCTCGTAAGGCTCGCGCAACCGCTGAACGCATAATCGTTGATTTTGACAATTGTATCCGGTACAACGATATCGGTAACAAGATTGTCATTGAAGTAGAGCGACGCACCATTGCGACAAGGGTTGGAGTCGTATCCGTTAAACGATATATTCAGCCACGATTCTATGTCGCCGGTGTAGTTGACAGTCTTGAGATTTGTGCAACCGCTGAACACATACTCGTCAATGCTTGTCACGCTGTCTGGAATGGTGATGCTTGTGAAACTTCTGTTGTTCTCAAATGCGTTTTTGCTTATGGAACTCACTTTATAACTATCTATGTCGTCGGGAATAATCAAGTTCGACTCGATGTTTATTATGACGCCGGTAATGGTGCATGTTTTTCCATCGTCGTTAACAGTATACGAAAACTCGAGTTGCATTGGCCATACCGTAGGAATTTCATCGACATAATGCCAATAATAACCTTTGCTGCTTGGTTCTGTTTCGCTGTAATAAAATATATTTGCACATGTTATGAGATCATTGTTACCATATTCGATACTAATGCCTGACCATTTATCGTCTGTTCCGTTATAGTATACTTTGGCAAGACTTGTGCAATCATAGAACGCACTACTGCCAATGCTTGTCACGCCGTTACCAATGGTGATGCTCGTAAGACTCGCGCAATCTTCGAACGCGTATCTGTTGATACTGGTTACGCTGTCGGGAATGGTGATGCTAGTAAGGCTCGTACATTCCGTGAACGCACTTCTGCCAATGCTCGTCACACTGTTGGGAATAGTGATGCTCGCAAGACTCGTGCAACCACTGAACGAACCATAGCCAATGCTCGTCACGCTGTCGGGAATGGTGATGCTCACAAGGCTCGTGCAACCACGGAACGCACTGTCGCCAATATTCGTTACGCTGTCGGGGATGGTGATGCTCACAAGGCTCGTGCAATTCCAGAACGCACTGTCGTCAATATTCGTTACGCTGTCGGGGATGGTGATGCTCGTAAGGCTTGTGCAGCCATAGAACGCTTGCCAGCCAATGCTCGTCACGCTGTCACCAATGGTGATACTCACAAGGCTCGTGCAACCATGGAACGCATCTTCGCCAATGCTCGTCACGCTGTCGGGAATGGTGATGTTCGCAAGGTTCGTGCAACCATAGAACGAATAATTGCTAATATTCGTCACGCTGTCAGGAATAGTGATGCTTGCAAGGCTCGTGCAACTATAGAATGTAGACCATCCAATGTTTGTCACGCCATCGGGAATGGTGATGCTCACAAGGCTCGTGCAACCATAGAACGTGCTTCTGCCAATGCTTGTCACGCCGTCGGGAATAGTGATGCTCGTAAGGCTCGTGCAACCATAGAACGCCTCTTCGCCAATGCTCGTCACGCTGTCGGGA
>CAZMPO010000005.1:6533-128852 GCA_964568425.1 uncultured Lachnospiraceae bacterium | reverse complement strand
CTTTCCCCTTTTGTCAAGGGGTTTTGCAAAAAAAATTTGACTTTTTTTGAAAAAAATTTTCACCGATGCCGACTTGATCGTTTTTCTTCATTTTATTTATATAGTATCCGCGAAAAAACCATCTTTTTCTCTCGGCACTTGACAAACACGCCGCGATGGTGTATAATATACGCACGAAAATCCGAAAATACGAGAGGGGATATCATGGACAAAGAGCGACTGCTTGACAAAATATGCTCACCGACCGATCTGAAAAAGCTTGACTCGGGCGAGCTTCCCGCGCTGTGCTGTGAGATTCGCGAGTTTCTGGTCGATCACGTCACAAGATCGGGCGGACATCTTGCCTCAAATCTCGGCGTTGTCGAGCTGACCGTCGCGCTCCACCGAATATTCGACTCGCCGACCGACACTATCGTCTGGGATGTCGGTCACCAAAGCTATGTACACAAGATGCTGACCGGGAGAGCCAGCGATTTTGACGAGCTCCGCGCACCCGGCGGACTTTCGGGCTTCACGAAGCGTTCGGAGAGCGAGCACGACCCGTTTGGAGCGGGGCACTCATCGACATCCGTATCAGCCGCACTCGGCATCGCCAGAGCAAAGGCACTGGCAGGCGACCCGTCATACACTGTTGCGGTGCTCGGCGACGGCGCGTTCACGGGCGGAATGGTGCACGAGGCACTCAACAACTCGGACAGATCCCTGCGGCTGATAATCGTGCTCAACGAAAACGAGATGTCGATATCGAAAAACATCGGCAGATTCGCGAGCCACATCCAAAAGGTGCGAATTTCGGGCAAATATCACAAGATCAAGCGTGACACCAGATCGGTCCTCTACAAAATCCCGCTGATCGGCAAGCCGACATTCAGAGCGGTGCGCCGCATCAAGCAATCGATCAAGGGTGCGCTCTACCACACGAATTATTTTGAAGATCTCGGACTATACTACATTGGACCGGTCGACGGGCACAATCTTCCCTCGCTCGAACTCATGCTGACCGAGGCAAAGCGCGCAGACCAGAGCGTCATCGTGCACGTCAAGACCACCAAGGGCAAGGGATACGCGCCCGCAGAGTCTGAACCGGGCAAATACCACGGGATCTCGCCGATGGGCAAGGTTTCGCCGCGCAATTTTTCGGCGGAGATGGGCGACACCCTCTGCTCGATCGCCGAGAAGGACGACTCGATCGTCGCGATCACCGCCGCGATGGCGGACGGATGCGGACTGTGCGAGTTTGCAAGACGCTTCCCCGACCGATTTTTCGATGTCGGCATCGCCGAGGAGCACGCGCTCGTCTTTGCGGCAGGGCTTGCTGTCGGTAAAATGCGACCCTTTTTCGCGGTCTATTCGACCTTCCTCCAGCGCGGATACGACAACATCATCCACGACATCGCGCTCCAGCATCTGCCCGTCGTCGTCTGCATCGACCGCGCAAATCTTGCCGAGCGCGACGGTCCTACCCACCACGGCATTTTCGACGCCGCGTTTTTGTCCGAGATCCCCGACATCCTGCTCTACGCGCCCTACGATTTTGCCTCGCTCCGCGGCTGTCTCGAACGCGCGGCGACGGCGAGCGAGCCGACATTTATCAGATACCCGAGCTCGGGCGAGATCGGCGGTCTGCGTGAGCGATTTGCCTACGGCATCGACGGGCTGTACCGCACCGATTTTGCGCACGGTGAGCCGATCGATGGTCTGATCGTCGTTTACGGGCGCATCGTCTCCGAGGCGATCGCCGCCGCCGATGATTTGGCAAAGAATGGCAAAAAGATCGGCATCCTACTGCTCGAACAGTTAAAACCGCTCGACGCGGCGGCAAATTTTGCGTCAGAACTCCTTCAAAATGTGGATATTCCCCTCCTCTTTCTTGAGGAAGGGGTCTACGCGGGGTCGATCTCCATGCTCCTTCGCGAGCGGCTGATCGATAGCGGCATCGGCTCTGCGGCAGATCGTTGCAGGATCCTTGCGATAAAAGACAGCTTTGCGCCCTCGAAAAAGGGGATGGGCGCATTCGAGAGCTGCGGAATATCGGCATCCGACTGTATTTCCTTTTTCAGGGACGAATTTGACTCAAAAGCCGACCGATCGACCTAAAATTTACAGAAACTTACTTGACTGTTGTTTGATTTCAGGCTATAATAGAATCATATACCAAGCATCAAAGCAATACACAACAGCAACTCGAAAGGAAACGCAAATGGGAAAATATTTCGGGACTGACGGCTTCCGTGGAGAGGCCAATGTCACGCTTACAGCCGAGCACGCCTACAAGATCGGGCGTTATCTCGGTGCAAATATAGGAAAGATCGGCGAAAAAACACGCGTCGTCATCGGCAAGGACACGCGCCGTTCGAGCTACATGCTCGAATACGCGCTTGCCGCAGGACTGACCGCATCGGGCGCGGACGCATATCTGCTCCACGTCACGACGACGCCGTCGGTCGCATATGTCGTGAGGACAGAGGGCTTTGACTGCGGGATCATGATCTCGGCAAGCCACAATCCCTACTACGACAACGGAATCAAGCTCATCTCGCCCGAGGGCGAGAAGATGGGCGATGCCATCACCGAGCAGATCGAGGCTTATATTGACGGTCTGCTTCCCGAGCCGCCGCTCGCCAAACGCGACGCGGTAGGCATCGACGTCGACTATTCGGCAGGGCGAAACAGATACATCGGCTATCTCATATCACTGGCGACGAGGTCGTACCGCGGCAAGCGGATCGGACTTGACGCCGCGAACGGTTCGTCTTGGATGATCGCGCAAAGCGTATTCAACGCACTCGGCGCGACGACCTATGTCATCGGCAACGAGCCTGACGGAACGAACATCAACGATTCTTGCGGCTCGACCCACATCGAGGCACTGCAAAAGCTGGTCGTCGAGAAGGGTCTTGATGCAGGATTTGCCTTTGACGGCGATGCCGATCGCTGTCTGGCGGTGGATGAGCACGGAAATGTCATAACGGGAGACCACATCCTCTACATCTGTGGAAAATATATGAACGAGCGCGGCAAGCTCGCGGGCGGCAAGCTGGTAACGACGGTCATGTCGAATTTCGGGCTTTACAAGGCACTCGACAAGCAGGGCATCGGCTACGAAAAGACAAAGGTCGGCGACAGATTTGTCTACGAGTGCATGAAGGAAAACGACTACCGTCTGGGCGGCGAGCAGTCGGGGCATGTGATCTTCTCGTCCTATGCGACAACAGGCGACGGTCTGCTCACGTCGATCATGGTCATGGAGGTCATGCTCGAAAAGAAGTCCACCCTCTCGGCACTCTGCGAGGGGCTTGTGATTTATCCCCAAGAGCTTATCAATTTGCACATAAATGATCGTGACACTGCGCTTTCAAGCGAAAATGTGAAGGCAGCCATTGCCGACGCGGAGCGCGAACTTGGCGATAGCGGACGATTGCTCGTTCGCCCGAGCGGCACCGAACCGCTGGTGAGGGTCATGGTGGAGTCGCTTGACGGAGATCTTTGCAGATCGGTCTGCCAAAAGGTCGCCGATGCGATAGAAGCCGCCGACAAATAAAGATCACAAAGACTTGAAGTCAACCAACAAGTCAATCACCCAAACAACGAAAGGAACAAAAGCAGATATATGTGTGGAATAATCGGATATACGGGACGCCAAAAGGCACTTCCGATTTTGCTTGACGGGCTGGCGAAGCTCGAATACAGAGGCTACGACAGTGCAGGCGTTGCGCTTGTACAAGGCATTCACGGCGGCGAGCTTGCGGTTCGTCGCGCAAAGGGACGGCTCTCGGAGCTTCGCACTCTGACCGACGGCGACCCCGAGCTTGACGGCAGATGCGGAATCGGTCACACGCGCTGGGCGACCCACGGTGAGCCGTCGGTCGAAAACGCGCATCCGCATTCGTCGCCCGACGGTCGGATCGCGCTCGTTCACAACGGAATAATCGAGAACTTTGCCGAGATCAAGGCAGGGCTTATCGCAAAAGGATATAATTTCAAATCGCAGACCGACACCGAGGCGGCAGTCCTGCTCATTCACTCGCACTACAACGGAGATCCGCTCGACGCCATCGCGGCATCCTGCGCCGAGATCCGCGGCTCTTACGCGTTCGCGGTCGTTTTCGCCGACCATCCCGACAGGATCTTTGTCGCGCGCTGGGACTCGCCGCTTCTGGTGTCCCCCGGGCTGTGCGCATCCGACGCCATCGCGCTTGCGGGCAAATGCACCGAGGCGGCGTTCATCAAGAACGGCGACATCGCCGAGATCAGCCCCGAGAGCGTCAAGATCTTCGATCGCGCGCTGAACCCCGTCTCGCGCCCCCTTCTGCCGCTCGCTGTCAGCGCAGAGCAGGTCGGCATGGGCGAGCACTCGTCATTTATGGAAAAAGAGATCGCCGAACAGCCTGATGTTTTTGACAGAACGGTCATCCGCCGTATCTCGGGAGATCGGATATCCTTCCCCGAGATCAACAATTTCGACGGCATCTATCTTGACGGTCTGCAAAAGATCTTCATTACTGCCTGCGGATCGGCATATCACGTCGGTCTGTGCGGAAAATATTATTTCGAGGCACTCGCGAAGATCCCGGTCGAGGTCGAGATCGCGTCCGAGTTCCGCTCGCGCGACATTCTGATCGGAAAGAACACGCTTTTTATCGTCATCAGCCAATCGGGTGAGACAGCAGACACGCTTGCCGCCCTTCGCTACGCAAAGGAAAAGGGTGCGCGCACGCTGGCGATAGTCAATGTTCGCGGCTCGACGATCGCGCGCGAGGCTGACTATGTCATCTTCACCGAGGCAGGTCCCGAGATAGCGGTCGCAACGACCAAAGCATTCACTGCACAGCTCGGACTCATGGCACTGCTTTCGGTCTATTTCGGCTACACCAAGGGTGTGATCGAGCAGGCGGTGCTCTCGTCTCTCCTGCACGAGATCTCCGAGATCCCGTCGCAGATAGCGGCATCCCTTCCCGAGCTTCCGCGTGCCAAGGAGGTTGCAAATGCACTTCGCGACACGCAGGATGTTTTCTATCTCGGTCGCGGGCTTGACTGGTACGCCGCGCTCGAGGGCTCGCTCAAGTTAAAGGAGATCTCCTACATTCATTCGGAGACCTATGCCGCAGGCGAGCTCAAGCACGGCTCGATCGCGCTGATCGAGCAGGGCACACCGGTAGTCGTTCTCGCGACACAGCCGAGACTTTACGACAAAATGGCGGTCGCCGCCGCAGAGGTCAAGTGCCGCGGTGCGAAGATCATCGCGATCACGAGCGCGGACAACAAAAAGCTCCTCGAACTCTCCGATCTGTCGCTCGTCATCCCCGGAGCCGCACCCCTCTTTGCCCCCTTTGCCGCAGTCGTTCTGATGCAAATGATCGCCTGCGAATCGGCAAAAGCGCGCGGCTTTGATGTAGATAAGCCGCGCAATCTCGCAAAATCGGTAACGGTGGAGTGAGATGCGAGATACAAGATAATTGTGCGGGTAAGATTTTGATGCTTACCTGCCGAGATATCGGGGAAATTAGGAATTAATGGGACTTGGTTGTTTTGGGCGATTGATTTGTAATAAATCTGTTGCCGATACAATCATTTTTCCGCTATCCCCGTAGGGCGGGGGCTTGCTCCCGCCGCTTATCGGTTATATCAGAATTTATTTTAGGCAATCAAATGATCTTTTAATCTATATCAACGAGGCGGTGATTTTGTTCACCGATCTGTCATTACGAATAAAAATTCCATTTCAGCATTTTTCCCTCTCTTCACTCTTACCTCTTACCTCAAGTTACGCCACAAAAAGGAGCAAATATGTCCAGACTCATTGATCCACACATTCATTCAAGCGGAATAAGCCGCTGTTCGCGTCGCTCGCCTGCCGCTGTCATCGCACAGCTTATCGCCGACGGCACTGACGGGATCGTCCTGACCAATCACTGCGACGCACATTACATAGAAGGCACGACCTACAAAGAATTTTGCGAAAAATATGTTGCCGAGGCGTCACTTACCAAAGAACTCGGCGAAAAATACGGCAAAAAGGTCTTTTTCGGAGCGGAGATCAACACAACAACGATTCCGAACGTCCATTATCTGATCTACGGCATCACGCCCGAGCTTTTTCTCGACTCGCCCGTGCTGTTCGATCTGCCGCAAAAAGAGCTGTTTGACTGGTGCGTGTCGAACTCGCTGACTATATTTCAGGCGCATCCCTACCGCAACGGCACCGTTCCGCAGGATCCACGCTGTCTTCACGGCGTCGAGATCAACTGCCACCCGATTTACCGAACGACCGAGGAGGCACGCGTTCGCAAGTTCGCCGAGGAAAATGATCTCTTCCTCTCCTGCGGCTCGGACTTCCACGGCGACACGTACAAGCCAAAATGCGGCATATATCTGCCCGACGAGATCGAGTGCGAGGCTGATCTCGGGCTTTATCTCAGGACACAGCAACCTGCCCTCGAAATATTCGACATCATAAATGTCGACCGATAAAAAACGCGAAAGGAAAATTTTACCATGGAATATATCATAAACGGCTACTCCCCTGCGTCGATGTTCAGATTTTTCGAGGACATTGCCGCAATTCCGCACGGTTCGGGCAACGAATCGGGCATCGCCGACTACATTTGCGATTTTGCGGCGGCGCGCTCTCTCGAATTTCTTCGCGATAGCGCGAACAATGTTCTGATCAGAAAGCCCGCATCAAAGGGGTACGAGGGTCACCCCGTTGTTATGCTCCAAGGGCACACCGACATGGTATGCGAGAAAAACGCCGATGCCCTGCACGATTTCGAGCGCGATCCGCTGAAGCTCTCGATAAAGGACGGCTGGCTGTCGGCTGAGGGCACGACGCTCGGTGGCGATGACGGTGCGGCGGTCGTTATGATGCTCGCCATCCTTGACGACAAAGATCTCGACCACCCCGAGCTTGAATGCCTGTTCACGACCGCCGAGGAGACATCGATGGGCGGCGCGAACGCGTTCGACTACACGCCGATCAAAGCAAGAAGGATCATCAATCTCGACTCGGAGGACGAGGGCACGGTCACCGTCTCCTGCGCAGGCGGTGCGGACTGTGTGTTCGATCTCGAAACAGAATCGACCGATCACAACGGCAGAAGTCTCAGGCTCACGGTCAAAGGGCTTGCGGGCGGTCACTCGGGCGCGGAGATAAATCTCTGTCGTGCAAATGCGAACAAAATAATGGCACGCCTGCTCGCAAAGCTTTACGAGGACGAACCCTTCAAATTGGTCTCGGTAAGCGGCGGCAACAAGCGAAACGCCATCCCGCGCGAGGCGTACGCCGAGATCTGCGTCATCGACGAGGTGCGCGCGACCGAGGTCCTGCTTGATGAGGAGGCGCGTATCACATCCGAGCTGTCGGCGGCGGACGCGGGATTTCGTCTGCATGTCGGCAAGGGGCGTCGCGTTAGTTCTGCAATGACCTATCGCTCAACATCGGCGGCGATAAATCTGCTCCTGCTCACGCCCGACGGCGTTGTCGCAATGTCACCGTCCATCGAAAATTTTGTCCGCACATCTACAAACCTCGGCGTTGTCACGACCGACCCCGAGAGCGGCAAGATCACCGCATGCGCGATGGCAAGATCGTCGGTCGACAGCGAGCTTGACGCGCTGATCGTCAAATTCTCGCGCCTTGCCAAGCTGATCGGTGCCAAGCTGACAGTCGGCGGCAGATATTCGGGCTGGGCACCTGCCGAGAACTCCGCGCTTGCCGATGCCTACGCCGAGACCTTCGAGGCTCGAAACGAAGGGAAAAAGGCAAGGATCGCCGGCATCCACGCAGGGCTTGAGTGCGGCATCATCATCTCGCGCCTTGACGGAGACACCGATGCGATCTCGATCGGTCCGAACATGCGCGACATCCACACCCCCGACGAAAAGCTCGATCTCGCAAGCTGCGAGAGGACATATCTCTATGTCACCGACATGTTGAAGAATTTATAAAATTACCGCACATATGCCACAACAAGCGACATATGTGCGGATTTTTTGTGCAAGTGAGCGTCCAAACAAAGGGTTCCATTAAGGAAAACGATGATTAAATCAACCGCCAAAACAACCAAGTCCCGTCAATTCCTAATTCCTAATTCCTAATTCCTAATTTTCCAACATCTCGGCAGGTGAATATCAAAATCTCCCCCGCACAAATATCTTGTATCTTGTATCTCGTATCTCGTATCTTATTCCCTGTGCTCGACCCAAAGCGAGAACACGAGCGATCCCATCGCGTTTCCGACTGCGACAACCAAGACAAAGGCGATCGAGTAAAGCGAAAAATCGCGCGCGGCGAGCATGTAGCAGATATCGGCGATCGAGTGCTCCGCTCCGCCCAAGATAAATGCCGGAATTGCGACGAGCGTTGTGAGTATGCTGACCGCACCGCCGTATTTTTTGTGTTGCGCGACACAGACATATATCAGTATTCCGCAGACCACCGCTTTGGCGAACGCAAAATAGAGCGGTATCTCGACATGCGCGCGCCAGACAGCCTCTGCGCCATCGGTGGGAAGTGCCATGATAAACGCACATCCGACCGCGTTGAACAAAAGCACCGTGAGGATGTACGGTATCTTTTTCGGCGAGCGCAGATAGCCGACCTTGCCGGTATAGAGTTCAAAGCCGAAAAACATTATGGTTATAAGCCCTATCGCAAACAAGAACGCGCCAACAAATTTGTTTTTGCAATTAAGATAGACCGACGAGCCGATGGCGATCATCACACCGGCAAAGACAGCGTCTATCGGTACTCGAAATTTCTTCATTTCGGGTCATTTCCCTTTCTCGGTTTTTGAAGTCCCTTCTCTATGCGAAGCTTTTCGATATCATCGCCGTTAAACTTGAATTTTTTGCCGCAAAACTGACAGCCGACCTCGATCTCGCCGTCCTGGACGAGAATATTATAGAGCTCAACGGGATTCAGAGTGAGGAGAGCGCGACCCATGCGATCACGCGAGCAGTCGCAGGAAAATGCGACCTCGTAGCTGTCAAAGAGGTCAAACGGAATATCGGCAAGCACAGCTGAGGCGATCTGCTCGTTGGTGAAGTCGGCGGCAAGCATTGCCGACATGCCATCGAGGGTCGATATGTTCTTTTCGATCGCATCGACAGTCCCGTCATCAGCCATCGGAAGAAGCATGAGCAAAAATCCGCCTGCCGAGGCGACCTTGCCGTCGGGGCTTATGACCTCGCCGAGTGCGCAGACCGAGGGGATCTGCTCTGACTCGGCGTAATATTTGGTGATATCCTCGGCGATCTCGCCCGATGTCATATCGACGACACCGCTGTAAGGCTCTTTTTCGCCGCTGTCGCGCACTACATTCAGTGTGCCGCGTCCGACGGCGCGACCGAGATCGAATTTTCCGCCCGCGCGACGGGGCAGATCGAGCGTCGGATTTTGAATATATCCCTTGACATTGCCCATGTAGTCGGCAACCGCCAAGATGTGACCGTTTTGACCATCGCCGCGAACCGACAGTGTGATGCTGTTGCCCTTGTCCTTGAGCGTCGAGCCCATCAGCGATGCGGCGGTCAACACGCGCGAGAACGCGGCAGTTGCCGTCGGAGAGGTGCCGTGTATGCGCGCGCCCTCCCTGACCGTCTCGGTCGAATTTATAACGATAATTTGCGCAGACCCGTCACGGGTCATGGCACGAAGAATTTTTGACATGATATCATCCTTTGTGTGATTTGTTTATTTTTGTAGGTGGTGCAGAAATAAGCTTTGCCAAAGGGGATCCCTTTTGGGATGAGAACGCCCGCCCTTATTCTCCTCTTGAGGCGAGCCAAACGAGGAGAACCGAAATATCTGCAGGCGATACGCCCGATATGCGCGACGCTTGTCCTACATTTACCGGGCGAAATTTCGCAAGCTTTTGCCTTGCCTCGATGCGAAGCCCCGAAATCGATGCGTAATCGGCATCGGGCGGCAGTGCTTTGCCCTCAAGCTTTGCGCTCTTTGCGACCTCGGCAAGCTCGCGTTTGATATATCCCTCATATTTCAGCGAGACCTCGATGCACCTGCCGATCGCGCGATCGACCTCGGGCGGTCTGTTCTTATCGATCGTGGCAAGATCATCATAGCTTATCTGCGGACGCCTCAACAGATCGGCGAGTCCAACTCCGCCCGTGGCTGTCGGAAGCTCCTTTGCGCAAAGCAGAGGGTTCACATCATTTGGCGAAAAATAGGTCTGCTCGGCGCGCGCGATCTCCGATCTGATAAGCTCCTGCTTTTTGAGAAATTTCTCGTAACGCGCGTCATCAACAAGCCCGACTCTGTGCCCGATCGGGGTCAGGCGCGCGTCGGCGTTATCCTGTCTGAGGAGAAGTCTGTATTCGGAGCGGCTGGTCATGATGCGATAGGGCTCATTCGTGCCTTTGGTGACAAGATCGTCGATCAGCGTGCCGATGTACGAGCTGTCACGACTCAGGCGCACAGGCTCTTTGCCAAGTATCTTCATCGCGGCGTTGATGCCCGCGACAAGTCCTTGTGCCGCCGCCTCTTCATAGCCGGATGTTCCGTTAAACTGTCCCGCGCCGTAAAGCCCGTGAAAATCCTTGAACTCAAGCGTGTTGTCCATCTGCGTCGGGTCGGCGCAGTCGTATTCGATGGCGTAAGCGGTGCGCATGACCTCGGCGCGCTCGAATCCCTCGATCGACCTCAGCATCTCGAGCTGTACCTCTTCGGGCAGGGATGACGAAAATCCCTGAAGGTACATTTCCTTCGTATCCGCACCGCAAGGCTCGACAAATAATTGATGCCTTGTTTTGTCGGCAAATCTCACGACCTTGTCCTCGATCGACGGACAATATCGCGGTCCCGTGCCCTTGATCACGCCCGAGTAAAGCGGCGATCGGTGCAGGTTTGCCTTTATTATTTCGTGTGTTTTTTCGTTTGTATAGGCGATGTGGCAGTCGATCTGCTCGCGAGCGATATATCCGACAGGATCGGTGCGAACCGAAAAGGGTATCGGCTCGGCATCACCGTGCTGAACCTCGAGCTTTGAAAAATCTATGCTGTCGGCGTGTATGCGCGGCGGCGTGCCCGTCTTAAATCGCATGAGCGAAAGTCCCGCGTCTGCAAGGCACTTGGAAAGCGCAGGTGCGGAGCGCATGCCGTCGGGACCTGCATTCTCGACAGCCTCGCCCGTGATCGTTCGGCTGTCGAGATATGTGCCCGTCGAGAGGATGACAGCCTTTGCCTCAAACATGCCGCCGTATGCGGTCGTTACGGAGCGGACGATCTTTTTGCCGTCCGACTCATCCGAAAAGCTGACCGCGACGATCTCCGCTTGGCGAAGCTTTAGATTTTTGGTGTTTTCGATGACCTTTTTCATATATGCGCGATAGGCAAGTCTGTCCGCCTGCACGCGCTTTGAATGTACCGCCGCGCCCTTGCCCCGGTTTAAGAGTCGCGACTGGAGCGTCACCGTATCGGCGGCGTATCCCATCTCTCCGCCGAGCGCGTCGATCTCGTAAACGAGATGACCTTTGCCCGTGCCGCCGATCGCGGGATTGCAAGGCATATTGCCGAGTGCATCGAGAGATAATGTGAAAAGAATAGTGTCAAGCCCGAGCCGCGCGCAGGCGAGTGCCGCCTCAATGCCCGCGTGCCCCGCGCCGACAACAACAACATCGGCTTTGCCTGCGTAATATGTGTACATAATGAACCTTCGGTGAGTTAGAAATTAGAAATTAGGAATGAGAAATGAGAAATTACCACGCTTACCCATCATATCGGCAGGTAAATGCTCAAATTCCCACTGAACAAATATCTTGTATCTTGTGTCTTCACCCTTCTCCGAGCATTTCCTCGAGGGCGGCGATCTTGGAGGCGCAGATCAGGATCTTTGCGGCGATCTTGATCTCGGATACAGGCGGGAAGGACGGTGCGATACGCAGATTTGAGTCGGACGGATCGACACCATAGGGGAATGTCGCGCCCGCCTCGGTCATCTTGACACCACAATTTGCCATAAGCTCGTAAACGCGCTTCGCCGAGCCGATCTGCATATCAAAGCTGATAAAATATCCGCCTCTCGGTCTCGACCATCTCGCGACGCCCGTGCCCGACAGTTCGGCGTCGAATGCCTCCTCGAACGCCTCGAATTTCGGGCGAAGTATGTCGGCGTGCCGTCTCATGTGCGCACGCAGATTGTCGCGCGTGTTGCCGTTTTCGTCGGCGAAAAAGAGCACATGGCGGAGCATGTTCAATTTGTCGTGACCGATGGTCTGCACGGTCATGAGCGAGCGTATGTAATTTAGATTTTCGGTCGATGCCGCAACACAGCCGATGCCCGAACCGGGGAAGGTGATCTTCGAGGTCGATGCAAATTCGTAGACCATGTGCGGATTGCCCGCCTTTTCGACCTCTTCGACTATATTGAGAAGCTTGTCGTTCTCGTCGTACAGCCCGTGCACGGCGTATGCGTTGTCCCAAAAGATCCTGAAATCGGGGGCGGCGGGGTGGAGATTGGCAAAACGCCTGACCACCTCGTCCGAGTAAACGACGCCGCCCGGGTTAGAATATTTCGGCACGCACCAGATACCCTTGATCTGCGGATCGGACGAAACATATTCCTCAACGATGTCCATGTCCGGACCGTCGCTGTTCATCGGAACATTGATCATCTCGATCCCGAGCGACTGACAGATCGCAAAATGCCTGTCATAGCCGGGCACGGGACAGAGAAATTTGATCTTTCCCTGCTTTATCCAAGGCTCGGTCGTCTTTGACGAGCCGAAAAGCAGACAGCGAACCATCATATCGTACATGATGTTCAGTGACGAGTTGCCGCAGACGATCACGTTTTCGGAGGGCACGTCAAGCAGATCGGCAAGCATATCCTTTGCCGCGGGAATGCCGTCAAGCACACCGTAGTTTCGCATGTCCTGTCGTCCGAGCACTGCGGGCTTGCACTGTTCGGGACTTTGAAGGACTGTGAGCATCCCGTCCGACAGAGCAAGCTGTTCGGCGTCGGGTTTGCCTCTCGACATATCAAGCGAAAGACCCATCGCCCTGTAGCCCTCGTATATTTCTCTCTGACGGGCAAGCTCGTCTTTTGCCTGCGACTTTGTCATTTCGGTGTATTGCATAACGAAAATTCCTTTCTTGGGGTATTTTTGGGGGATAAATATGAAAAATTATACTTTATTCGATCAAAACTCGGCATTGCCGGTCGTTCTCGGGAACGCCTCGACGTCGCGGATGTTGGACATGCCGGTCACATACATCACCAGACGCTCGAATCCGAGTCCAAATCCCGCGTGCTTCGTTCCGCCGAATTTGCGAAGCTCGGCGTACCAGCCGTAGGTCTCCTTGTCAAGCCCGAAGCGATCGAAGGCGGCATCGAGATAGTCGGGACGCTCCTCGCGCTGTGAACCGCCGATCAGCTCGCCGACACCGGGAACCAGGAGATCGACTGCGGCAACAGTCTTGTTGTCGTCGTTGAGGCGCATGTAGAACGCCTTGATCTCGCGCGGCCAATTCGTGACGAAAACAGGACGCTTGTAGACCTTTTCGGTGAGATATCTCTCATGCTCGGTCTGCAGATCCTCGCCCCATCCGACGGGGTACTCGAAATTCTCGCCGCTCTCCTTGAGCAGCTCGATCGCGTGCTCGTATGTGCAGACCGCGAAATCCGAGTTCACGATGTTCTCAAGACGCTCGATCAGCCCCTTGTCGACACGCAGATTGAAGAATTCAAGCTCGTCGCGGCACTCATCAAGAAGTCCGCCGATGACATATTTGAGCATAGCCTCGGCAAGCTCCATGTCGTCCTCGAGATCGGCAAACGCGATCTCGGGCTCGAGCATCCAGAACTCGGCAGCGTGACGCGGCGTGTTCGAACGCTCGGCGCGGAAGGTCGGACCAAAGGTGTATACCTTGCCGAACGCCATCGCAAACGACTCGACATTCAGCTGTCCCGAAACGGTCAGGCTCGTCGGCTTGCAGAAGAAATCCTTCGAATAATCGACGCTGCCGTCCTCGCATCTCGGCGGGTTATCAATGTCGAGCGTCGTGACCTTGAACATGTCGCCTGCGCCCTCGCAGTCGGAGGTCGTGATCAGCGGAGTGTGGACATACACAAATCCGTTGTCATGGAAAAATCTGTGCAAAAGCTGCGCGGCGACCGAGCGAACACGGAAGACAGCCGAAAAAAGATTCGTGCGCGGACGCAGATGGGGCTTTGTACGCAAAAATTCGAGAGACTGTCCCTTTTTCTGCATAGGATAATCGGGAGTGGACGCGCCCTCGAGCATGACCTTGTCTGCCTTCAATTCAAAGGGCTGTTTTGCGTCGGGGGTAAGCTCCAGCACGCCCTCGATCGCAAAGGATGCGCCGACGTTCTGTTTTGCGATAAATTTATAGTTGTCGAGCTTTGCCTCCTCGATGACGACCTGCAGGTTCTTAAAGGACGAACCGTCGTTGAGCTCGATAAATCCGAACGCATTCGACGCCCTGATCGTCCTTGCCCATCCGCAAACGGTCAGTTCCTTGCCCGCAAAATCCTCGGGGCGGCTCATTATCTCTTTTATTTCTGTTCTTTTCATGGCATGTTATATCCTTTCGGGAATAAAGATCTGTCAAATTTCTATTCTTATATTTTACCATATTTTTGCTTCAATTACAAGCCCTTTTTCAAAAAAAGTCAAGCTTTCCCTCAAAAAAACTGTAAATTTTTTGCCGACAAGACGAAAAAACCGCAAAAGGACTTGACATTTTTGCCTTTTGCGGTTAAAATATAGAAAACGACACAAGGAGACCGAAATCTCATGAAGATATCCGCAAAGATCACAACCGCAATTCTCGCCGCAATTCTCGCCCTGCCCGCACTCGTCGGATGCGGTGGGGGATTTGACAAAAGCGAGCTGACGACCGCCGCCGTAACGAGCCGCGAGGTCGCACCGTCAAAAACACCGATCGGCTCGTGGTTCTGCCCGGACGAGCTCTGCGGACTGATACTCTACGAGTCCGAAAAAGAGGGCGAGATCGAGCGCGGCAGGTGCGAATTTTACAGGATGACAAGCCCGACCTCCAAACGCGATACCATAAGCGGCGACTACACGATCGAGGACGGCAAGCTGACTCTGTCCCTTCCCGACGGCGAAAAGAAATATGACTACATCTTCAACGGCGACAAAATGCTCATCCTCACCGATAAAAACGGCAAGACCCTGACATTCACGGGCGCAGACGAGTGAACGAACAAAATCGCCACCCGTGGAGGCTTACCCCTCCCCTACCGAAGGATTTTTGCCCAACCGCTTGCCTTAAAAAAACCGACTCAAATGTTGCCATTTGAGTCGGTTTTTGTGTATTATCTCTTGTTTTCCCACTTGCCCTGATAGCCGGGGTTCGAGCTGGGTGCAGGTGTGCCTCCGTAGTAGGAGACACTTGTTATGTTCTGATAACTCGTGGCGCCGATCAATATCGGGTCACCGACAAGATCTGCCTGTGTGGGTTCAAGCCCCGCATGCGGCTGGCAGAACTGGAGGTAGACCTCGATGTTCGTGTAAGATAGCGGGATCTTGTTGATGACGAGCGCGAGCATTCCACAGCCATCGACTGTGTGGAAATAGTACTCGGCATCGTAGAACGAAAACTCGGTGTATGCGATGTGATGATTGAATCCGGTCATCGTCACCGAATTACCGGCTTCTTTGTCCGTGAACTTGACGATTATGACCGCGTCGTAGTTCTCGTCCCTGCGGAAACCGTATTCGTCACCCTCGATCATGATGCGCAGATCGTACGTGCCGTTAACGGTCGTTCTCGTCTGAACGAAACCGCAAAGATGCTTGTTGCGATCCTCAACACTGCCCGATGTGCCCTCGGCAGACCCGAGAACCTCTTTGAGCGCATTGACCTCGGTGGGAGTCTGGAGCCCGTAGGAAACCTTGACATTGCTGAACTTAACATCGGATGAATAATAGGGAGGATTGTTTCTGTTGATCGAATTCTTCGCCCAAAGTCCGAATGTCGTGCCGTAATCGTGCGCGAGGGTGAGCGTGTATCTCTCGGTCTTCGGATCTTGGTATCTGTTAAGATCGGCTACCTTGTCGGCATAGATCTTTACTGTCTTGTTGCTGTAAACAAGCTTGATCCTGACCTCGTCGCCCCAATTCAGTCCGAGCCATATTGTGTTAATATAGTTATCGCCACCGGCGTTGAAGCCGTAGTCGCCTTGGTTGTCCCAGATACAGAGATTGCCGTTGCCGTCAATGATGAACGCGTAATATTTGCTGTACCATTCACGCACGTTGCCGCTGAGCAGGGTCGGATCGTTGCCGACCATCGAATTGCCGACCTGTATCTCGCCGTTCGAGAGCACTCGGTTATCTACCGGCTTCTCCGCGCCGACATAGAATCCCTGTTGCGAGCCGTCATATTTCATCGTCACAGTCATGTAGAAACTGCGTGAACTGTCTGCGATCTCTCCGAGCTGGTAAATATTGGCATCGGGGTGATCGTAATGGTCATATGCCGCGGTAATATCGACACGATCGTAGGTGTCCTCGGGATTAATGCCCCAATTCAGACCGTTCTGTGTGATCTCGCGCTTCCAATAGCCGAGAACGGGACCGCGCGACCTGTAATTGAGCGCATCCGCACCCATCGGCAGACCATCCTCGTCCCACTGCTGGAAACGAGCGACCGCCTGAACATCCTTGACATGCGTCATCCAACCGATGTAACCGTCAAAATTGTTTATTGTTGCCGTCGATTTCGCATTGCTCGGCGTTCCAAAGACCTTCGCCTCGACACCGTCAACATAGCATGTGACATAGGCTTTGTTGTTTGCCGCATCATATGTGCCGGTCACAAGGATGGTGTGTACCTCGCCCTTCGAAACATAAGCACCGGCGTTTTCGGTATAGACCCAGTCAGAACCTGCTTGGCAGCCACTGCCATCCCACCAAGGGCCGGCAGTAACATAACCCAAGAAACTTCGTCCGCCATCTAAGTGTTCTTGGTTATATCCGCCCCATCTTGCCGTTAATATCGCGCCGCCACTGTCACGACCGCCCGAACCAAATGACAGTCCGCACTCGGGATGCACCGAACCGTAACCAAATGCTTCACCGCGCGATGTTCCGGTCGTGTTGTCATCCGCTTTGAAGGTATATGAAACAGCGAAATGTTTCAGAAATACCCTCCATTGCTTGGGCTGTGCGTAACCAACACCCCACGCGCCGACGTTCTCCTCAGTGCCCCAGTATCTTCTCATGTTTTGGATATCACTCGGACGAGATGCATCGACCTTCGACTTTATCTCGTTGAAGGCTGTGCTGTCAAGCTGTGTGCGCGAGGAGATGAAACGCGCATAGGCGGGGGTGTTATGAAGTCGTGTCACATAACCGATGTTTCCGTTAAAACCGCCGTAGAGAGTATTGTCATAGTATGCCTCGTAATCCTCGCCCCAGATCTTAACTGGATTGCCGTTCACATAGGCACGAAGACGAAGGATCATGTGATTGGTATTTTCGTGAATCTTAAGTTCACCGCCCGGAGTCTCGGCATAGAGCTTCTCGGGAAGGTAGGAGCCGACAACGACGATCATGATCTCGCCATCACCGCTCGAGAGATATGGAGACAGGTTAGTATAACTGTTTGCGCCAAAAGCGTTGCCCGAAGCCCAGTGAGGACCGAAGGAAAGCCAACCGCTGAACTTTCTGTTAACAGACTCATCATGCGGAAGATATGCAGTCGCAAAATTCTCGCCGCCGATCACTATGCCGCAGCATCCGTTGTCGCCTGAAATTCCGCGTGTTGCAGTGCTCAAGGTCATTTTGTACATAACAGCGAAATAGCCGTCGGTGTAGTTGTCCTTGACATTCCACGCATCCATGTGCTCGCGAGTGCCCATCTGATTTGTCGGGGGATCGTCCGAGCCGTCGTAGTAGGAGTGACTGCCCGTGCAGTTGCCGTTTGCATCTTTTATGCACTGGGTGTATGCCTTTTCGACCAAAACACCCGGTTCGGTGTCGTGTAGATACTCCTGTTGGTCGTTGCTCGTTGTCTGTGCGGTCGATGTGAGTGCCATCGGAAGCGATGACAGGAGCATAATGCCCGAAAGCATCAGCGCGCCCAGTGATTTTCTGATTTTGGATCTCCGTCTTTTCATTTTGGTAACCCTTTCTCCTTCCGCATGCAGCGGGTAATAATTGTTTTATGCCGGAAATAAATATAGGCTGTCACGCTGCCATTTGCAGAGTGACAGCCTACTGTCAGTTTAACTTGAAAGATACTTCAGATTGTGTCGATGGTTTATTAGAGACCGCTCCACCATCCGGAATTGCTTTGTGAGCCGAAATCCTTCGAGTCACCGTGATTCAGACCCGCTACAATGGAGACAAGGATCACGTCCTCGCGCTCGGCATTCACAACCTCAGCGGTCGGTTTTTCGTATTTGTTCTTTTCCATGCTATTCACCTTGTTTTCCTCCGTTAACGCCCGTAATATGTCGGGAAACATTTATATAAGTCATTTCTTACACTGAGACCCCCGTTGTCGAGCTTCTTGTCAACTTTTTCGGTTCCGTTTTTATAAGCGGGTGCGGGAGATCCGCCTGCTCCGTGGAGCGTGTTGCTTGCCAGATCGTAATAGCCCCTTCCGAGGTAGACCGAGACTTTGACGTTTTCCTTCGTAAGGTTCGTCTGTCCTCTCTCGTAGAAGTCCACATAAACGAAATAATCTGTGTATGTTTCGGGTATGTTAGTGAATACCGCACAGATCAAACCGTAATTATCACTGCCATTTGCATGGAAGTAGTACTCGGCATCATAGAACGAGAACTCGCGATATGCCCAATGGTGTGAGAAGCTCGTGATCATTTTCTGTGAGCTGCCGTCTTCGGTCTGCATCTGTACACGGATGACCGCGTCGTAATTCTCAGCCCTGTACAGACCGAGCTCACCGCCCTCGACAGCTACACGAAGATCGTATTTGCCTGCAGTCTGACTGCTGCGAGTCTGTGCAAATCCGGCAACATTGTTGTTTCGCGAACCGACTTGTGCTGCAGCGTTCGCCGACATAACAACAACGCCGGGCATCAGCTGATTGTCATACTTGCTGTTTGTATGTATCTCCTCGGGGCTCTGCAGACCATAGGACACTTTGACGTTCTTAAACGTAACGCCGGTGTTACCGTTACCGCTGTTCTCGCCCGATTTAGTCATAAGACCAAAGTAAAGGGGACCATCATGATTTTTTAAGATGTTGCACTCATCGTTTGTAACAGGAGAACCGCCGGACCATATTTGACCATATGCAGGATCAGTAAGATCGAGAATTCGATAAACAAATATCCAATTTGTATTCTTATTGGCGCCTCCGCCTTCTTTTACATAGATCGAAAGCGATTTGTTTGAATAGACAACTCGAACGCCTATAACTGTATTAAGATCTGTATATGTCGGGAGACGATCTCCGTCAACTGTATCGTGCAGATAAAGCGGGTCTCCTCCAAAATAATCTATACCTTTTCTGGATTCAGGCGGTCGAACGTAATATTCATTATGGGGAGTGCCGTCTCCTGTATTCACCCAAGTCGTGATCTGCGCTTTATGTGCACCTGCGGGGTCACCCTCCTGCGTCCATTCATTAACTCCAACATCAAAAAGCGAGATGTAGTAATATTTATTGTACCACTTACGAATATCATCCATCTTGCCATCAGAGAAACCGATGTTCAAACCGTCTTGCGTTACATCGGTCGGAGCTTCGGGCGTGATATAGAAGCCCTTGATGTTGTTGTAGGGGATATCCGCCTGAACAACAAACGAACGCGACGGATCGGTGATCATACCGAGCTGATATGCATTGCTGTTGGGATACTCGTCGCCCTCCCACGCCTCGTTGTAAGGTGTGAAGGTTACAGCGTCAAATTTATCGGTCTCATCCGCGCCCCATGTAAGTGCGTTTTGAGTGACCTTTCTGTCCCAATAGCCTGTCATCGGACCGGCAGTCTTGAGATCAAAGACAGTTCCGTTTGCAGCGGCGTAATCCATATTGGCATCCTCGTCCCACTGTGTGAAACGAGCAACGGCATTAACGCCCTTGACGTTTGTACGCCAACCGATATAGTTCAAACCATCGCCAAAATTATTAATGGTCTGTTCCTTTCCGTCTGTGCCTGCCTTTGAATTGTGATCGGGAAACCAAGTTTGAATTTGCTCGCCATCAAGCCAAACCTTGATCTTCGCTGTTTTGCTGTTCTTATCGTAGGTGCCTGTTATCAAAAGAGTATGAGTTCCCGTAGCCCCTTTGACAGTCGTTCCTAGGTTGGTTCCGGGGTATCCGTTCACAGAGATCCCAGTTTTACGCCAATTAAGCCCGAGTCCTCCGGTAGCGTTGTTCGCCGCAATGTTGTCGGGACCAAACCAGAGCTTCGAGTTGCTGTCCCATTTGCAAGTGCCATTGCCTGTTTGACTAAATCGGAAATCAATTGTTCCAAGCAGATTATTCGGCTCTCGAGATTGTCGTCCGAACACAAGTCCGCAGTTGAGACTGGTAGCAAGTATATCCTTACCGCCGTCTACATAATTATAGGTTTTGTTTTCGTCAATTTGTATCGTGTAGGAGGCGGCAAAATTTTTCTTGTCTACCTTCCACTGGTTCGCCTGATCATAGAAATAATTATTGTTGTTGTCATTCGGACGAGATGCATCGACCTTTGCGTGGTGAATATTGAACGCATTCTGATCGAGTGCATGAGACGAACGAGTGAAACGAGCGTATGCGAATTTGCCGTTGAGCTGGTTGATAAAGCCGCACTGACCGCCGAATGTAAAATTCCATTCTTCCTCCCACATCGTGTGAGTATCGAGCTTGTCGGTAAAGCTGAATGTGTCGCTGCCGCCCCAGATCTTGCTGATCTGATAGCCGTTTATGTATGCTTTGAGAACGACCTTATTGTTTATGTAAGAGCCAACAAGCATTATAACATTTTCTTGGTTGGTGAAATCTTTATATATCTCACTACCGTCTCTGTCATAAACAGGGACTGCGCTCAACGGATATGAACGCTTTCCCGCAAGAAAATCGGACTTATATTGGTTAGTCGCGCCGTCATCGTCACCTATCCAGTTTGAGTCGACCTTGTCGGTCTCATGCCCCGTCGGGCCAAAGACCAAACAAGGATTGCTGTAGTGTGAAACAACATCCGGCTCCAAGGTGTGTTCTTGATAGGCAAAGCCAAAAAAGCCATAAGTGTAACCCATGGAGAAAACATTTTTGTCGTATTCGGAATTCCACGCCTGACCAAGAGATATACCCATTCTCGGGTACTTATTGTTGAACGAACCGTGATAATACCAACCCTGATCGGAGCCGCCGAGCACTTGACCGTCAGGAATGTTGTAGGATTTTTCCCAATCGTTCCAACTGACAGCAAGATAATTATCAAATGTATTGGGTACCATCATTTTATACGACACGGCAAAATAGGGGGACGCGCTTGTCGCCTTCCAGTAATCGATATTATCGTTGCCATCGGGATATTCATCCGCATTGAGCATGACAGGGACAGGCGAGTTAACACCGCGGACAGGATAAGGATGCGTTGCATCTTGAGTTTCGTACTCATGACCACTCAGGTACGAATATGCTTTTTGATATGCGATCTTCGGAGCTTCATCCTGATCTGTATGAAAACCCCTGTTGTCCCAATTGGCAGCAAAAACCGAGGCAGGGATAAAGGACACGAGTGTGAGGAGTGCGAGTGTTAGTGATATTATTCGTTTCAAACTAAAGTCAATCCCTTCTGTTTTATTCAAGATTGCAATTGAGCCTGCAAACTTGTAAGCCAACCCAAACTGGGTTGGATATTTATTGTCTTATTTTACACTTTTTTAAGCGTACTGTCAATACAAAATTTTTGGTAATTGAGGAAATTTATGGTAATTTTGTAAGCATTTGCACGAGTTTGTGGACATTCATCAAAATTTATGCGGATTTGAGTAAGAATTTTTTTAAACAATTTTGGCGTGATATTTTAAATTAGATTTTACGGCAAATCGGATGTTTATTTTTGAAAAAAATGTATGCTCGATCGACCTACATTACAAACAAAATCCATTTTCGCCAACGGCGAAAATGTTCCTCACTTCTTACCTCTTCCCTCTTACCTACTACTTCAACAAATCCCCCGCATTGGGGTGCAGGGGGATCTGTTACCAAAGCTATCAGCCCTTGACCATCTTTTCGATCTCGGCTGCGAAATCTTCTTCTCTCTTCTGGAGACCTTCGCCCTTTTCGAAGATAACGAAGGAAACGACCTTGATATCAGCACCGAGAGCCTTTACGGTCTCTTTAACGTACTGACCGACGGTGAGCTTATCGTCCTTTACATAGGGCTGTTCGACAAGGCAAACTCTCTCATAGAACTTGCCGATTCTGCCGCCGACCATCTTTTCGAGGATGGCATCGGGCTTGCCGGCGTTCTTGGGGTCATTCTTTGCCTGCTGAACAAGGATCTCTTTCTCCTCATCGACTTCCTTCTGAGGAACCTCATCCTTATTGACATACTTGGGGGGGTTGCCTGCGGCGATCTGGAGTGCGATATTCTTTGCGAACTCAGCAAACTCGGGCTTTTCGGCGGTTGCGGCGTCGGTATCGAACTTAACGACAACGCCGGTCGTGCCTGCGCCGTGGATATATGTGGAAACGATGCCCTCTACGAGCTCGAAGCGGCGGATGGAGATCTTCTCGCCGATGACCGCGATCTGATTTACGAGCTCAGCGGAGACGGTATTTTCGCCGCCGTTGAAGGGGGTTGCAAGGAATGCTTCCATATTTGCGGGCTTTGCGTCAACGAGGGTCGTGAGCAGTCCCTTAACGAAGGTGCGGAAGGATTCGTTCTTTGCAACGAAGTCGGTCTCGGTATTTACCTCGATAACTGCGGTCGTGCCGTCCTTGGAGAGGATATCGACAAGTCCCTCAGCCGCGATCCTGCCTTCCTTCTTTGCCGCGGTTGCGAGTCCCTTCTCGCGAAGGATCTTTATAGCGGCGTCCATATCGCCGTCAGCCTCAACAAGTGCCTTTTTGCAGTCCATCATGCCAAGACCGGTCTTTTTACGAAGCTCTGCTACGAGAGATGCTGTAATTGCTGCCATTTTCAAGTCCTCCTGATCTAAAATTATGCCTCAACGGGCTTTTCTTCTGCGGTCTCCTCGAGGGTCGCGGGCTCTGCCGTCTCCTCCTCTGCAGCCGCATCCTCACCCTGTCTGCCCTCGATGATGGCATCAGCGAGCGAGGACGAGATGAGCTTGATCGCGCGGATCGCGTCGTCGTTGCCGGGGATGATATAGTCGGCGTCATCCGGGTCGCAGTTGGTATCAACGATAGCGATTACCGGGATGCCGAGCTTCTTTGCCTCGAGAACGGCGTTGACTTCCTTATGCGGGTCGACGATGAAGATGGCGTCGGGGAGCTTGCCCATTTCTTTGATACCGCCGTAGTTTCTCTCAAGAAGGGTCATTTCCTTAACGAGGGATGCGACTTCCTTCTTGGGGAGAAGATCGAACGTGCCGTCTTCCTTCATGCGCTCGAGCTTTACAAGGCGAGCGATCGACTTTTTGATGGTCTTATGGTTGGTGAGCATACCGCCGGGCCATCTTTCGTTGACGTAGTACATGCCGCAACGCAGTGCCTCTTCCTTGATCGCCTCGGCAGCCTGCTTTTTGGTGCCGACGAAAAGGAGAGTTCCGTTCTGCTCGGAGAGCTCACGAACGAAATTGTACGCCTCATCGAACTTCTTTACTGTCTTCTGAAGGTCGATGATGTAGATTCCGTTTCTTTCGGTGAAGATGTAGGGAGCCATTTTCGGGTTCCATCTTCTGGTGTGGTGTCCGAAATGGACGCCTGCTTCGAGAAGCTGTTTGATTGACAAAACTGACATTATTATGTCCTCCTTCGGTTTATTCCACCCCGCAGAGCATTAGCAGACGGTCTTTGTCCGAACCGAAGCGTCCGCGAGTGTGAATTTGCTTCCTTACTATATATTTTTTGACGGCACATCGGAAGCACCTGTGCCACCTAAATATTATAGCGCAAGTGAGCCGTTTTGGCAAGCACTTGCGCTATATGTTTACAAAATGTTTACAATATCCTCGACTTATTCAGCGTCTTCGGTCTCTTCTGCGTCCTCGGCGGTCTCGCACTCGTCGCAGCCCTCGCACTCCTCGCACTCCTCGCACTCGTCGTCATCCTCGAGAAGATCGCAGCCCTCGCAGGTCTCGTTCTCGCAGATCTCGCAGGGATCGGTCTCGTCGTCGCCACCATGCTTTTTAGCAAGGATAGCCTTGACCTTTTCGCTTTTCAGAATAACATATGTTGCCGCAGCGGCGATGCCTGCAAGCAGCGCGGTAATAACAAGAATTTTTTTCATGTGAACACATCCTTTTCGTATAGTTTGATCTATTATATACCACCCGTGCCGAAATTTCAAGTGTTTTCAGAAAAGTTTACAGAATGGATAGGGAATGTTAAATAAATTAGGAATTAGGAACGAGAAATGAGAAATTGGTGAGATTGTGGGATGTTTGTTGTTCACCGACATGTTTCAAATCAAAATCTATTTTCGCCCATCGGGCGAAAATGTTCCGAACTTCTCACCTCTTCACTATTACATATTACCTCAAAATCTCCTTCCCCTCGCTCCAGTGTGACAGCTGTACGAGCCATGCGATCAGCTGAGGGCGGGACATCAGCTGACCCATCCATGTGGTATCCTTGCCATCTCGCAAGCGATCTATGGCGTCGGGCGCGAGCCAATTTGCCAAAAAGCCATCCTTTTTCAGCTCATCATCGAGCATTTTGGACACGATCTGCTCGTATTTTGGCGAATGGGTCTTCGGATAGGGCGATTTTTTACGGCGCAGGATCTTCTCGGGGAGCAGTCCGACACCCGCGCGTCGCAGGAGCGATTTTTCGACGCCGTCCTCGAATTTGACCGATTTCGGCAGGTTATAGACAAATTCGATGATACGATGATCGGCAAAAGGCACGCGGACCTCGAGGGATGCCGCCATGCTCATCCTATCCTTGCGTTCGAGCAGATTTGTCATGAAATAATCGGTCGAGAGGACGCTCGCGCGACGATAGGCGAGAGTTTCGGGGTCATCGCTATCAAGGCAGGGGACATTCTCTGCCGCCCTTTTGCAAACATCGGCAAGATAGTCCATCGCATCGGACTGGCGTGTCAGCTCGGGTCGAAAGAGCGAGAGTCTTGCGGTCGGGTCGTGCATCCAAGGAAAATAGCGATTTTCGAGCATCTCGGGGCGATAGAACCAGGGATAACCGCCGAAAATCTCGTCGGCGCACTCGCCCGAGATCGCGACGGTGTGCTCCCTTTTGACCTGTCCGCAATAGTAGAGGAGCGACGAATCGATGTCCGCCTGCCCGGGCAGATCCCTGTAATAGGCGGCATCGGGGAGCAGATCTGCCACCGTCTCGATCGGTGCGGTCAGCACCCTGTGGTCGGTCCCCAAGTTCTCGGCAAGCTCGGAGGCGAACGAGTCGTCCGAATTTGGTTGGAAAAGCGAGGTCTTGAACGACTCCCTGCCGCCCTCGTACTCGAACGAATAGGTCGACAGCCGTCTGCCGCTCTCGGCATATATCTCGGCGGCGATGGCGGTCAGGATCGAGCTGTCAAGTCCGCCCGAGAGAAAACAGCAGAGCGGAACATCAGAGCGCAGTTGGCGGCGGACGGTGTCAAAGAGCAGCTCGCGCAGGTACTTTGCCGCCTCGATCGGGTCGGTCGTTTGTGCGGGGGCGGCTTTCAGCGACCAATATTTGTCGATCCGCACGCCGTCCGCGTCGCAGATCAGCCTGCCGGCAGGCGGCAGTTGCATGACATCGTCATAGACCGTCCGACAGGGCAGAGAGATGGGCGATAGGAGAAGCAGTCCCCAAAGTCCCTCGATGCCGATCTTCGGCGTGAGTGTCGGCAGAGCCATAAGTCCCTTTATTTCGGACGAAATTGCAAGACTTTCACCATTTTTTACATAAAAGAGCGGTTTTACGCCGAGGCGATCGCGCGCGGCGTATATACAACGGCGATCGGCATCCCAGATGGCGAAGGCGAAAATTCCGTTGAGCATTTCGACAAAATCGTCGCCGAAGGTCAGATAGGCGAGGAGAAGGACCTCGGTGTCGCATTTTGTCCTCGGGCAGACCCCTCTCTCTGCAAGCGCGGCGGTCAGCTCGTCGGTGTTGTACAGCTCGCCGTTGTAGACGATGGTCGCCGAGCGTCCGAAGGCGGTCAGCGACATCGGCTGCGCGCCGTTTTCGGGGTCGATGACCGAAAGTCGGTTGTGGCAAAGCTCGACCTCGCCATCGCGAAAGCTACCCCGAGAATCGGGACCGCGATGGGTCATTTTGTCCGAGATCAGCGAGCAGACCCCGCTCGCCATCCGATAAGTTGCGGCAATTGAACACATATGTTAGCTCCTTTGGGTATGTTTTAGTTCATAATATGCCGCAAAGGAAAAAGGGGTTAACAGAATTAGGAATTAGAAATTAGAAATGAGAAATTGGCGAGCAGGTATGTACATACTATTACAAATAAAGATCCATTTTCGCCCGCAGGGTGAAAATGTTCCTCACTTCTTACTTCTTCGCTATTACTTCTTACCTCAAAAAATATTTCCCAAACGCACAAGTGTTTGGGAAATATTTTTTATTCCATATCTTCGAGGAGCTCGAAATCGTCGAAGGAGGGGAAATCGATCGAGGCAATATTGTTGATGTCCGAGTACACGCTGTCGGAGTGGAGCGTCATGCGGACGGTCTCGCCCTCGACAGTCACCTCGACGGTGAGCCTCATGGAGACTGCGGACAAATCGTCGGATTTATCCAAGATCACATCAATCGAAAACTCGGGATAGGTGATGTTCACATCGCCCCATTCGCTGAGATCGCCGATGATGGATGCTATGTATTCCTTGCCCTTTTCGGTAAAGTCAGTGGCACTTACGACAGTGGAACAGTCGTCTCTCTCGGTCGCCGTAAGTGTGGAGAAAAGCTCTGTATAATCGATAGGGTCAACTTGAAGTCCCGCAAGTTCGAGAAAATCATCGCTCTCAATCTCGTAGTAGAGCTTCATGTCCGCAAAATCGCTGTAGAGCATGCCGCCCTCGTAATAGAACTTGCCCTCGACAGCCTCGCTGTCCTCCTCACCCTCGTAAGTGGTGACCATCTTAGCCACGAAAGCCCCGTCGTGTTCCAAAATCTTTTTGAAGGTCAGAACCGAACTCTCGACCGACTCGGTCTTCTCGCCGTTTATTTCAATGATCGTTTTGGAGGTCGTTGTCATCACAAAGCTTTGGTAGTCATTCGCTTTTTTGCTCGCGGACGAAAGAACTTCTTCGGGGTCTATCGTCTCGGGAGAAGTGTCACCTGTCGTCGCAGCAGGAGTGTTTGTCGTCACATCGGGGACGACGGTCGTCGTGTCGGGATCCTTGGTCGTCGTGTCGGGATCCTTGGTCGTTGTCTCGGGAGCAAAAGTGGTGGTGACGGTCGGAGCGTCTGTCTTTTTCGCCTCGGTCGTCGAATTGTCATCGCCGTCGCAAGCGGCAAAGGTGAGTATCATAAGCACCGCAAGCGCGGCGGACAGTATTTTTTTCATTGCAGATCTTCCTTTCGATATTGTTGTTTCGATACACCAATTATATCACACCGATGCACCTTTGTCAATACCCTTGTGTGTTTTTTTACAAAAAAGGAGACGGGAGGCAGGGAGCGACCCGTGTTTCGCCCCTTCTTCACAATATCTTCGATACATTATTATAAACAAGCTCCATTTTCGCCCCAAAGGGCGAAAATGTTCCTCACTTCTTACCTCTTCCCTCTTACCTCTTACCTAAACGAATTCGCCCCAAACACACTGTGTTTGGGGCGAATTTGTTTATTAGTTAGGTGCAGCCGAACCTGTGGAGTAGTTTTCGCTGGTTTCCGCAGAGTACCGGCTTTCGCCGATCCTGATCAGGCTGCCGACCGGATTGTCGCTCGTATCGACAAACTGGAAATAGACCACATAATTATCGTAATCGGTCGGTATTCCCTTCACGACAAGAGCAAGAATGCCGCAATCGTCCGCCGCGTGGAAGAAATACTCGGCGTCGTAGAAGCTCATCTCTCTGTAAGCGTTGTTCTGAGCATCGCCCGCGATGGTAACGGCTTGTGCGCTCGCATCAGACGATTTCGTAAACTTGACGATTATCTTTGCATTCTGACCCGTACCGCCGTTAAGTCCGGCGTATGTTCCCTCTATCAGAACGCGCAGGTCGTATTTGCCGTTGTCGCCGCTTCTTCTGGTCTGTGCATAACCCTGAAGTCCCGGATGGGTCGCGTGATTGTCGTTCGGCTTTGCAAGTCCGTAGGAAATTCTGAGTGCCTTGAATGTACTGCCGCGCTTGCCCATCTCCGATTTGCCGTTCGCACAATAAAGTCCGAATGCATGACCGGATTCTTTCGTTTCGGGTGTTTCGGTCGCAATATTCTGCATTGCACACCATCCGCCCGATTTCTCGGGATCGAGCGACTCGCCGAGATCGTCGGGATTGCCGACATAGACATTCAAGTTCTGCGTTTTGCTCCCGTCAAAGACAAGTTTGACTCTGAGCTCGCCCGACGAATTGATCGAGTTGTCGACTTTCGCCTGGCAAACCCAGATGCGTGCAAGTCCGTCGCCGACATTATTGTAAAGGACGAGATAGTTGCCGCTAAGCTCAAGCAGATAGTATTTATTCGTCCAAGCATCGGTGTCAGCGGTAAATTCACCGTCTTTTGGAACATCGCAGGAGAAATATATGCCCTGCGTGCGTCCTTTGTTGTTAAGGGTTACCGACAACTCGAACTCTCTGCCGAGTTCGTTCTGTCCGAGCTGATACATGCTCGGTGTTGTCGTATCATAATAGTAAGGAAGTGCGGTCAGATCGACAAGCTCGTACGAGCCGTCCTCCTCACCCTCGGGAGTTGCACCCCACGAGGTGGTCTCATTTGTGACCGTTCTGTCCCAGTAACCGTTGACGGGTCCGCGATCCTTGTACCAAAGCGATGACTGATCGGCAGGGAACTCGTCGTCCTGCCACTGCTTGAAGCGAACGGTCGCATTGACGCCGCGAAGCTTGGTCATCCAGCCGACATAGCCGTTGAATCCTGTTCCGACCGCCTCGTCAGATCCGCCCCAGACCGTGTCAACGCGCTGTCCGTTTATGTAAGCGCGCAGCTTGACCGTGTTCTTGCTGTCATAGGAGACATCGCCGACGATCATCATCTCGATCGTCTTATTCTTGTATACGCCGTCTTCGTAATAACTTCCCGCGTTGACCGTCGGACAGGGGTTTGAGCCGAGTTGACTGCTGTTCCACCACGGACCGAACTTGATGTTTCCGTCGGTCGTTCGTGTCGCACCGCTTGTCGAGTAATTGAGCACCATACAGCCGTATGTGTCATCATTCTCGGCAGAACCGCCGACGATAAGTCCGAGACAGCCGTTGTCACCGTCAACATAGCCGGTGTAATCCTTCAAATCAAATGTGTAGGAGATCGCGAAGTGTCTCAGCGTGACCTTCCACTGCTTTGCGTTCGCATAGTGAGTGTACGCAGAGTTTATCGGCTGCGATGCATCGACAACGCCGTCGAAATCGTTAAATGCCGTGCAATCGAGCGGCGAGTCCGACTGTGTGAACTTGCCGACCGCATCGGTAGAGCAAAGCTTGGTCGCATATCCGAGCTTGCCGTCAAATTTGCGATCGTTCGAGGGCTCTTTGTAAACAAACTCGTAAGCACCGCCCCAAAGTGCGATCGGTGTGCCGTTGAGATAAGCCTTGAGACGAAGCGTCTTGCCGCTCGTGTAGTCCTTCTCGTTCATGTACGAGCCAACCAGCATGATCGTCACCGACTGACCGACATAGGAAGAAACGTTGCAAGACAATTGAGCAGTTCCTGTTTCTGTTCCAAAAGCGTTTTGAGCCTTACCGTTAGACCACCACCAAGGACCGAACGCGAGAGGCTTGTCTCCGCTATTAAACCCGATCTTTTGCGGACCAACATTATCCTGATTTGTTTTATAGCTATTAATATCATGAGGAATGTATACACATCCGTTGTTCTCGTCTCCGCCGAGAACAAGTCCGCAACAACCGTTGTGTGCGTGCTGGCATTGATTATATTCGGGTTTCAACGTCATGGTGTATGAGACCGCAAAATAATTGCGCTTTACACGCCATTCATCGACCACCGGCTCACTTTTGCACCAATGATTATAGTCTTTATCTGTTCCATCAGCAATGTCACTGAAGACATAGAGAGGGTTGTAATTTGTTCTGTCCCACGGATTGGTGCTTCTGTCGTCTGCAAACTCATTGTTGTAATCGTATTTATACAACCCATATGCAGGACGGATGTCGACATTGGGATCCGAAAAATTGTGCTCTCCCGTTCGATCGTTGCTGACCGCAACAGCCGGAAGAACAGCAGTCGCCGCAACCGTCACCGCCGCCAGCACAACCGATACGGCTCTTTTGATGTGTGTTCTGAAATTAACCTGATTCATGGGGGTTGATAACTCCTCTTTGTTATTCGCCTCTGACAGAGGATCGTTTCGATAAATATCTATCTTGTATTATACAACATCTTGACAAAAATTACAATGAATAACTTTTGGAAATTTCTCCAAAAAATGGAAATGTACATGATCTACCGTGACAGATCTTTGCTCGGGTCAAACGATCGATCTCTCATCCACGCCAAAAAGGGGCGATTTATTTTTTGCGTTTCATGTAAACAAAATTCTCGTTGTACAGCTTGACATTATCGCCATCGGAGAGGGTCAGCTCCACGCCGGGAACAATGGCTTTTCCGTTGACGAAGGTTTTGTTCTTTGAGCGATTATCCGTAATACGGCATATGTCGTCTCTTATCATCAACATAGCGTGGCTTCGACTTATAAGCTGATTGTCGGTAATGACATAATCATCGGTCACGGTCGATCTGCCGACCTTGAAGGGAGACTTCGTAATTTTTATTAATTCGCCTGTTTTCTCGCGTTCAAGAAAATGTGACCAGCCGATCGGCACCTGTACTTTCGCGTTTTCCTCCGTCGATCTTTTGATATCCGCATCTGCCGAATTTATTTGCTTGCGAAACCAATCCGATCGTCCGCTGTTAAAATTTTGCCTGATGCCGACAAAGCAATTTTTATCATCCTCGTAATCCTCAGGGGATGAGACCTCTATCGAATCATCGGGCGCACCCTTGCATTTTTCAAGCTCCTCAGTCTCATAAAGGCGCGCAAAAAAGTCTTCATCCTTCGAAAAAACATATTTCAAAACAGATTGCACCGAGGTCAACTGCATTTCCATGCCCGGTGACATTTCGGCCTCTTCCAAGGCGATCGACACGAGGCATTTTTTCTTGCGGAGAGCGTAATTGATCTCTCTCCGACAGTCATCAGAGTTTAACGAATTTGCCGTAATAAAAGCAAGGCAAACAGTCGAGTCTTTAAGATACTTCCCGACGACCTCGGGCCACTCAAGTCCGGGAGTGATTCCGTCATCAAACCAAATACGGTATCCGTCCCTTGCCATCTGTTCAATTATAGGGAAAACATACGCCCGATCTCTATGGCAATAACTGATAAATATGTAATTTTCCTGCCCTTTATATGGTTTTACCGAACACAGCTTCATATTCTACCACCTTGCTTATATTCTTAACTTTCTGATCGTCGCCAAAAGTTGATCCCATCATTCGGCATGTCCTTGACGACGGACATGTCGGATCTTTTGTACGACACGAACTTCTCGTTAAAATAAGTGGGGGCACACACATGCAATGCCCCCACCCGGATCTTTATCCGTAAAATTCGGTTATCGCGATCACAAAATCATCTCGCGAAACCTTGTTGTTTATTGCCTCTGTTTATTTCTCGGCTTTCTTCTGTCTTATAAGATTGCGCATTCCGACAAACTTGGTGTCGAGCAACGAGCCACCCATGGGTACCACATAGGACTCATTGTGTGTGCAACCGCTCGAAACGACGCTGATCGTTTCCTTAAGGTAGTCAACGATCTTGACCTTCTTCTTCAGCCATCCGCTGCGGCTCAGCATCTTTTCGACCTTCTGCTCGGAGATAACGCCGACGATGTCCTCGTAGAAGTACTCGTGAACGCCCTCGCAGAAGATCTGTCCGGTCACGATGTCGATATACTGATAATACATGTACAGCTGATCGTCGCCGAACATGTAGACCGTGATAGCGGGGAGAGAGAAACGAATAGCATCATCGCTTCCGAGCTTCATAAGGAAAGCAGGGGGGAGCTGTCTCAGATTTTCGATGGTCTGAGGGTCAACATATTCTTCCTTCTCGCGTTTCGTGTAGGTCACATAGCCCAATGCTCCCGCACCGGCAATTGCTGCTATGATAAGAATAACCAGCAGAGCGGTTTTGTCTGCTACGGCGAACGCGAATGTTAATATAATACCGGCAAAAATTGCTGTTGCTACCGTGAGACTGTGACGGGCGTTCCAATATCTTATTTTGTTTGCAATCTTTGCAAAAAATCCCATCGCAAGGTTTATCGCGACATTGTCGTTATGCGCAACACCGTTAAGAACGACAGGCTCGACTCTCTCGATCTGATCGGAGATGATGTTCAGCTTTTCAAGACCTTTTCTCTTTGCTTCTTCGATCCTGTACTGAATCTCGGCATCGTACTCGCGCTCGCCTCTTTTGTCGAAAGAGAACTTCTTGTATATGATCCACACAAAGCCACCGATAATAAGTATGGCACCAATTATGAGAAACAGTACCCCTAAAAAGCCGAACTCATTGTCGTCGGATGCTGATTTCACAACAAGCGCGAAGCCGATAAACATGGCACCTATTACCATCAGCAGTTCCTGAAAGGCGTTGCCTCTGCCGTAGAAGTAGGCATAGATCTTGGATTGTCGTAAAATTGTTTCTTTGTCCATTTTGATTCACCTCATATTTTTTGTTTTATTTTTGTTATACGTCGATCAGAGACCCGAAGGACGTTCAACACAAAGTATTCCGTACAGCTCCGACACGTCGGTCTCCGAAAGCCCGGCGTTTTTTGCCTCAAGCAAGAGCTGTCGATAGTCGGGATTCATTCTGTAGGATTTTCTGAAATGGTGGTCGTAGCGTATGTATGCCCAAAAATAATAGTAGATCCCTTTCGGTTCTATCATTATTGCCGCCTGAAGGTATTCTTCCGCCTTATCGATCGTCGAGCGTGTTGCAAGAAAAGCTCTCTTTCCTTTCAGCAAAGCGATCGCCGCGTAGAAATAAGCCTCTGAGTTGTCAAAATTTTCCTCCATGACCTTTTCAAAGCAGGGTATCGCATTGTCATAAAGCTTTAATTTCAAAAAGCAGAAAGCCGTTGACATATTCAGCATCTTATCGTTCGGATTTGACGCCATCGCTTTGCGATAAGCGTTCGCCTGCTTTCTGAGTTCCGGATCCGGCATCCCTCTTACGCTGTTAAAAGTAGATATAACGATCTCTCTGTAGCACTGCGGACACCTTTGGGTGCTTGTTGTTATCGACTTTCCGCACCCGGGACATTCGAGTTCAACGACTTGATATGCCATTTGCGTTCCTCCGATCTTATTTTTTCTTCAACTCAATTCTGAGTTTTAATTTCCCCATGATCCTTTGGCACAAGATCTCGATGTTTTTTGCCGCCTGCTCGGACGAGGCGTCGGCACAAAGAGCAGCAACATTGACATCGATCTCCCCAAGGCAGTCGGCGATCTCCTTTTCGCAACGGATCGTCTGCTCCGATCCGTATCCGAACTCACTCTCATTTTTCAGTCGCTCGCAGACACGTTGCATTGCCGCTTTGGACACAGATGCGTTTTGTCCCGAGACGACTTTCAATCTCTCACAGAGTTCCATTGCCGTCAAATATGCCTCGTTCCCGAAAACGCTCGCTTTTTTGCTTGCTTTCGGCTTTTTGTTTTGAATCGCACGCCCAACCAGGAAGAGCGAACCGATAAAACCGACCGTGAACAGCCAATTCAAAAGCTTCAATCCGATGATCATGTATATCGGATTAAGATATGTTGACGGGTCTTTCAACGCGTCAATTATCTTGCCCGGGTTTGAGAACAGCCATTCGAGCAGTCCTACCGAGCGATCAAACACGAATCTCGGTAAAAAGAACAAATACAAAAAGACATATGCGGCGGCAATTATGATCGGCAACAGATACACAAAACCGTTAAAACTGCCTCTGGTTGCTTTTTTTCTGTATGCAACATTTCGCATATCAACGGGACCAAACTCAATCGTGGTGCTTGTCCCGCCCCGACTCTCGCTTACGGGAGCGTCGGTACTTTTTTTCACATCGTCTTTATCATTGCCTCCGATACCGTTTGCAGACTCGGAATATGTATCAAACAAGTGCATATTGGCAAGCGGACGGTTCGTCGTCCGCAGATCTTTCGCTGCCGCCTCATCACCCGAAAAGAACCCGTCTGCCGCCACCGTCTCGTCACTTGAAAAGATCGGATCGGCAGCCAACGTTTCGCAAAAATCCTCACTGTTTGAGCCGAAATTTGCGGTCTTTTGCCGGAACTCGGACGCATCGGGTGCGGCGACGCTGACAATGGTGCCAAGCTCGTCCTCAGTGAGCGATCTTTCCGCTGCCTCAAGCTCTGTCAAAAAATCCATTGCCGAATCAAAGCGCCTATCTCTCGGCGAGATCGCCTTTAAGACAGCCTCTCCCAAGCGATTATTTGCATAAATGGGAAGCGGCGGGATCTGTCCGCGCATTCTTGACTCAAACGCTGTCTCCTCGTCGTCGGTAGTATACGGTGCGGGATATCTCGGCAAAAACGGTCCGCGCATTCCGTTAAGCAATCTGTACAAAACGATTCCCAACGAGTAAAGGTCGACTGTATTGTCATATTTTTCTTTTCCGAGATATACCTCGGGTGCGATAAAGTTAGGCGTACCCTTGACCGACTCGGCACGAGATCTGTCCTTCAATGATTTCGACACGCCAAAGTCCCCGAGCTTGAACACTCCGTCCGGTGACACAAAAATATTGTCATCTTTGATGTCCCGATGCACGATCTTCTTCCCGTGACACAAGATCAGCGCGTTGAGCAGTTCCTTTCCCAAGCGAATCACATCTCTAACGGTCAAGCTGACCTTCTCGCAGTAATCGGGAAAGGGCGTCAAATACTCCATCAAAATAAATATGTCATATTTCTTCGGCGACTGAGTTTCGATGATATCGTTCTCATAATATCGTACAATATTGGAATTGCCGCTTTCAGACAATCCGCTGAGTATTTGTATCTCGTTCACGATATCGTTTAGAACACGCGAGAAATAGTTATCGGCTTTCGTGTAATCGCCGCCCATCGAATTGAGAACGCTTGCATACTGCTTCTTGGTCGGAAGTGCGATATGTTTCAGTGCCCTGACATATGTTCCGGATGCGTTTGTCTTTGAAACCATGTAAACAGTGCCGAAGCCACCCGAGCCGATCTCTCTGTCAACATGATAGCCAAGTATTTCTTTTCCTATCAAACCTTGATCACCTTCCTCAAAAGTCAAGCAAAATCAGCGTAATATTGTCTCCTCGCCCGAGATTTCTTGCAAGAGCTTTGTTGAGCATAGTCCTGCCCTTGCGAGCGAGCGACATGTTCGTGCTCAGAACAGCCTCGATCTCACCGTCATCGAGAGCGTCGGTCAGACCATCGGAACACAAAAGTATAGTCGTGCCCTTGTCGCAACATGGTATCATAAAAACATCTGCGATCAGATCGGCATCCATGCCGATATACTTGTAGATCGCCTTGCGTTTGGGAAAGGTCTTGACCTCTTCCTTTGTCAGCAAGTTAAGATCAAGTAATCTTTGCCCTTCCGAATGATCGGTCGACAGCTGAACCAATCTTCCGTTTTCAAATCGATACAACCTGCTGTCGCCGACGTTGATCCCGTAGCACAGGTCGCCGCTCTTAACGATTCCGCAAAGAGTCGCGCCCATTCCATATAATCTCGCGTCTCTCTTTGACAAAGAGACGATCGTGCGATTCAGCCTAACGATCTCGCTTACAATGCGATCTTTGCCGCTTTCGATACTGTCGATTAGCGACTGCCGATGCTCGCACAGATATTTCACAGTCTGATCGCTTGCGACCTCCCCGCACGATTGACCGCCCATTCCGTCGCTCACAAACGCCACTAGTTCTTTCTTTGAAGATCGACAACAAGTGCTGTACGGCAGGCGATCGATGCGCATCTTTTCTCTTGCAACGTCGGAGAGCATTTCTCCGTGGGGCAGAAGGAAACTGTCTTCCTGCATGTCGCGCGAGTTTCCTATATGACCGGCGGCAAATATTTTGACACCGCCAAACGATCGTCTAAAAATCATTATCTGTTAAGAACACCCGAAAAACCGAGTAACAATCGAATATCTCGGTCGATGTTCTCGCCATTACCTCTCAAAGTTTTGTTCCGCAATCTCCGCAGAATTTTTGGTCAGGATCGTTGTCTTTGCCGCAATTTGGGCATTTTTTCGAAAGTTTTGCGCCGCAATCTCCGCAAAACTTTTGACCTGCGGGGTTCACTTTTCCGCAGTTCGGGCAGGTTATGCCCACCACCATAGTCTTGCCGCATTCGCCACAGAATTTCTGACCTGACGGATTTTTCGCGCCGCAATGCGGACATGCGGCGTCACCGCTTGTATCCATGGTGTTGCCCATTCCCGAGAACAGTCCGCCGACCGATGAGGATACGCCAAGTCCCATTCCGAGACCGATACCTGCATTTGCCAAACCTCCGCTTGCGGGATTTTCGGCAAGTGTCTCCATTATATCAAATGTTCTTCTTTGCTTATAAAAATCGTTTCCGAGAGCAAGCTCTTCTTTGTAGCCTCGCAGTTTCTCGTACTCGTCCTTCGGGGGCGATATGGTTTCGATGAAGAAATTTACGATCTCAACACCGAACCGCTCAAATTCCTTGGAAACCACCTTCTCGCATTCTGCGGACAGTTCTCTAAGATATGCGGTTACTTCAAGAAAAGAGATCTTCCCGCGAATCATAAAGCTCGATATGACCGTTTTGATGCTCGATGTGAGAAGTCCGCTGAAATAGCTTGCCACAAATGCGTAATTAACTGTCGAGCCGTTGGGAATCGCGCCGACAAGCTCAGACACAAACATCCGCGAGTCATTTATTCGCATGCCGTATTTACCGTGACAGCGAACCGAAATAATAAGTCCGTATTTGGGATCTTCAAGCTGGAACGGATTTTGCGTTCCCCAGTTCATGTCCAACCGGGATGTCTTGTTTATATAATATATTTCCGCAGAGAACGGGGTCTTTCCGCCAAAAGGCAGCTTTACCAGCTTGTTAAGCAGAGGAAGATTTCCCGTTTGAAGGGTGTGTGTCCCTGCGCCAAAGAGATCGAGTGCTTTTCCGCCTTTGAAAAACAACGCCTCCTGCCCTTGGTTAACTATCAGCTGAGAGCCGAGTACGAACTCCTCGCTCGGATACTTGTGTATCAACCACGGCGATCCGTCTTGATACCCGTCATATTTGATTCTGTCAATAAGTGCCATGGTAAAACTCCTTGCCAATATTCGTTCGCCTTACTGCGGCGATGTGAGTCGAGCAAGATCGCATAAATACCTCGAATTGCAGCTAAAAAAAGCTGCCGATCAAAAAAAGACATCCATTATATTAAAAAGACTAAACTAGTTGTTTGCCGTCGCAAGGTATCAATTGCTCAACCTGTGTGTATTATAACATATATTCAACAAAAAATCAATAGTTTTTACAAAAAAGTCAACTTTTTTTACAACAAAACGAAAAATATTTTTGCCGCCAACATTTTTGTGTTGAGAATATGTTAGTTTTTTGAGAATAGTATCATGCCTAAACAGCTAGGTACCATAGCGACGATAGCAGTGCGAAGGTTTTATTTGATCGTTACCGAAATACCGATATATTTTGTCTTTTTTTCAAAAATCGGTTGAAAGCTTGTGCGAGATGTGGTATAATGGGGGAAAATGAAAGGGAGATGCAAAACAATGAACGAAACAAAAGATTTGATATTTACAGACGGCGACAGGGTGGTGTTTGCGGGGGACTCGGTTACCGACATGGGGAGTGCACAGCCGGTGGGCGAGGGGTTATTTGACAATCTCGGGCACAGCTATGTGCGCATCATCGACAACATGCTCGCCGCATACTACCCCGAACGCAAGATCCGCATCACAAATTCGGGCATCAGCGGCAACCGCAGCAGTGAACTTCTCGCACGCTGGGACCGCGACGTCCTCTCGCTCCGACCCGACTGGGTATCGATCTGCATCGGTATCAACGACGTCTGGCGTCAATTCGACAGCCCCGCGCTTGTCGATCACGCCATACTCCCGGAGGAGTACCGTCAAAATCTGATCAAGATGCTTGACACGCTGAAAGGGAATATCAAGGGCATATTCATCTGCTCGCCATACTACATGGAGCCCTCGCGCGAGGATGCGATGCGTGCCAGGATGGACGAATATGTCGAGATCTGTCGCGAGCTTGCGAAGGAATACGGTGCAATATTTGTCGATTTTCAGAAAATGTACGAGGATTATCTGCACATTCGCCACTCATCCTTCATCGCCTGGGACAGAGTCCATCCGAATCAGGTCGGTGCGACCCTTATGGCGAGAGAGTTTCTCGACAAATGCGGATTTGACCACGATCACCGTGCGTATTGACCTAAGCAAATAATTCGTAGGTAAGGAAAACGGAACAGGTCGACCAAGATATGCTGCACAAACTTTGCTGAAAGTAATACTATTCGCGTTCATGGAACGCGGGTATCACTATGGAACAGTTTGTCGATCATATTGACGTTCTGAAACATGAATACCCCGTCAGTCAGAGAGGAAAAGCAACCATGACCCACGGCAAGGGCAAACGGAAGAAAGGATAACACCGGAGAACGATGCCTGCGTCGGGTTTTATATACCTCACTGTAAAACGCAGTTTGACACTTTTTCTCAGAAAAAACAAAACCGCTGCAACTTCCATCCTACATGGGATAAAATTGCAGCGGTTTCTATCTCGCTGTACTTATTAGCTAATGCTTTTTATGCGTGTGCAAAAGAGAAGTCCACGGCAGAATTCACTCCGTATAATACTGTGCCTGTGCATTCCACAGTTCGTAGTATTTGCCTTTTGTATCGGTAACGAGCGTTTCATGGGTACCTTGCTGGATAACAGCGCCCTCGTGAAATACGGCAATCTCATCGCAGAACTTACAAGAGGATAGACGGTGACTGATATAGATTGCGGTCTTATCGCCGGCAATGTCATTGAACTTGGAGTAAATCTCTGCTTCGGCAATTGGGTCAAGAGCTGCCGTAGGCTCGTCGAGGATGATAAATGGAGCATCCTTATAGAGCGCACGGGCAATGGCAATCTTCTGTGCCTCGCCGCCGGATACATCCACACCATTCTCGTCCAATTCCTTGTACAGATAGGTGTCCAATCCCTTCGGCATGGCAGCAAGCTTTTCTCCAAAGCCGGCTCTTTCAAGACAGTCAATCACTCGCTCACGGTCATAGGTGGCACCGACAGCAACATTCTGCCCCAATGGCAGAGCCAACAGATGAAAATCCTGGAATACAACAGAGAACACATTCATGTAGTCATCGTACTTGTACTTGCGAATGTCAATTCCGTTGAGCAGGATCTGTCCCTCTGTTGGATCGTACAGGCGACAAAGGAGCTTGATAAAAGTCGTCTTACCGGAGCCGTTCATGCCAACAACTGCCAGCCGCGAACCGACCTTGAACTTCATGTTCACATGACGAAGTGCCCATACATCACTTCCGGGATATTTGAAAGATACATCCCGGAACTCCACCAGGTATTCCCGATCATCCCGTTTTTCCGTGGGCAGACTGCCCCGGTACATATCGTTGGGGATCTCCATAAATACCCGAATGTCTTTCAGATACTGTGCATTAAAAGGCAGCTGTCCAAACAGGCCGAGAAGATCAGACAAGCCGGAACAAAGCCGGGTGATTGCGCCAACATACTGCGTGATAGAGCCAACACCAAATGCACCGGCCCATGCTTTTAAGCAGACAAACACATACACGATGCCGGTAAGAATAACGCTCACAACTCCGCCGGCTGTTGCATACGGCGCATATTGCTTCCGTATGATGTCAACCGCAGGAGCGCCTTCTCGATAGAGCGCATTGCTTTCCAGACCCTGCTTTGCCACATTCTGCTGGTTATACATCCGTGCATCCATCGCTCGCTCGGGATCAGTGCCAAGCACAGGATAGAAGCTAAGCGCTCGGTTCGATTGGTTCGAGTAGGACCAAATCTGCGTCATCTTGTTGGACGCCTTCGCTTCCAGCACAGGAGATAGCACAACGCCACCAAGCAGTAAAACGACCATAAGCACTGCAGTCAGCGGATGATTGAGTACCGTCATTGCTCCGGCAGCTGCGGGGACCTGTTGTGCAAACAGACTGACCGTCAAGGTCACAGCACCGGCAATGGAAGCAATACCGCCAATCAGGCATTCAGTCAGCCATTGATGGATCTTGATAAAGCCGTACACATTGCCCATCATATGTCGAAGCATAGACCAACGCACTTCGTCCGTCTTTGGGGATTCCACCGCGGCGAAATCCATGTTCATCATTTTCACCGCTTCCATGCGGTTCTCCAGATTCCACTCAGTACCGTGGACTGCTTCTCGCCAATGATGTAAGGCAGCAGTCAGGAGATTTAACCCGGCAGTAATGGAAACGGTAAGAATGACCCACTTCCACAATGTATCGGGATTTCTGCTCCCTGCCAGCTCATTGATAAGCTGTGCTGACAGCCAAATCGTCACATAGGGCGTCAGGCTCTTAACAAGGGCATGGAGAATCGTTGTAATGAACAGCTTGGGCTCGATCTTCCACCAGGTCTTGGCAGCCCACAGGTGAAGGGAAATGGCTTCTCTCATGCTGATTTCATCTGTCTTATTCGGCTTCATGATCATTTCCTCCTTCCCGATAGTAACGACTTTGAACCTCAAACAGTTCCGCATAGCCGCCGCCCAGAGCAATCAATTCATCGTGGGTTCCCTCTTCGGCAATCACACCATCTTTCAGGAACAGCACTCTGTCGCAGAACCGTGTGGATGCCAGTCGATGAGAAATATAGATCGCCGTGCGACCATCGGTAATCTCGTTATACCGCAGGTACATATCGTTTTCCGCGATGGGATCCAGCGCTGCGGTAGGCTCGTCCAGCAGCAGGATGGGTGCGTTCTTATACAGGGCCCTTGCCAGCATCATCCGTTGCTCCTGTCCTCCGGATAGCTCGATGCCGTCATCATGTAACATCTTGCCGAGATTCGTATCCAAGCCGTTTGGCAATTTATCGATCATTTCCGCGAAACCGGCCCGCCCTACACAAGCCCAAACCTTGTCGCGGTCAATATCTGTTTCGGACTGTGCAATGTTGGCGGCAACACTAGACTGCAGCAGCGAAAACTCTTGAAATACCGCCGTGAACATGGCATAGTAATCCCTGCGGTTATACTGACGAATATCCTCGCCGTTCAGAAGCACACGCCCTTCCGTAGGATCAAGCAATCCGCACAAGAGCTTGACAAGCGTGGTTTTACCGGCACCGTTCAGACCAACGATTGCCAGCTTCTCTCCGGGACGGATCGTCAGATTCATGTTGGTAATGGTGTCTTTATCCGCCTTGGCATATCGGAAGGTCACATTTTCCAGCCGCAGCTCGTACTGACCATCCTCCCTGCGAGGAACGGCAGCGCCTTCTTCAAACCGAAACGGTTCCGGCCACTCCAGATGCTCCCGAACCCGGCACAGCTTCTGGCTTTCACGGTGCAACTTAATAACGCTGTCCAGAATCGTGGTAACCCAACCGGTGAAACCCGTTACAGCCGAGAAATACAGCAGAAACCGGGAAGCGGGAAGTCCCTGCTCAATCACCATATAAATCAGATACACATAGGCAATTGCGTTGCGTGCGACCGTTAGTATAACATCTGCCACCTTGGCAAGCATGAAATGGCGCTCTCTGCGATTGCAATAGTCCTGGTAGCAGTTCAGTGCCTTGTCGTGGATTTCGAGTAGCCATGGCTGCATATGAAAGATTCGGATATCTTTAGGCATTTCGTTGCCCATGGCTGTGTTGGTTACAAATCGCATTTCATATTGATATTTCCCGGCCTCGTCACGCGTATCAAATTCCCATTTATTGATATGTCTGCTGACAAAGAAGCTGATTGCCGTTGTAGCAACCACGACCGTCAGCAGGATGGGATTCAGCCCGGTCAGCACCAGCAGATACAGCACAAAGCCAATCAAGGCCATCAGCAGATTGCCGCTTTCCGTCATCATGGCAATCGGGGCAGTCGAATCGGAGTCTCCGCCCATCGCTCGTTCAGACAGCTCCTGCTTTTGTAAAAACTCCGTATCCAGCGTGTTGGGATAGGAGGTCGTGGCAGACTTCATCACACTCTCAAGGAAAAAGTGGGTATAGAATCTGCTGACGAAAATGCACTTCGTTTCTTTCAGATAACGCAGTCCAACGGTGGACAATGCCAGCGCCAGCGTAAACACAAGGATTGTCATCAGCATCTCCGCCAAGGGAGCGGTTTGTTCAACCTTCTGCAGGATAATTGGGGCAATATATAATCCCACAAGGTTGTTCATTAGCTGAAACAATGCAATCGCCAACGTTGTGATCAGCAATCCCTTTGTCACTTTCCGGCAGGTTGACAGCAGATATTTCAGATTTTGAAACAGATTGTATTTCGGTTTTTCTTTGAATTTCATGTTTCCACCTCCACCCGTATTATACATCAAGAAAAATGAAAAAGTGCAATTCACGCACGAATGGTTCAAATTCGAGCGCGAATTGCACATTTGACTTTATAGTGGCAGCATGACCTCTGTTGCAAAAGCGCCCTCTTCATTTTGGCGGTTCACATAGCCATCGTACTTGTCTGCCAGACGATCGATCCGCATCAATCCAAAGCCGTGGAAATCCGAATCCTTGGTGGAAATGTAGGCCTTGCCCACCCTCTTCACCTCGCCGCCAACAGAATTGGTCACGCAGATGTAAAGTTGTTTTTTCAAAATACCGATGTAGACCCGAATGAAGCGCTCCTCACTCTCATTCTGACGCAGGCAGGCTTCCATGGCATTGTCCAGCAAATTGCCGATAATGGCACACAGGTCAATCTCGGAGATCCGCAGTTCGGCAGGGACAGTAGCCTTGACATTGACGGTGATATTCTTGGATTTTATCAGCGACAGCTTGCTGTTCAGAATGGCATCCACCATCACATTGCCGGTTTTCAGAACGGTGTCCACGGTGGTCAGATCGTCATTGAGCATCCAAAGATACTTTCGAAGCTCCTCCGGGTTATCTGTCATGGCAAGCATGGCTTGGATATGGTTGTGATAGTCATGTCTCCAGCCACGCATCTGACGGTAGATATTGTCCACCTCGTCGCAATGCTTGGTGATCAAATCATTCTGATAAACGGCAATGCGGCGGTCAATAGCTTTGCCAAAGATAATATCAAACAGTTTCATCTTTCTCACCTGCGTAGTAGGATATGAATGCCTTATGTACCAGCGGTGCGGCACCTCTGGACAGAGGCAAAGTTTTTCCATTATCCAGAATAACCTCCGTCTTGGAAAGGCGTGCGATGTGCTTCAGACCGACAAGATATGAGCGATGGCAACGGATAAATCCCTCGCCAAGTAGCTTCTCCGCTTCAGAAATGGACATTTTGATCTGCATGGAGTCTCTGTCGGTTGCGACAGCAACGGTATGGGAAAAGGCTTCCACATATTGCACCTGACCTACCGGCAGCCGAAGCATCTCGCCGCCAACAGGGAGCAGGAGCACCCGTTCCGTTTTCTGCAAAGCGGCAACAGCACGATCCAAAACAGCTGTCAATTTGTCACGCTTCACAGGCTTCATAAGATAGTGGAGTGCAGACACTTCATAGCCCTCACCAATGTAATCCGCAACGCCGCTGATGAACACGATCTGCACCGATTCATTGCTCTGCCGGATCTTTTTCGCCAGCGTAACACCATCCATATTGCTCATTTTTATATCCAAAAGCAAAATATCATAGTTGCTTTCTTCGGCGTAGTGAAACAGGAAGCTCTCAGCAGAAACAAAGGTATCCGTATGCACCACGTGACCGGAAGATTTCGCCCAGTTTTCAACCATATTCAAAACATACTGACTGTCTGCGTCGGAATCATCGCAGATTGCAATTTTGTACTTCATGTTCTCACCCCTTTGTCATTTCAACCCAAGGCCCGATCGTAAAAGCTTTATGGACACAACTGCTCAATATAGCATTATGGCATAAATTTGTGAATATTTCTACCACATACACAAAAATCCCGCCCTCCCGACAATATGTTGTGATCGGAACGGACGTGACATAGTTAATAAAGCGATTTATATTCTGTTACAACTTTCAAATACTGCCGTTCAAAATGAGATCAGCAAATTCCTCGGTGCATTGTAAATTAGTCGATCCGGCTCTGACCGCTCATGCATATTACGGGCAACCTCATTCTCAACGGCAATCGTATCAATCGATATCATGCTATCATCGGTAAAATTCAGTTCCACACAGCAATTATCCATATTGTAGGCACAAGATATTAAGGGTTTCATGACGTATCCTCCGTAATTCACTAATAAAGTAAAAAAATCGTCTGACTTCCCGTTAGAAATCAGACGAGATTTGTCCGTATGCACCCCGTAATCCGTCAGCCAACAGTCGATAAGTGATTAGTTTCTTGTCAATGTTAAGCCAAGTGTGTCGGTGTTTTTTATTCAAAGCATTGGACCGTCAGAGTGGCGGTATTTCGAAGATCGTCGAAGATCGACGGACATTTATCGATCGCCATGCGGCAGGTGAATATGCCGAGGGTGATCCCGAGTGCGGCGGCGATAATGCAAGCCGCGACCGTCGCGGGGGAGATCTGTGATCCTTTCTTTCGACCGCGCCGTCTCTTTGTTGTCGGTCGTTTGGTCTGTCGTGATGCCATATTTCCGCCTCCTTTTTGTGGATTAATGCAGGGTGGGTATCAATCGTGCAGAAACAAATTGTGCCAAGGGCTCCCTTTTGCGGAAACGATGATTAAATCGGGTTTTTGGCAAAATGGCTTTTTGATGGTTTGATTTATAATAAATCGACCGCCAAATGAAGGTATCCCCTGTAGGGCGGGGGCTTGCTCCCGCCGTTTATCGGTTATATCTGAGTATATTTTAGGCGATCAAATGATATTTAATCTATATCAAAGAGCGGCGGGAGCAAGCCCCCGCCCTACCGAGGGTCAAATGTTCGGCAGCCGATCCGATTTAATCATCGCTTCCCCGGAGGGAGGCTCCGGCGTGACTTCTCTGTAATATCGCCGATATATTATCCCCCAACCCGTCTGTCAATTCTTGAGCGACTGCAAAGGTGCGGGGATCCTGCCGCCGCGGTGGATGAATTTGGATGGGCTGTAGCGCGAGACCTCCATGATCGGTGCCTCGCCGAGCAGACCGCCGAAGCTGACGCTCTCGCCGACGCCTTTACCGAGTGCGGGGATGATCCTGACCGCCGTCGTCTTGGTATTGACGACGCCGATCGATATCTCGTCGGCGATTATTCCGCAGATCACGTCGGTCGGCGTGTCTCCGGGGACTGCTATCATATCAAGTCCGACCGAGCAGACTGCCGTCATCGCCTCAAGCTTTTGCAGAGTGAGTGCACCGCAGGAGGCAGCCGCGATCATTCCCTCGTCTTCGGACACGGGGATGAACGCGCCCGAGAGTCCGCCGACATGCGAGGACGCCATTACGCCGCCCTTTTTGACGGCATCATTGAGCAGTGCAAGGCAGGCGGTCGTTCCCCAACCGCCGCAACGCTCAAGACCCATCTCCTCAAGCACGCGCGCGACGCTGTCACCGATGGCAGGGGTGGGTGCGAGCGAGAGATCGACGATGCCGAACGGGACGCCGAGCGTGCTTGCCGCCTCTTTGGCGACGAGCTGTCCGACCCTCGTTATCTTGAACGCCGTGCGTTTTACCGTATCGGCAAGCTCGGAGAGGTCACAGTCGCCCGCGCGTCTGATAGCGGACGCGACAACGCCCGGACCCGAAACGCCGACATTGATCACGGTCTCGGGCTCGCCCATTCCGTTGAACGCGCCTGCCATGAAGGGATTATCCTCGGGCGCATTCGCGAAAACAACGAACTTCGCGCATCCGAGGCAGTCATTGTCTGCCGTCAGCTCTGCCGCTTTTTTGATGATCTCACCGCATTTTATGATGGCATCCATATTGATGCCCGCCTTTGTGGAGGCGACATTGACCGACGAGCAAAGGTAATTTGTCTCGGCAAGTGCCTGCGGGATCGAATCGAGCAGTGCCGCCGCCGAATTTGACATTCCCTTCTGAACGAGCGCGGTATAGCCGCCTATGAAATTGATCCCGAGTGTCGTTGCCGCGCGATCGAGCGTTTTGGCGATCTTGACATATCCGTCGGGGTCTGCCTTGCCGCCGATCAGCGAGATCGGGGTGAGCGAGACGCGTTTATTGATGATCGGGATGCCGTATTTCTTCTCGATCGCCTCGCCCGTCTCCACAAGATGCTCGGCTCTTTTTGTTATTTTGTCGTAGAGGTTGTCACAAAGCCTGTCAATATCATCGGACACGCAATCGTAAAGCGATATTCCCATCGTGATCGTTCGTATGTCGAGATTTTCCGAACGGATCATGTTTATCGTCTCGAGTATGTCCTGTCTTGTTATCATCTGCATGTTAAATCGCCCTTCGCCTTTTTTACTCAAATATGATGCATTGTGTTGAATATTTCCTCGTGCATTACAGACACAACAAGTCCGCACTCCCCACCAAGGGTTGCCGCGCGATCGACGAAATCGGTGAACGGGATCGTAAGCCCGTCGATATCGGCGATCATGATCATCGCGAAATATTCACCGAGGACGCTCTGCGAGATATCGCTGATGTTCGCGCCGCACTCAGCGCAGACCGTGCTGATCTTGGCGACGATGCCGACGCCGTCCTTGCCTGTTACCGTTAATACTGCCTTCATTTTGATTTTCCGTCCTTTTTTAGCTTATTTCGTAGAATTTGATGTCCTCATATTTTTTCGTGTACTTGATCTCAAGGGACGCCGCGGTCTCCTCGACGAGTCCGAAAAACTCGCGCTCAAGATAGCCGGCGCAGAAGACCGAAACGTAGTTTTTGTCGATATATTCGGAATCGAGCGGAAGTCTCTTTACGATAAGAAATCCGTCGGGGCAGTCGATCAGTTCACTGCAACCACCTACCTCGAGCGCGGTGACCGCCTCCTCGAAATATTCCTTTTGCTGTGTGTAGGTAAATCCGCCGATCTTCTCGTACTGTATGCCGAGACCAAAGCTCGTGCGATCGTCCTCGTAAATATCGGCAAGTTCCTCGCCCTTGCTTATACGCTCGACGACGCCCTCCATATATTCGCGGCGGCTTTCCTTGTCGCCCGGCGAATAGGTGACCAAAATAAACTCGGCGGAGAACCAGTTGCCCGCGTCGATATCGGCATCGATGGTCGCGTTGTCCGACTTGAAATAGGGGTCGTTACCGCTCGTCATGTGCTCGTAGAGCTTGTCGCAGAGCTTTTGTATCTCGTAGATGCGTCGAACGACCGCCTCGGTGGCGTTTGCCTCGTCAAGTCCCGACTTGTACGCCTCGTCATCCTTGTATTCGGCGCGCATTGCCTCCATCTGCTCGTCGATCTCCGCCCTGTCGTCCTTGTCGAGCTTTATCGAATATTTGTCCGCCAGCGTGACATATGCCGCAAGCTCGGAAAGCGAGGTCTTGACATTTTCGTCAAGCTGCTTCTGCAGCTCGGAGTCGGTCAGGAAATCCTCGGGCGTGATGTCCTCGTATCCTTCCATATAGCCTCTTGCAAAATAGCGAAGCATGTCATACGAAACATCGAGCTTGCCGATCTTCATAACGGTCGGGCTGTCGGATGCGCATGATGTGAGCGCAATGATCAAGAGCAGGAAAACAGCAATGACCCGCGCGTATCTTTTTGTGTTTTTCATAAGTTGTACCTGTTGTTTGTTCAAATCGACAAAGAGGTTTTGCTAAATAACAGATCTATCATTTTCAATTAGGATCCATTTTCGCCCCAAAGGGCGAAAATGTTCCTCACCTCTTACCTCTTACCTATTACCTCTTACCTCAAACACCCCTCACAGGGGTGTTTTTACCCTCTTACGTTCGGGTCGATCGGGTTGCCCTCGACGAGATCGATCGCAGATGAAAGAAGCTTTTCGACCGAGCCGCGAACCAAATAGAAATCGCCGCTCTCGCCGTCCGATTTGCCGTTTTCATCGATATTTTCGATGGTCAAAAGCACTCTGCCGTTCGATATCTCGTAAAATCTGTAAACTCTCGTAACGCTCGGTCTGACAAAATCGACCACGTCGGTCTCTTTGCCTGCCTCGTCCGTCTTGTTGACGGTCGTCTCAGCCGTTTCGATCTTGATCGTCGCCATCGGTTCGTTCTTCTTCGCCTCGGCGATCGTCTCATCGTCAAGTTCCTCGCGCAGGCAGAGGTCAACGAGCACTCGATAGTACTTTCTGAACAGCTTCGTGTCAAGCTTCTTGCCGCTGTTTGCCTCGGTGACCGTCAGCTCTCCGCCGCTGTTATTAAGCTCGAATTTGAAATTCACATCCTGCTCGCCCTCACGGTCGGAGTTATCAACGCCGAGATCGAAATATTTTCCCGATACCTCGATCGTCTTGCAATTTGTGATCATCAGATAGATAATGTTGCTCGATATGTAGCCCTTCAGATCCCACTCGAGGAAGTACGCTGAGGACAGCTCGACACGCGAGATGGTGTCGAACACAACAGAATAGGCATAGTAATAACTGCCCTCCTGAAGCGGACTGAAATAGACCACATTTTCGATATTATTCGCGGTGTAATTAACGCGACAATAGGGATTGTCGAGATAATATTTCTTAAATGTCTCGTCGTCAAAGGCGTAGACCTTGTGACCGTCCTCGTCAAGCTTGACACTGCCGTCTTCATTATATTGAAGCTTTGCAAGCTCGACCACCGAGCTGCCCGCGAATTTGCCGGTGAGGTTGTCCTCCTCGTAGCCCGTGAACACGTCGATAAGCCCCTCGAACGCCGTGGACGAATAATATCCGTTCGGCACGAGCATGTTGTAGACCGACAGACCGTTGAATACCGAAAACGGATCGTGCGAGGTCGTATCGGTCGGCTTTGCGTAGATGAACGGACTGAGCTTTCGCACAGGCTTGCCGTCCTCGCCGATGACCTGATTGCCGTTCTCGTCGGTCTCATATGTGTAATATTTCTCGTCGTAGATCCACACGCCGAAGCTTTGGAGTCTGGTGTTGTCCGCCGCAGGATAAGCAAGAAGGGGTGTGGTGATCTTGGTCGGAGATGAAAGGAGGGTCGTCGAAACATAGAGATCGTAGAGAATATAGACCGAGTCGCGGATGGCTCTCTCGCCTGTTTCTCTGCCTGTTTCGGGATCGATCACCGCATCCTCGTCAAGCGAGCGAATGTAATATCCGCTGCCCGAGGGAAGCTTGTCGCCAAAGACCACGACATGCTTGCCGCCATCCTTTTTGGTCAGTATCATGTATGTGTCATCCTCACCGAGAGTGCCGTCCGTCAGTCCGTATTTTGCAAAATCGGTGCAGTGATCCTCGATGCGCGCGGTGCAGAGCACACTGCCCGCCGCCGAGAGCATATAGGTCAGCGACTGATTTTTGAGAGGCGCATACTCGTAATCGATCAGATAGAACGTGTCCGCCTCAAGAAGGTTGGTCTCGTCGGCTTTTTCATTATAGTATACGCCCCAATCCGCGTAACGCTCGCCGTTTTTCGGATTGTGGATGTCGATTCTCATGATGTCCTCACGCTCGACCGACGGATAGAGCGAGAGTCTGCCGTTGCCTGCCATCTGCTCGCCGCCCCAGAGCTTCGGGGTCGATGTGGTCGTGTCGACCTCGCCCGAATCGTTCATCAGCGGTCGGACGATGAAGAAATACCCGAGGAGCAGTGTGGCAAACGCGACCGCGAGTCCTATGATAAGCCCGCGCTGTTTTGCAAGCGAGCTTTTTTTCTTTGCGTCAGAGTTTGTCAAGAGTGTCTCCTCCTTAAATATACGACCGTGCCGAGCGCGCATACGACAAGCGGGAGCGCGACCGCGAGCAGGATCGTCGCCACTGTCGTCTGCCTGCCTGTGATGTCAAGTCCGTCGTTTTCAATAATCCTGTAATTAAGTCCGCAAAGCGGCTCTGCATTGTCGGACGTCCTGTTGATAAGCGTCAAAAGGGCCTCCCTGTTCGAGTAAACGGGACTTTCGGTACACTCGCCGTCGACAAAGCTCGATGTGCCGCAGACTATCACCCTGCCGCCGTCCGATATTTCGGTAAGCGTCATGAGCGAATTCCCGATATTTGCCTTATCGACCGCGCTGTCGGGAACATCGTAGAGCGAGAGCGTTCCCTTGTCCCCGTCGATCTTTATCGACTGCGCGGATGCGAATACCGCCTTTCCCGCGCCGTCAAGGGCATCGGCGATCGGCGATGATTTCGAAGGGATGCCGACAAGCGTCAGACCGTCGACCGACAGCGAATTTTTGCCGCCGTCCTTGACCTTGCCGCCGACAAGCGTCACGCCGCAAGTCTTATTCAAAAATGCATCGAGATTGGAGAGCTTGCGCACGCTCGGGTCGGCATATATCGATATGGTGTGACCCTTGCCCTCAAGGAATTTTTCAAGCTTCTCGACCTCGTTGAAGCGATCCGAGTTCGCAGGTGCCAAAAGGTCGGTCGTCGGCGAGAATATCACGCAAAGTGCGTCGGTCTCGTCGCCGAAATCCTCATAGCGAAGATCGATCCTCTTGATCTTGTATCCGCTGTCGCGAAGGATCTGCCAAAGTCCCTGCGCCGAGCCGTAGCTCTCGGATATACCGGACACTGTCGTGTCCGAGTCGTCCTCACCCGAGGTCGAGTCATAGCTGCCGATCGGCTCGCCGTGACCGCTGACAAAATAGGCGGTCGGGGCATCCTTTCCAATCGAGATCGACGAGATCGCACTTGCCAGCCGATAATCGCCGCAGAAGGAGTTGACATAGTTGACCGAGCCGTCCGCGTAATCGAAGGTGTAGAACGCATCGCGGCTGAAGATACGATAATTGTGCGCCGTGTCATAGACCGCGCCCGACGCATCGACAAGCTCGCTCTTGCGATCGACGAGCACCTGCGTACTGCCGAAGGTGATGTTGTCATAATCATCGCCGGTCACCTCGCGCAGGATCGCCGGATCCTTGGCGTAATTTACATATTCGACGCTCACAAAGGGATATTTCTCGGCAATTTCAAGTGCGACCTCGTGTATCGGGCGCATTCCCCATGCATTCGTCTGTCCGAGATAATTTGTCGACCTCGCCTGTCCGCTGAGCATATCGGGGTCGGTTAAAAAATATATCGTGACCGGATCGTCACCTGCGACCTTGTCAAGCAGAGCAGATGCCGCATCCGAGAGGTGATAGCTCACGTCTCCGCTCATGTCAAAACACCAGCTGTATCTCGACGAGAGGGCAGACACGATCAGATTGACCGCGAGCACGACCGCCACAAGAGCGATGGTGAACAGGATCGCGCTTGTGCCGTATTTGAAATTTCTTTTCGAGAAAATGCTCGGTTTGTCCGATTTCTTGTGCGATCTTTGCGATCTTTGCGATCTTTGCGAATTGATCTGTTCTTGTTTTGCTTTCACTGCCATCCCTCCTTACTTATGTCTTCTCTTGACGAAAACTACCGTTCCGAGCGCGAGAGACACAAGCGGTACGGGCGCGCAAAGCAGGATCGTGTAGGCGACAACGCTCTCATCGGTCAGTCCGCTGATCGCGAAGGTCTCGATCTTCTTCATGTCGACCGTATAATCGACGGTCGCCCTGCTCATTATACGCATCGTGTAGTACAAAATATCGCCGTTGCAGTAGGACGCCGAGTTGACATATTCGGCATCGGCAAATCCGACAGAGCCGCAGATAAGCGCGTAGCTTACGGTCGTGTTGTCGTTTTGGTTTATCCTGTCGATGACCGAAAGCGTCATCAGCGCAGGCTGATCGCCGCTCGAATAATCGATCGTATCCTCGCCAGATATGCCGGACGAGCTTTTCGGCGCAACAAATACGCCGCCGGTCGTTGTGGTCGTGCTGTCATCATGGAAGCCGTCGGTCTGACCGAACGCATCGTTTACCGACAGCGTCCACGCGCCGTCAAAAACGGCAAGTGGTTTTGATGCCATCTCCGAAAACGGGTCGGTCAAATTCGTTCCGATGCCGTATTCGTCGGTCTCGTAGTCCGAAATGAAGGTGAGGCCGTCGGGCGAGAGGCTGTTTGCGCCGGAGTCCTTGACCTTGACGGGCTCGACCTTGACTCCGTAATAGTCCTCGATATATTCATGCAGATTGGGCAGGTCGGCGTCGCCGTCAACAAAAAACATCGCGCTGTGGCGGTCGCCGTTCATGAATTTGCGAAGGGCGGCGATCTCGTCTGTCTTGCCGGACACTCCCGTACCGACATAATCTGAGGTCGGTCCGAAAACTACGATGATCCGCGCGGTATCGTCCTCGAAAAGTGCCTTGTACTCGGTCGAGAGATCGATCTTTTTGGTGACATATCCCGCGTTGAAGAAAAGATCGCGAAGCGCGCCCGCTCTGCCGTAATCGGCAAAGATCGAGTCATCGAGTGTGGTGTTATCCCCTACGCTCTCGCCGTGACCGCTCGTGAAATAGACGGTCGGATTTTCGCCCGACACCGAAAGCAGTGCCATGGTGAAGACCTCGTCTCCGTTAAATCCGTAGGCGTATCCGTTCTCGTTGTTGAATACGAAGAAATTGTCGCGCTTGTATTTGCGGAAATTGTGGTGCATGATCGGCTCGCCGTTTTCATCTGTCACGACACCCCCGTCCTTGTCACGCTCGCTCGTGTAGTTGTCGACAATGATCTCCTGCTTTGTGAAGGTCGTACCGACCGTCGACTTAAATTCCTCAAGCTTTTCTGCATCCTTTTTGATGTTCAGCGTCTTGACGTCCACAAAGCTGTAACGCTCGGCATAAACATCGGCAAGCGCGCTTATGTATTTCATTCCCCAGAGATTGGTCGTGCTTCCGCTGACCGAATTTGAGTATCCGAGCTCGGCGGAGTTCAGCTCGTCCCTGTCGGCGAGAAAATATATCGTTATGTTGTTGCCCTCGGGGTCGATCTTGTCAAGCTCCTTCTTGGAGGCATCCGAGATCTCGTTAAAGCCCTCGGTGGTCATATCGACCGTCATTTTCGACCCGAGTGCCAGGGTGAGCACAAGATTTATGACAACGACCGCCGCGAGAATGCCTGCGGTAAAGAGCCATGCCGTCGATCTGTGCAGTGATCTGTTTTTTTCTTTCATTTTATTATAGCTGTTATTATTGTTGTTGTCCATCGGCAGACCAAACCTTTCGACTCACGCCCAACGACGCTTTTCGTAAACGCGCACGGTCAGGAAAAGGAAGACGAAGGAGATCGAGAGATAGTACACAAGTGCGTTGACGTCAAAATATCCCCAGGTGAAGTTCGAAAGACGCTCCATGAGCGAGAACCAGCTGAGTATCGTGCGGAGGATATAGCTGTCGATGTAGCTGTTGAATGCCGACGTGAGCACGAAAAAGATGATGATCGCCATGGTAACGAGCGCGGCAACGAGCTGATTTTCGGTCATTGACGACACGAAAACGCCGATCGCGATGCAGGCAGCCCCGGCAAGCAGGATAGCAAGCGACGAGCCGAGCAGGACGGCGGTGTTCGGATTGCCGTATTCATAAAGCGTGATAAATCCGGTGCAGGAGACAAGATATGTCCCCGCGAAAACGGTGTATGCCGCGAAAAACTTCGCAAGCACCATCGCGGCAAGGCTGATGGGTGCTGTGAGCAGCAGCTGCTCGGTGCGCCCCTTCTTCTCATCGGCAAAGAGCTTCATGGTCAGAAGAGGAAGAACAACGATGTAGATCACAAGAAGGATCGAGAAATAAGCGGAGATCGACGAGCTCGCACCCTTTTGCAGGGTGCAGAACGAGAAGACAAGCCCTGCGGCAAGAAGAAATATCGCGACAAATATGTACCCGATCGGGGATACGAAATAGGAACGCAGTTCGCGTTTATATACAGCAAGCATTTTCGATCATTCTCCTTTGTTTTCGGCAGTTTCTTTATCTTTTGCGTCTTTTGCGTCTTTTGCGTCTTTTGCGGCATCTCTGTCGCGGCGACGCTTTTTGCGGACAGGCTCGGGAGTGTCAACGACGGCAAGGAAGATGTCCTCAAGATTTGCGCCCATCGATTCAAGACCGATCATCACCCATCCGTTTGACGCGATCATACGCGAGAGCGGCTTTCTGACGTCAAGCCCCGGCTCGCATTCGATAAGATATGATGTCGAGTCGAGATCGTGATTGCCGAGCACCTCGGCGTAGATGACACCCGCGGTCGACTTGATCGCCGAGAGCACCTCTTTTTGCGGTCCGCAGATCTTGACCGAAAGGCGACGGTTGCCAGAAAACGCCTTTGATATATCCTCGGTACGCTCGTTTGCGACGATGCGACCCTTGTTTATGATGATTATCCTGTCGCAGACCGCCTGAACCTCGGGCAGAATGTGGGTCGAAAGGATGACAGTGTGATTTTTGCCGAGTGCCTTGATCAGATTTCGTATCTCGATGATCTGCTTGGGGTCAAGACCGACGGTCGGCTCGTCAAATATGATAACGCGCGGATTGCCGACAAGTGCCTGCGCAATGCCGACACGCTGACGATAGCCCTTCGAAAGGTTGCGTATGACACGATCGTAAACATCGTAAATGCGAACGGTCTCGGCGATCTCGCGCAGATGCTCGTCGCGACGGAGCGTACAGCCCTTGAGCTCGTATATAAAATTCAGATATTCGCGCACGGTCATCTCCATATAGAGCGGCGGCAGCTCGGGCAGATAACCGATCTGCTTTTTCGCGCCGATCGGGTCTTCGAGCACATTCACGCCCCCAACCTCGCAAACACCCTCGGTGGATGACAAAAATCCGGTTATCATCGACATGGTCGTGGTCTTCCCCGCACCGTTCGGACCGAGAAATCCGACTATCTCGCCCTCTTCAACCGAAAAGCTGATGTGATCGACCACCCATTTGTCGCCGTATCGCTTTCCGAGATTTTCTACTTTGATCATGGAATATATTTCCTTTCGCCTTTTTATTTAACAGATTTTTTCTTTATAAATTTCATACATTTCAGTGTACCATATTTTTGTAAATAAACTCTGAACAAAAACTCAGTACAGAGAAAATTCATCTCTTTTTCAGTCGTTTGAGGGTGAAAATTCACATATTTGTAAACAAATTCCGATCAAACATCCTCGGGAAAACGATGATTAAATAAATCGATTGCCGAAACAAATAATTACCTATCCCTGTAGGGCGGGGGCTTGCTCCCGCCGCTCTTTGACGATTCAATTTATAGTAAAACAGCGAGATTACAAAGAGATTTCGCCGATATATCATGCACCGATCATCCAAGAGGTGGCGGGAGCAAGCCCCCGCCCTACGGGTATAGCGGATAATTGATCGTATCGGCAACAGATTTATTAAAAATCGAACCATCAAAGCGTGATGACCGCCGCCATCGTGCCGCGAAGACCTGCGCTTGCTCTGTGCGAAAAATAACGCTCGGGATGACATTTCGTGCAGCTTGGCGAGATGTCGATATTCTCAAGAGGCACGCCGACCGATCGGAGCATTTCGACATTCAGGCGTACATTGTCGGCAAAAAGTCTGCCCTCGCGCTCGGAGACCACAAGGCGTGCAAGCTCAACACCACAAAGATCGGTCAATGTGTTGACAAAATCATCCTTTACTTCAAAACAGCAGCTATGTATACAGCTGCCGATCGCGACCTTTATGTTTTCGGCGCGACAGCCCATCTTGCACATTTTCGAGACCGCGACCGCCGCAATGCCCGATGCCGCCCCCCGCCATCCCGCGTGAACGGCGGCGATCACACCTCGCTCCTTTTCAAAGAGAAGTATCGGCGCACAATCCGCCACCTTGGAAACAAGCACCACGCCCGCTCTGTCGGTGATAAAGCCGTCGGTGTCGGCAAAAAATCGACCTCTGTCATCCTCGGTGACATATCTGATGTTTGTCGAGTGGATCTGACCTGCGCGAACCGTGTCGGAAAAGGATCGCCCCATGTGCGAGAGCAGTCTGTTATAATTTTCGGCAACATTTCGGGGATCGTCTCCGCGTCCCTCGCCAAGATTCATGGAGACAAGATGCGGCAGGGTACTGACACCGCCGTATCTTGTAGAAAACGCATGCCTTGCCGAGATCATCCCCGACCTCTCGCAAACGACCCCATCAGGGTAGGTGTTTATTGTGAACATGGTGAACCCTCCGGGGAATTAGAAATTAGAAATTAGGAATTAGGAATTGGTGAGATTTTGTTGTGATATCGCTGAGATGACGGATAAGCGTGATAAACAACAATTCCCCGTTCTTTGGCAGTCGATGTGCAATAAATCGATTGCCGATACAATCAAATCCCGCCAATTTCTCATTCCTCATTCCTCATTCCTAATTCAACTCCGTCTCAGCTTCTGCAGTCTCGCAAACGACCCCATCAGGGTAGGTGTTTATTGTGAACATGGTGAACCCTCCGGGGAATTAGAAATTAGAAATTAGGAATTAGGAATTGGTGAGATTTTGTTGTGATATCGCTGAGATGACGGATAAGCGTGATAAACAACAATTCCCCGTTCTTTGGCAGTCGATGTGCAATAAATCGATTGCCGATACAATCAAATCCCGCCAATTTCTCATTCCTCATTCCTAATTCCTAATTCCTAATTCAACCCTGTCTCAGCTTCTGCAATCTGACGTCCGTGCCGCAGAAGGGCAGGACGGTGAACTCGCCGAAGAGTCTGGAGAAAATCCTGTCTCCGTAACGCGACTTGATCTCGTCCGAGGAGAGGTTTGTATTGATTATCATCGGCTTGCCCGAGACCACTCTGCTGTTGATGAGCGAATAAAGACAGCTCTGCGTAAAGCTGTTCGAGGTCTCTGTGCCGAGATCGTCGATGATCAGCAGATCGGCATCAAGATAGCGCGCGGTGTCGCCCGATCTGCCCGAGACGACCCTGCCGAAACGCTCGACCGAATAATCGTCAAAGAGATTTTGAGTGCTCTCATAGACCACCTCGTATCCGCGTCCGATGACCGCCGCCGCGATCGCGGTCGACATATGCGTCTTGCCAAGTCCGGTCTTGCCGCAAAGAAAGAGATTTTCGTGTGTTTTGCTGTCAAATCCTTCGGCAAAATCGGTGCATATCTCGAGCACCTTCGTCATTTGTTCGAGCGTGCGTCTGTCCGAGCTGTAATATTTCAGGCTGAATGTGTCAAAGCTCTGGCTCTCGAAAAGCCTGCCAAGCCCCGAGCTCTCCATTGCCGCCATCGAAAGCGCAAATCGCATGCACGAGCAGATGTTCATGCCGTCAAATCCGCTGTCGTGACATTTTTTGCAATCGTACTTTATCTCGGTATAATCGACGGGATAGCCGTTTCTTGTAAGTATCGCATCACGCTCGGCGCGCAGTGCCTCGTTGTCGAGCCTGATCGTCTCAAGCCGCTCGTCAAGCCCTTCCTTGCCCTTTGATATCTCCTGCATTATGAGCAGACCGGTGTTGGCAAGCTCACGGTCGATGTCGGCAACGGCAGGCAGAGCCTCATGCACCTCGCGAAGGCGCGCCTTTGCCGCCTCGGTCTTTGCATAAAGCTTTTCCTCATATTCGCGCTTGACCTTTGAAAAATTATCACGACTGTAGCTCATTTGCGCCTCCCGTTTCTGTCACCCGACCCCGATGTATCCATGCTTCGCCGCAGTGCCGCCTCGAAGAACTCGTCCTTGTCAAACGAGGATGCGCCGACCACTCCGCTCTTCTTCTGCTTGTATGCCTCGATCGCCGCTCGAACATCGTCGGCGGTCTTGTATCCTGCCTCGCGCCATGTGGTGAGCACCTTGTTCATATACGGCATCGACGGCTTTGACGTGTTGTCAACCGTAATATTATATGCAAGCTCGAGCATGTCGTCGGGGATCCGGAGCTTTGCAAAATTGGCTATAAACTTCTTTTCGCGCTCGGTAAATGCACGCTCGCCGATCCCGAGAAGGGCGCGAAGCTTGCCCTCGACCGACCTGCAGGCATCCTCGGCGCGTATCTTCTCCTCAAGTCCCTCGACACTGACTATTCCGCCGTTGTAGAGCGAGACGCCCGTCTTTAGTATGTACGGAACCGAGCCCTTGCCGATCTCGGCGCACCGCCCGACCAAAAGGGTCACATATTCGCAGGAAAATCTGTAAACATCGACGAGCGCGATCAGCTTGTTGATCTCGCTCGAGCTGAGCATTTTGCCGAGTATGCGCTGACATTCGTCGATAAAATCGCGCATCTCGCCGTTTTGTGCAAATATCGCCTCGATCTCCTTGCCCGTATAGTGGGGCAGATCGCCGCTTGACACCACCGTCACACGATTTGAATCGGTGCCCACGCCCTCGTGGACGCTCACCGATATGCCCTCGACCCTCTCCGAGGCGGCGATGACCCCCGCACCTCTCCAAAAATCGATCGCGCGAAGGAGACCGTCACCCTCGACACCTGCCGCAGATGCGACAGACTCGGCGTCCTCAAAGCCGTATCTTGCCAGCGCGATGAGAACGCGAAGCTCGGCAGCATCCGCCCTCGAAAGCTCTGCCGCCGCAGATGCGGGGAGGCTTATCACGCTGTTTTTATATTGAAATTCAAAATCAAGCTTGTTCATCGTTCATCATCGTCGCCACCCTCGGCGTCCTTTGTCTTTTTGTCCATCGCCATTTTGACGTCACAGCAGAGCATCATCAGCGCATCCCCGGGATAACTGTTTCTGATCGACACGCCCTCGTACTTTGGAATGTCGCTCGCCCCGAGATTCCATATGCCCTTGACCCCGAGACGGCAGAGCCGCTCCGCGCACGGGCTGTTGTCGGTGATCACCGCAAGATCTATCCGATTTTCGGCAAAAAAGCCCTCAAGCTCGGACATTTTGTATATCGGACATCCGCCGATCGTCTCGCCCTCGCCACAGAGGGCGTCGATGTCGGTGTCAAATATCGCCTTTGTAAATATTCCGCACCCGATAAGCATCGACGACTCGGCGATCGCGCGTCCGAGCAGCCCCGTACCGATGATCACCGCACTGTACGCCTCGTCGACACCGAGTATCTCCCCGATCTTGCCCGAGAGATATTTGACGTTGTATCCGTACCCCTGCTGCCCGAACTCGCCGAACATGTGCAGATCCTGCCTTATCTGCGAGGCGGTCACCCCCATGCGGGACGCCAGATCGCGCGAGCTTATGCGATAGACGCCCTCGCCGAGCAGGGCGGCAAGCATCCTGTAATATCTCGGCAGTCTCGATATCACGGCGGTGGGTATATCATTCTTTTTTTCCATGTCAGTCACACCTCTCCAAAATTGTCACCATCCCGAATTTCCGTAAATTATTCAGCGTTACCGAAAAAATTTTCACTGTTGTAGATCGACCCAAAATTTGCGATTTTCCACTTTTCCACAGGCTCTTTCCACTGTTTTTCCTTCAAATCGCCGACTTATTGTTGATTGTTGCGGATAATATCGAGTTTTCCACAGTTTCCACAGGGTTTTCCACAGTTTTGCACAGATCAGGCTGTGCAAAAATTTTTTCACATGCCGATCTAAAACGCAGCCTTTCCGCCGCTTGCCACCGCATTTAGTTTGCTGTCCGCGACATGCCCCGCCTTGTACTCGAAAAACCCCTGCGCGGCGATCATCGCACCGTTGTCACCGCAAAGCGGAAGCGACGGCATGTAAAGCTTGACCCCGAGCCTGTCGCAGAGTGCGCCGATCTCGCGCCGCAGATGCGAGTTTGCCGCGACGCCGCCCGCGAAAACGAGCTTGTCAAAATGATGCTCGCGATACGCGCCCTCAAGGACGGTGATCATCGAGTCGCAGACCGCCTTTGTAAAGGATGCGGCAACGTCGGGGCGGCTTATCTCCTCCCCCTTTTGAGCAGCATTGTGGAGATAGTTCATGACCGCCGTTTTGAGTCCGCTGAACGAAAAATCAAGACTTCCGTGTATCGCGGCAGACGGGAACTTGATCGCGTTTTTGTCCCCCAGTGATGCCAGTCGGTCCATCTCCGCGCCCCCGGGATAGGGTAGCCCCAGTCTGCGCGCCGATTTGTCGAACGCCTCGCCTGCCGCATCGTCGCGCGTGCGACTGATGGGCACAAATTCGGTCGGCGTCTTCGCGTATGTGAGCGATGTGTGCCCGCCGGATGCGACCAGCGCAAAAAAGGGTGCCTTCAGCTCGGGATTTTCGTAATATGCCGCCGCCGCGTGACCCTTTACATGATTGACCGCGATGAGCGGCTTGTTCCATGAGAGCGCAAGCCCCTTGGCAAAATTGACACCGACAAGCAGTGCGCCGATCAGTCCCGGACTTGCCGTGACCGCGACGGCGTCAATGTCGTCCATCCCGACCCCCGCCTCCTCGAGTGCCGCGTAGCAGAGCGATGAGATCGCCTCGGCGTGCGCGCGTCCCGCTATCTCGGGTACGACACCGCCGTAGAGCGCGTGAATGGCTATCTGCGTCGCCGTTTTATTAGACAGAATTTTTCGAACCTCGCCCTCATCGCCGAGAAATTCGGCAACGGCGACCGATGTTTCGTCGCATGACGATTCAAATGCAAGTATTTTCATACACAATTGTCCCCAAACTCTTCCTCTCTGCGCATGATGATCGCATCCTCGCGCGGAGAGCTGTAATAATTCTTTCTGACCCCGATCGGGCGAAAGTCAAATTTCTCATAAAGCCTTGCCGCACCGTCGTTCGACCGCCTGACCTCAAGATAGATGCTGTCAATCCCTCGACCTCTCGCATACCCGAGAAAATCGCCGATCAGCCTGCCGCCGATCCCCTGCCCTCGCATCGAGCCCTCGACCGCAATGTCGCAAAGCTCGCCCTCGGGCGGGACGACCGACCAAACGGCATATCCGACAACACGATCGCAAAGCGTCGCAACAGTGAACAGGTGCGCATCGCTTGTCAACAAAAACTCGAATGACGATCTCGACCACGCATCGGCAAAAGAGTCGCACTCGATGGCAAAAACGGCGTCAATGTCGGCAGAGTTCGCATGCCGCACCAAGATCTCGCTCACTTGCCGCTCTTTCCCGAGCCTGCCGCCTCGTCATAGCTCTTAAAGAAAATGTCGAGCATGTCCGAGTCAGCCGCCGCAAAGATCTTCTCCTGCGGCAGATAGATATAATAATCGCCCGTCTTCTCGTTTTTGTAGAGATAGAGCACCATCTGCATAAAGCCGTATTTGCTCGAACTTACGCGAAGCTGCCTGAAAAGCGTCGAGTCCTCGTATTCCTCGCCCTCGTAGAAATTTTCGCACCCGCCGTCAAAAAATCCCTTCGGGAAAAAGATGCTCGCCCCCATCTCACTCTGCGCCGCCGTCAGATCGGTCGTCGAGCAGATGTAGACCGTCTCGGGCTCAAATTCACCGATCTTCGGGACTGTCACGCTGTCCTTGTTGTAATAAAGCAACATTCCGCGCTCCTTGCCGACCGAAAGCCAATCTGATGCGCTCTCAAGTGTCAGCTTGTCGCCCGAGACAGCATCCGATGTCAGCGTCCCGACCCTGTAGAGCAGTCGCTCGCCCGCCATGCCGTAGACCGGGTCGGACAGCACGCTCCCCGCCTGATAATAGACGGGCGCGCGCAGGTATGTGATCTTCTTTTCGGGGTCGTAATAGCTGTCCGCGGCAGGGTCGTATTCAAGCTGCACTCTCGATGCTCTGATCGCGGCAGGCTCTATGACATACACCCAAAGCAGTGTGCTGCCGATCGTCAAAACGATCAGCGAGATCACGATGATCCACGGAATGAGGTTCAGTTTTCTTCCTTTAATATATATAGCAGTTTTCACTTGGATAAAATTACCTTTCATCAGTAGCCGAAGACGCCCGACAGGCTGTCATCGTTCTCGATCCAATCGGAGACCTCGACGATCGAATACTCGTCGTGCGTGCGCCTGAAAACGACTGTCGCAATGCCCGCATTTATGATCTGTCGCTTGCACATCATGCAGGAGCAGATGTCGGGGACAAGCTCGCCGCTCTTGCTGTCGATGCCGGTTATGTAGAGGGTCGAGTCGATCATAAGATCGCGCGAGGCGGTGATGATCGCATTCGCCTCCGCGTGCACCGAGCGGCACATCTCGTATCGCTCGCCGCGCGGTATGCCCAGCTTGTCGCGCATGCAATAGCCGAGATCACAGCAATTCTTGCGTCCTCGCGGCGCGCCGTTGTAGCCTGTCGACAGTATCGCATCGTTTTTAACAATGATCGCGCCGTATTTTTTGCGCAAACAAGTCGATCTTGCCGCGACCGTCTCCGCGATGTCGAGATAATAATTTATTTTGTTCCGACGGCTGCCCATCGTTTCGTCATTCATAGCATAACCCCCGCTTTTTTTGGATAGAATTATTCATTGTTTATTATATAACAATCTCGGGATAAAATCAAGTCTTTTCGACCAAGTTTTTTATTTTGTTACAAAAGAGATCCACCCCACAGGGAAACGATGATTAAATCATTTTTTGCAAAATGCCTTTTTGATGGTTGGGATATGATATCTCGGCGATATTACAACCAAACCTCGCCAATTCCCAATTCCTAATTCCTCATTCCTAATTCCTAATTGTCCCCCGGCAGGTAAATATCAAGGTCTTCGCCGCACAAATATCTTGTATCTTGTATCTTGAAAAAATTTTCCCAAAATTTTTTCCAAACCCTCTTGACAAAATCAAAATCATATGCTATAATAACGATAACGATAATCATTACTGTTTTGGAGGAAGAAAATGTATATTTCCGATAATGTAAAATATGTTGGCGTAAACGACCACGCGGTCGATCTGTTTGAGGGGCAATACACCGTAAAGGGCGGGGTGTCCTATAACTCGTATGTCATCCTCGACGAAAAGATCGCGGTCTGCGACACGGTCGACGGCGCATTCACCCACGAATGGCTTGACAACATCGAAAAGGCGACAGGCGGCAGGCGTCCCGACTATCTGATCGTCCATCACATGGAGCCCGATCACTCGGCAAACATCGAAAACTTCATGAGGGTCTACCCCGATGCCGCCATCGTCTCGACCGACAAGGCGTTCGTCATGATGAAAAACTTCTTCGGTCGCGAGTTGACAACAAATAAGATCGTGATCACCGAGGGCAGTACCCTCTGCCTCGGCTCTCACACGCTGACCTTTGTTCTCGCACCCATGGTCCACTGGCCCGAGGTCGCGCTCTCATATGAGCAAAGCGAAAAACTGCTCTTCTCCGCCGACGCATTCGGCAAATTCGGCGCACTTGACACCGCAGAGCCTTGGGAGGACGAGGCACGCCGCTATTATATCGGCATTGTCGGCAAATACGGCAAGCAGGTGCAGGCAGTGCTCAAAAAAGCCGCCGCACTCGATATCGAGAAGATCCTTCCCCTTCACGGACCCGTGCTTTCGGAGGATCTCGGACATTATCTCGACCTCTATGACAAATGGTCGTCCTACGAGCCCGAGGAGGACGGCATCGTGATCGCCTACACATCTGTCTACGGCGGCACGAAAAAAGCTGCCGAGCGGCTTTTCGAGCTTGTCCGCGAGCGCGGATGCAAAAATGCGGTCATCTACGATCTCGCACGCTCGGATATGGCGGCAGCCGTCGCGGATGCGTTCAGATATAACACGCTCGTGCTCGCAACCACGACCTATAACGCGGACATCTTCCCGACAATGAAGACCTTCATCGATCACCTGACCGAGCGCGGATTCAAACGCCGTCGCGTCGCATTTATCGAAAACGGATCGTGGGCACCCCGCGCCGCAAAGATCATGCGCGACATGCTGGCATCCTCTCCCGAGCTGACCTTTGCCGATCACGGCGTCCGCATAATGTCGGCTGTCTCGGACGAAAATGTCAAGGAGATCACCGCCCTCGCAGATGAGCTGTGCGCCGAATACACCGCCCGCGAGAGCGTCGGCAAAAACGTGCTCGACCTGACCGCACTGAATGCACTCGGCTACGGACTCTATGTCGTGACCTCGGGCATCGACGGACGCGACAACGGTCTGATCGTCAACACTGTCTCACAGGTCACAAGCACGCCAAACCGCGTGAGCGTCGTTATCAACAAGGACAATTATTCGCACCACATCATAAAGCAGACGGGTATAATGAATGTCAACTGCCTGTCGACCGACGCACCCTTCAGAGTCTTCGAAAATTTCGGCTTTTCAAGCGGCAGAGCGGTCGATAAATTCGCAGGCATGACCCCCGATCGCTCGGCAAACTCTCTCGCCGTCCTTCCCGCCTATATCAACGCGTATATCTCACTCAAGGTCACACAGTATGTCGATCTCGGCAGTCACGGCATGTTCATCTGCGATGTCACCGAGGCAAAGACGATCACCGACAGAGAGAGCATGACATACGCATATTATCATCAAAATGTCAAGCCAAAGCCCGAGACCGAGGGCAAAAAGGGCTATGTCTGCAAGATCTGCGGCTACGTCTACGAGGGTGACGAGCTCCCCGACGACTATGTCTGCCCACTCTGCAAGCACGGCGCGGCGGACTTTGAGGAAATTAGGAATTAGAAATGAGAAATTAGGAATTGGCGGGATTTGGGTGTAATATCGCCGAGATAATGAATAAACAATATTCAACCCACCGCAAATATCCCCTCCTAAAAATTTTCCCAAAATTTTTTCCAAACCCTCTTGACAAAATCGAAATTTTATGCTATAATAACAAAAACGATAATCATTATCGTTTAGAAAGGATGACAACAATGACTCAGACGACAAAGCATTCAAGACAGCGCGATGCACTGCTGGAGCTGCTGACCGGTGTCACCTGCCATCCGTCCGCCGAATGGCTGTACACCGAGCTCAAAAAAGAGCACCCGAAGATCTCGCTCGCGACCGTCTATCGAAACCTCGCGCTCCTGGTGTCGCAGGGCAAGGCGATCTCGATCGATGTCGGTGACGGCATCATTCACTATGATGCGCAGGCGTTCGATCACAACCATTTCTACTGTCGCTCCTGCGGCGAGCTGTCGGACATCGGCGGCGACGAAGGCTCGGAGCTTGACAGCATCCTCTCCGAAAAATACGGAGCGGAGATAGACTCACATTCATTCGTATTCTACGGCAGATGCCGCAGATGCGTTGAAAATAATTAAAAAAATAAAAATTATATATCATAAGGAGATAATATCATGAAAAAATTCGTATGTCCCGTTTGCGGTTATGTTCACGAGGGAGAGACCGCTCCCGAAAAATGTCCCCAGTGCGGCGTTCCCGGCTCTAAGTTCACAGAGGTCAAGGAGGGTGCTCTTTCCTACGCTTGCGAGCATGTGATCGGCGTCGGCGCAAAGGGCAAGATCGAGGATGACGTTTACGAGGGTCTCAAGGCAAACTTCGAGGGCGAGTGCACCGAGGTCGGCATGTATATCGCAATGAGCCGCCAGGCTATCCGCGAGGGCTACCCCGAGATCGGCGCGTTCTATCTCCAGGCAGCATATGAGGAGGCAGAGCATGCGGCAAAATTTGCCGAACTGCTCGGCGAGGTAGTCACCCCCTCGACAAAGAAGAACCTCGAGCTCCGTGCAGAGGCAGAGTGCGGCGCGACCGCAGGCAAATTCGAGCTTGCAAAGCGCGCAAAAGAGCTTGGCTACGACGCGATCCATGACACCGTCCACGAGATGGCAAAAGACGAAGCACGCCACGGCAAAGGCTTCGAGGGCATGCTGAAAAGGTATTTCGGAAAATAATAAAAAAGCAACCGCCGATCGGATCACAAATCCGATCGGCGCTTCAAATAGAGGGGGAGAGAAATTAGGAATGATGAATTAGAAATTAGAAATTGGCGGAATCGATTATATCGGCGCAATAAACAAAAATCCCCCGGTAGGGGAGGGGCTTGCTCCTCCCGATTAAATTAACCATTTTATTAGCTCATAAATATCAAAGCAGACGCCTCATCCGTCAGCCTTCGGCTGCCACCTTCCCCCACCGGGGAAGGCTACCGTAATTGATCGTCTCGGTATTCTGTATATCATACCGCGAAAACCAAAGAAGCGGGTTTGTTCACCATCTCGATCCGCTCACGCCCAACCTACGCTAATTCCTAATTCCTAATTTCTAATTTCTAATTTCTCTTGACTTTCCCCGAAAATTGTGCTACAATATGTATAACAATACAACAACGAAAGACGAAACGAAAATGACCGAAATTAAAGACAAAATCCTGACCGGGGAGCGCGCGCTTTTTGGTGCCGATTCCCTTCTGATCACCGACTGCATATTTGAGGACGGCGAATCGCCGCTCAAGGAAAGCCGCAATATCGAGCTTCGCGGCTCTATGTTCAAATGGAAATATCCGCTTTGGTATTGCCACTCCGTGCGTGCCGAAAACTGCGTGTGGTTTGACATGGCAAGGGCGGGCGTTTGGTACTCGTCGGACATAAAGATCGCCGACTGCCCGATCGAAGCACCGAAAAATTTTCGCAGGTGTACTGACCTCGAACTGACAAATGTCTCCTTTTCGAACGCATCCGAGACCCTTTGGAGCTGTGACGGCGTAAAACTTTCGAAAGTCACCGCGCGCGGCGATTATTTTGCGATGAACAGCAAAAACATGACGATCGACCAACTGACCCTTTTCGGCAACTACTCCTTCGACGGCGTCGAGAATATGACCATCGAAAATTCCAAGCTGCTCACCAAGGACGCGTTCTGGAACAGCGATCACGTCACCGCAAAGGGATGCTTCATCTCGGGCGAATACCTCGGCTGGAACGCGAAAGATCTGACCCTTATCGACTGCACGATCGAGTCCCTGCAGGGGCTTTGCTACATCGACAATCTTGTCATGAGAAATTGCAAGCTGATCAATACCACGCTCGCATTTGAATACTCGAGCGTCGATGCCGAGATCTCCTCGTCGATCACAAGCGTCCTGAACCCCTCGAGCGGCAGGATCACCGCAGATTCGATCGGCGAACTGATATTCGAGCGCGATAAGGTCGACCCCGAAAAAACAACGATCATTTGCAGGAATTGATGCACAACAGACGGCGGGTTGTGATAAATCGATCGCCCGAGCGCACCTTTGTAGGGCGGGGGCTTGCTCCCGCCGCTTCTTTGGTTATCGGGATATGATAAATCAAATTCCTCACATCTTACCTATTACCTCAAATAACGGAGATCATCATGAACAAATTCGATTTTGACAAGATCGTCGACAGACGAAACACAGGCTCGATCAAGTGGGACGAGTCCCCGGACGCACTGCCGATGTGGGTCGCCGACATGGACTTCCCCACCGCCCCCGCAGTGTCGCAGGCTATCGCAGAGCGCGCCGCGCACCCGATCTACGGCTATACCGACATCCCCGACGAGTGGTATGCCGCCTACTCGGCTTGGTGGAAGTCCCGCCACGGCATACGCTTCGAAAAGGATGAGCTGATATTCTGCACGGGCGTCATCCCCGCGATATCGACCGCTGTCCGCAAATTGACCACACCTGCGGAAAAAGTGGTCGTCATGACCCCCGTTTACAACATTTTCTTCAACTCCACCCTAAACAACGGCAGAGTTTTGGTCGAGTGTCCGCTCGCTTTCGACGGGCTGAACTACTCGATCGATTTCGATAACCTCGAAAAAACGCTTGCCGATCCGCAGGTCACGCTTCTGATCATGTGCAATCCGCACAACCCGGTCGGCAAGATCTGGACAAAGGACGAGCTTGCAAGAGTGGGCGAGCTCTGCCACAAAAACGGCGTACTCGTCATTTCGGATGAGATCCACTGCGATCTGACCGACCCGGGGCACGACTACACCCCGTTTGCATCGGCGTCGGATATCTGCCGCGAGATAAGCGTCACCTGCCTTGCACCGACAAAGTCATTTAATATCGCAGGTATACAGACCGCCGCCGTCGCTGTCAAAAATCGATTCCTTTACAACAAAATGCACCGCGCGCTCAACACCGACGAGGTCGCCGAGGCAAACGTCTTCGCCGTCCCCGCGGCAGTCGCGGCTTTCACCAAGGGGGGAGAGTGGCTGGACGAGCTGCGCGCCTACATCGCCGAGAATAAGCGTATCGTGCGCAATTTTATCGAAAAAGAGATCCCCGACATGTGGGTGACACCGTCGGAGGCGACATATCTGCTCTGGCTCGGATGCGGCAGGATAGCACCGTCAAGAGAGTTTGCCGACCATCTTCGCAAAAATGCGGGACTTTTCCTGACCGCAGGCGCAGTCTACGGCGCAGAGGGCGACAATTTCCTTCGAATGAACATCGCCTGCCCGAGAGCACAAGTCGAAGAAGGTCTCAGCCGCCTGAAAAGGGGAGCGGAAACAATTAGAAATTAGGAATTAGGAATTAGAAATTGGCGGGGTCGGTTACGATCTCGCCGATTTTTTTGATAGGTCGGGACAATGAATCGGATGATGCAGAATATATTTTGCCAAGGGCTCCCTCCGGGGAAACGATTATTAATTCGTGTTTTTATAAAATGCTTTTTTTCGGTTCAATTTTTAATAAATCTATAGCCGATACAATCAATTTTCCACTATCCCCGTAGGGCGGGGGCGCCGCGAAAAAAGTTCGCGGTGATCTCGCCGATTTTTTTGATAGGTCGGGACAATGAATCGGCTGCCCGAACACTCAGTCCCTTCCCCTACCGAGCGTTTTTCATATACCATACCCAACCCCATCTCGGCGATATCATATACAAATCTCGCCAATTCCTAATTCCTAATTCCTAATTCCTAATTTTCCATTCCCCATCTCCTGATGACATAAAAAATTCAAAAAAATATTTGAAAAACTATTGCAATTTTATCCCGATTGTGGTACAATAAGAGGGTAATAAAAACCGAAAGGACAAATGAACATGTCACCACATTCAGAGGACAGAACAAAACTGCTCGATGATCTGTCGACAGACGAAAAGCGCGGACTTGATCCGTCGGTGCTTGACGCACTTTACGAAAAATACGGCAAAAATAAGCTTGCCGAGAAGAAAAAGAAGGGACTTTTTGCCCGATTTATCGATCAGTTCAAGGATGTCATGATCCTCATCCTGATCGCCGCGGCTGCCGTGTCCTTCGTCATCGCCTGCATCGAGAAAAACCCCAAGGATTTTGTCGAGCCCGCACTCATTTTAGTTATCGTTATTGTTAACGCGATCATGGGCGTCATGCAGGAGAGCAAAGCCGAAAAGGCACTCGACGCCCTGAAAAACATGTCCGCACCGCACGCAAGAGTCATTCGCGGTGGGGTCGAGTCGGTCATCGACGCCGCCGATCTGCTCCCGGGCGACATTATAAAGATCGAAGCGGGCGATTTCATCCCCGCCGATGCGCGCATTCTCGAAGCATCCGGACTCAAATGCGAGGAATCCGCGCTCACGGGCGAATCTGTCCCGAGCGAAAAGGATGCCACCGCCGATGTTGCCCCCGATGCACCGCTCGGAGATCGTGCCAACATGGTCTTCTCGGGCTGTTCGGTCAGCTACGGAAGTGCCGTCGCGGTCGTAACAAGTACGGGTATGAACACCGAGATGGGCAAGATCGCGGGACTGCTCGATTCTGCCGAGGACGGTCAGACCCCTCTCCAGCAAAAGCTTGCCGCAATGGGCAAATATCTCGGCGTCGTCGCACTTGCGGCATGCGCGATCATATTCGTCATCGGACTTGTGAACAACATACCACCGCTTGAGATCTTCATGACCGCCGTCTCGCTCGCAGTCTCTGCCATCCCCGAGGGACTCCCCGCCATCGTCACGATCGTGCTCTCGATCGGCGTACAGCGTCTCGTCAAGAAAAATGCGATCATCCGCCGCCTGCCCGCAGTCGAAACGCTCGGCTCGGCATCGGTCATCTGCTCGGATAAGACCGGCACGCTCACCCAAAACCGCATGACACTCGTCAAAGCATGGCATTCGGGCGGCGATGTCACCGACATCCAAAAGGACAGCGATCTCCCCGAGGATATCAAAAAACTCCTTCTCTACGGCTCGCTCTGCTCGGACGGCAGCGTCGTTTTTGACGGCGATGTCGAAACGCACATCGGCGATCCCACAGAGACCGCCATCGTGCTTGCCGCACACCGTGCAGGCATGCCGAAGGACGAAATATCGAAAAAATACCCGAGAAAATTCACACTTCCCTTCGATTCCGACCGCAAACTCATGAGTGTCGTCTGCGAAATTGACGGAAAGCTCCTGCTGATCGTCAAGGGCGCGTTCGACGTCATGGCAAAAAGATCGATCTCGGGCGATATCGCCGTCGGTGAGCGTGTCTGCGACAGCATGAGCCGCGACGCACTCCGCGTGCTGGCGATCGGCTATCGCGAGCTTGACTCTGTTCCCACAGGGGATGCCGCCGATATCGAAAAGGGGCTTACCTTCGTCGGACTTGTCGGCATGATCGACCCGCCCCGTCCCGAGGCAAAAGCGGCAGTCGCAGTCTGCCGCCGCGCGGGAATAAAACCCGTAATGATCACCGGCGACCACGTCGTGACCGCATCGGCGATCGCGAAAGAGCTTGGCATCCTCGAGGACGGCGACCTTGCCATCACGGGCGCGGAACTTGACGCAATGAACGACAGCGAGCTTGACGAAAAGATCAGAAACATCTCGGTCTACGCCAGAGTCTCGCCCGAAAATAAGATCCGCATAGTCAGAGCATGGCAGAGAAAGGGCGAGGTCGTCTCCATGACCGGCGACGGCGTAAACGACGCCCCTGCGCTCAAAGCGGCTGATATCGGCTGTGCAATGGGCATCACCGGCACCGACGTCGCAAAGGGCGCGGCAGATATGACGCTCACCGACGACAATTTCGCGACAATAGTCGATGCCGTCCGCGAGGGCAGAGGAATCTATTCGAACATCAAAAAGGTGGTCGGCTTCCTGCTCGGCACAAATATCGGCGAGGTGCTCGTCGTATTCATCTCGATGCTCCTCTGGCATATGAGCCCCTTGCTCTCGATGCACCTTCTGTGGATCAACCTCGTCACCGACGGTCTGCCCGCAGTCGCACTCGGCATGGAAGCTGTCGAGTCGGATGTCATGGAGAAAAAGCCGAAGGCAAAGACCGAGGGCATTTTCGCACACGGATTCGGTCTGCGCACCATCCTGCAGGGCTTCATGTTCGGCGCACTCGCACTCTGCGCATTCGCCCTCGGCAAGAACGTCACAGGCACAGAGGCAGGCGGTCAGACGCTCTGCTTCATGGTCCTCGGACTCTCGCAGATCGTTCAGGCATTCAACATGCGCTCCGAGCACTCGCTCTTTAAGATCGGACCGTTCACCAACAAGACCCTGAACAAGGCAGCCGCCCTCTCGGTCGTTCTCATGGCAGTCGTAATGTTCACCCCCCTCTCGGGCGTGTTCGGACTCGTCTATCTTCCCTGGCAGCTCTACCTTGCAGGTCTCGGTCTCATCCTTGCCCCCTTGGCGATAATGGAGATCACAAAAGCGGCAGGTCTGATAAGGCACCATAATTAGGAATGAGAAATGAGAAATTAGGAATTAGAATTTGGCGAGATTTGGTTGTAAGATCGCCGAGATATCATTCCAAATAAAAATCCATTTTCGCCCGAATGGGCGAAAATGCTCCTCACCTCTTACCTCTTACCTATTACCTATTACCTCAATATTCATCCCCAAACGCAAAAGCGTTTGGGGATGAACTTTTATATCGAAGATATAACCTCGATCGTTCCGTCAATGACTCCGGGGATCGATGCTATGATCTTGTCCGTTTCTCTGTCGCAGAGGGCTTTTATCTTCGGCTTCATCGTAAGATAATAGGCAACTGCGAACGAAAGCGCGTTTTCGTAGCTCTCGGGAAGCGGTATCTCCGAGCTAAGATCGGTCACGACGCATCCGCCCTCGGGCAGACCCTTCACCCCCTGCGCCAAGGCAAGCAGGGCGAAGGAATCGACCGCCGACTCAAGCAGTCGGCAAAATCTCGCCTGCGTAATGCCGTTCTCGCTCCCCTCGCAAAGCTCGGTTATCGCCTCGACACGCTTAAAGATCGAATGCGCTGTCATGCCGCGGGCTTGAGATCGAGCAGTATAAGCTCTTTGGGATATACGATCTTCGCGCCGTAGAGATGAAGCCCCTTGACGGCGTCGGCAAATCTCTTTTCGGGGCGGTACGCCTCGACGAAATTCACCTGATCGGCATAGGCGATGGCACGCTTTGTACGCGCAAAGCACTTGTAACTGCCCTCGCCGTCCTTCTTGATGTTGTTCGACACGTAGATGTCAAATCCGACAAACGAACCGATGTAGCCGTTCGAGATCGCATCCTCGTTGCTCGTCGACTGCAGGATCTTCGCCTTGAGAATGAGTGCCGCGATCGCGGGCGATACCTCAAGGACGGTGTCGGTGTTGCTGTTCACATTGTTCGAGAGCAGCTTCTCGCGCGCCGAAATGAGCAGATCGACAACATGCTCGTAGGTCATTGCCGCGTTCGAGATCGTGTTTGCCGACGCGATCGAGGTGTACATGCCGTAAATGTAGGAATCCGCCTCGTCCGCGATGGCGTCCGCCGCCTCGCCCATCGCCGCTTTCAAAAGCGACACATTCGCCTGAGTCTTGTCGACATCGTCGACCTGGAAGTTGAACGCCTTCGCGCGGTTGATCTCGAGCGTAACACTGCTGTCGTCAAGCGTCTGCGGTGCGTTCATGTCTGTGTTTTTGGTGTAATCGAACACGCTGACCGTGCCGATCGAGTTGATCTTGACTCGATCGCCGAGCGATCTGATCGATCCCTCAAACTGTCTGTTGCAGTTCTTGACAGCAATGTACTGCTTGCCAAGCTCCTTTGCGAGCGTTTCGCTCCAAACTGTGGGTATAAAATTTGTAATTGCCATTTGTATTTTCTCCTTTTTTAATTAAATTTGTTGATCGTAAAGGTCAATATTTCGGTAAGGTTTTTTGTCAAGGGAGAAAGAATCGACCGATGCAGAAACAAATTTTGCCAAAGACTTCCTCCGGGAGGGAGGCACCGGCGTAACTTGTTTGTAATATCGCTGATTTACTATAAATCAAACACCAAAGAGCGGCGGGAGCAAGCCCCCGCCCTACGGGGTTTAAGCGAATTTCATTGATTGCCGACTATTTATTGATCTCGCCCATTACAACCTTACCTTATATTATATCAATTCTTGCCTTTCGCCCCCGCAAGGCTTCGCATTATCGCTTTGTAATGCTTTTTCACCTCGCGTGGGGTCATCGTGCGGATCTGCTCGATCGAGAAAAGCTCCTCCCTCTCTCCGCCATGCTCGACAGCACCGCTTGACTTTGACACGGCAGCCTCAAGACGCGCCGTGTCCCTTTCGCGCTCGACCTCGAGCCGCCTTGCGTAGAGCGCGTATTCGGCGATCAGCGGAAGATGATTCTTCTCCGCGCTCTCCCTGACAATGTCGGGGATGTCCGCCATGCTCATGTTCGGGTAGAGCTCGGCAAATGCCTTCTCTTCCCGCGCCGTTTGTTCGTATCGCTCGACGACGGTCGAAAGTCGCCGTATCTCCGCACGGCACGCCTCAAGCTCCGCCTCATGGGTCTGCGTGACCTGCTCTTCTCCTTCATTCTGTACCTCCGCTGTCATCATCTCTTCCGACATCCTTTTCCTCTCCTTTCAATTTTTCGCTCTCCTTCTCGTCCGCGTCCGCTCTGCGCGACCTGACCTCACGAAGCAGTGCGTCTCTGCTGTCGATGACACCGTCGGGGAGCTGTTCGAGATATTCCTCAAAGCTGATATACCCCTTGTCGAGCAGGGAATTGAGCGTCGAGAGCATGACCGATGACGAATAACGCCTGCTTGTGCCGATCTCGACCTTGGCGCGAATGTCATCGACGTTGATCTTTGTCAGATCGAGATAACCGATCGTCTGATCGCCGAACAGATACTTCACACCCGAGGGCATGTACTCCTTTGCCATGTCCACCCAGACAAGCGATAGCTCCTCGATCGCACGGTAAAGCTCGATCCTCACGCCGTCAAGCGGCAGATCCGCCGCCTCGCGAAGGGCAAGGATCGCAGACGTGTTTGTCGGATCGACCTCGCCAAGGGCAGTGTCGGTCGCGCCGGCAAGCTCTTTGGTGTAGGTTATGACACGATCGATGATGTCAATGTACCCATCCTGCATCTGCCCGACACCGACAGTCGTGACCGCCCCCGAAACATCGCCGCCCGACATTACACCGATAGCCTGCCCGACCTCGTTGTTCCATTCGGGGATGAGACGCTTGTCGTAGATCACCTTCGAGAAGGCTGTGTCGATCATGTGCTTCATCTCCATCGCAAATGCTTTGTTGATGTATTTCTGATTGCCGATCATCTCGGTGATCGGGGTCGAGCCGTGAAGTGAGTTCTTCTTTGTCTCCCAGTTAAAGAGCACGATCGGATAGTATCTCAGCCCGGTCTGCACTCGCGAGATGACGACATTCTTGGTCACCTTCTCGAATTTGACAAATCCGCGAGCATCTCGCGAAAATCTGATCAGATATCGGCATTTGCCCGCGCCGTCATCCTCGTTTTCGTATAACTCGCCGTCGGATGAGATCGACTCGACATCGGTCGATTCGGGAACGATCGATAAAATGTCGCTCTCGCTGACCCCCTTTCGCCTTGCCTCGGCTCGCAGTGCCGCGACCGATCGCCTGCCCGAGATGATGACATAGTCCTGCGACTGAATGTCGGGGCTGTTCATGTCGGCGGCAAAGAGATCTACGCCGGCAATGACCGATGTGCGGATGTCGCCGCGATGCCCCGTGTCCGAGCTGACATTTCCGTCAAACCAACAGTAGAATACACCGTCTCCGCTGATCACCGCGTCGGTCAGCGCGTCTCTGAAGATCTTGTCCATGCCCTGCCGCTCCCATCTGTCACCGATAAGCCTCGACAGCGTTTCGAGATTTTCGCGCGCCTCGCGCCTGGCGGGTGAGCTGTCACTAAGAGTCAGCGCACTGTCGTCAAATCTGACCGATACCTTGTAGCCCATGATCGAGCTGACAAGATAGGACGCCACACGCCTGACCAGATTGAATACGGGCGTCGGCAGACCCTCGCTGTCGACACCGCGCCATTGATCGCCGCGGTAAAATCGCTCGTTTTCGGCAACCCTCGAGTAAAGCCCGATGCGACTCTTGTAGTCCCTGCCGTATTCGTAGGCACTCCAGATCCCCGACAGCAGTTCCTTTTCTTCCTTGTTCACTTTGCTTTTTCCTTTCTTGTAGATTTTTACCCACCCCCCCAAACAAAGGACGCGATCCGTTTGCCCTTTGTAAAGAGAAACCGGGTGGTGGGGTTGGCAAAGACCGTTTCTGCGCTCCTATCCATCATCTCGGCGATATCATGACCAACCCTCGCCTCATTCCTCATTCCTAATTCCTAATTCCTAATTTCCTTAGTACTCCGCTATTCCCCTGCCTCGCCTTTGCCTTCCGGTAAAGCTCTCGTACGGTGAGAAATATTCCTCCTCACGCTCCGAGGGCAGTGCACATGACATGACGCCGTACCGAAGTGCCTCGGGGGCATGCGTGATGGCGTGCGGCTCGCTCGATACATCCTCGGGACGGCGTTTGTCATGCTGCAGAGCAGGCAGACACCTGATAAGCTCACCACAGGTCGAAAAGATCTTTATGCGGGGTTCTTTGCCATCTCCCGATGCAAGATACTCCCGAAGATTTCTCCATCCCGGAATTCGCCGATCGTCCGCCTTGATAAGCGGCGGTAGTTCAACTCGCTCGCTCATGATCATCTGCCCGCTCTTGCCGCTGTCCTGACGCCTGTTCCAAAGATCGGGGGACGCGGCAATGTATGACAGCCGCTCGCCGCCGCCCTCGCGAATAAGCGCATCCGCCGCCGCCGACAGTGTCAGCCCCGACTCGCAGTATTCGCGGTATACGTAGATCCTGCCCTCGTAATCGACGGCAAACCATAACATGGCGAACATGTCAAATCCGTAATCGAGCGCACCGAACCTCTCCCAGTGCGGATCAAGCTCAAACGGCTCGATCACATGCACATCGGTACTAAATTCGGTAAAATATTGCCCCTCGAAGACATTCCAATCACCGTCAAGCCATGCGCGCCTTAATGATGTCGGCAGAGACCTCAGCGCATCAACATATTCGCGATCTCGCTCGATAAGTGCCTTGTTGTCGTAAACACGCGCCGGAATGAAGGTGTAGTCGGACGGATCCTCGCCCTGATCGTATATCCGATCGATAAAGAGCCGCTTCACCCATGCGTGCCCGACACCTCCCGGATTGCAGGTCAGATAGAATCGCTTAGGAAATTCGTTCGCCCCGCGCAGACAGGCCTTCAGCGTCGTGAATTGATATTCGGTCAGCTGTGTCGCCTCGTCAAGCGCGATAATGTCAAATTCCTGCCCCTGATAGCGCAGTACATCGCGCTCGGCATCCATGTACCCAAGCTGCAGTCGCGAACCGTTCGGAAATATGAAGCATTTCTCTATCTCCCGATAGGTCACATAGCCCGACAGCTCGCTTTGCAGCGGATGCAGATGGTTTTCCCGAAGCTCGGGGTAGGTGCGCCTTATGAGTATCATGCGTATGCCCGGATAGCGAAAGGCAAGCAGTATCAGCTTTCGCCGAAGTGCCCACGATTTGCCGCCCCCGCGCGAGCCGCCGTAGGCTGTGTATCTTGTCCGCGACTCGAAAAAGCATTTCTGCTTTTCGTTCGGGACTCCCCGTAATACCAGCCTGCCGCCGCTCTGTCGACGCTTACTGCCCATCGCAGATCGGATCGTGCTCGCAGATGATCCTCAGCGTGTCACCGTCCGACTCTCCGCAGATCGCGCTCGTGAGCTGTGTCAGATAGTTCATGTTCGCGGCGGAGTTCGGGAATTTGTTGTTGAGTGCCTCGTCAATAAAGGTAGACTGCGCAATGTCAAACATAAGCGGGTATCTTTCGGCAAGCGCGGCAAACGTCTTTCTCGAGATCGAGCAAAATCTGCAAAATCCCGCGGCATTCGGCAGACGCTTTTTCGTCTCGTCACCCGTGCAGTGCTTGATGTAGCTCTTGAGCTTCCTGCGAAACACCGCCTCCGACGCGATCGCCTCGATGTCGTCTGTTTTTACAGTATTCATCCTGCATCCCTCCTTTCTTTTGGATTTTTGTCGTTTTTTTCATGCGTCTTTCGGATCGCACCTGCATTATAGCACAAAAGCCCTGCAACAACAGTAGCAAAATGTACGATTTTCAAACATTTGTTCGAATTTTTTCAAGCACAAAATAAATGAGGGAGGCACCGGCGTGACTTGTCATGATATCGCCGATATATCATCCCCCGACCAACATAGAGGGGAGGTAAGAAGTAAAATGTAAGAGGTAAGAAGTTCGGAACATTTTCGCCCATTCGGGCGAAAATGGATTTTTATTTGAAATAATAGGGTGGAGGATGGTTGTGTCGGCAACAGAGATGGTGTTTTGCGAATTGGCACGACCAAACAAAAAAATCGACGATGTAATAAAAAGACTTCCCCCATCCCTCCCGGGGGAACGATGATTAAATCGACCGCTAAAATATACAATTACCTATCTCCGTAGGGCGGGGGCGCCGCGAAAAAAGTTCGCGGTGATCTCGCCGCTCTTTGGTGGTCGATTTATAGTAAATCGGCGAGATTACAAAGAGATTACGCCGATATATCATCCCCCGACCAACATAGAGGGGAGGTAAGAAGTAAAATGTAAGAGGTAAGAAGTTCGGAACATTTTCGCCCATTCGGGCGAAAATGGATTTTATTTTAATGATATCTCGGCGATATTACAACCAAATCTCGCAAATTCCTAATTCCTAATTCCTAATTCCTAATTTCTAATTTCTAATTCCCCTTGACTTTTCCCCCAAAATACTGTATAATATACCTGCATGGTCGCATGATCGTGTAAATACAATTTCCTAAAGAAATAACGGCTATGAAAGAATTTATTTTATGCAAATACGGTGAGGTCGTGCTTAAGGGCCTCAACAAATCGAGCTTTGAACACATGATGGCGGCAAGCGTGCGCCGCAGGATCGCCGAGCTCGGCGAATTTGACGTCTATTATTCGCAATCGACCCTCTATGTCGAGCCAAAGGACGACGCATGCGACATGGATGAGGCATACGAGCGTGTCAAAAAGGTCTTCGGCATATCCTCGCTCTCGCGTGCGATCGCCGTCGAAAAGGAGCTTGGGGCAATACTCGACGCCGCAAGGACCTATCTGCCCGAAAAAATGGCAGGCGTGCGGACCTTCAAGGTCGAGGGCAAGCGCGCGGACAAGCGATTCCCGATGACCTCCCCCGAACTCTCGGGCGAGATCGGCGCGACACTGCTTGAGGTCATGCCGAACCTGTCGGTCGATCTTCATAACCCCGATCTTGTCGTTCGCGTCGAAATTCGCGAAAAATACGCATTTTTGCACGCAGGTGCGGAAAAAGGCGCGTGCGGCATGCCCGCAGGCTCGGCAGGGCGCGCACTTCTCCTGCTCTCCGGCGGCATCGACTCGCCTGTTGCAGGCTACATGATGGCAAAGCGCGGCGCGGAGCTTGACGCACTCTACTTCGAGTCGATCCCCTACACATCCGAGATGGCGCGCGAGAAGGTCATGACGCTTGCTGAAAAGGTCTGCCTCTATTCGGGCAGAATGCGCGTTCACACGATGAACCTGACCGAAATTCAAGAAAACATAAAAAAATACGCAAATGAGGAATATTTCACCCTCATTTTGCGTCGAGTAATGATGCGCCTTGCGACACGGCTTGCCCACGAGAGGGAGTGCCACGCGCTGATCACGGGCGAGTCGCTCGGACAGGTGGCATCGCAGACCCTGCTCGCACTCGGCGTCACCGACACGGTCGCCGATCTGCCCGTCTTCCGCCCCTGCATCGGCATGGACAAGGAGGAGATCGTCACGATCGCGAGAAAGATCGACACATATGACACGTCGATCCTCCCGTACGAGGACTGTTGCACCGTCTTCACCCCCCGACACCCCCGCACCCGTCCGACCCTCGCCGCCGTCGAAGCAGAGGAGGCAAAGATCAAAGATCTCGCCACCCTCGAAGATGCCGCATACGAGACGAGAGCCGAACGAATGATAAAGGCGTATTCGTGAAATTAGGAATTAGGAATTAGGAATGAGAAATTGGCGAGATTTGGTTGTAATATCGCCGAGATATCATTACAAATAAAATTCCTCACTTCTTACCTCTTACCTATTACCTCTTACCTCAAAACATCATCTCTGTTGCCGATACAAACGATCCCCCACCCTATTATTTCAAATAAAAATCCATTTTCGCCCCAAAGGGGCGAAAATGTTCCTCACCTCTTACCTCTTACCTATTACCTCTTACCTCAACTTCCTTCCTTCCAAAACGACCGCTGTGTAAACGATGACTGCTACCACGACCTTTCCCCACAGACCAAACTGCGCCGCCCTGCCGATCATCGTTCCCGAAATCACTGCGGCAATCGGGAGCAAGACATCGAATACAACGTCGATCTTTACCCCGACCCTCTTTACAAGCCTTGCGACAGACAGGGACGCATTGATGATCTCGCAGATGTATATCTCCGCGATAAATCCCCATACACCTATCCTCGGTGTCAGGATGAACACCACCGCCACCGACAATATCGAGTCAAGCATGTTGACGAGCATCGTGTACCGTTGCTCGTCAACTCCTTTTAACAGACTGTCAACACAGGTGTCCATGTACATTATCGGCACAAGCGGCGCGAGATATCTTATATATGACCCCGCCTCGACCGATCCGCAGACGATCTGCCCGATCTCGCCGCCGAATGCCGTAAGTATCCCCGCCGTGCCGATGCCAAAGAAGGCGGTGAAGGATATCGCTCTGTCTCCTGCCGATCTGACCGATCGCTCGCCTGCTCCTACCTGCCGCCTTGCTATCTCGGGCAGGAGCATCGAGCAAAATGGAGTCAAAAACGAATAGCCGAACATCACGACAGGCAGTGCCATCGACTGCACCTGCGCGTATGTCCGAAGTGCCTCGCTCTCGCCGTACCCCTTCTTCTTTAGCCCGTACGGGATGAGCAGGTGCTCGATCGACCCGAGTCCCGAGCGAACATATGACGAGACCGCCATCGGCAGTGCTATCCGAATAAGCCGCCGCCGTCCCACGCTCCCACCCTCGCCAACGACCCTTTCGCCGCGCCTGTCGGCAAGATAAACGATCGCCGAAAGGGCAAGCGCCACCGCCTCGGATAAGACTATCCCGACACCGACGGCTGAGAGCGACCTCGAAAGCGACATGCCAGATCGACAGAGCAGACGAGCGGTCACAAGCACCCGAAAGATCAGCCCGACCACCTGAGCAAGCGACGAGCGCGTCACACGACTCACGGCGGTGAAATATCCCGAAAGTGCCGACCCAAGCGAAACAAGCGGCAGGGAGAGCGCAAGCGTGCGAAGTGCGGACAGTGTGCGCAGATCGCCGAGCAAATACCTCGATATCGGCTCGGACAGGATAAAAAGAAGCAGAGCCGCAGGGATGCCGAAGGATAGGCTGTAGAGCACACACCCGACCATTGAAGGGCGTATCTTTTCGGGATGTCCGCCCCCGATCGCCTCGGATACAAGCCTTGTCGAGGCAAATCCGACCGCCGACGTTGCAAGCGTGGTTGCGGGCGAGTAGACGGCAAGCGTCAGCGTCAAGAGCCCCAGACCGTCGCTTCCCAGATGATCTGCAAGATAGACATTGAACCGCACCGAGATCGCACGCACGATCGCCGACGCGACCGACAGAACGATCACCCCGAGCACAAACCGCCGAAGATCACCGCGACGAGCCTGACATCCGAGCATTTCCGCACCCCCCTTTGTGACAATTTTATGAGCCGGGGCAGAGGGTTATCAACAATTCTCGTAAATATTTCGAAAATCTATTGCAAATTTCCTCGATTTGTGGTATCATCTATATTAATCAGCCGAGGAAACGAGGATAATTCGCATTTTTGTAAATTGCCTTTTTGATGGGCGGATTTTTAATAAATCGACCGATGAAACAAACATCCCTCACACGGTGGTAATTTATTATTTATCACGCCGACACATCATCCCCCCGACCGCCCAAGAGGCGAGGTAAGAAGTAAGATGTAAGAGGTAAGAAGTAAGGAACATTTTCGCCCGAGGGCGAAAATGGATTTTATTTGAAATAATAGGGTGGTTGTATCGGCAACAAGGATGATGTTTTGCGATTGACACGACCAAACAATAAATCGACCCACCCAAACAATCAAATCTCGCAAATTCCTAATTCCTAATTCCTAATTCCTAATTCCTAATTTCCCGAAAGGACACTATCTTGAACAAAGATCTCACAACAACCAAGAAAGCGGCAGACCACGCCGACCTGACGGTCGGGTCTCTGCCCAAAAAAATACTGCTGTTCAGCCTGCCGCTGATGGCGTCGCAACTGCTTCAAGTCCTCTTTAACATGGCTGATGTCGCCGTGGTCGGCAGATTTTCAAGTGCTGTCGCACTCGGCTCGGTCGGCTCGACCTCGACGCTCGTCACTCTGTTCACGGGGATGCTGATCGGACTCGCATCGGCGGTCAATGTCATCGCCGCAAAGCACATCGGCGCAAAAGAGCCCGGAGAGCTTCGCCGCACCATCGGCTCCGCATTTGTCGTCTGCACCGGGGTCGGCGTTCTGATAATGCTTGCCTGTTTCTTCTTGGCGCGCCCGATGCTCGAGCTGATCGGCACCAAGGACGAGCTGATCGACGGCGCGGTGCTCTACTTTAAGATATACGCACTCGGCATGCCCTCACTTGCCATCTTCAATTACGGCAACGCCATCCTCAGCGCGCAGGGCGACACCAAGGGTCCGCTCGTCTATCTGACTGTGTCGGGCATCCTGAATGTCATATTGAATCTCATTTTCGTCATCGGACTTCACATGTCGGTCGACGGCGTCTCGCTCGCGAGCATCATCTCCCAGACCCTCTCCGCCACACTGATACTCATCCGCATGGCAAAAAACGACGGCGATCTCAAATTTGACATAGCACACCTCGAGTGCTCGCGCGAAAAATTTCGGCAAATTCTCGCACTCGGCATCCCGGCGGCACTGCAAAACGCAATTTTTGCGGTGGCGAACCTCTTCATACAGAGGGGCGTCAACTCGTTCGATCATGTAATGGTCGAGGGCGACTCGGCGGCGGCAAACGCGGATGCGATAGTCTACAACGTAATGGCGGCGTTCTATACCGCGGCATCGACCTTCATGGGTCAAAATCTCGGCGCCGGCAAGAAAGCTCGCGCGCTGAAAAGCTATTTCGTCAGCCTTGCCTACTCGGCGGTATCGGGCGCGATACTCGGCGGACTGCTCCTTTTGTTCGGACAGGTGTTTCTGTCGATGTTCACGACAGATCGGGCAGTCGCGGATGCGGGCATGCAAAGGATCATGATCATGGGCTTTTCCTACATGCTCTCCGCCCCGATGGATTGCACGATAGCCGCATCCCGAGGGCTCGGAAAGAGCCTTGTCCCGACGATCATCGTCATCATCGGCTCCTGCGTGTTCAGGGTCACATGGGTCTACACCATCTTCGCCGCCATCCGCACCATTCCCTCGCTCTATCTCCTCTACCCCTTCTCCTGGTCCATCACCGCCACAGCAGAGATAGTCTATTTTGCGAGAGAGTATGGGAGAATTAGAAATGAGGAATGAGAAATTAGGAATTTGGCGAGATTTGGTCGTTTCGGCGGTTGATTTGTAATAAATCGGAGATATTATAAAAGCCCTCGCCAATTCCTAATTCCTAACTCCTAATTCCTAATTCTCTTGATTTGTTAACAAAATTGTGCTACAATATAGAAAAGGAGGCGAGGACATGGATGATATAAGATCTAACATCGCAAAAAATATGACCGCGCTTCGGCTGGCGGCGGGTATGACGCAGGCGGAGCTTGCAAAACTGCTTTGCTATTCGGACAAATCGGTCTCCAAATGGGAGCGCGCCGAATCCACACCCGACATCGTTGTCTTGAAAGCCATCGCCGACCAATTCTCGGTCACGGTCGACTACCTCATCACCGCACACGACGACGCCGAACCTATCCCCGATGACAGACCGACGACCTTCATCAGCAAACGACGCATCACAGCCGTCGCTGTGCTCGGTGTCTACGCGATCGCATTTTTGGTGTTCGTCATCCTCTGGCTCTCGGGCAGACTCTCGGGCATGCCGTTTGCCATCGCCACACCCGTCGCACTCGTGACCGCGCTCGTCCTTCACTCGATCTGGCAGAGCGGAAAATATAATTTCTACATCGTCTCCGGGCTTATGATCTCGATCTTCGCCCTTCTCTACTTCATTTTTATAAGCTTCAACCCATGGCAGATCTTCCTTCTCGCCATCCCCTCCGAGATCATCATTTTCATCGCATTCCACCTCAGATCAACGCGAAATCGTTGATCAAATACCCAATTCTACTCAGAGTAGAGTTGACAAAAGTCAACTCTACTCTTTATTTTTTTGCGGTAGAGTTATGAGGGTCGCAAAGTAGAGCGCGTGCGGCAAGCAGTAGGTTGACTTTTTGTGCCGCTCGGGCTATAATGGTATCAACACCTAAACGCAAAAGGAAGAACCTATTTTGAACAATACCAAAAACATAAAGCTCGTCACCGACACATCGGCAAATCTGCCGCGTGAGATCATCGACAAATACTCGATCGCGGTGATCCCCTTCAACTATACCATAAACGGCGAGCATTTCGACCGGACTGACGACTTCGACGGCAAAGCGTTCTACAACGCCATGCGCGAGGGCGCGGATGTGCGAACATCAATGATCAATCCCGACACATATCGCGATTTTTTCGAAAAACTCCTGTCCAAATCCACATGTGACGGAATTATATACATTTCCATGTCAGGCGGCATCAGCGGCAGTGCAAATGCGGCAAATATCGCGGCAGGCGAGCTTGCCGACGATTACCCGGACAAAAAGATCGCCGTCATCGACTCGCTCGGTGCATCACTGGGGCAGGGACTGCAGGTCATCGGCGCGGCAGAGCTGCTCGGTCGCGGATATGACTTTGACACGGTCGTCACCGAGATAAGCACGCACCTGCAAAACATCTGCCAATATTTCACCGTCGACGATCTCCACTACCTTCATAAGGGCGGCAGACTCTCGGGCGGCAGTGCCGTGATCGGCTCACTGCTTAGGATCAAGCCGATACTCATGGGAAATGACGAGGGCAAGATCGTCAGCTGTGACAAGGTTCGAGGCAGAAAGGCGTCGATCGAGGCACTTGCCGAAAAATACGACCGCCTCGCCTTCGATAAACGCTCCCCGATCGGCATCGCACACGCCGACGACAGCGCGGCGGCAGAGCAACTGCGCCAAAAGCTTGTCGAAAAGGGCTTTGAAGGCGAGTGCCTGACAGTCTGCTACGAGCCGGTCACGGGTTCGCATGTAGGTCCCGGCACGATCGCACTCTTTTTCAGAGGAATACACAAATAATCGCCTGTCGGCGATTATTTGAAGTAATAGGTAATAGTGAAGAGGTAAGAAGTAAGGAACATTTTCGCCCATTCGGGCGAAAATGGATTTTATTTATATTGTATGTGGGTGGGATTTATTCATTCCGTCGATATATTATAAATCGACCGATGCATAAATAACCTCTGCCAAGGGCTCCCTCCCGGAGGGAGGCACCGGCGTGACTTATCATGATATCGCCGATATATCCCCCGCCCAAATCCACATTTACTAGGTCCCGGCACGATCGCACTCTTTTTCAGAGGAATACACAAATAATCGCCTGTCGGCGATTATTTGAAGTAATAGGTAATAGTGAAGAGGTAAGAAGTAAGGAACATTTTCGCCCATTCGGGCGAAAATGGATTTTATTTATATTGTATGTGGGTGGGATTTATTCATTCCGTCGATATATTATAAATCGACCGATGCATAAATAACCTCTGCCAAGGGCTCCCTCCCGGAGGGAGGCACCGGCGTGACTTATCATGATATCGCCGATATATCCCCCGCCCAAATCCACATTTACAAGGAGAAAACAACACATGACACGCACACCGCTTAAAGACAGAGTCCTGCCCGCATACACACGAGGGCAGGACATCGCTAACATGATCACCCACATTGCCGGCGGCGCGATCGGGGTTCTTACGCTCGTGCTCGCCGTCCTCATCTCAGCCTGTCATCAGAACGTGTGGGGGACGGTCAGCGGCGCGATCTGGGGCTCGTCGATGATCGCACTTTACAGCGTTTCGAGCATATATCACGGACTTCGCCCCTCGATGGGCAAAAAAGTCATGCAGGTCATCGATCACTGCACGATATATTTTCTGATCGCCGGCACATATACGCCCATCCTGCTCTCATCGATCCGCCCCGAACACCCCACACTGGCGTGGACTATCTTCGGCATTGAGTGGGGATTTGTGGCATTCGCAGTCGTCTTCACGGCGATCGACCACAAAAAATACGCCGTGCTGTCCATGCTCTGCTATATCGGCATGGGCTGGTGCATTATCTTCGCCCTGCGCACAACGATCGCTTGCATGGGAAAGGACGGCTTTGCTTGGCTGCTCGCAGGCGGCATTGCTTACACCATCGGCGCAGTGCTCTATATGATAGGACACAAAAGACCGGTATTTCATACAGTATTCCACATCTTTGTAGACCTTGGCAGTGCACTCCAAGCCGTCTGCATCCTGTTTTATGTGTTGTGAACTCGGAACTCGGAATGAGAAAATCGGCGAGACCGCAAATGGTCTCGCCGATTTTTTGGTGTATGAAATATATTACAGATCGACCGCCCAAACGACCAAATCTCACTAATTCCTAATTTCTAATTTCTAATTCCTAATTCCTGATTTTCCTCGCCGCAAGCCCGATAACAAGCCCGACGATCGCGGGGCAGATCCAGCCGAGTCCAAGCTCGGACATGGGCAGATACGCGCCGACGCTGTTAATCGCGTCAACGACGGCGTTCGACTGCAAAAACTCGGGCAGACTCTTGACCAGATCAAAGAGTGCCGCCGCCAATGTGAACCCTGTCACGAGTCTGCATGTCAGCTTGTCCTTGCCGAGGAGCGGCGAGGCGAGCGAGAGCAGGATCAGCGTCATCGCGAGCGGATAGAGGAACATCAGAACAGGCAACGACCACGCGATGATCGTGGACAGCCCAAATGTCGAAATAACGAAGGAAAGCAGGCAAAATCCGACCGTCCAGACGGTGTACGACGGACCGCTCGGCAGGATCACGCGGAAGATCTCGCCACAGCTTGTGATCAGACCGACGGCAGTCTTGAGGCATGCGAGCGTCACCGTGACGGCAAGCACCCATCCGCCGACCTCGCCGAAATATGTGCGCGCGATAAGCCCGAGTGCCTCTCCGCCGTCAGCCGAGACCGCACCGCTCTGCGCACCCGCGATCGAGAGCGCGGCATAGATGACCGCCATGATCGAGCATCCGATAACGCCCGAAACGACTGTGTTGCCCGCGATGGCGGTCGGCTCTTTGACGCCGAGTCCCTTTATCGCATTGACGACGACTATGCCGAAAGCAAGCCCTGCCAGCGCGTCCATCGTGTTGTAGCCCTCGAGAAATCCCTTGAAAAACGCACCCTTTTCGTATGACTCACTCGGCGTGACCGACGTGTAGGCGACGGTCGGGCTGATCAGCGCGCGCACGATCAGGATCGCAAGACATATAAGAAAGAGCGGCGTGAGGACCTTGCCGACCCAAACGAGGATCTTGCTCGGTCTCAGCGAGAAAAAGAGCACCGCGCCGAAAAAGCAGGCGCAAAATATGATGATTGCCCATTTTTCGACAGCATCGTTTGTGATCAGCGGTGCCAAGCCCACCGAGAATGAGGTGGATGCGCATCTGGGTATCGCGAAAAACGGACCGATCGTCAGATAAAGCGCGACCGTGAAAAAGAGCGAATATCCGCGCCCCACGATCTGCCCCATCTCAAGCAAACCGTCACTTTTGCTCATTCCGAGTGCCGCAACCCCGAGAAGCGGTATGCCGACACCCGTGACCAAGAACCCAAGCAACGCGCCCCACACGTTTGCGCCTGCCTCCTGACCCATAAACACCGGGAAGATCAAATTTCCCGCACCGAAAAACAGCCCGAACAGCATACTGCCGACAGATATAGTCTCGCCGACGCTCAGCCTTCTCTTCATAACGTAAAGCACTCCTTTGCTCAGATTTTTGGTTTTTTGAAATAACCGAAAAAAATAATGTGTTTTTTAATTATACCATAAATTTTACAAAAAATCAATAGCAAAATCGAAATTCGGCAAAAATATTTTTCGAGCATCGGTCGATTTATAATAAGTCGGCTGCCAAGACAAACAATCAAATCTCGCCAAATTCCTAATTCCTAATTCCTAATTCCTAATTCCTAATTTCTTTTGTAAATTCTCCCCCAAAACACTTGACATTTTTCTCGATTGTGATATAATATTATGGACTATGTCCGACAACCTTCATTTAATATATAGGGAGAGATTTCAATGAAATACGACGTTATAATCATCGGCGCAGGACCGGGCGGCATATTTTCGGCATACGAGCTGACAAAGCTTGCGCCGTCGCTGAAGGTCGCCATCTTCGAGATGGGCAATCCGCTTGAAAAGCGCAAATGTCCGATCGACGGCAAAAAGGTCAGATCCTGCATCGGATGCAAGAGCTGTGCAATAATGAGCGGCTTCGGGGGCGCAGGCGCGTTCTCGGACGGCAAATACAACATAACAAATCAGTTTGGCGGCACGCTGTACGAGCACATCGGCAAAAACGAGGCACTTGCGCTCATGAAATATGTCGATGATATCAATCTCGCCTTCGGCGGCGAGGGCACAAAGCTCTATTCGACGGCAAACACATCGATCAAACGCCGTTGCCTCGAAAACGGTCTGCACCTGCTCGACGCGCAGGTTCGCCATCTCGGCACCGATATAAACTACATCGTCCTCGAAAATCTCTACAAAAAGCTCTGCGAAAGCGTCGATTTCTATTTCAACAGCCCCGTATCGGCTGTCCATCGTACCGACGACGGCTACGAGATCGACTCAAACGGGCAGACATATTACTGCGACAAGTGCGTGATCTCGGTCGGACGCAGCGGCAGTAAATGGATGGAGAAGGTCTCGCACGAGCTGGACATCCCCACACAATCGAACCGTGTCGACATCGGCGTGCGCGTTGAGCTGCCCGCAGAGGTGTTCGCGCACCTGACCGATGAGCTTTACGAGAGCAAGATCGTCTATCGTACCGAAAAATTCGAGGATCTTGTCCGCACCTTCTGCATGAATCCGCGCGGCGTTGTCGTTAACGAGAACACAAACGGCATCGTGACGGTCAACGGACACAGCTACGAAAATCCCGCGCTCCATACCGACAACACAAATTTCGCGCTCCTGGTCAGCAAGCACTTCTCCGAGCCCTTCCGCGACAGTAACGGCTACGGCGAGAGCATCGCGCGCCTGTCGAACATGCTCGGCGGCGGTGTCATGGTACAGCGTTTCGGCGACCTCGTGCGCGGACGCAGGTCGACACCCAAGAGAATTGAAGAAAATTTCGTCACGCCGACACTGTCCGCCACCCCGGGCGACCTGAGCCTGGTCATCCCGAAGCGAATACTCGACGGAATCATCGAGATGATCTACGCCCTCGACAAGATCGCCCCCGGCACAGCCAACGACGACACCCTCCTCTACGGCGTCGAGGTCAAGTTCTACAACATGGAAGTCGTTCTTGATAAAGATCTCGAAACCAAATATAAGGGTCTCTACGTCATCGGCGACTGCTCCGGCGTCACCCATTCGCTCTCCCACGCCTCCGCATCCGGCGTGTATGTGGCAAGGAAGATAGCAGAAGGGTAAGATACAAGATACAAGATATTTGTGCCGCGAAGATCTTGATATTTACCTGCCGAGATGGGGGATAATTAGGAATTAGGAATGAGAAATTAGGAATTAGGAATTTGCGTAACTTCTTCGTGATATCGCCGATTTATTATTCAACAAAATGTCATTGTCGCTCGGGGGATGATATATCGGTCGCCAAAACAACCACCTCTCCCATTACACATCAAATCCATTTTCGCCCTTTGGGCGAAAATGTTCCTCACTTCTTACCTCTTCCCTATTACATCTTACCTCAAACAACCCCTTCCTCATATGCGAGGAAGGGGTTGTTTGTTATTTCTTCTTCTTGACCACAACAACAACTACTACCGCAATTACTGCTGCTGCGGCTACGCTGACTATGATGATGATCGGGGTCGAATTGCCCTTTTCGCTGTCGCCTGTCGTTGTGTCGGCTGCCGTCGTTGCGGGTGCGCTCGTTCCGACAGGGGCTTTTGTGGTCGTGGTCGTCGACTTTGTGGTCGTCGGTGCCGCTGTCGTTACGGGCGGCTCCTCTTTGACCGGGAGCTTGCCGGCAACGCCGTCAGCCGTGAAGCTGATGTTGTCGAACAAATACTCTTGATAGTCGTCCGATGTCTTGCACCAGAGACCGAATCCGCGACCTGCCGGAGTAAGTCCTTCTTTTTTCAGGAAAAGCTCCCACTCGTCCTCGCCGCGCTCGAATCCGGTGTCGGGATTGTGTCCGCCTGCGGCATAGACCTCAAGCGTGCCCTCGCTGTACTTGATCTTGACCTTCAACCCGTCCTCGAAAAAGCCGATCGGGTTGTTCTCTTTGTCGTTGGGCTCTTTGTCGGTGACCCACGGACCCCACGAACATTCGTTGATCGACAGACCGACATCGGTGATTATCAGATTGTTCTCGCCGAGAGTCTGACTGTCGCGGAAGCAAACAAGAATGTACTGATCCGCGTTCTGCTCGATGCAACCGTCGCCGTCAACATCGTTGACGCCGAAGATCAGACCCGCACGCCAGTTCGCGCCAAGCGACATGGTCAGCTCAAAGCTGTCGGCAAGTCCAAGCTGGAAATATCCGCCCGAGCCCGGGAGGTCGCCTGCGCCCCATGTACAGAGGACCGAATCCTCGCTCTTGACTTCCCAGGCACCGTTTCCCGTGCCGTTCTCGATGTCAGCCGCCGCGCAGGGGAGCGCAAGTGCCGCTGTCATCATGACGGCAAAAATAATTGAAAGTATCTTTTTCATAATAATTTTTCCTTTCGGATACGAATTTCGGAGATCGACTCCACTGCACCCATTATACATTATCTTCGCCAAAAAATCAAGTCTTTTTGGCAAAATTACTCAAAAATTTTTCAAAAAACGATTGACATATCGCCGCGTATCTGTTATAATATAGTCAGCAAGCAAAGCGGAAGGAGACTTTACCATGATCAAAGTCACGATATTTAACGAATTCAAACACGAAAAAGAGATGGAATCTGTCCGTGCGATCTACCCAAACGGCATCCACGGTGCTATCGCCGATTTTCTGCGCTCTGACGAGATATCGGTTCGTACCGTCACGCTCGATGACCCCGAATGCGGACTGACCGAGGAGACCCTGCGCGACACAGACGTCCTTCTTTGGTGGGGACACATGGCGCACCACCTCGTCCCCGATGAGGTCGCCGCGCGCGTTCGCGACCACGTCCTCAAGGGAATGGGCTTCATCCCGCTCCATTCGGGACACCATTCCAAACCGTTCAAACTGCTCATGGGCACATCCTGCAACGTCAGCTGGCGTGAGGATGGCGATCTCGAACGCCTGTGGGTCTGCGATCCGTCGCACCCGATCTGCCGCGGACTCGGCAGATATGTTGAAGTTCCGCACGAGGAGATGTACTCCGAGCCTTTCGGCATCCCCGAGCCCGAGCATCTGATATTCATCGGCTGGTACGAGGGTGGCGAGGCGTTCCGCAGTGGCGCGACCTTCCGTCGCGGTAACGGAAAGATATTCTATTTCCAGCCCGGTCACGAGACATATCCGACATATCATGTTCCCGACGTTCAGACGATCATTCGCAACGCCGTTTATTGGGCAGCACCCGATCGCCGCGATGAGGCACTCGTCTGCCCGCACGTCCCAAAGATAGAAAAGACAGAAAACAAATAAAAAACACGGCGGAAGAGGCGCGATAATCGAGCCTCTCCGCCGTGTTTGAGGTAAGAGGTAATAGTGAAGAGGTAAGAAGTGCGGAACATTTTCGCCCTGGAGGGCGAAAATGGATTTGATTTGTAATGACATCTCAGCGATATTATGATCAAATCTCGCCAATTTCTAATTCCTAATTCCTAATTCCTAATTCAACATTCACCCGAGGCTAATATGAAACACCTACCGCTCATCTCCGCCCTTCTTGTGCCGCTTTGTCTTATCTCATGCGCACCGAAGGACGTCAACGAAACCACTACTGCGGCGACAACTGCGATCGCGACGATAAGCACTCTGCCGCAGACCGAAAATTCCGACCCAAACGACCAAAGTGAGGTAAAATATATGAAATGGAGCGACGATATCATCATTCCGCGCTTCCCCGAACCTGCAGACAGGCTCGACGCCATCACCTCGGGCGCGATGACCCACGAGGAACAGGTCACATTCTCCACCCTCCAGGGCATCGTGAACCGCACACAGCCGCGCATCCTTCTGATCGATGAGGGCGCGGACGAGGGCGGCGAGACCTGGGCAAAGACCTTCGGCGTCCGCTACAGGATCACCACAGCCGCCAAAAAATACGACCTTATCGCAAAATACGCAACGGAATTTGACGGTGTTGTCCTTTATTCGACCGACAAATCAGAGCACTACACAAATCTTGCCTGCACGATCGCCAACACGATGAACGCCCTGCCGATGACCAAGGCTGTCTACGACAAGGTCTGCGCCAAAGCGAACCTGACGCCCGAGATCGTCTGCGACCTGACAGATCTTGAGATGACCAAAACAGGCGAGATCTACACCTATCTTTACGAAAACTATTGGGATAAGTGCTCGCACCGCCTGCTCTTTTCGGAAAATGCATCTGACGGCTATCACATGCGCGACCTTGCCGCCGCGACAGGCTCTGCCGTCGTATGGCTCGACTGCACCAACGGCTCGCAAAAACGCACCTTCTTGAACCTTCTCGCCGACATGACCCCGGGCAGCTCGGCTTGCCTCGGATTTTACACGACCGAACGCTCGGGCATCACGACCGCGGCATCGGTCGGCATATCGACCATCCCCGCCGATCTTTTCTGCAACGCTACCGTTTGGGCAGGACTTGACGCCGAGATCGCCGTGCCGACCTACGAAAAAGTCGACCCGACCGTCGAGGACAAGCTCTATGTCGCGGTCTATGTCAGCGATGGCGACAACACGCAGTATGTCCAGCGTTTCATGCGAAAGCTTTGGGACAACACGAAGGGCTCGCGCGGGAAGGTGCCGATCAACTGGACGATCGCGCCCGCGCTTGTCGACCTCGCGCCCCAAATGCTCAACTATTACTATGGTTCGGCGACCGAAAACGACTATTTCGTTTGCGGACCGTCGGGCATGGGGTACGCGATGTTCGTGAACACTCTTGCCGAAAAAGGCGCGCCTGCCAAAAATTATCTTGAAGATACCGAAATATTTTCGAAATATGTCGCACTTACCCAAAAATATCTCGTACGCTCGGGACTTCGCACGGTGACCGTTTGGGACAACCTCACAGACGATCAACGGGCGGCGTACATCGAGGGTGCGCCCTATCTGCTCGGGCTGACCGTGCAAAAATGGGAGCAAACGACGCAGACGATCGACGAAACGGTCGGCGGCAAGTACATCGCCCAACTCACCCCTTGCTATGAGTCTGCCTACGACGCGCTCCTTCGCAATGTCAAGACCGCCATCGGCGATTGGGACGGCAACAGTCCGCGATTTGTCTCCTGCCAGATCTCGGTCTGGAGTCCGATCTCGGTCTCGGGCATCGGCAAGCTCTACGATGACCTGACCGAAATCTACGGTGAGGGCAAGGTCGAGTTCGTCCGCGCCGACGAATATTTCACGCTATATAATATAAATGAAGGAAATGACGCAGATCTCGCACTTTTGTCGAGCACAACGATCACAAATGACGGCGAAATGACGACCGTCGACCTCGGCGATGCCTGCGATCTGTCATATTGCAACATCTACCTGACCACAGGCGCGACCGCCGTCACCCCCGTCTCTGTCTCCACCGACGGCATAGCCTACACCCCCTGGGACGGCAAATCACCGATAAGCGCAAGATATGTCAGGTTCGAAACAAAAGAATTAAGCGTCCGAAACGTGGACGTTTATGGAAAATTAGGAATGAGAAATTAGAATTAGGAATTTGGCGGGGTGTGGTTATAATATCGCCGTTATATCGCAAATTGATCGCTAAAGCAAACAATTAGCTATTCCCGTAGGGGGCTTGCTCCCGCCGCTTATTTGGTAGGTCGATGTGTAATATCGCCTACATATTACAAATCGACCGCCCGAACAACAAACCATCGCCAATTTCTCATTTCTCATTCCTAATTCCTAATTTCTAATTTCACCGGAGGTTCTTATGTCACGACTCAACTACAAAAACGACAAATTTTACCTGGATGGTGACGAATACACCATCCTCTCGGGTGCTATGCACTATTTCCGCATACCGCGCGAGTATTGGCGCGATCGGCTTGAAAAGCTCGTCGAGGGCGGCTTCAACACGGTCGAGACCTACACATGCTGGAATCTGCACGAGCGCAGACCGGGTGTTTACGACTTCTCGGGCATGCTCGACGTCGCCGAGTACATCCGCCTTGCATCCGAGCTTGGGCTGAACGTCATCCTTCGCCCGGGTCCCTATATCTGCGCCGAATTTGACCTCGGCGGTCTGCCGTCATGGCTCCTCCCTGCCGAAAATATGCCCCTTCGCTGTGCCGATGAGCGGTTTATTTCCCATTTCGAGCGTTATCTGCACGAGCTTTTCTCGCATGTCTCGAAATTCACCGGCGAGGGCGGCAACATCATCATGCTCCAGATCGAAAACGAGTACGGCAGCTACGGCAACGACAAGACCTATCTTGCAAAGATCGAGCAGATCTACAAGGACTGCGGCATGGACTGCCTCTATTTCACCTCGGACGGTCCGACCGAGCTTATGCTCAGCGGCGGAACGCTCGACGGCGTCCTCGCTGTCGCAAATTTCGGCTCAAAACCGAAACAAAATCTCGAAATATTAAGAAAGTTCCGCCCCGATCAACCGCTGATGTGTGGTGAATATTGGTGCGGATGGTTCGATCACTGGTTTGAGGAGCATCATGTGCGCACCGCAGACGAGATCTGCCGCGACCTTGGCGAATTTTTCGACCTCAGCGCGTCCTTCAACTTCTACATGTTCCATGGCGGCACGAACTTCGCCTTCACAAACGGCGCGAATTACTACGATTTCTATCAGCCGACCGTCACAAGCTACGACTACAACGCCCTGCTGACCGAGGCAGGCGACCGCACCGAGGCATACTACAGTGTGCGCGAGATGATCGCCGAGAGGACGGGGCACTCTGTTCCCCTGACCGCACGCGAGAGCGAAAAGCGCGCCTACGGAAAGCTGAAACTTGACGAATTTGCACCGCTTTTCGACAACATCGATAGACTTTCGACAGAATATTCCACGCCAAACCCAAAATATATGGAAGATCTCGGTCAAGATTTCGGCTACATGCTCTATCGAACCGAGACCCTGCCGCAGAGCGAGTCGCGCGCACTGACCATCGAAAAGGTGCACGACAGGGCACTTGTGTTCATTGACGGCAAGGCGAGCGGCGTTTACGATCGCAGACGCATGCCGCCACCCGAGATCCTGCCGCACGTCGGCGGCGACGGACGCCCCCATCGACTCGACATTTTGTGCGAAAACATGGGGCGTGTCAATTACGGACCGAAGCTGCGCGATCGCAAGGGCATCTCGGGCGTAAGATTTGACTATCAATATCATTTCGGCTGGAAGCAGTACCCCCTGCCGATGGATGACCTGTCCGGACTGCGGTTCACGAAGACCGAGCCCGACGAGCAGACACCCGTCTTCCTGCGCGGAACACTGACGATCGAGGGCGCGCCCTGCGATACCTTCGTGAGCCTTGACAATTTCGTCAAGGGATTTGTGGTAGTAAACGGTCACAATCTCGGCAGATTCTACCTCCCTGCAGGCCCGCAAAAGACCCTCTATCTCCCCGCCCCCTACCTCCACGAGGGCGAAAACGAGATAATCGTCTTTGAATCGGATTTTTACACAACACCCGAGATCGAATTTGTGGACAAACCAAGACTGTAAAAAATCCCGCCATCGCCTTTTCGGCGATGGCAGGACTTTTTTGAGGTAAGAGGTAAGAGGTAAGAGGTGCGGAACATTTTCGCCCATTCGGGCGAAAATGAATTTTAATTCCTCATTCCTAATTTCTCATTCCTAATTCCTAATTCCTAATTCCTAATTCCTAATTCCTAATTCCTAATTCTCCCTAACAATTGCCATCGGGACGCGGCGGTTGCCTACTCGCATGGGGGCGTCGTGCAGGATCTCCTCGAGCTCATCGGTGTCGAGCGAGCTCTCCGACATGGCAATGACTCTCGCGTCACGCCGCAGATCGGCAATGACCGTGCGAACCCCCAGCTCCTCGGCAATGTTCTCGACCACCAGCATCAGATCGTCCGGGCAGAGCGTCAGCACACTGCGATCGTCCACCACGCACAGGTCCATCAGCCTGCCGTCCTCGCCGATTATTTTGGAAAAATATCCCTTTTTGAAAAATCTCTCCATGAGCGCGCCTACCAAAAATCGCGGCAGTCCAAGCTCGGCGATGCCTGCCTGTGTTGCGCGCGCGTCGGTGAAGACGCTCGACATCTGCCCTTTTTTCACCATTTTGGATATCTTTTCAGCGATAAACGACGGTTTTACGCTTGTGAGCAAATAGTAATTTTTTTGGTAAATAGCTATAGCCTGCGCCGAAAACACGAGGATATCGTCGGCGCGAACCCTGTCGCTCCCGTATTTCAGCGCAAATTTTTCGGGACTGTCCTTGCCGAGTGAAGCAGGTGAGCTGATCGCGACACGCACGAACCTTCGTCCGCCGACCACCGTTTCGGTGAGCGTATCAGCCGATTTCGGATATTCATTCATGCCTATCCCCTGCCTCTCACTCGTATCCGCCGACGCCCGAGCTTTGATCCTCTTTTTTGACCGTCTCGATATTCCTGTTGTGCTCGGCAAGCGTCTTCGCGTAGAGCATCACGCCGTTCGAACGCGAAACGAAATAGTAATACGGGCAATTCTCCTCGGGATAGAGTGCCGCGCGGAGGGCGTCGATCGACGGATTGCAGACCGCACCCGGGGTCAGACCCTTGTACAAATATGTGTTGTAGGGCGTGTCGACCTTGAGATCGTCCGGGGAGACCTTGTCGTGGCGCGCGCCCTCGACATGCCTGAAATAATATTGCACGGTGGCGTCCGAATCGAGCCTGCCCTCGAATGTCCTCGAGTTCAGTCGATTGTCGAAGACTGCGGCGACGAACGTGAAGTCGGTCACGCGACTTGCCTCGGCTTGCACCATCGAGGCGAGCGTGACGATCTGATCGGGCGTCATCGACCGCTCATCGCACGCGGTTTTGTAGATCGACCCGAAATAGCGGTCGAAATTCGAAAGCATCTTGTCGATCGCCGCGATCTCCGAGCTGTCGGTGAAGAATCTGTACGTGTCGGGGTAGAGATATCCGTCCAGCCTGTAGTAGCGATCGGGCGAGAGCTGATCGGGCGTCAGATATTCCATGAACCAATAGCTGTAATTATATTCGTTGATCGCCTCTTCAAAGCCCTCGCGCGTGCCGATACCGTTGGCAAGGAACAGATCGATCACATCATCGGTCGTCATCGTCTCGGTAAAGGTGATCGTCACCTCTTCACGCGGCGGCGTCGGGTTCAGCGCGGTCATGATGGAATCATAATTTGCAGACGCGGATATATTGTATGTTCCGCATTTTACGGCAAAATTGTCCTTTTTCTTGAGCTGTGCATAGAGTTTGAAGACAAACGGATAGCGAATGACGCCCTCCTCTCTCAAGATCTCGCCGACCTCACGCGGCGAGAGTCCGGGGTCGTCGATGGTCACGGTGTAGACAACAGCCTCACCGAGTTCGTCCTTTTCGTAGACAAATGAGAAGAGATCGTTTGCGACCGAGAGGATCAAAATGCCGCCGACTATGCCGAGTATCAGGCAGACGGACAGGATGGCGACCGACACGCCGAGTGATCGGATGGGTCCGCCGGCGTCGTGGATCACCTTTTTCTTCTTTTTGACCTTGATCTCGGGGACGTCAAGCTCGCCTCGCTCGTTGACGAGGTCGTCAAATCGTGCGGCAGGGGCGTCGGTGTCGCTCGGCATGTCGGTGTTCACAAAATCGGCACTCGGCGAAAATCCGATCAGATCGGGCTCGCCGTCGGTCGAAGGGTCGAAAATCCCGCTCCCCTTTTTGAGATCTGTTTCGTTGTTATCGAGATTTTCGAGATTTTCGTTTTTATCGAAATTATCCATGCTAAAATTTCCTTTTTAGTTGAAGATAATGGTCATTTTATTGACAAAATGACGAACATCAAGAGGCATATGATCAGCGTCGGCGAGAAGAAAGCGACAAGCGCGCTGTCCTTTTTGCCGGGTGCGAGATCGCGACGACCGCCCGAGTAGGTGGGGTCATAGGCAAACTCGAAATAGACCGACTCGCCCTCGCGGAAGACGATGATAAGGCAGGCAAGAAAGAGCGTGCCGACGATGAAGACCGAAAATAGCGCACCCCTCGGTTGCAGGACGACCGCATTGACATAAGGAAGAAGGTAAACGCTGACCAAATTATTGGCAAGATGGAGCAACATTGGGGCGAAAAGGCTCTTGGTCATATAGAGCGCGGCGGCGAGGATGATACCGCAGAAGATGCGCGTCGGCAGTTCGGTAAATGAAAAATGGGACATTGCGAAAAGGATCGAGGTGATCGAGATGGCGGCGAGCGGACCGTAGGTCGAATATTCGGAAAGCAGGACACCTCGGAAGACAAATTCCTCGCAGACGGCAGGGACAACGCAGAACGCCGTGATCACATAGATCGGGTCCATCGAATAAATGCTGTTCGGGATGCCGCCGTCAGACGGGATATCGATCAGCGAACTCCAAAGCAGACCAACAGTCAGCGAGCCGAAGATCATCACGCCGAGCAGACCGATGATAAGCACGATCTTGGTCGGCGGAAAAAATCGGAGATTGAGCTTTTTCGAGAAGGAAAGCGAGGTCAATCGGCTGTAAAAAACGGTCGGCATGACAAAAACGAGAATTTGGATAACGATAGCCGACGCAAACGCCGAGTCCGCGTCCTTGCCCCAAAGAAATGTCAACGCGGACGATGCCGCGAGGAGGCTGTATATAACAATAACAAGCAGCGGCACCTTGGTCGCAGGTTTCAGCTTTTTCACGGCGGATCCTTTCTGGGGAAATTAGAAATTAGAAATTAGGAATTAGGAATTAGGAATTAGTTGCAAGATAAAAGATACAAGATATTTGTGCGGGGGGATTGGATATTCACCTGTCGAGATAATTAGGAATGAGAAATTAGAAATTAGGAATTTGCGAGATTTGGTTGTAATATCGCAGAGATATCATTACAAATCAAATCCATTTTCGCCACGGGCGAAAATGTTCCTCACTTCTTACCTCTTCACTATTACATATTACCTCAAATCCGCCGGGGGCGATCATCGATCGCCCGTTTCTTTGTTGATCGGGGGATGATATATCGGCGATATCACATAAAAATCGTCTGCTGATCGGTCACGACGAGGTCGGCGCGGCGGTCGTATTTGCCTCGGGGTAATTTGTCGGCAAGCAGGCGATCGTAGACGATGCCGATCACCGACGCGGTGAGGTCGATCAAATATCTGTCGTAATACCCCTTGCCGTAGCCCAGACGATAGCCCTCGCGATCGATCGACAGCGCAGGCATGATCACAAGCGTCGCGCCGATCGCCACAGACTTGTCAAGCAGGGGACAGTTGGTGCTCGGCTCGCGAATGCCGAATTTGCCGGGCGAAAATTCAGAGTCAAGATCGACAACGCGGCGAAATTCCATTATACCCTTCTCTCCCGATATCGGGAAATAGACCGCCTTCCCGTCGGCGATCGCCTGCCTCGCAAGCGGCAAAATGTCGATCTCGTCGGGGCGCGGATAGTAGAGAAGCAAATTGTCAGAGTAGCAATAACTGCGAAGCCCGATCAGGCGGCGCACTATCGCGGCATCCATTTGAGCCTTTTCGTCGGGCGTGATCGATATGCGACGCTGTTTGTAATCCTTCCTCAGCACCGCCTTCACCTCGCGCAAATTCTCCCCGATCTTTGTCTGTTTGTTCTTCTCTATCCTCTTGCCCTTCATAACGGCTTTCTTTCTCCTGCGTTTTTCTACGAATTTTGTGTGTTGTGTCTATGTATTAGCGAATTTGCATTGCGTTTGCGATCTCGTCCGCCTTTTCCTTGCCGCAGATCATCTCCACGGCGGCGAGTGCGAACTCTATCGAAGCGCCAGGTCCGACGCCGGTCAAAAACCTTCCGTCGCGGACGACCGACTCGTCAGCATGTATCGCGCCGATCAGTCTGTCCTCGTACCCGGGGTAGCAGGTCGCGCGTCTGCCGCGAAGCAGACCGTAAAATCCGATAACGCTCGGTGCGGCGCAGATGGCGGCGACCTTGACGCTCTCGTCGGCGGCAACCGCGAGTATATAATTTTCCATGCGCTTGTTGAAAAGCATCCTCTCGGTCGAGGTCGCACCGCCCGGGAAAACGAGCATTTCGGGACGCTCGGTCAGATCAAGCTCCGATATGTTTTTGTCCGCCTTAACGATGACCCCGTGTGCGCCTGCGACAAAGGGTTCGCTTCCGACGCAGACCGTGGTGACCTCAAGCCCGGCGCGGCGAAGGATGTCGATCGACGATATCGCCTCGATCTCCTCAAAACCGCCTGCCAAAAATACATATACCATAATATTATGCCTCCTTTATAAACGAAAATGCGTAATTTTGTTAATTGATAAGCACATCGACAATTCCCGAAATTTCTTTCGCGATATCCTCGATCGGACGGGGCTCGTCGCCCTCATAACAGCAAATTTTTGTCCATCCGAGGTAGTCGCAGGCGTAAAGTGCCGCCTCGTAACAGCGGTCGAGATAGCTCGTGTCCCGCTCGTGAATGTCGGTCGCCCTGCCCTCTTTTTCGGCGCGCGATGCAATCAGTCGGCGCGAGATGTCGGGGCGCATCTCAAGATAGATGGTCAGATCGGGCGCAGGGATGCCGATGCGCTGATATTCGTTCTCCCAAAGCCAGGAGAGGAACGCGTCCCACTCGGGGCGCGGCATTTTCGAACACTGATGCACGGCGTTCGCGGTCGTGTACCTGTCTGCGACGATGATCTTGCCCGAGCGGTAGTCATCCCCCCATTCGGTGCGGTAGGACCAATACCTGTCGACCGCAAAGAGCGTCGCCGCGGCATACGCGCCCGTGTCGTCGGGATGTCCGCCAAGCTCGCCCGAAAGATAGCCGTCAACAAGCGCGGCGGATTTTTTGCCATGCCGCGGAAAGTCGATCCTGCGTGCGGGATGACCGTTGTTTTCAAGATGTTCGACAAGCAGTCTGCTCTGCGTGCCCTTCCCCGAGCCGTCCAGCCCGTCGATTACGATAAGTTTTGATGAATTTGACATAAGAAACCTTTTTGAATTAGGAATTAGGAATGAGAAATTAGAAATGAGGAACCCGCGGGGTTTGGTTGTAATATCGCAGAGATGTTATATCGGTTGCCGATACAACCGTCCCCCACCCTGTAGGGGCGATCATCGATCGCCCGCCTCGTTGTTGATCGGGGGATGATATATCGGCGATATCGCAACAAAATTTTGCCAAGGACTCTTCCGCATCGGTCGAGCTCCCCCGCCAAATCTCACTTTTTCTTCATCATCGGAAGATAGATCAAGAAATAATTGACCCCCGAATAGACCGTCATGAATACCATGACGGCAAGCGACAGGTATGTCAGGACAAGATAGTCCCACACGATCGGTTCGAGAAGGGCGGCTAAGATGAAGATCATTTGCGAGACCGTCTTGATCTTGCCTGCCATGTTCGCAGCGATCACCTTGCCGTCGCCGTTTTTGCAGATCAGGCGAAGCGATGTCACCGCAAGCTCGCGAAAAATGACGATAAATGTCGAAAATGCGACCAAGATCGCGAATGTGCGATCGTCACCCATGTAGATCATCAGCGACAGCATCGCGCCGAGCACCAACAGCTTGTCGGCAAGCGGATCGAGAAACTTGCCGAAATCGGTGATCAAATTATATTTCCTCGCCAATTTGCCGTCGATCATGTCGGTCAGCGAGATCAGCCCGAAGACCGCCGCGCCGATAAGTCTTGTCCACATGTCCCCGAAAAGATCAAATATCAAAAATGCCATGAAGACCGGCACCAAAAGCGCGCGGACAACCGTCAAAATGTTCGGCAGATTTTTCGGACATCCGCCTTTTTTCGTCTCTGTTTCTGACATAATTACAACTCCCGTAAATTTATTGTTCGATCGGCTCGGCGATCAGATCGTAATCGAGCACATCTGTGATCTCTGCCTTGATAAAACTGCCGACCTTGTACTGCCCCGGACGTCCCGTGAAGTAGATCTTCGGGTCAACATCGGCTGCCTCGGCATAGCTTCTGCCATAGTACGCCTCCGACACCGGGTCAAAGCCCTCAATCAGCATCGTCACCACACTGCCGACTCTGCCGCGATTCTTTTCATCGCTGACTGCCAGCTGCTCGCGCATGATGATGTCGTATCTGTCCTCTTTGACCTGCTCGTCGATCTGCCCCTCAAACTCGGCGGCAGGCGTTCCCTCCTCAGCCGAATAGGTGAACGCGCCCAGCCTGTCAAATCGCTCCGACTTCACATACTCGCAAAGCTCGGAGAATGCATCCTCGCTCTCGCCCGGGAAGCCGACGATCACGGTCGTGCGCACGACAAGATCGGGGATCTCCGACTTGAGTTTGGCAATATTTTCCTTTATCAGCTCCGCGCCGCCGTGACGGTTCATACGGCGAAGGATGCCGTCGTTTATGTGCTGGATCGGCAGATCCATGTAGTGGAGCAGTCGGGGATTGTTCTTCATCTCGTCGATCAGCTCGGGGGTGATCTTGTCGGGGTAGCAATAGAGCAGGCGTATCCATGGGATGGTGGTCGCGTCGGTGATGGCGCGCACAAGACGGGCGAGCGAGTACTCGCCGTACAGATCAAGCCCGTAGCGTGTGGTGTCCTGCGCGATGATGTTCAACTCAAGGCATCCCGACTCCTCAAGTGCTTTCGCTTCCTCGACCAGGTCCTCGATCGGGCGCGATCTGAACCTTCCGCGTATCGAGGGGATGGCACAATATGTGCATCTGTTGTCGCATCCCTCGGCGATCTTCAGGTACGCCATGTGCGGCTCGGTCGTGAGCAGTCGCTCTCCGCCGAGAGGACAGCTGTTTTTGTCCTCAAATGAGGAATATTTTTCATGATCGTACGCCGACTTGACTGCCTCGTAAATATTTGCGAGCGAGCCGACGCCGATCAGAGCATCGACCTCGGGCATTTCGGTGAAGATCTCCTCGCGATAGCGTTCAGCCAGACAGCCGCAAACGACGATCCCGCGGAGCGACCTGTGTTTTTTGAGCCAAGCGACATCGAGAATGTTGTCGATCGCCTCTTTTTTCGCGCTTTCAATGAATGCGCAGGTGTTGATGATGATGACATCCGCCTGTGTCTCGTCAGCGACGATCTCACAGCCGGCAGCCTCAAGCACATGAAGCATGACCTCGGTGTCGCAAAGATTTTTCGAACATCCGAGTGATACAAATCCAACTTTTATCATAAGCAGCACTTTCTTTCAATTAGGAATGAGGAATTAGGAATTAGGAATTGGCAAAACTTGTTCGTTTCGTCGGTCGATTTATCATATAACAAACCTTGTTTGTCGCGGGCGGTCGTATCCCGCCGACACATCATCTCGACAGGTGAATATCAAAATCTTCGCGGCACAAGTATCTTGTATCTCGTATCTCGCCTCAGTACTCCTTCGCGTGGCGTGATGCGAAGGCTATGGCTCCGAGAGCGAGGGTCATTGCGATCACGATCCATTCGAGCGTACCCGAATTGGCGACGAAACGCTCCCTGATCGCTCTCGACGAGACCGACGAAAGACAATAGACATAATATCTGACCCAAAGCATCGCGGCTCGCTCGATCGGGAGCAGGGCAAGCGATATCGCCGCTGCCCTTGACGAGCGTCTGTGATGACTGCCGAATGCGGTCGGCGCGCCAACGAGAAAGAGCAGACACGCCACCCCGCCGATGATCGCCGAGACGACCAGCCTCTCGCGAATCTTTGCCGATATGCTCTCGCCTACGGCAACCTCTCTGAAAATGTCAATGTCGAAGACCGCCGAGAGCGAGAACGACAGGATGTACATGGCAGCCCCGAGGGTCAGAGCGGCGATCCCCAAGGCTCTTTTTTGAATGTTTTCTTCCATTTTATTATATATGCATCAAAAATCAAAAATTCCGTCGCGATTTCGGGGTCTTGATCTCGCGCGTCTTGCGCAGAACACCGCCGTTTTGCTCGCGAAGCTCGTCCTCGACCTTTTCGATGGCGAGCATGATCTGCCTGCTGTCGTAACCGCGCGCCTTCATCGCTCTGATCAGCCTGTCCTTGCCGTTTGCGTAATTCTTTGCGGCAAATTCATTGGCTTGCCTGTGGAAGCTTACATCCTTCAGACTCTTATCGAGCATCGCATCGACCGACTCGCGGTCAAATTTCAACAGCATCTCCTGCTTGACTCGCGACCTGCCGTAAAATTTCTTGATCGCAAGATTGTGCACCATCGCATCGAAAAGCGGTGCTTCGTTGATCAGCCCCTTCTCGACCATCCGATCGATCACAAGATGAACGATCTCGCTCGAATATCCCTTTCCGTTTAGCTTGTCGCGCATCATCTTCTTCGAGTTGTCGCCGAACATTATTATTCGCATCGCCGTTTCAAGACATTTGTCGTACTCGCCTCTGTCAAGATGCTCGTCGATCTCCTGTCCCTCTATTTCGAGCCTGCCCAGTCGCTTGCCGGATGGCTCTCTTCGCGGTATTTTCTTTCCCATATTTGCCGTTATTCGTCCTTTATCTAGATTTATCAGATGTCTACGTCAAAATCCCCGGTGTCAAGAAGCAGATCGTCCTCTTTATCGATCGTCGAGACGCCCGACGAACGGATCTTCTCCTCAAGCTCGCGCATAAGCTCGGGATTGTCCTCGATCGTCTGCTTTGCCTTGTCGCGACCCTGTCCGAGCCTCTCCTCGTTGTACGAGAACCACGCGCCCGACTTTTCGACGATGCCCAGCTCGACCGCAAGATCGAGTATCTCGCCAACCTTAGATATGCCTTTGCCGTACAAAATGTCAAATTCGGCGATCCTGAACGGCGACGAGACCTTGTTTTTGACGACCTTGACCCTCGTGCGGTTGCCGAGCGTCTCCGAACCGTTCTTGAGAGAGTCGATGCGGCGCACGTCAAGTCGGACAGACGCGTAATATTTCAGCGCGTTGCCGCCCGTCGTGACCTCGGGGTTGCCGTAAACGATGCCCACCTTCGTGCGGAGCTGGTTGATGAAGATGACGATACAGCTCGTCTTCGAGATCGCGGCGGTCAATTTGCGCAGTGCCTGCGACATGAGCCTTGCCTGGACAGCCACCTGCGACGCGCCCATCTCGGCATCGACCTCCGACTGCGGAACGAGTGCCGCGACCGAGTCAACGACGATGATGTCGACAGCTCCCGAGCGAACGAGCGACTCGGTTATGTCGAGTGCCTGCTCCGCAGAGTCGGGCTGTGAGACGAGAAGCTCGTCGATGTTGATGCCGAGTGCCTTCGCGTAAACGGGATCGAGCGCGTTCTCGACGTCAATATAAGCTGCAGTGCCGCCGACTTTTTGATTTTCCGCCACACAATGGAGCGCAAGTGTGGTCTTACCCGATGATTCGGGTCCATAGATCTCGACGACACGACCGCGCGGAAGACCGCCGATGCCGAGTGCCATGTCGAGTGTAAGCGAGCCGGTCGAGACGGCGGTAACGCTCATCGCGCTGTTTTCGCCGAGCTTCATGATCGAGCCCTTGCCGAATTCTTTTTCGATCTGAGATATAGCAGTCTCAAGTGCTTTCTTTTTCGCGTCCGCGTCCCCGACAGGAACAGAAACCGCCACCGGAGCCGCCGACTTTTTTGCTTTTGCCATAGTGTATAACATCCTTTCTGGGTTAATTAGGAATGAGGAATTAGGAATTAGGAATTAACGAGATTTGGTTGTTTGGGTGGGTCGATTTGTAACAAATCGGCGTGATAAACGAAATTTTCCCGTAGGGCGGGGGATGATATATCGGCGTGATGAATAATCAATTACCGCCGTGTGGGTGATGTTCGTTTCATCGCCAATTTATCATTTACTCCCGAAATCCTTGAAGTCTCGTGAAGATCTGCTCGGATCTTTTCATTCTCGGGAAATAATACCGCTCGCCTGTGCTGTCGGTGATCACCATACGTTTGCCTTTTTGGGTAACATCTTTGACATCACCTCTATAGAACGCGCGGATCTCGTTTTCGTCCTCGGCGTGCGCACGCTTTGCGCCGCCGGCGATCTTCGGTGCGGATATCAGCACCGCCCTTTCGTATATCTCGATGTGCGAGACGATCGCGGTGACATTTTTGCGGATGTAAAAGAACAAAAAGATCGATATCACAGCCGCTGTGATGAGAAAAGCGGGCGCACCCTCCATTTGCGCGTCGATGCTGCCGTTTGCCGCCTCGACCGCGACGCCGTAGAGTATCGCGGCAATAAAATCGCCGAAGAGTATCCAAAACCAAAGCTTCACGGCAGACGGCGGCGCGGAGCTGTCCGAGAAAAGCAGTTCTCCGCGAACCTCATCGCTCGGGCGAATGTCGGCAAAAATATCGTTATTTACCATTTATTCTACACTTTTGACCCATGTTTGGCTGTCAAGCTTCCATGTGTCCCCCTCTTTTATGAGCTTGACCGTCATCGATCGTCTCGCGTCCGATTCACCGGCTGCAAACTCGACCTCGCACTCGATTATCGTTGCGGTCGAGCGAGTCACCTTCAGCGTGTCGGTGAAGATGTGCGCGGTGAGATTGAACGAGCCGTGATTTTGCGAAACATCTATCTTCAACCGCACATCGCCCGAATCGGCGTCGCAAAATCGCGACATGACCGTGTCATTGTTTTCAAATGCGAATGCGGAGATGGTCGCCATCAGATCCTCCGAATAGATCTCGCTCGCGGCATCGCGCAGCTCGTCACAGCTTTTATAAGGCGAGTCGTCGGCAACATATTTGTAAAGCGCGGTCAGACTGTTTTTTTCGGCAGTCGAGACCTCTTCGCCGATCTCGAACGCATCGCCCCAAATATAGGAGCTTATCACGGCGTCCTTTTTGAGCAGAGGCAGGAGTATCTCGCGAACCTCCCCCTCCTTGCCCGAATAGGGTCCTCCGCAGGAGCAAAGGGTCAGGATGGACGAGATGATGAGTATGATCGGCAGCAGTTTTTTCATAAGTGTGACCTCCGAGGGAATTGGGGAAATTAGGAATTAGAAATTAGAAATTAGGAATTAGGAATTAACGGAATTTGGTTGTTTGGGTGGGTCGATTTGTAACAAATCGGCGTGATAAACGAAATTTTTTCGCGGCGCCCCGCCCTACAGGGGATACCTTTATTTAACGGTCGATTTAATCATCGTTTCTCCAAAAGGGAGGCTTCGGCGTAACTTCGTGATATCGTCGATTCATCCCGCTTATTCTTCCTCTTTTTCTTCCGCTATTGCGGCGAAATTTACTACTTTATCGCCGTCGGACAATCTCATGACGATGACGCCGCCGGCTGATCTGCCGTAGGTGGGGATGTCCGACACCGGCAGACGGATCATTGTTCCGTCCGACGTGATCAGCATCAGATCATCGCTTTCGGATACGCTCGCGATCGAGCAAAGTCCGCCTGTCTTTTCGGACAGACCGTGGCAACGCACGCCCTTGCCGCCGCGATTTTTGCAGGCATATTCGTCAAACGAAACTCGTTTGCCGAATCCGCCCTCTGTAATGCTGACCAGCGACTTGTCATCCTCGACCAGCGCGCATCCCACTACATAGTCGCCCTCGTCCAGGCGAACGCCGCGCACGCCGCGAGCCGTTCTGCCCATCACGCGCGCATCGGTCTCGGTAAATCTGACCGCGTTCGCGTCATGCGTCGCGATCATTATATCATCCGAGCCTGTCGTGTGGCGAACATACACAAGCTCGTCGCCCTCGTCGAGCGATATCGCGATCTTGCCGCCCTTTCGCTGTATCTCAAACTCCGAAAGTGCCGTCCGCTTGACCGTGCCGCCCTTCGTGACAAAGAGCAGGTACTCGTCGGGCGAAAATCCGTTTACCGCTATCATCGCGGTGATCTTCTCGCCCTCTGCCATCTCAAGCAGATTGACTATGTTCGAGCCCTTCGCCGTTCTGCCTGCCTCGGGCACGCGATACGCCTTCGTCGTGTACACCCTGCCTGTGTTTGTGAACATCATCAGCAGTGAATGCGTGTCAACAGCTATGACTTTTTCAACAAAATCTTCTTCTTTTGTGGTCATACCAATGATACCCTTGCCACCGCGACGCTGTGCGGCATAGACATCGTTGTTCTGACGCTTGATGTAGCCGGCGTGAGTCATGGTGATCACGCAGGTATGTCTGTCGATGAGATCCTCGTAGATGATATCATCATCCGACTCGGTGATCTCGGTTCGACGCTCGTCGCCGTATTTTCTCTTGATCTCGGCAAGATCCGCCTTGATGATCTCCTTGATACGCGACTCGGACGCGAGATCGGCGCGGTACCCTTTGACAAGCTCGGCAAGGGCGGCAAGCTTTTCCTCGATCTTGTCACGCTCCATGCCCGAGAGTCTGCCGAGCGGCATCTCAACGATCGCCTGAGCCTGTGCCTCGGACAGACCGCCGTTCTTTGCCGACTCGTAATCGGCAAGCTCCTCGAATTTGTCGGTCAGCTCCTCCGACTTAAATGCGTTCATGAGGTTGACCTTCGCATCAGATACCGAGCTTGATGCGCGGATGATCGCGATGACGCGGTCGATGTTGTCGATGGCGATCTTGTAGCCCTCGAATATGTGCATGTCGCGAAGTGCGGCATCAAGATCGAACCTGATCCTGCGGACGGTCACATCCTCTTGGTGCGAAATGTAGATCGACAGTGCCTCTTTGAGCGAGAGCACCTTCGGCACACCGTCGACGATCGCGAGCATGTTGACCGCGAACGTGTCCTGGAGCTGTGTGTATTTGTAAAGCTGATTCAGGATGACGTTGCCGTTGGCGTCATGGCGATACTCGATAACGACGCGAAGTCCGTCCTTGCCCGACTCGTCGCGGATGGCTGTGATGCCCTCGATGCGCTTGTCCTTCACGCAGGCAGCCATTGCCTCGACCATCTGCGCTTTGTTGACCGCATACGGGATCTCGGTTGCGACGATGCGATGCTTTTCCTCATCGACCTCGCAACGCGCGCGGACTGTTATCCTGCCCTTGCCGGTGGCGTATGCCTCGTGAATGCCCGATGTGCCGCAGATGATCGCCGCGGTCGGGAAATCGGGACCCTTGATGAACTGCATCAGATCGGCAAGCGACGCATCGGGGTTGTCCATTAAATATGTCGCGCCGTCGATGACCTCGTTCATGTTGTGCGGAGGGATATTTGTCGCCATGCCGACCGCGATGCCCATCGAACCGTTCACAAGAAGGTTCGGGAAGCGCGACGGAAGCACGGACGGTTCGAGATGCTTGTTGTCGAAGTTCGGGATCATGTCAACAACACCCTTGCGGATGTCGGTGAGCATCTCGTTTGCAAGACGGGACATTCTCGCCTCGGTGTAACGATAAGCCGCCGCTTGGTCGCCGTCGATGTTACCAAAGTTGCCCTGACCGTCGATCAGCGGATAACGAAGCGAAAATCCCTGCGCCAGACGTACCATACTGTCATAAACTGCAGAGTCGCCGTGCGGATGATAGCGTCCGAGCACGTTACCGACAGTCGTCGCCGATTTGCAATAGGGCTTGTCATAGGTCAGACCGTCTTCAAACATTGCGTACAGTATGCGACGATGGACAGGCTTGAGTCCGTCGCGAGCATCGGGAAGCGCACGGCTGACAATGACCGACATTGCATAGTTGATGAAGGATTTTTTGACCTCCTTCGCCATCTGCACGTCAACTATCTTCTGATCGGGAAATTCATAATTCTCGATCTGATCTTTGCTGTCTTTTTTACTCATGAATATACCTTTCTGTGGGAATTAGGAATTAGGAATTAGAAATTAGGAATTTGCGAGATTTGGTTGTTTGGGTGGGTCGATTTATTGTTTGATCGTACCTAATCGCAAAATATCATCTCTGTTGCCGAAACGACACACTACCTCACGCCTCTATTGTCTGCGATAACTTTTCTATCGCCTCTTTGTCCGCAACTACGGGGAAATTGCCGTTGTCGCCGCGCTCGCCGAGGATGCCGTATTCCTGCATCATCTCAACAAACGCCTCGGCACATGCCTGACCGACAGACAGCTTTCTCACGATATAATCCGCCGAGATCTGCCCTTTCTGTGCCGCAAGTGCAAGCGCACGCGCAAAGAGAGGTGTCGATTTCGTTCTGCCGACGCCCTTTCTGCGGAGCTTGAATCCGATGCCCGGGATGGACAGCGTGATGTCGCCCTCGGCATAGTCACGGCTGATCTTGTAGCCGATCGCATTGATCTTAAGCGATCCCGTTTTGTCGTCCTTCTCGACTCTGTAAGGAAGAAGTACCGCTGCGGCTGCGACCGCGCTCATGATAAGTGTTCTCTTTTTCATATTATAAGTTCCTTTCGGTTGTATTTTTTCATATTTATTATATTTGCCATGCAAGAGCCTTGAGGCTTATCCCCTCAAATCTCCCGTCCTCGTCTCTTTTGATCTTTATGCGGTAGGGGACAAGAAATATCGCAAGAAATACCGCCTTGATGATGATCCTTGTGCGGTTGCTCATACATTGTCCCTCTTAAAGAGCCTCAAAACAACATTGTAAAACCTGCCGACCGATATGACACGGTCGTCTCCGTCGTCTCCTGCCGAGAAAAGTTTCCACTTTCCGCTCTCGTAAAATACGACCGGAAGCATCATCACCGCCACGATCGCCATGATGATGACGATCGGTATTATCAGCTTTTTCATTGTTTTTGATCTCCTTTTTGGTATTATTTTTTTGGGTTTTCCACAAGGTAATTTTCATATTGGTTGTGGATGATATTATGTGACTTTTCCACAGGGCTGTGGGCTGTGGATAACTCCGCAGACCCCACTATATCGTAGCAATCTCGCCCAGACTCTCCATCGCCCCACCGCCGACTTGTGCACAGGTTTTCCAAGATAAGGTAACATACGTTTCCACAGCTTGTGGAAAAGTTGTCAACAGGGGGATGATATATCGGCGTGATAAACGAAAATTTCCCTGTAGGGCGGGGGCGCCGCGAAAAAAGTTCGCGGTGCTCCCGCCGTTTATCGGTTATATTTGAATATACTTTAGACGATCAAATGATATTTTAATCTATATCAAAGAGCGGCGGGAGCAAGCCCCCGCCCTACGGGGATAGGTAATTGTTTGTTTTATCGGTCGATTTGTTATATAGACAAAATTTGTTTGTCGCGGGCGATCAATGATCACACGTCAAGATTTGTCACATATGTCGCGTTCTTCTCAATAAACTCTCGTCTGGGCTCGACTTCGTCGCCCATGAGGAGCGAGAACGCCTCGTCGCATTGCATTGCATCCTCGATCGTGACCTTGAGCAGGGTGCGCGTCTCGGGATTCATCGTCGTTTCCCAAAGCTGGGACGGGTTCATCTCACCGAGACCTTTATATCTCGACGCCTCGACACCCTTCGTGCCAAGCTCGGCGATCGCGTCATCGCGCTCCTTTTCGGTGAATGCGTACCTGATCTGCTTGCCCTTGAAGACCTTGTAAAGCGGCGGTTGTGCGAGATACACATGCCCGTCCTCGATCAGCTTCTTCATGTGCCTGTAGAAGAATGTGAGGAGCAGTATCTGTATGTGCGCGCCGTCGACGTCGGCATCCGCCATGATGATGATCTTGCCGTATCTGAGCTTCGACGCGTCAAATTCGGGTCCGATGCCGCATCCGATCGACTGTATGATAGGTGTCAGCGACTGATTTGAGTAAACCTTGTCAAGCCGCGATTTTTCGACGTTCAGAACCTTACCGCGAAGTGGCAGGATCGCCTGGAACTTCGAATTTCTGCCGTCCTTTGCCGAACCACCTGCCGAATTTCCCTCGACCAGATAGAGCTCGGTGACATCGACCGATCTCTCTTGGCAGTCCCACAGCTTGCCGGGCAGTCCCGCACCCTCGAGCGCACCCTTGCGTCGGGTCAGATCGCGCGCCTTTCTTGCCGCCTCTCTTGCCCTCGATGCCGCCATCGCCTTGTCAAGTATCGCGCGGCAGACAGCGGGATTTTCTTCCATGAACTCGGAGAGCTTCTCGTTGACCGCGTTGTAAACGAATGTACGCATGTCCGAGTTGCCGAGCTTGGTCTTGGTCTGTCCCTCAAACTGCGCATCGCGGAGCTTGACCGACACGACCGCACAAAGACCTTCCATGACATCATCGCCCGTGAGCTTGTCATCGCCCTTTAGGATGTTCAGCTTCTTGCCGTACTCGTTAAGCACCCTCGAAAGTGCCGTCTTAAACCCGACCTCGTGCGTGCCGCCCTCGATCGTGTGGATGTTGTTGGCAAAGCTCATCAGATTTGACTGATACGATGTGTTGTATTGGAGCGCGACCTCGGCAGTGTTCGTGCCGTTCTGCGCCTTTATATATATGACCTGCGGATGGATCATCTCGCAGTGCTTGATGGCGTTCAAATGCTCGACAAACGAGATTATGCCGCCCTCATAGCATAGAGTATTCTCGACTGCCGGATCGACGCGCTCGTCGACGAAAACGATGCGCACGCCCGCATTGAGAAATGCCTGCTCACGAAGTCGGTTGAGAAGCGTCTCGTAATCGAACACGGTCGTCTCGGTGAAGATCTCGGGATCGGGCCAGAATCTGACATAGAGTCCGTGAGCATCTGTCGCCCCCATGTCGCAAAAGCTTTCCTTGACCTTGCCGCGTGAGAAGACCTCGCGACAAAGACGTCCGCTGTTTGCATTTTCGTAAACAAGCTCGGATGAGAGCGCATTGACGACCGATGCACCGACACCGTGCAGACCGCCCGAGATGGCGTAACCCTCGCCGCCGAATTTGCCGCCTGCGTGCAGAACGGTAAATACTACCTCAGGAGTCGGGATGCCCATCTTGTGGTGAGTGGCATTAGGGATACCGCGTCCGTTGTCTCTTACCGAGCAAGAGCCGTCCGAATGCAGTGTAACCGTTATCTTGTCACATTCGCCCGCAAGTGCCTCGTCGATCGAGTTGTCGACGATCTCGTAAACAAGATGATGAAGTCCGCGCTGTGAAGTAGAGCCGATGTACATACCCGGTCTCTTCCGCACCGCTTCCAGCCCTTCGAGCACCTGTATTTGATTTTCATCATAGTTTGAATGTAATTTTTCTGACATTTTATTTACCTTTCTGTGAGAATTAGGAATTAGGAATTAGAAATTAGAAATTAGGAATGAGAAATTAGAAATTAAAATTTCTCACTTCTTACCTCAAATCCGCCTCTTTGTTGATTAGGGGATGATATATCGGCGTGATGAACGAAAATTTCTCTGTAGGGCGGGGGCTTGCTCCCGCCGCCTCTTTGATGATCAGCGTATGATATATCGGCGAGATAAATAATCAATTACCACCGTGTAAGGGATGTTTGTTTTATCGGTCGATTTGTTATACAGACAAAATTTATTTGTCGCGGGCGATCGATGATCGCCCCTACATTGGGGAAGCCTTTTTATTACATCGCCGATTTGTTATATAACAAACCGTTTTTGTTACATCGCTGATTTATTGTTCGATCGTGCCAATCGCAAAACATCATCTCTGTTGCCGATATGACCGTCCTTCCATCTCACCCATCGATGTCTCCGCCGTATCTGCCGTTTTTGCAATAAATGATGTTTGCCCCATCGAACAGATCTTCCTTTGTGCATGCGGTGATGATGACCTGTCTGCCCGAGATGCCCGACATGATGTACTCTTTGCGACCTCTGTCAAGCTCGGACAGGATATCGTCAAGCAAAAACACCGGATATTCGCCCGTCGACAGCCTCGATATCTCTCCCTCGGCAAGCTTCATTGCAAGCGAGACCGATCTCTGCTGTCCCTGCGACCCGAACGATCTGACCGCCACAGAATTGAGCGTGATATCAAGATCGTCCCTGTGCACCCCATAAAGCGTGCTTCCTGTTGCAAATTCCCTTGCCCTTGCAGTATGGAACTGCTCCAAAAGCTCTTCCTTGCTCTTTGGTGAGGAATATTTTATCTCCACTCGCTCGCCGCCCGATGTCATATCGGTGAAAATATCGCCGACTAGCTCGGAGAGTTTTTTGGTATATCTATCTCGCATAACAGAGATGATCGCGCTCTCCTCGGCAAGCTTTTCAGTCCACACCTCAAGATTTGCCTCGGCATTCTTTGCTAAGAGCTCACCGTTTGAGATGGCGGAGAGCAGCTTGTTTCGTTGGAGAAGCACTCGGTTGTAGACCTGCATGTGCGAGAGATAGGCTGACGATAGCTGGCAGAGCGCACCGTCGATAAACGCGCGCCGCTCGGACGGACCGTCCTTGACGATCGACAGATGCTCGGGCGTAAAGAGCACCGCACGAAAATTGCCGATGTAATCGGACGCTCTTTTGACAAAAAGTCCGTTTTTTCGACAGACCCGCCTGCCCGATGTCGACAATGTGATATCAAGCTCGACCTCGCGTGCACCCGGGGTATTTGGGATACACCCGATCTTGACCTTGGCGTGCTCCGCTCCGAAAGCGATCATATCGCGATCGCGGGCAGCTCTGTGCGACCTGCACCCGGCATGGAGATAGACCCCCTCGAGCGCGTTGGTCTTTCCCTGCGCATTGTCGCCGTATATTATGTTCACCCCGTCCGAAAAAACAAGCTTTTCGTGGGCGATATTTCGAAAGTTTATATATTCGGCAAAAGTACAGTACATTGGTTTGAATTAGAAATTAGGAATTAGGAATGAGAAATTAACGGGATTTGGTTGTTTGGGTGAGTCGATTTATTGTTTGATCGTGGCAATTCGCAAAACATTATCTCTGTTGCCGATACATCGATCGCCCGCCTCTTTGTTGATCGGAGAATAATATATTGACCCTCAACCGATATAATTCAGATCCATTTTCGCCCTCGGGCGAAAATGTTCCTCACCTCTTACCTCTTACCTCTTACATATTACTTCATCCTGACCGGGCTGACCATGTAGAGGAAATCCTCGTCACCTTTGAATTAGAAATTAGGAATTAGGAATTAGGAATTGACGAGACTTGGTTGTTTTGACGGTCAATTTGTAATATATTGACCCTCAACCGATATAATTCAGATCCATTTTCGCCCTCGGGCGAAAATGTTCCTCACCTCTTACCTCTTACCTCTTACATATTACTTCATCCTGACCGGGCTGACCATATAGAGGAAATCCTCGTCACCCTTGTTTTCTTTCTTTTCGTCGTATACGGGCAGGATCTTGATCGATGTGAGCTGTCCGTTCAGAACAAGCTCAACGATATCGGTGTCCGCCGCGCGCATGGCATCGAGAAGGAAGCGGCAATTCACGCCGACTGCGACATCGCTGCCCTCTTTTTTGATCTCGATCTCGTCATAGACCGATCCGTTGACCGATACCGAGTTGAGATCAAGCACATCGCCCTCAAAACTTGCCTTAACATAGGTCTTCGGCTGTCCGAACGAGCGATCTTCGGTGACAAGCGTCGCACGCTCGAGCGATGCGGCAAGCTCTTCCCTGCTTATGTGGACGACCGTCTCCCTGCCCTTCGGCACGACTCGCTCGTAATCGATATACTTCTGATCGATGATACGCGAGAAGAATACGATCTCTTCAAGCTTGAATATCACATGCTTGCGCGCCAAGATGATGGTCACCGTCTCGTTGTCGGCGATAAGCTTTGTCAGCTGTGCGATCGTTTTGCCGGGGATGATGAACTCAAGATCAAGCTCCGAGCCGTCGTTGTTTTGGTTTACAAGCTTGCATGTCCGCTCGCGGACTGCCAACCTGTTGCCGTCGCACGCCGCGATCTTAAGCCTTTCGCCCTTGACCGTGAAGTTCGCACCGCAAAGGGACGGACGCGCATCTACACCCGAGCCGATTGCAAATGATGTCTGTGCGATCAGCTTTTTGAGTGCCTCGCTCTCGATGATAAATCCTCGATCACCCTTGAATGCGGGCGTGTTTGGGAATGTGTCACCCTGCATCGCGTGAAGCTCAAATTTTGCCTTGCCCGAGGTCAATGTGACAGCGCATTTGTCGTTTATTTCGACCGTGACATAAAGATCGGGTAGAGCCTTGATTATGCGGAAAAATTTCGCCGCATTTATTACATAGTTGCCCTGCTCCTCGATCCTGCAATCGACCTCGGTGTAAAAACCTTTTTCAAGATCGAATGTCGTGATCGAGCATTTCCCGTTCTTCTCGGTGCGAAGCCTGATGCCCTGAATAACAGGCACCGAATTGCGATCGGACACCGCGCACATGGATTTGTCAACGACTTCAATAAGCATTGATCGTTCGAATGTAATTTTCATATAATGATCTCCTTGCAGATGGAATTAGAAATTAGGAATTGGCGAGATTTGGTTGTTTTGGTGGGTCGATTTATTATCTCACAAAACCTTTTCATCGCGGGCGATCGGTGCACGATCTCGCGCGAATATAGATAAGATAAGATATATATAAAACTTAGTAGTAGCAGTAGGGTCTGTGGAAACTGTGGACAACTTCGAAAAAATGCCGACATAGCCCGAAAATCGATGCCTCATCGACAAATTAACGCCCGAAAATCGCCTGTGATTTTTTGAAAGGTTATGGAAAACCCTTTGGACTTTTCTGTGGACGCCTGTGGATATTTGCATCCGCAAAACCGACCGAAACGGTTACCCACAGCACTTTCCACATGTTAAACTAACAGGCTTTACCACTGATCGGTTGTGGAAATGCTCTGCCTTGCCCTGCCGACCATCTGTGCCGACGCGGTCTGTACAAGGCAGACAAAATCATCGCAAAGCAGAAAGCATTTCGGTATGTCACGCGATCTCGCCCGAACCTCGCCCTGCTTTTCGCTCTTTCGAAGAAATTTTCGCGTGTCCTGCGACCTTGTGCTGTTGTCAAGATCGAATATGCCGATAACCGTTCTGTCATCGACCGAAAATCCCTGCGATACCGTTATGTACACTACTCGGTCAGCTCCTTTATCAGGTCGTTGATCTCAAGCTCGAACAGCGGTGCTTTCCTCATCTCCTCGTCGATCGAGTTGATGGCGGACAAAATAGTCGTGTGATCGCGGTCGAATTTCTTGCCGATCATCGGTTGCGAGAGCCCCGTCACCCTTCTGATCGAGTAGATCGCGATATTTCGCGCCTTGGCAATGTCCTTGGTGCGCTTCCTGCCGAGAATGTCATCGACCGCCACGCCGTATTTTTTCGCGATGTGTGCGATTATGCTGTCCGCTGTGACCGACGGCGATGCCTCTGCTTTGATAAAGGGCGCGGTGCACTCTTTGGCAAGCTCGAGCGTGATCGGCTCTTTTGAGAGGAAACAGCGCGCCGAGATCTTCTTGACCGCACCCTCGATCTGGCGAATGTCCGACTTGAAATTCTCCGCCATGTACGCCGTAACGTCCTTCGGAAGGGTTATGCCGAGCATCTTCGCCTTGTTTTGCATGATCGCGATCCTCAGCTCGTAATCGGGCGGCTGAATGTCGGCGATAAGCCCCCACTCAAAGCGTGTGCGGAGCCTGTCCTCAAGCAGCTTGATGTCGCGCGGCGGACGGTCGGAGGTCATGATGATCTGCTTATTATCCTCATAAAGCGCATTAAATGTGTGGAAAAATTCTTCTTGGGTACCTTCCTTGCCGGCGATAAACTGAATGTCGTCGATCAGCAGGACGTCCGCCTTGCGATATTTGCGACGAAATGATGCTTGTGTGCCGTGCTGGATCGATTCGATCATCTGCACGGTGAAATCGTCGCCCTTGACGTATAATATATTGGAGTTCGGGTTCTTTCTGTAGATCTCGTTCATGATCGCGTTGAGAAGGTGCGTCTTCCCGAGTCCCGGCTTTGAATAGATGAACAGCGGATTGTAATCGATAGCCGGTGCCGCCGCGACCGCGGTTGCCGCCGCATAAACGAATTTGTTTGATGAGCCGACAATGAAGTTGTCAAAGGTATATTCGTTACCCGGACGAAAACGAAGCGACTCGATCGATTCGTCGACCTTGTAGTCGTTGTCACGAACCTTCGGTTTCCCGATCGGGTCGGGCGCGGGCTCGTCCTTTGGTTGAAGTTTGACGCTTATCGGATAGCCGATCAGCTCCTCAAAGATCTCGGCAAGAGTGCCCATGAATCGCTTTTCGATTATTCCCTTCTTAAAAGCGTTGAAAACTCTGATCACAACCTCGTTGTCGTCAAGTGAAATGATCCCCGCATCCTCAAACCATAGGTTGATCGCCGACGCGGAATATTTTTCTGTAAGTCTCAGCGATACCTCGTCCCAAAGCGTTTTAAGCTCCTGCATTTTTCTGCACTCTCTCCTGTTTTTCTTTATAACTTCCTACATTATATTATAGCACATTTTCCGCAAAAAAACAAGGGATTTGAGAAGATTTTTTTAAACAATAAATGAACAGTGGAAATTAGAAATTAGGAATTAGGAATTAGGAATTTGCGAGATTTGGTTGTAATATTGACGAGATATCATTACAAATAAGATCCATTTTCGCCCGAATGGGCGAAAATGTTCCTCACTTCTTACCGCTTACATCTTACTTCTTACCTCAAATTCGCCGGGGCGATCATCGATCGCTCGCCTCTTGGGCGGTCGGGGGATGATATATCGGTGTGATAAACGAAAATTTCCCCGTAGGGCGGGGGCGTCGCGAAAAAAGTTCGCGGTGATCTCGCCCTACGGGGATAGGCAATTGTTCGTTTTATCGGTCGATTTGTTATCAAACAAACCTTGTTTGTCGCGGGCGTCCGCGAATTTATTCGCGGTGCCCCCACATGGGGGTGGCTTGTTTGTTTCATCGCCGATTTATTGTTCGATCGTGCCAATTCGCAAAACATCATCCTTGTTGCCGATACAACCAAATCTCTCCAATTCCTAATTCCTCATTCCTAATTCCTAATTTCCCACTGTTAATTTTCTGTAAACTTTTCCTTTCTCTCTTGACTTTTTCCTACCTTTCATGTATAATAATCGAGCCGCAATTTGATCGAGAGCGGCGGTTTGCGGCAGATCTCCGCGACCGTCACTCAAATTAACGGCATGTCGTACTGTCTGTACAGCAGCACGACACCCGGAATTGAACGAAACAACCAAGACGAAAGGACGGTGTCGAAATGAAAAGAACATACCAGCCCAAAAAGGCAACCAGAAATAAGGTTCACGGCTTCCGCAAGAGAATGTCCACAGCAAACGGACGCAAGGTACTCAAGAGAAGACGTCAGAAGGGCAGAGCTCAGCTCACCTATTGATTTTGATCTTTGGGTGATCGGATAAAGATCTAATCCCCAAAGGAAAACTCCTCTCATGAACGAGAAAACATGGGATCAGATCTATCTTTCCCAAGGAGTACAGACCATACCGAAGAAAAATATCCGCCCGGTGAAGAGCAAGTTGCCCATCGGGCGGATTTTCGGTAAAAAGCATGATCGCGGCAAATTCGCAGATTATCGGATGAAATGATCGAAAATCAAAAAACGGACGCTCACGGCTCTATGTTGCGGCAGAGCGGGGCAAAAGAGGTGCAGAAATATGAAATTTCATGCAATTCGCGAAAATCATCTATTTGTAAAAGCGTATAAAAAAGGAAGACGAACGACAAGTGCAGATCTCACTGTCTTCGTACTGCCGGATAAGCATGCGTATTTGCTCAGACGACAAAATCCGCAAAGACGAAAGATCAACAGGATCGGCATATCGACCCCAAAAAGCATCGGAAATGCGGTCGAACGATCGAGAGTTCGGCGCATCATCCGCGCGGGATATTGCGAGCTTCTCGCAAAATACGACATCAAAACAGGCTTTCTCATCGTGTTTTCGGCAAGAGTCGGCTCGCCTGCGTCCAATTCGCACGCGATCTTTCTCCAGCTTGAATATGCCTTCGGAAGACTCGGGATGATCAGACTCAAAGATCCAAACCGCGAGGATGACGGCGGAGAATTTTATGATTGACCACGAAAATGACGATAACCGTGGCAAAACGCTCAAAATGTCACCCTTGTCGAAACTGCTGTCACTGCCGATAAAGTTCTATCGAAAGTTCATTTCCCCAAGAAAAGGGAGCCCATCCTGTCGATTTACCCCGACCTGCTCGCAGTACGCGCTCGATGCGCTCTCCGAGTGGGGGGCGATCGTCGGGACAGCCCTTGCCGTATGGCGAGTTCTTCGCTGTAATCCGTTTGGGGGTTGCGGATACGACCCGGTGCCGATAAATCGACGCCGACGCGCGCGAATTGAGAGACGCGAAAAGGAGCGCGCAAAAAAGAAAACCGAAAGGAAATAATCAATGATTGACTGGATACTCGGTCTGCTCGGCAAAGTGCTGAGCTTCTTCAACACGATCACGGGCAACTACCTGCTCGCGATATTGCTGTTTGCTCTGATGTTTAAGATCATTCTCTTCCCTTTCTCGATCAAACAACAGAAATCACAGCAAAAACAAGCCTCCCTTCGCCCGAAGGAGATGGCGATCAGAAACAAATACAAGGGTCGCGACGATAAGGTCACACAGCAAAAGGTCCAGCAAGAGGTCATGGAGCTCTACCAATCGGAGGGCTACAGCCCCTTCGGCGGCTGCCTGCCCCTGCTTTTGCAGTTCCCTATCATCATGGCGATCTACAGTATTATCAGAAACCCACTGCAGTATATCTGCGGCATACCTAAAGAGGTCGTGACCAAGATCTCCGAGGCGGCAGTCAGCTTGGGATATTTTGGTGAAAATGCCGTCGCAAGCAAGATTGACAGCCTCCAACTCTTCGGACAGGTTCGCGACAATTTCGCCGCCCTCCAAGATAAGGTCGCCGAGATCGCGGGCGAGATCGATGTTTCGGCATTTACAAATCTTTCTGCCGACAAGCTCCCCGATTTCTCACTGTTCGGACTGAATTTCGACCTTTCGGTCACACCGACATTCGCACTCAACTGGTATCTGCTCATCCCCGTGCTGACGTTCGCACTGCTTTTCTTCTCGACAAAGCTCACAAGAAAGCTCTCCTATCAGCCGATGACCGATCAGAACGCGGCAAACGCCGGCTGTTCGAACTGGATCATGGATATCACGATGCCGGCAATGTCGACCTACTTCTCGTTCATCTTCCCTGCTCTGCTCGGAATCTATTGGATGTTCAACAACCTGCTCGGCATAGTTCAGCAGCTTATCCTGCGTGCGATGTACCCTGCCCCGGTCTTCTCCGAGGAGGATTACAAAGAGGCTGAAAGAATTTACCGCGGCAAGGCGACAAAACAGACGATCGCCGACGATCCGCGCGTTGTCCCCGGCAAGCAGTACAAATCGCTCCATCATATCGATGACGACGACGCGGACGAGCTCCCCGTGCTTCCGCTTGACAGCCGTGAGTCTGAAACCGAGAGCAAAAAGAGCGACGCCCCGAAACTTAAAGAAGATAAGCCACCAAGGTCAGATAAAAAGACAAAGTAATCAAACGACACAATATTGAAAGGAAAATGACGTATATGAAGGAAGAATTTATTGCTACAGGCAGAACGGTCGCCGCGGCGATCAGCGAAGCCGAAGACCATTTTGGAATGAGCGCAAACAAGCTTGAAATTGAGATCTTGGCAGAGCCGAAGAAGGGTTTTCTTGGTTTTGGCGAAGCTCCCGCGAAGATTCGTGCCGTATATGAGCAAAAACCGATCGATCTCGGTGTTGCTTTTGTCAAATCACTTATCCTCAACATGGGGATAACTGCAAATATCACCACAAGCGACCGCGAAGACGGCGGCAAGATCATCGCAGTGAGTGGCGAAGAAGCGAGTGTCCTTATTGGACATCACGGTGAGACCCTTGATCAACTCCAGTACCTTGTAAACCTTGCGGCAAACAAGAAAGAGGGCGATGATGACGAGCGCGAGTACACAAGAATACTCGTCGATGTCGAAGGCTATCGCTCACGTCGCGAGGATACGCTCAGATCTCTTGCATGGAGAATGTCGAACAGAGTTTTAAGAAGCGGAAAGCCCGTGACCCTCGAACCTATGAGCGCATACGAGCGCAGGATCATCCACAGCGAGGTCCAGAAGATCAAAGGTGTGACCACCCATTCGATCGGAGTCGAGAATAACCGCCGAGTAGTGATCTCCATCGGCGATGGCGAGACCGAACAGGTCGAAGAAACAGAAGAATAAAAAAATCCCTCGCGAAAGCGAGGGATTTTTTGAGGTAAGAGGTAATAGGTAAGAGGTAAGAAGTGAGGAACATTTTCGCCCTTTGGAGCGAAAATGAATTTGATTTATATAGATAGGGTACACAGCGAAGGTTCTTGAGGTAAGAGGTAATAGGTAAGAGGTAAGAAGTGAGGAACATTTTCGCCCTTT